>JAJYIU010000044.1 GCA_021789895.1 Acidobacteriota bacterium | reverse complement strand
CCGGGAGGACCATCTCCCAAGGCTAAATACTCGTTGGCGACCGATAGTGAACCAGTACCGTGAGGGAAAGGTGAAAAGAACCCCTGCGAGGGGAGTGAAATAGTACCTGAAACCGTATGCCTACAAACGGTGGGAGGGCTATGCTTCCGGCTTCGGCTGGAAGAAGGCCTGACCGCGTGCCTATTGCATAATGAGCCGGCTAGTTATTCTCACCAGCAAGGTTAAGCGGAAGCGAGCCGCAGCGAAAGCGAGTCCGAATGGGGCGTGAGTTGGTGGGAATAGACGCGAAGCGGGATGATCTACCCTTGGCCAGGATGAAGGACGGGTAACACCGTCTGGAGGTCCGAACCAGTGTTGGTTGAAAACAGCTTGGATGAGCTGAGGGTAGGGGTGAAAGGCTAATCAAATTCCGTAATTGCTCGTTCTCTCCGAAATAGCTTTAGGGCTAGCCTCGCGTGAATCGCAACGGGGGTAAAGGACTCGATGGACTAGGGGCGTTTCCACGTTACCGAATCCAACGAAACTCTGAATACCGTTGACGTATGCGCGGGAGTCAGACAGCGGGGGCTAAGCTTCGTTGTCGAGAGGGAAACAGCCCAGATCGCCTGCTAAGGTCCCCAAGCACCAGCTCAGTGGGAAAGGAAGTCGGGACTCTCAGACAGCCAGGAGGTTGGCTTAGAAGCAGCCATCCTTTAAAGAAAGCGTAACAGCTCACTGGTCAAGAGGTCCGGCGCCGACAATTTAACGGGGCTTAAGCTGGTCACCGAAGCAGCGGATTCCGATCTTCGGATCGGAATGGTAGGAGAGCGTTCCCAGCCTTGAAAGTGGACCGCAAGGACCACAGGGGCGGCTGGGAAGTGACCCTGCCGGCATAAGTAGCGATAAACCATGTGAGAACCATGGTCGCCGAAAGTCTAAGGTTTCCTGAGCAAGGTTAATCCGCTCAGGGTTAGTCGGTCCCTAAGGCGAGGCCGAAAGGCGTAGCTGATGGATGTCAGGTGAACATTCCTGAACTCCCGGGGATTCGTTTGTACGAAGAGGGGACGCGGAAGGATAGCGGAGACGGGGGATGGAAGTCCCGTTGAAGCGCCGCCAGCCGGTCCGGCCAGGCAAACCCGGCCGGGCATTAACGGTGAGGGCGCGGACGAGGCCGAACGGCCATCAAGTCCGTGAATTCACGCCGCCAAGAAAAGCCTCTAAGGAGAGTCTCTGGGAACCGTACCCCAAACCGACACAGGTAGACGAGGAGAATATCCACAGGCGCTCGAGAGAACACTCGTTCAGGAACTCGGCAAATTAGCTCCGTAACTTCGGGAGAAGGAGTGCCCCGCTAGGGTTCATAGCCCGAGGGGGCCGCAGCGAAGCGCGTCAGGCGACTGTTTAACAAAAACACAGGTCTCTGCTAAGTCGAAAACGACGTATAGGGGCTGACGCCTGCCCGGTGCTGGAAGGTTAAAGGGAGGGGTCATCCGGCGTCAGCCGGAGAAGCTCCGAACTGAAGCCCCAGTGAACGGCGGCCGTAACTATAACGGTCCTAAGGTAGCGAAATTCCTTGTCGGGTAAGTTCCGACCTGCACGAATGGCGTAACGATCTGACGACTGTCGTAACGAGTGGCTCGGCGAACTTGTAGTGCCGGTGAAGATGCCGGTTGCCCGCATCTAGACGGAAAGACCCCGTGCACCTTTACTGTACCTTTGCAGTGAATAATGGGACGGTCTGCGCAGCATAGGTAGGAGGCTTTGAACCCTGGGTTTCGGCTTGGGGGGAGCCACCGGTGAGATACTACCCTGATCGTTCCGTCGTTCTAACCTCCTCCCGTCATCCGGGAGAGGGACCCTGCAAGGCGGGCAGTTTGACTGGGGCGGTCGCCTCCTAAACGGTAACGGAGGCGCGCGATGCTTGGCTCAGGCTGTTTGGAAATCAGCCGTCGAGTGTAAAGGCATAAGCCAGGTTGACTGCGAGACCTACAAGTCGAGCAGGTGCGAAAGCAGGCCTTAGTGATCCGGCGGTCCCGCATGGAAGGGCCGTCGCTCAACGGATAAAAGGTACGCCGGGGATAACAGGCTGATCGGAGCCAAGAGTTCATATCGACGCTCCGGTTTGGCACCTCGATGTCGGCTCATCGCATCCTGGAGCTGTAGAAGGTTCCAAGGGTTGGGCTGTTCGCCCATTAAAGCGGTACGTGAGCTGGGTTCAGAACGTCGCGAGACAGTTCGGTCCCTATCTGATGTGGGCGCAGGAGATTTGCAGGGGGCTGTCCTTAGTACGAGAGGACCGGGATGGACGAACCTCTTGTGTTCCAGCTGTCACGCCAGTGGCACGGCTGGGTAGCGAAGTTCGGTCGGGATAAACGCTGAAGGCATATAAGCGTGAAGCCCTCCCTAAGATGAGATCTCCCAATCCCGCAAGGGATAAGAAGGCCACGGGAAGACTACCCGTTTGATAGGCGGGGGGTGTAAGTCCGGTAACGGATTCAGCTTACCCGTACTAATTGGCCGTTCGGCTTTACGCCACGGATTCATTCGCGGCACCCGCTGGGTGTCCGCACGCGTTTGAAATTTTGAGTTTTGCCGCCTCGTCCCGGGAGCCCTCGGGACGGATTTGCCCGAAGTGAGGTCGAGGAGAACCTGCCCGCCTCATTTCGGCCGCAATTCCCTCCGGAATTGCCCTTGCCTTGCGGTTTTCAACTTTCCGGCGGCCCTAGCGAGGGGGATCCACCCGTTCCCATCCCGAACACGGAAGTTAAGCCCCTCAGCGCCGATTGTACTGCCCGGGAAACCGGGTGGGAGAGTAGGTCGCTGCCGGATTTATTTTGGCTCGATTCGGCCCGTGGCGCTTCCGCGCCGCGGGCCGTTTTGCTTGGGCCGCCCGGGTTTACAATGATGCCGGAAAGAGCCGATGCAAGTGAATGGCGACCGGCCGGCGACCAAGCGCGATCTCGCCCCACTGCGCGCCGAAACCTAAAAATGATCTCAACGAGTTGCGCAACCATCTCGTCGAGCTGGCGCGGAATGTCGAGACCAACCTGCTCACGGCCTTGCCGGCACTGAATTGCCGGCACGCGCTGTCCAACCAATAGGTTGCAATTTTCATCCTGTGGTCAGGGCGGTGTAGCGCTTGGAGTAATCATGAAAATCGGCATCATTGGCGCGGGTCAAATTGGCGGGTCGCTGGCGCGCCGGCTCACCCGACTGGGACACGAAGTTTCGATTGCGAATTCGCGCGGGCCGGCTTCGTTGTCGGAGCTGGCGCGGGAGACCGGCGCCAAACCGGTCGCGGTCCGGCAGGCCGCCGGCGCGGGCGAAGTGGTGATTGTGACGATTCCGGAAGCGAAAATTCGCGATCTGCCCCGGGATTTGTTTGCCGGCGTTCCGCCGGAGGTCGCGGTTGTGGATACCGGCAATTATTATCCGCGCGAGCGCGATGGCCGCATCGCCGAAATCGAAGCCGGCATGACCGAGAGCCGCTGGGTGGCGACTCAGCTTGGCCGGCCGGTGGTCAAGGCATTTAACAATATTTATGCGCGGCATCTGCTGGAACGCGGCCGTCCCGCCGGCGAATCGGGACGCATCGCCCTGCCCGTGGCGGGCGATGAGCCGCGGGCGAAAGAGGCCGTGATGCGGCTGGTGGACCTGCTCGGGTTCGATCCGGTGGATGCCGGCGGCTTGGATGATTCGTGGCGGCAGCAGCCGGGCACGCCCGTCTATGCCAGCGACTTCGACGCCGCGGGAGTGCGGCGCGCGCTCTCCCAGGCCAGCCGGGAACGGCAGGCCCAATGGCGCGCGACCGCGAATAGCCCCGGCTCGTTTGCGCAGCCTGCCTGATCCCGAACCATAATAGAACGTATACGTTCCCGCGGAAGTCGAGGAATCCGCCGATGCCTGTTCAAATTGGCGCAAAAGTTCACGATTTCTCCAATCCTACTGCGCTACTCCAGGACTGCCATGGCCGGATCCTGTTCTTTCTCGGCGCCTTGGAAGCCGTGGCCAAGGTTCTGGATTGCGCCTATGACGAAGCGGCCGCGCGCTCTCTCTCGACGGCTTTGCAATATTTCCGGGAGGCCGCGCCCAAGCACAACGCCGATGAAGAGGAGTCGCTCTTTCCCCGCCTGCGCCGCCTTGGCCATCCCCAACTCGACTCCATACGGGCGCATTTGCAAGCGCTGGAAAGCGAGCATCAGTGGGCGGCGCCGCTGCATGCCGAAGTGGATCGCCTGGGCCGGCAGTACCTCGCAAAAAAACAGCTTTCCGCCGCCGAAATTGAAAAGTTCCGCGCGGCCGTCGCGCAACTCGCCGGCATGTACCGCGATCACATTCGCCTGGAAGACGAACTGATCTTTCCTGCCGCCGCGCGGCTGTTATCCGCCGCGGAATGCGCCGCGATTGCCCGGGAGATGGCGGCGCGAAGACATCCCGCTACGCCCGCCCGGGGCGAGTCCGGACATTCGTAGAGAATAATTCAGCCGGTTATAGTAAACATGAACGCGACCGCATGAACCGTTTTCACCACTGGTACTGCCGTTCGGGCCATTGGCGGCTCAAACTCCAGAGCGAGATTTTGCCTTGGGCGGTTAACGGATTGCAGTTGGCTGCCATGGCGCCCGCCTTGGAAATTGGCCCTGGACCGGGGTTGACCACGGAATGGTTGTGCGAGCATGGCGCCGGCCCCGCCTGCCTCGAAATCGATCCCGGCCTGGCGCTCGACCTTCGCCGCCGCCTGGGAGCCGCCGGGGTTCGGGTCTATATTGGGGACGCCACTCAAATGCCTTTCGACGAGGGCCGTTTTTCGATCGTCCTCGCCTTCACTATGCTCCACCACATTCCCTCCCGCGCCCTCCAGGACCGCATGTTTCGGGAAGCTTACCGGGTGCTTCAGCCGGGCGGGATTCTGGCTGGGGTTGACAGCAGCGATTCATGGCTGCTGCGCCTCTTTCATATTGGCGATCGCATGCTTCCTCTCGTTCCCTCTGAGCTGCCGGCCCGGCTCGAGGCCGCAAACTTTGCAAATGTGCAGATCGATATCCGCGGAGAAAGATTTCGCTTTCTGGCCTATCGCCCTCCGGCGCGGGTGCATTAGCCTGACGTCTTCGCTGGCTAGCCCGGAACATTTCGCATGCATACCAGCGCGCGCATTCTTGCTTGGATCGGCATTCTCTGGCTGGCCTGGATCGCCGCCTGGTGGACGCTGGCGTTTTGGCGCAAGCCGGTGCGGCAGCGCGGCGATGCCAAATATGAACTGGGCCACCGCGTCCTGCTGATTGCCGGAGCGTTGATGATCTGGCGTCCGGTTTGGTTTGGCCCGTTGCGCGCGCGGCCCTACGCGCCGCCGCTCTGGCTGCTGTGGGCCGGCCTGGCGGCGGTGCTGGCGGGCATGGCATTGACGTTTTGGGCGCGGTTTTCGCTGGGCGGCAACTGGTCGGGGCGGATTGTGCTGAAAACCGGCCATGAGCTGATCCGCCGCGGACCCTATGCCCGCATCCGGCATCCGATCTATACCGGCATCCTGCTGGCGTTGCTGGGGACGGTGGCGGCCCTGTCGAGCTGGAGCGGGTGGTTGGGCCTGGCGCTGGCTTTTCTGGCGCTCACGATCAAGGCTCGGGGCGAGGAAAAGCTGCTGGCGCCGGTCTTCGGCGCGGAGTTCGCGGAGCATTTACGCCGCACCGGACGCTTTCTGCCGCGCCTGCGCCGCGATCGCCAGGTCTCGCACCCCCTGTCCTAGCAAGTCCGCCATTGCAGCCGCTCCCGGGCTTATCCGCTCTGGCGCCGTAGGCCGGGTTTGGGGGCTTAAGGTAAGATGCCAGACTATGCACGCCAATTCCTCTCGCAAACCATCGTGGCCGCGCTGGCGCCGTAGCCTCGTCCCTTTCTGCATACTGGCCGGACTGACGGCCGCCAGGGCCGCGAAAACGAGCAGCCGGCCGGCGGCGGCCAGGTCCGTGGCCATACGCCTGCGCGTGGATGCGCGCCGGGTGGCGCAAAAGATTCTGGCGACGCAGGAGATTTTGCCGGTGCATGCCGGCCCGCTGACGCTCTACTACCCGAAATGGATTCCCGGCGAGCATAAGCCCGACGGGCCGGTGGGCAATCTTGCCGCCTTGGAGTTTTTCGGCCTCGGCGGAGCGAACGCGTACGCGTCCTCGCCCTCCGCCCGGCGGCTGCGCTGGACCCGCGGACTGCGCGACGTTTACACCTTTCACCTCACGATTCCGCCTGGAGTTCGCCGGCTGGAGGTGCGATTCGATTACCTGGTGCTCTCCGGCAGCGGCTACGAGCGCGGCGTATCGGCCACCGCCAATTTGATGGAACTGAACTGGAATCAGAACCTGCTCTATCTCGCCGGCCTGCCTGCCCAGCGCCAGATCGTTTCGGCCAGCCTGAGGCTCCCGGCCGGCTGGCAATTCGGCACCGCGCTGCCGCTGGCCGGCCGCCAGGGCGAGCTCCTCCGCTTTCGCCCCGCGCCGCTCAACCGGCTGGTGGATTCACCCGTGCTTGCCGGGCGTTATTTTCGCGAGGTCAACATCACGCCGGCGGGCGAGCCGATCGAGCATTACCTGGATATCGCCGCCGACCAGCCGCAGGCCATCGCTGTCACACCACGGCTCCGCCAGGCGGCCGAAAACCTGGTCGTCCAGACCGGGCGGCTGTTCGGTGCCCGGCATTATCGCGATTACCATTTCCTGTTTTCGCTCAGCAATTACGTGCCTTTTTCCGGACTGGAGCACCACGAAAGCGACGACAGCCGGGTGCCTTTGAAGACGCTGACCGGCCCGCGCGCCCTGGCGATCGCCGGCAGCATTCTGTCGCACGAATTCGTGCACTCCTGGAATGGCAAATTTCGCCGCCCGCGCTCGCTGAGCACGCCCTATTACGAAGCGCCGGAGGAAACCAATCTGCTTTGGGTCTATGAAGGCCTGACGGATTATCTTGGCAACGTGCTGGCGGTGCGCAGCGGCTTTTGGACACGGCGGCAATACCGCGCTTATCTGGCCGGCATTGCCGCCGCGCTCGGGCCGGGGCGGCCGGGGCGCGCCTGGCGCCCGCTGCAGGATACGGCCAACGCCATTCCCGGCGAGTTCGGCGGGGCCTGGGCGAGTTGGCGGCGCGGGTCGGATTATTATCCGGAAGGCGACCTGCTCTGGCTGGAGGTGGATGCCATCATCCGGCGCGTCAGCCATGGCCGCAGATCATTGGACGATTTCTGCCGCGAGTTTTTCGGCGGCCCGAACCGCGGGCCGCAGCTCAAACCTTTTTCTTTCCAGCAACTGACGGCGGCGCTCGAGCGGGTGGCGCGCTATCCCTGGCCCGGCTTTTTCCGGCAGCGCTTGAACTCGCTCGCGCCGCAGGCGCCCCTGGGCGGGATTGAGGCGAGCGGCTGGCGCCTGCTCTTCACCGCGCAGCCGCCGCGCATGCAGCGCCCGGCGCCGAATTTCGTCAACGCGCTCTATTCCATCGGGCTGACGGCGTTTGCCAACGGCGCGATCGGCGATGTGCTCGTCACCGGGCCCGCCTTCCGCGCCGGCCTCGCTCCGGGCATGCGTCTGGTCCAGGTCGCGGGCCAGCCCTATACGCCAGCCCGGCTGCTGGCGGCAATCCAGGCCAGTCCCCGGCAGCCGGTCACGCTGACGTATTCCAATCAGGGAAATCTCACCACCGCGACCCTGGATTACCGCGGCGGGCAAAAATATCCGCACCTGGTGCGCATTGCGGGCACGCCCGATATCTTGGATAACTCGGTCCTGCGCCCGCGCTAAGGCGAGCCGTTTAATCCTGATAACGTTCCCAGACGCGCGCCAGATCGAGGCTGAAGCCGGTGGCCGGGCCTTCGCCGGCCAGCCGCGCGCCGGTAAAGCATTCAGCCGCTTTGTCCGGGCGATAGATGAAAACCTGGCGGATATAGGGATCGATCAGCCAGCCAAGCTGCGCGCCATTGCTCATCCAATCGAGCATTTTTTCCTGCAAGGCGGATAACGTATCCGATTCGGACAAAAGCTCGATCACGAAGTCGGGGCAAATCTTTGGGAACCCGCGCAGGCCGCCCTTCGGCAGGGTTTGCAGGCGTTCCGGGGAAAGATACGCGGCGTCCGGGCTCAGAATCGAGCCATCCGGCAGGCGAAATCCTCCACTGGAATCGAAAACCCGGCCGCACTTATGCTGCGACTGCCAATTCGTAAGTTGTTTAGCAATTTCCGCATTTCCACTGCTCGTCCAACCACCGGCGGGCGGGTTCACGCGAATTGCTCCTTCCCGGGTACGCTCGAAGCGTAGAATCCCGTTTTCGCGGCAGAGCGCTTCGAAATCCGCCTCGCTGACCGGTGATTCGAAATGCACCAGCCGCGGCAGGTTTTCCATCGCAATGCGCAACTGCATGACCATGGCTCATTTTAGCGCCGGCGGCTATAAGTTTTAAGCGGGCGAATACTGAATTTGCATCGGCATTCCTGGCGAAAATCTATTAAGGTACAAGCATGCTCACACGCTTTTGGCGCGCGCTCTCGCTGGCGTTGTTGTTGATCGCGCCGGCAACCGGCTTTGGACTAACCCCCGCGGCTGGAAGCCCGGCCGCTCTTCGTCCATCTCCGCCGCTGCCCACCGCAGCGGCCGCTGCGCCGGCCGTCTTCCGGCCGCCCGCCGTGCCGCTGGTGGCGGTCAATCCGTATTTCAGCATCTGGTCGTTCGCCAGCCATCTCACCGGCGATGTCACCCGGCACTGGACGGGAGCGCCGATGCCGTTGACGAGCTTGGCGCGGGTGGATGGCCATCTTTATCGCCTGATGGGCGATCAGCCGCGCATAGTCGAGCCAGCGCGGCAACTGGCGCTGCGCGTGCTGCCGACGCGCACGATTTACGACTTCCAAGCCGGACCGGAACGGATTGAGCTCACCTTCCTGACTCCGGACCTGCCGCAGCAGATCGGGGTGCTCAGCCGGCCGGTTACTTATTTGATTTGGCAGGCGAGCTCGTTCGACGGGCAGCCGCATCAGGTCGAGATTTATTTCGCCTGCACGGCGGCGCTGGCCGCCAGCCATGCGGGCGAGCCGATGCAGTGGTCCCGTCCCGGCGTGGAGGGTCTGACGGTATTGCGCCTGGGGACGGTGGCGCAACCGGTGCTCGGCAAGGCCGGCGATTTCGTGCGCATTGATTGGGGATACTTTTATGCCGCGGCGCCGGTCTCGGAACCGGCGCAGGCCGGCGTCGGCGCGCCCCCCAAGCTGCTGCGGGCGTTTGCGCGCCGCGGCGCCCTGCCCGCCGTGGCGGATGCCCCGGCAACTTTTGCCGCCGGTCACGGCAGCCCGGTTTTGGCGTTCACTTTTGATTTTGGCGCAGTCGGAGCGCAACCGGTCGCGCGGCGGCTGCTGCTGGCCTACGACGAGATTTATCCGATCGAATATTTTCACCGGCGGTTGCGCGGCTATTGGCAGCGCGGCGGAACGACGATGGCCGCTCTGCTGCAGCGCGCCGATCGGGATTACGCCTCACTCCAGGCCCGCAGCCGGTCCCTGGACCAGGCGCTGATGGCCGATCTGGCCAGCACCGGCGGCCGGCAATACGCTCAGGTGGCGGCGCTGGCTTACCGCCAGGCCTTCGCCGCCAACACCCTGGCGCTGGGCCCGCAGGGGCGGCCGCTGATGTTCCTGAAGGAAATTTCCAGTTGCGGCTGCGCGCAGACGGCGGACGTCATCTACCCGGAATCGCCCCTCCTGCTGCTGATGAATCCCAAGCTGCTGGAATATTCGCTGGCGCCGCTGCTCGATTATGCGCGCTCCCAGGCTTGGCCCTATCCCTGGGCACCGCACGACCTGGGCACCTTCCCGCTCGACAATGCCCGCACCCCTTCGCGCATGGAAAGCATGCCGGTCGAGGAAACCGGCAACATGCTGCTGATGATCGCCGGCATCGCTCAGGCGGAAGGGCGGGCGGATTTTGCAGCCCGCTACTGGCCGCTGCTGACGCAATGGGCGCGCTACCTGAAAACCCAGGGGCTCGATCCCGGCAACCAGTTATGCACCGACGACTTTACCGGGCTGCTGGCGCACAATGCCAATCTCTCGCTGAAAGCCATTCTGGGGCTGGGCAGTTACGCCCTGCTGGCGCGCCGGCTGGGCCATGCGGCCGCCGCCGCCCGCTACCAGCGCACCGCGGAAAACTATGCCCGCCGCTGGCTGCAACGCGCCGGCGGCAGCGTCGCCGGCCCCACTCGCCTGGCCTTCGACCGGCCCGGCACCTGGAGCCAAAAATACAATCTGATCTGGGACCAGGTGCTGGGGCTGAATCTTTTCCCCGCCAGCCTGGCCCGCAGCGAGATCAATGCTTACGCCAGCCATGCCACCCGGTTTGGATTTCCCCTGGATAGCCGCTCGGCCTTCACCAAGCTCGATTGGGAGAGTTGGTCGGCGGCGCTGGCGGATTCGCGGGCGGAATTCAAACGCTTGTTCGCCGGGGTTTATCATTTTGCCCAGAAGACGCCCAACCGGGTGCCGCTGAGCGACTGGTACTGGACGGTGGATGGCTCGCAGACGGGCTTTCAGGCGCGTCCGGTCGTGGGCGGCGTCTATATGCGCATGCTTACCGATCCGGCGCTCTGGCGAAAGTGGGCCAGAAATCAATGATGAAAGTCTTTATGCGACCTTGATTCCTTCGCCCTCGAATTCGCCCAGCCCGGCTTCCAGTTCGGCCAGCGAAGCGGGCGAGGCCGCTTGCTGATCGCTGAAGTATTGCCGCTCCCGATTGATGCGCAGGTAGTGCGCATGGGCGCGTTCCCAGGCCAGGTCGTCGGGCGGGCCGAAAAGTTGGCCATAGCGGGGAGCGCCGGGAAAGGGATATAGCGGCACCGGCTGCGAAACCCAAACCCCGGCGGCGATCATTTCCCGGCGCCAGGCTTCCATGTGCTCCAGATGCGCGGCGTCGGCCTGGTCGGGAGCGATCAGGTTCGCCTGCACCCACTCCACCTGGCGGCGGGCGGTGCGCAGCAGTTCGCTCAAGCGGTTGGTGGAAAGGCGGCAGCCCTTATGGAGAGCTTCGCGCCCGGTCTCGCTGATTTCCTCGATTCCGCACTCGAGCGAAACGCAGTGCGCGCGGCCGAGGCGCTCCAGCCCGTCTTCATCCCAAAGATCAATGCGGGTTTGCATGCCGAACGTGAGCGGCAGCGGCTCCAGCTCGGCGAGCAGGGCCTGCGCCGGGCGTCCGCAGCCGAAAATTTCGTCAATAAAATAGACGTAATCGAAGCCATGGCGCTGCAGGCTTTCGATTTCGGCCATGACCGCCGCGATCGGGCGCAGGCGGAAGCGGTCGCGAAACAACGTCTTGTTGCAGAAGTCGCAGCTCCACGGACAGCCGCGGGTGAATTCCACTTCGGCGCCGCGGCCGTCGCCATGAAAGACGTGATGGCGATGGCGGCGCAATTGCAGCGGATACTCGTGAAAATCGAGTGGGGCCAGCGCCTGTATATCGGCTGCGGCAAGGCGGCCGTCGCAGTGCCATTCGCCGCCCTCGCGCCGGAAACAGCAGCCGGGGATGCTTAGCCAATCCTGGCTGGCCAGTTTGCTTAATTCCTGTTCTGGCTCGCCGCGCAGCACGACGTCGGCGGAGAGCTTGCGTCCGGCGGCCTGCGGCGTGGCCGAACCGTGCGGGCCGACGGCGACGTTGACGCGGGCGCAGCCGCGCAGGGCGCGCATCCACTCCCCCGGCAGGCGGAGTTCGGGTTGGGGGCAGCGCCAGAAAAGATAGCTCGGGGCGGTCGTGACCACCAGGAAATCAGGCGCAAAATCCTGCAGGCGGCGTTGCACTTCCGCGAGCGGCAAATCCTCGAGCTGGGCGTCGAGCAGCAAGGCCTCATGACCGGCGCGTTGGAGCTCAGCGCGGGCATAGAGCAGCTCGAATGGAAAATGATGTTCCTGGCAGCCGAAATAGCTGGAACCGCTGAACTCCCAACGCGGGTTGAGCAGGGCATATTTCACGCCACGCGCTCCTCGGCCCAGGCCGGCTTGCCGGGCGCCAGGCCGCCGTTTGCCTTTCCTTGCGCTCGGGCGGGCGATGGCTCGCGCGCGGATTCCTGCTCCTCCTGGCACAATGTCCGCGCCCAGCGGTACAGCTCGTTGAAGCCGGTCTCCACTCCGGTGCGCGGTTTCCAGCCGGTCATCTGCTGCAGTTTGGAAGTATTGCTGATGTAGGCGCGCTGATCGCCGACCCGCCAGGGTCCCTGGCGCTTCTCGATCCGGCGGCCGGTCAGCGCCTCGATATCGGCCAGCACCTGGCGCACCGAGCGAGTCTGGCTTCGGCCGCCGCCAACATTGAAGACCTGGCCGGCGGCCTGCGGACAGGTGCGCAGGGCGTCCATCGCCGCTATCAGATCGTCAACGTAGAGCAGGTCGCGCACCTGTTCGCCATCGCCGTAGATCCAAACCGGCTCGCTGCGCAGCGCGGCGAACATAAAATGCGCCACCCAGCCCTGATCTTCGGTGCCGTTCTGGCGGGGGCCGTAGATGCAGCTCATGCGCAACACCGCGCTGCGCAGCCCGTACACCCGGCCATAGTCGCGAACATATTGGTCGGCCGCGCCTTTTGAGCAGCCGTAAGGGGAATGTAAATCCAGCGGCTGACCCTCGTCCACCCCGGGTCCGGATGGAGGCTCGTCCAGCGCGCCATAGACCTTGTTGGTGGAAGTAAACAGCACGAATGCACCCGGCGCCTGCCGGCGTGCGGCTTCCAGCAGGTTGAAGGTGCCGGCCAGGTTGATCTCGAAATCCAGCCGCGGATCGAGCAGCGATGAGGTGACCGCCACCTGCGCGGCAAAATGATAAATTTCCTGCTGATCCTGGCAGGCTTCCGCCAGCATGTCGGGGCGGCGCACGTCGCCGATCAGCACCCGCAACCGGCGCGATTCCGGCAGGCTGTGCAGCCATAGCAGATTCCGGCGCGATCCGGCCCGGGAGAGGTTGTCGAATACCGACACTTCCACTCCCGCGCGCAGCAGCGCCGCGGTTAAGTTGCTGCCGATAAATCCTGCGCCGCCGGTGACCAGCGCGCGGCGCGGCAGGCTTCGGCTCATTCCAGCCCCGCCATTTCTCTGTCCCACACGTAGCTCCCCTTTTCCATTGCCGCGGAGGGAGTGCAGAACCAGGTCTCCGGTTCCGGATGCGCCTCGATGCGCAAGCCGGCTGAACGCAGCATGCCCTCCACCGCGGCACGATTCGGTATCCACCAGTTGGTACCGTCCCCGGCATACGCATGCTCGATGAAGTACATGGCCGGAAAACCCGGCTGGCGGAAAGGCGATGTGTCCCAGAAATCGTAATCCGGGGCGGGAGCCGGTCCGTTTGCGCCCCGCACCATGGCTTGAAAAACCATTTGGCGGCGCGTCTTTCTGACCAGCAGATCGAGCGCGTAGAGCGGATAGCGCAAGTGATAAAAAAGACCGAGGAAGAATACGTAATCGAAGCTTTCTTCATCCTGAGCCAGGCTGTAAACCGTACCCTGGCGAAATTCCACTTCGAGTTGCAGCACCCGGGCCGCTAGCAG
The DNA here is from genome assembly GCA_021789895.1 of Acidobacteriota bacterium. Lineage (GTDB taxonomy): Bacteria > Acidobacteriota > Terriglobia > Terriglobales > SCQP01 > JAKASR01. The sequence goes on along the minus strand of JAJYIU010000044.1, from coordinate 14,685 downwards.
CGCCTGGGCCAGATAGCGCCGGTCCACATCCACTCCCACCACCCGCCGAGCCCCCCGGCGCTTGCATTCGAACGAGTGAAACCCGGCATTGCAGCCGACGTCGAGCACGCTGGCGCCGCTAAGATCTTCGGGCAGCGCGCGCGCGATCTGACTCCATTTATTACGCGGATAGTCGCCGAGAAAATGCTCCGGCGCGGTGGCGATGCCCGCTAAATCCATGTTTTGGAACCAGGGGCCGAGCTCGCGTATCTCCGTTTCCAGGGCAGTTTCAGGCGGGCGCTGGCTGGTTTCAGGCGCCAATGCCGCTAGCTGCGCCGTCCTCGCAGCCCTTCCCTCGACAGCTTCTAATTTCGTCTCCATGGTGTGTTCGGCAGAATGATTTGAAACTCAGGATGTATTTGGGCTGATGCAGTGGAGGTTAAGAGGTTTGTTCCAGTTTCGAAGTCACCCTGGCCGGCTCAGCCGATATGACGCTTCTGATTGCAGTCAACGGCATCGGACAAAGCTCAATTCGGAGTGAAAACGCTTTATCCGAAACAACGCAGGACGGAAAACGGCCCATTCCTGCGATCCAGTCGAAGAAGCTAAGGCTTTATTATTGAAAATAAAGGATTTTTATTATTGTAGTAGTTAATGTAGTGGATGAAATTTCTGCCTGATGCCTGGCAATCCACGTGCTATAATTACTTCAAAATGGCTAAAATTATCCGCATTTCACGCTTTTCGCTGATTCCGCAAGGAAATCGCGCGATCGTTTGCGAAGGCAACATTCGACTGGCATTAGTGGATGGCGAAAAGTTGCACAATTATGCCCGGGAAAACGGCCGCAAGTCGCCGGTTGATGAAGACATACAGTGGGCGCTGAAGAATGCGCTGGTGGCGCGATACCGAGTTTTCCACAAGCCTATGTCTTCGCGTGATCTGGAATCGGCGGCGGCATTCGATTAAAAATTCGCCATCAGGTTGTACTCTGAAAATCGGCGAATGCCGGGTATCATTCCCACTGTGCCGGCTGATCCCGGTATATGCGGACACGTTAGCAATCAATTTTTAAATATTTGGCTTGAATTTTAAGCTGAATTTCTAGATATATATGGCTCATAAGCATGAAAAACATCGGGGCATGCGGCTTAAGTCGAAGCGGTATCGAGAAAATCAGCACGGCCGCGATGCGCCGGGCATGAACCCAGGAATGCTTTCCCTCCCTTCATCCCTCAGATTGGCTTCAGTGTACTGTTTATCCACCCGGCTCGGCAGCGTCCGGTTCCCTGCGTCAGAATCGTGTGCGTAAGCGTGGCTCGAACCCAGCCAACCCGGGCTGAGTTGCTGCGGCAGGTTAAAACGTTGCAGCAGAATCTGGCTGACGCGCAGGATATCTTGCGCGCGCTTCAAGCCGGCGAGGAGGCGATCATTATGGTCGGTGCCGGGGAAAAGCCCAGCGCCGCCGCCAACGCCTTGCCACGCTTGGCCTTGCGGCAGGGAGGTGGCGGGACCGCGGCAATTTTACAGAAGCTGGTGGCGGCGAGGTCGCAAGATCTCCGGCAGGCGGTGATCGGCAAAAGCGCGGATACCCGCATCCTCAGTTGGAGCCGCGGCGCCGAGCAGCTCTACGGCTATAGCGCGCGCGAAATGGTCGGCCAGCCGATGGCGAGATTGCTGCCGCCCGAGCGCGCCGGCGAAATCGAAGTGCTGATGGAGCGGCTGCGGCGGGGGGAATCGATCCTGGAGCAGGAAACGCAGCGGATGCGGAAAGACGGCCGGCGAGTGGATATCTCGCTGACCATCACCGCCATCCGCGATGGGGACGGAAAGCTGCTGAGCTATGCCGCCATCGCCCACGATATCAGCGAGCGCAAGCGCGCGGAAGCAAAGTTGCAGGCGGCCGAGCGGCAGTACCGGCTGCTGTTCGAAAAAAACCCGCAGCCGATGTGGGTGGTAGATCCGGAGTCGCGGGCTTTTCTGGATGTCAATGAAGCCGCCATGGCCCTCTACGGTTATACGCGCGAGGAGTTTCTGGCGATGAAGCTGGATGCGATCCGCAGCGCGGATGAAGGACAGCGCCTGCGCGATTACTTCGCGCGGCTGGAGAGCGGCTACAGCCGCGCCGGTATATGGCGGCACCAGACCAAGGCGGGACAGCCGCTGGTCATGGAGATCACGCGCGATATCGTGCCTTACCACGGGCGGGAGGCGATGCTGGTCGTAGCGCAGGACATTACCGAGCGGCGGCGCCTGGAAACCCAGTTGCAGCATGCGCAAAAGCTGGAAGCCATCGGGCAGTTGGCCGGCGGGGTGGCGCACGATTTCAATAACCTGCTCACCGTGATCACTGGTTACGGCCAGATGATTTTCGATCGCCTCGGCGAAAATGATCCCGCGCGGCCGCAGATGGCGGCGGTGCTCACCGCGGCCGAGCGCGCCACCGCGATGACGCGCCAACTGTTGACCTTCAGCCGCCGGCAGGAAGCGGAGCCGCGCGCAGTCAACCTGAATCAGGTGATCGAGGCCAACCAGGCCATCCTGGGGCGGCTGATTGGCGATCATGTGCAAGTCGTCCTGCGTCCCGCGCTGGAGCTGGCGGCCATCCGCGCCGATCCCGGACAGATCGAGCAAATTCTGTTCAACCTGGCCATCAATGCGCGCGATGCCATGCCGCAGGGCGGACGGCTGACGATTGAGACTGGCAACGTCGAGTTCGATGCCGGGTCCGCCCGCGCGCACCTCCCGCTACAGCCGGGCCGCTATGCCATGCTGGCGGTCAGCGACACCGGCGTCGGCATGGACGCAGCCACCCAAAAGCGCATTTTCGAGCCCTACTTCACCACCAAGCCCCAAGGCCGGGGCACCGGCCTCGGCCTGGCGACGGTCTATGGTATCGTCCGCAAGCACGAGGGTCATATCTGTGTCTTCAGCGAGCCGGGCCGGGGCGCCACGTTTAAACTCTATTTCCCCTGCCAGGCGGATGGCGCCGGGTCCCGGGAAGAGCGCAAGGAGTTGCTGCGGGGTCGGGAAACGATTTTTTTCGTCGAAGACGATGCCGTGCTGCGCCAGCTTTGTGACGCCACTCTGCGCGCGCTCGGCTATCGGGTATTTTGCGCCGCAACCGGCGAAGAGGCGCTGGAGCTGGCGCGCGCCGCCGGACCAATCGAGTTGCTGGCGGCCGACCTGATTCTGCCCGGCATTCCCGGGAGCGAACTGGCGCAAAAACTGCGGGCGCAATGGCCGGGAATGGTGGTTTTGTTTTTTTCCGGCTTTACCGAAACTATGGCCGAGCGGAACGGCGGGCGATTGCCGGAATCCCATTTCCTGCAAAAACCATTTACCGCCCAGGCGCTGGCGCGCCAGATCCAACGGCTGCTGCAATCCCGGCGAAAACCAGCCCCCGGCCTTACCGATTGAGCCGGGCGATGCCTTTGATATAGTCCCCCCGGCGGCAATCGCTTTCGAACGCGCGCGGCACCGCCTCCAGGCCATCGTAGAAGTGTGTGATTAGCGGTGCGGTTTGAATCACGCCTTCGGCCAGCAGGCGGAGCGCTTGCTGGTAGATCAACGGCCGCCCGGCGGCATCGAAGCCGCCGCTGGCGCCGGCGCCGGTTACTAGCGACGCCTCCTTGAACTGAATTGGATTGAGCAAGCCCAAGCCGGCGTGGTCGTGTCCATGGCCGAACAGCAGGATGGTGGCCTGCTTGCGGATCAGGCCGGGGATTTCGCGAAACAGCGGCCCATTGCCGGCGGCCTCGATCAGGTATTCCACTCCCTGGCCGGCGGTGCGCTCGAGCACGGCCGCGGTGAGCGGCTGCGCCGCGGGGTCGAGCGCCTCGCCCCCCCAAACCGCGACCAGGCGCCGCTTGGCCGGATTGGGTTCGGAAACCAGTACCCGGCCTTCAAAACCCAGCACCCGGCGCAAGTATTGCAAAAACAGCAGTCCGGTAGGGCCTGCGCCCAGAATCAGCACCGAACGGATGGGGTGAGGCCCGCGCCATTGAAAGCGCGCCGGCAGCGCTTCCATGCGCTGGCTGGAATGCAAGACGCAGGCCAGTGGTTCCACCAGCGCGCCCTGGTCGGGCGCCAGCGCGGCGTCCACCGCGATGACGTTGCACGCTGGCGCCACCAGGGTTTCGGCCAGGCCGCCGGGCAGGCCGGAAATACCCTGCTCGCGATAGTAAGCGCACTGATGCGAATCGCCGCTGGCGCAATACTCGCACAAAGGCCGGCGGTTTTGGCTGTAACAGTTCCAGCCCTGGTCCACGATCACGCGCTCGCCCGGACGGAGTCCGCGCACATCGCGCCCGGCCTCGAGAATTTCTCCTTCGATCTCGTGCCCGAGCACCTGCGGCGACTGCTCCAGCGGGATCGGATAGCCGGAGGCATCGTAGTTATAATTCGCCTGGCCGGCATAGATATGGAAATCGGTGCCGCAAATCCCCACCGCGCGCGGCCGGAGGCGAATCTGGTCGGGTTGCAGCGCGGGAAAGGGCACCGGGCTGATTTGGAAACGTTGCGGTGCGGTCAGCACCAGGGCACGCATGGATTCAGACATTTTAAGGAATGCATTTCCCGGAACGAAACCCGGCGGGTTTGCCGCGGCGCGAGGCTCGGGTTCGTGGCGGCGCCGCAGCGGCCGCCGGCCTGCGCGTTGCCGGTCCGGATCGGGCTTCAGGTTTGAGTAAATCCATGATTTCACGCAGTCGGGCCGTTACGCATTCCACCCCCGGCCGCAACTGGCTTAACTGGTCGGGGCGGCCGGATTTGAACCGGCGACCACCTGCGCCCAAGGCAGGTGCGCTACCAGGCTGCGCTACGCCCCGATCATCTCATATTAGCTTAGCGGCCCATAATCGCGCGAGTTGTAGCGGCCCCTGCATCCGCCGCTGAGGAAATTAAATGCCGAAGACGAGTGGAAAAGCCGGGGATATCCTGCTAGCTTCCGGTCTCCGCCCTTGATTTATGCTAAGGCGAAAGTAAGCAAATCCGCAGAAATTGCATCCATTGCCGCCGCGAGCGAGTCCGCCGTAATGCAATTCCTTATAAATGGCCCCGCGAGACGGACCGTCTTGTATATGGAAGTGCATGAGGCTTGCCGGGCATTTCGGCAAAACCGTAGGCTTGGACGCCGCGGCCGGGTTTTATCACAACTGGAATAATTATCAAAGATTAATTGGCAATCTGCAGTGACTGTTATATGCTGGTTATTTGCATTGCAACTTTGTAGCATAAGGTGAGCCCATGTCCAACACACTTAGCAAGACAATTCAGGATCTGGAAGAACAAAAAAAGCGCATTGATTCGGCGCTGCGGGTGCTGCGCGGCTTGAATCAGAGTGACGGCCGGAGTGCGCCGCGCCGGACGCGCGCGATCTCGGAAGCGGGGCGCAAGCGCATCGCCGAAGCCCAAAAACGGCGCTGGGCGAAGATTCGCGCCAAGAAGTCGTCTCCTAAAGCCGAAGCGTAAGCCGGCGCAGCGCGCTGCCGGGCCGGTTTCTCTCCTAGAAGACAGCAGTCTCGCAGATGCTTCCGGCAGCGGCGCGGCTTGAGTTTGGATTCCTGCAGGTGGAATTCAGGTTTCTTAGTTATCCCGGTTCGGCATCAGTTCGGCCACTAAGTAGCGTCCGGCTCGGCGGCGCCGAAGAGTTCGCAGCGGAGTAACTGGCCCGCGGCGCCGCCGGCATTCGAGGCTCCGGATGCGTTTATTCCTGGCGCTGGATTTGGATGCCGCAATACGCTCGGCGCTGGCGCAGGCCATCGCGGAGTTGCGCCGGGAAGCGCCGCGCGCCCGTTGGGTGCGGCCGGAAACGCTGCATCTGACCTTGCATTTCCTCGGCGAGACCGAGGCCGGGCGCGCCGCCGGTTTGCGCGCCGCCCTGGACGCGGTGTGCGCCGCGGCTTTCCAGTTGCCGTTGCGCGGTTGGGGCTTTTTCCCCGCCGCCGGCCCGGCGCATGTCTTCTGGGCGGGAGTCGAGCTGCATCCGGCGCTGCTGCGCCTGCATGCGCAGTTGCAACCCTGCCTGGCGCAACTGGGCTGGGCTCCGGAAGCGAGTTATGCCCCCCACCTGACCTTGGCCCGGGCGCGGCATGCCCGCGAGCTGGCGCGATTAAAGCCCTTGCTCGAGCGACCGGCGCCGGCGTGGGGCGTGCTGCCGGTGCGCGAGTTTGTGCTCTACGAAAGCCGCCCCCAGGCCGGCGAGCACGTTTATCTTCCCTTGGCCAGATATGCCTTGGCCGGCGTGCCGGCCGGCTAACCCGGGCCTGGCCTTTGCCGCCGCGCTCATCCCCTGCCTTCCAGCGCCAGCGCCAGCCGGTGCAACCGCTCCAGCAGCTTTCGCAGCCGGGGCAGATCCCAGCCGTCTTTTTGCGGGTTGCTGAGCAGGTTGGCTTCCAGCCAGCCGTTTTCCGAGTCGGCCTGAGCCAGCCCCGGCACCAGCAGCAGCGCCAGCAAACAGTCGCGCGCCTGCGGGCGGCGGAAGGTGGCGCGCAGCCGCTCGGGGGAATTGCAGTTGAAACGGAATTTCTCGTCCAGCACGGGATCCTGCAGCACGATTGGCAGGCGGCGGATCCGGCCCCGGGCTTTGGCCGCGCCGCGCGGCTGGATAGTGAAAAAAATACTCGCGGTCGAGCTCAGCCCAATGCGTAATTGCGGACGGCCGCGCCGCTCCAGCGCATCAATCCGCAACTGCCGCCGGTGCAGCGTTCCCTCCAGCCGCGGCGTGCCCACCAGCGGCAGGTTCAGACGGCCGCTGTCCGGATCCATCAATTGCAGGATCGGCGTCAACCGCCGCCGCTGCCGGCGCTGCCAGAACCCGATCAGAAACCCGAACTGCAGGGCTACCAGCACCAGCACGATCAGCCACACGCTTTGCATACATGGTATCCGGCGGTAGCGCCGGAATCGGGCGTCATTCTACGCCGGACAATTCCCCAGCGTACTCCAGATTCACTCAGCGGCGGCTCGCGCGTCCACCGTGGCGTTGGGCAGGGGCGGTGATTTTAGCAATCAGGTATAGCGGTGATTGTAAGAGGTTGCAGCTTTTCCAGCGGCGCCGGCCCGCGGCCAACGATGGCTGAAGCCTCGCCTGCCGCGGGAGGGCGCGTGGAAGAAAAGCCGTAGCGATCTAAGCCCGGAACAAAGCTCGATGTAGTTGCTTAGTCCCCCGCGGCTGCGCTCTTTTTCGGAATCCAGTAAATTTCCTCGTGCAGCGCCGCCTTTTCAAAGCCAACGCGGGAAAGGATGGATTTCGTGTTTTCGATCATTTGCGGATGGCCGCAGAGATAGGCGGTGCTGTTTTCGGGGGTAAAACCGGCTTGATCAGCGTATTTGCGCACCAGGTCTTCGGCGCGTCCCTTCTCGCCCTTCCAATCCTTATCCTCCCAGGGGCGGGAAACGGAGTGCACCACTTGCAGGAAGGGCAGCTTGCGCGCCAGTTCGTCCAACTCGGCGCGGTAGGGGAATTCCCAGGAGCGGCTGGCGGCTTCCAGCAGCAGAATCTTAATGCCGTCCGGCGCCGGTTCGCCCAGGTCGAATGTGCGCAGCACGCTCACGAATGGCGCCACCCCGGTCACGGTGGCGATTTGCAGATGATGGGTGTGGCCGCTCTTGCGGTCGAGGGTGAACAGGCCCTTGGCGGAACGGCGGATGCTCATGCTGTCGCCGGGCTTGAGTTTATAGAGCCGCGGCGTGAGCTCGCCCTGCGGCACCAGCTCGATGAAAAATTCCAGTTCCTTTTCGCGCGGGCTGGAAACGATTGAATAGGCGCGTTCGTGCAGACCTTCCTCGTCAACCACCCCCAGGGTGGCGTACTGTCCCGGCTTGAACGTAAAGGGAAAATCCAGGGCGACGCGGATGGTCCAAAGATCTTCGCTGTAATCATGGCGTTCAATGACCGTGGCGCGCCCAAATTTGCTCGGATCGAGATTCATAAACCTTTCCATTCTTCCCGCCGGCGGCGGGGCATATTTCAACTTGCTTTTTTATTATGACCCGGGAGTCGGCGTCTATGCGAAGCGTCACGGCCGCCGCCGCGGCCGCCGCCGGCGGGTGCCGCCGGTCTGCGATGCGGCTGAAATCCCTCATGAATCGCGGTGTTTTGAAGACTGGGGCCGCGCATCTGCGCCCGACGCAGGCGCGGCGGTTGGAAATGATCGAAGACATATCCGCGCAAGTTTGGCGGCGTGGCGAGGGCAGCGGTTGCGGCCGCTTGCAAGCCGCGCTGGCGCGCCCGGGGAAAGGGATGCGGCCTTCTTGGCGGCCGTGCCGCTTGCCGGGGCGATAGCATATCATTGTTGCGCCGGGTATTTCCGGGAGCGGCAATGGACGCTTTGCCCGTGTCGGGCTGGATTAAAGATCAGTTGCAAGCCCTGCAGGATTTCGTCCTGCTGCTGGCGCAGGCCTTTTCGAATATCTTCCGCCGCCCGTTTTATTACGACGATGTGCTGCTGCAGATGGATACCATCGGCTTCGGTTCGCTGCCGATCGTCATCCTGACCGGTTTTTTCACCGGCGCGGTGATGGCGCTGCAGTTGTCCTCTACGCTGGCGCAATACGGCCAGATCGAGCGCACGGGCGAGTTGGTCTCCATCTCCCTGGTGCGCGAGCTGGGCCCGGTGCTGAGCTCGCTGATGGTGGCCGGCCGCAACGCCTCCGGCATGGCCTCCGAACTGGGCTCGATGCTGGTTACCGAGCAGTTGGACGCCATGCGCGCGCTGGGCACCGATCCGCTGAAAAAGCTGGTCACCCCCCGCCTGCTGGCGACCATGATCATGAATTTCTTCCTCACCATCGTGGCCGACCTCTGCGGCATCTTCGGCGGCTATGTTTACTCGGCGCTGGCCATCGGCCTGGACTCGCGGCAGTTCTGGTCGTCGGCTTTCTACGCGCTCGACTTCCACGATCTGGTCCAGGGCCTGACCAAGCCGGTGATCTTCGGCATCATCGTCGCGTTGGTCGGTTGCTACTATGGCTTGAAAGCCCGCGGCGGCACCCAGGGGGTGGGCCGGGCGACCACGCAATCGGTGGTGGCCGCCTCGCTGCTGGTGATCATGAGCGATTTCGTCATCAGCCGCGCGGTCATCACCTTCCTGGGTAAGTAAATGCCGATGGGCAGTTCCCTCCAGCTAACTCCCACTGCCGCGCCGCCGCAGGATCGGCGCGAGCCGCCGGTCATCCGCTTTGAAGAGGTGCGGCTGAGCTTCGAGCGCCAGGCCCTGCTCGACGGCGTGTCCTTCCAGGTCCGCAAGGGCGCGACCAAGGTCTTGCTGGGCGAGGCTTCCAGCGGCAAAACCACGCTGTTGAAGCTGGCGCTGGGGCTGGTGCGGCCCGACTCCGGCCGCATCTGGGTCTGCGGCGCCGAGGTGAGCTGCCTGCCCGAATCCGAACTCTTCGAGCTGCGCCGCCATATCGGCATCGTCTTTCAGGAAAGCGCCCTCTTCGATTCCCTCAGCGTGCGCGAAAACGTCGCTTTCCGCCTGCTCGAAGAGCAGCGCTACGATGACGCCGAAATCGAGCGCCGGGTGCGCACCGCGCTCAGCTTCGTCGAGTTGGAAGAGGCGATAGACAAAATGCCGGCCGACCTTTCCGGCGGCATGAAACGCCGCGTCTCCATTGCCCGCGCGCTCATCTCCGAGCCGGAAGTCATGCTCTACGATTCGCCCACCGGCGGACTCGATCCGATCACCTCCACCACCATCATGGAATTGATCGTCAAGCTGCGCGACGTGAACCGGGTGACCGCCCTGCTGGTGACGCATCGCTTGCAGGATGCCTATTTCCTGGCTACCCACGCCTGGAACGCCGGCGCCAATCAGGCTCAGCCGGCGCCCGAGGCCGCTCGCTTTACCAGCTTCCTGCTGCTGCGCCAGGGCCGGGTGATCTTCGACGGCGCCGGCAGCGACTTGCTGGCCAGCCCGGATGAATACGTGCATACCTATCTGTCTTGAAGCCCGGCGCCGGCCCCCTGTATTTAATGTAACCGGGCGCGGGCGTCGGATCGTCTATAATTTTCACCTCCGGCCTGCACTGGCATGGCGGCAAAAGTAAGTAGAAAAGAGGAAGCGTGCTCGAAGTCCAGAACCTCAGCAAATCCTATGGTCCCAAGCTGGCGGTGGATAACCTCAGCTTCAGCGCGCGCAAGGGCGAGATTTTAGGCTTTCTCGGCCCCAACGGCGCCGGCAAGACCACCACCATGCGGATGATCACCGGTTACCTGCCGCCTTCTCATGGCCAGGTCGTGGTGGAGGGCATTGCGCTGCGCGAGTCCCCGATCGAAGTCAAGCGCCGGATCGGCTACCTGCCCGAGTTGCCTCCGCTCTATCCCGAGCTGAGCGTTCGCGATTATCTGCTGTTCGTGGCGCGCTTGAAAAAAATTCCCTCCGCCCAGCGCCAGCCGGCGGTCGACCGCGCCCTCGAGCGCGCCGCCCTGGGCGAGCAGCGGCAGCGCATCATCGGCCGGCTGTCGAAAGGGTATCGCCAGCGGGTGGGCATCGCCCAGGCGATCTTGAATGAACCGCCGCTGCTGATTCTCGATGAGCCTACCGCCGGGCTCGATCCCCGCCAGATCCTGGAAACCCGGAATCTGGTGCGCAGCCTGGCCGGCGAGCACACCATCATTCTCAGCACCCATATCCTGGCCGAAGCCGCCACCACCTGCGAGCGCGTCATCATCATCAATCAGGGCCGCCTGGTGGCCGTGGATACTCCGGAAAATCTCACCCACCGCGTCAAGCCCACCGACACCCTGCAGGTCGAAGTCAGCGCTCCGGCCGAGGCCGCCGCCGCGGCGCTGCGCGCCTTGCCCGATCTGACCGCGGTCGAAGTGCTCGGCCAGCACCAGGGCGCGTCGCGGCTGCAGGTCGAGGCCCGCACCCTGGCCGCGCGCGAGGCGATTGCCCGCGCCCTGGTCGGCGCCGGCTGGGGCCTGCGCGAGTTGCGCCCCGTGGAATTGACCCTGGAGCAAATCTTCCTGTCCTTGACCGGCGCCGCGGCGGGCGCGCCGAACGTTCCCGTAGCCGCGGCTCCGGGCGAACCGCAGTCGGAAGGCGAGGTGTAAACCATGTCGGCGATCTGGGCCATCCTCCGCAAGGAATGGAAATCGTACTTCGTCACCCCGGCCGCCTACGTGGTCCTGGCGCTGTTCGCGGTGATTGCCGGCTTCTTCTTTTACAGCATGCTGGCGTATTACGTCATGCAAAGCATGGGCGGCGGAATGTTCGGCGGCGGCCGGCTCGATGTCCATGCCATGCTGCTGCAGCCGCTGTTTTTCGATGTCGGCGTCACCATGCTCTTTCTGCTGCCGATGGTCACCATGCGGCTGTACGCGGAAGAAACCCGCGGCGGAACGATGGAGCTGTTGAAAACCGCGCCGGTGCGCCGGCTGGAAGTGGTGCTGGGCAAGTTCTTCGCTGCCTTTGGCCTGTTGCTGGCGCTGCTGCTGATGGTCTTCGCTTATGTGCTGGTGGTCTGGCATTACGCCCATCCGCATCCCGGCTGGGCATCGCTGGGCGTGGCCTTCCTCGGCCTGCTGCTCCTGGGCGGCGTCTATCTCTCGCTGGGTTTGTTCCTGTCCAGCCTGACCCGCACCCAGATCGTCGCCGGCGTCACCACCTTCGCCCTTTTCCTGCTGCTGTGGGTGGCGGACTGGGTGACCGCCTACGATAACGGTCGTTTTGCCCATATCATCGCCTATCTTTCGCTCACCACCCACCTCACCAACTTCGTGCAGGGAGTGCTGGATGTGAAAGACCTGGTTTATTACCTCAGCCTGATCTTCGCCGGCCTGTTTCTCACCGCGCGGCGGATGGAACTGGCCGAGTGAGGCTGAATCCCCGATGAGCACTTCGAACCCGCAACCCGATCCGAACCCGCTGCCCGCCCCCGCCGGCGATCTGGAACGCCGCCCCAAGCCGGTCTGGGCCGTGCGGGTGCAACTGCTGGTCTATGTCCTGATCGTGCTGGCCGTCCTGGTGGTGGTCAACCGCCTCGTCGTCGTGCACGACCATAGCTGGGACTTGACCAAATCCCAGCGCAACAGCCTCAGCCCGGAATCGGCCCAGATCGTGCGCCAACTGCGCCAGCCGCTGCGCATGATTTATTTCGATCGTAGCGACAGCTTCGGCCATGCGCGCAACTTTCTCCAGCGCTATGCCCGCCTCTCCAATCAGGTGAAGCTGTCCTACATTGACCCGGATAAGCAGCCGCAATCGGCGCGGAAATACAAAATTCAAACCTATGGCACGCTGGTGCTGGCCTATGCCGGGCGCACGCATAATGTCGCCACGCTCACCGAATCCAAGGTCACCAACGCCCTGGTGCGGCTGCTGAAGGGCGCCAAAAAAATCGCCTATTTCACCCTCGGCGATGGCGAGTTGAGCCCTAAAAATTCCGGCCGCCAGGGATACAGCGAGACCGAAAAGTCGCTGGAAAGCGAAAATTACGCCGTCAAAACCCTGATCCTGGATCAGACTCCGCGCGTCCCCGACGATTGCTCCGTGCTGGTCATCGCCGGCCCCAGCCACCCCTGGGTCCAGCCCGAGGTGCAGGCGGTCGCCGATTACCTCGCGCGCGGCGGCCGCGTGCTCTTCCTGCTCAACTTCCAGGACCAGGGGCCGCTGATCTCCTATATCTCGAAAAACCTCGGCGTCAAGCTCACCCCGGACGTGGTCGTGGATACCAGCGGCATCGGGCGCGCTTTCGGCGCCAGCCCGCTCATGCCGATCGCGGCGCAGTATGATCCCCACGCCATCACCCGCCCGATGCAGGACGTGGCCACGCTGTTTCCCATGACCCGCACGGTGGAAGCCGCTCCCGCCGGCAATGGCTCCAATGCCGTGGTTTCCCCCCTGGTCGAAACCTCTTCCGCCAGCTTTGCCGTTACCGATCTGAAGGGGCTGGCCAGTGGCAGCTTCAATCCCGCCACTTCGCGCAAAGGCCCGCTCACCCTCGGCGTCGCCGGAAGCATGCCGGCCACCGCCCCCAAGCCGCTCCATTCCCAGGCGCGCTTCGTCGTGTACGGCACTCCCTTTTTCGCCGCCAACGCCTATCTCGGCTTCTCCGGCAATCGCGATTTGTTCCTCAACTCTATGAACTGGCTGGTCGGCCAGGCGAAGTTCATCGCCATCCGCCCCCAGCCGGCCGCCAATACCCCCCTCAACCTGCCGGCACGCACCATGCGCATCATCATGTGGCTGGTTATGGCGGCGCTGCCGCTGGCTTTCGTCCTCGCCGGCGTGGCGGTTTGGTGGCGTCGCCGCAGAGCGTAAGCGGCGGCGGAGATTGGCCCTATGCCGAACCCAACCTCGAGCCTGCGTTTCCCTTGGCGCCTGATCCTGGCCGGGCTGGTGCTGGCCGGCCTGCTGGTCTGGTTAATCAAATGGCCGGCCGGGAAAAAGCATTCCGCTTCCTCCCAGTCTTGGGCCGGTTTCAATCGCCGCCAGGCGGTCCGAATCGAAGTGAATCGCCCCGGCCATCCCGCCGTGGTGCTCGAAAAACAGCATGGCGCCTGGTGGCTGACCCAGCCCTACGCCGCCCCCGCCGATCAAAGCACCGTCAAAAACCTGCTGGGCGAATTGAGCCGCATCGTCCCCGACCGCAAGCTCGGCGCGGCCGGCAATCTCGCCGCTTACGGGCTCGATCACCCGCCCAGCCTCGTGGTTCATCTGGCCGGCGGACGCAGCCTGCAATTCGAGTTTGGCAACCCGGCGCCGACCGGCGAGGGCGATTACATGAAGCTCGCCTCCGCCCCCGAGGTCGTGCTGGCGCCCGATTACGTGAAAGCCGATTCCCTCCACGGCGCCTTCAACTTCGAAGATAAGACGCTGCTCCATTTCACCTCCAATGATGTGACCGCGCTGGCGATTGTTAACCACGGCCGCCGCGCCCGCTTTCAACGTGTAAAAGGCCAATGGCCTTCGGCCCAGGCGAGCGATATCAGCGACCTGCTCGATTCGCTCCAAAACGCAGCCATGAACTCCATCGCCGATCAGAGCGGTAAAGACCCCGCACGCTATGGCCTGGCGTCGCCGGCGATTCGCGTGCGCTTGAGCTGGAAAGGCGGCGGTGGAACGCTCGACGTCGGCAAAAAAACCAAAACCGGCGATTATTATGCCCGCAGCTCGGCGCGCCCGGCGATCGTCACCATCAGCAGCTATTTACTGGATGACCTTCGCAAGTTGGCCAAAGCACCGGCCAAAGCTAAGCCGGCGCATCGGCCGCCCCACGCCGCCGCCCATCCGTAAGCCGGTAGGTGTCCCATCCGTGTAGCTATGGATTGTGTTTTCTTTGCCTGTCTGCATGCCTGGCAGGGAAATGTGATATTGCCTCGGCGTCGTTTTTGGGGCAAATTGAAAGTTTCCTGTCAGTGGATCTATATCGTTGAAAACTAAAGGCTTATGTCGGTTTTTGGAACCTTTCCCTATGACAGTAATTTTTGACTTGCTGTCAGTGTTAAGGTATTGATTCTAAACGCTTTTATGCTCCCCTGACAGTACTGACAGTAAATTTGCGTGTTTTTTTTAATTGTCCTTTTTTCGCTCAAAGCATGCTGCAGGCAATTTCTATCGTATTTTCACGCCATTCGGGCTAGCAGCCTGTGGTGAAAGTCTGGATACGGATCTAAAAAAGGTTTGCGCGAGGAGGGGTGTGAGTGAGTAGAATGCGCGCATGGCAATGGGACGGAAAAAGCGACAACTGCGGCAGGAG
>JAJYIU010000043.1 GCA_021789895.1 Acidobacteriota bacterium | reverse complement strand
ACAACTGCTCCTGCCGCAGTTGTCGCTTTTTCCGTCCCATTGCCATGCGCGCATTCTACTCACTCACACCCCTCCTCGCGCAAACCTTTTTTAGATCCGTATCCAGACTTTCACCACAGGCTGCTAGAGCCGATCTTAGGCGAGGAAATCAAGAATCTCACGCGCGATCTCCTTGCAAGTGACCTTACGCCAGAGCAGCAAGAGGCCCGTATCCAGCAAACTGCGGAAGTGCTGGAACGACGGCGGCAGGAACTGTCGCATCTTGAGCAGCACAGCACCCGGTTCATCGGACATGATGAATTCTTCTCTGATGAGATTGAGCGGGTGTTGCGCAAGAAACGGTACATCTCCGGAGAGGAATTGCAGACGCTCATCCGGCATTTCTTTGCAAAACACTTTCCTGCCTGTGTATTAGAACAAAAGGACCCAGATTGTGAGCTTGTGATCTCTTCTGAACTTGAGCGATTCGTCGTCGAGCACCTTGATGCAGACGATCCTCAATTGTTCTCATTTTGCCGACGTTGTGGGCGCGGTGCGATCCCGGTCACATTTGATTCTGAGCGGGCGGATCGCGAACGAGATCTGGACTTTATAACCTCGTACCACCCGCTCATACGGGCTATCGTTCGGTATTACGAGAGCTGCCCTGAGGAGTTGCACCCCGTAGCAAGAGTCAAGTTGGAAGGGCAGATCGGGCAAACTGTGGGCCAATTCATCGCAGTTCCGGCCGGGGATTACTTTTATTTCATCTACCGTCTCGACATTGAGGGCGTGCGCCACGATCGGATGCTGCACTCGACCTTCATCAATGCGACGACCGGCTCCGTTATCGATGACGAAAGTGCGGAGACCTTGTTGACTGCGATGTCGGTCGAAGGCGCAACGCTCGATGCCACTCCAGCGTATCCTGCCGAACGAATTGACGAGATTCAGCAACTCGCGGACCAGTTGTTTGGCGAATACTTAGAGTCGCGCCGTCGGGAATTGAGTAAGCGCAACGACGCAGTCGTAAACGTCCAGCTACTGAGTCTTGACCAATCGGCGGCAGCGAGGATAACCCGTAGGGAAGAGCAACTCCGTGCTGCAAGGGAGAAGAATGCACGTCCACAGTTCATTCGCATGCTGGACGGAACGTTGCGACGATTGAAGATGGATTACGAGCAGAGAAGGGCCGCAATCGAGAAAGGTAGGAAGCTTGAGTTGACCTTTGAGCGAGTCGCGGCCGGTTTGCTGTGCATTGGGTGAAGTCCATGAGGATATGGGAGTCGATTCGCAATCTCTGGAGACGCGGTAAGAAACGCGAAAAGCAGCCACTGTCAGTGGCAAAGCCTCAGGTGGGTGCGCATTCGGTCGAGCGGCCCGCGACTCGCGCTCCGGAGTCCTTGCGTCCTTTTGTACCCCGCAGGAAGCAACCGAAGACCGTGGTGGTTGGGATCGATTTTGGAACAAGCGGTACGAAAATTGTTTTCGGCGATACCACATCCGATAGGCACTACCTTGTATCTTTCGGCGAATCCGCAGACGGAGCGCTTCCTTTCATCCTTCCCTCCGTAGTCCGGCTCAAGGGAGAGAACCTGCTGTTCCACAGCGATGATTCAGCAGAGCCAAGCGATCTTGAACTGAGAGCATTCAAAGTCTGCCTTGCGTGCCAGCTTGAACTGGCGTTGTGCCGCCAATGTGCGTACCGCAGCGACCGTCCTGGGGTTTTCGTTCGCCAATCGGATCATGTCACCGCGGAGGAGGTCGCGACATGGTATCTCGCGTACGTGATTGGGCTATGCAAGCGGGAGATGAACCGGAGGTGGGGAGGCGGATTCGAACTGAGGCCGCTTTACAACATCGGAGCCCCGATCGATCAATGGAATGCCCACCAGGGCAAGGAGCTATTCACGCGTGTAGCTTTCTACGCGGAGAGACTCTCCGATACTGTCGTTGAGGGGATGACCGTCGCAGATATTCGTGCCTCATATGCACAAATCAGGTCATCGAATTCCGCATTGCCGGGAGAAAAAGAGCAGAACGTTTTTGTTCAGCCCGAGACCGCTGCTGGTCTGATGTCATTTGTCACATCGCCGCGTGTGCCGGCCGGCCTGTACGGAATCGTCGATGTTGGTGCCGGTACGACGGACGTGTCATTCTTTAGACTAGCTGATTTCACAACAGGCGAGCCGCGGCGGATGTCATTCTATGACGCAAAGACGGATGTGGTTGGCTCAGGCGATTTAGATCGCTCCTTGGCGCGAATCGCCGCAACTCGGATCGCAAACCTGAGTGACGGCTCACCTGAACTTTTGCGCGCCGCTCGAATCGCGAAAGAGAGATTGGATGCGAAAGGCGGCTGCGAAATCACGGTCGCATCCGGCTCGGCAAAGTTTTCTCGCCCTGACATCAATGACTGTTTTGCACCCGTGCTCAAACAGATGGTGCAAACATATGTTCAAACCAACCATCGTGCATACAAGAAGGAAAACCTAGTCAAACGGTGGGAAGAATTTACGGTCATCCCGCTCGGTGGCGGCATGCGATGCCCGCCAGTACTTGAGGGTTTTCAGGCGACGTATCCGTCCACGTACAACAAGAGAATCAAGTTTTCACCAATGGTGGCTCCGCCGGACTTCGAATGTAACGCTTCGGCAAAGTACAACTTCAACCTGGTCGCTGTCGCCTACGGCCTTTCGTTTTCACCTCTCGATTTCCCAGAGATTCTGAGCCCGAGTGCGGTAGCTCCTATGGATTTTAATTTGCCGACAAGGCACATTGCTGATCGCGACGAGCAATACCCGAAGTAAGTAGGAGATTCCGATGGCTACAGCGGCGGCGCGCGTAGGCGAGACAATCCGTGGATTATTCGATGACGCGAATGCCGTTCTCGTAGGTCTGCCGGCTGGCTTCAGCATAGACGAAGAGCTGCGGGGCGCAAAGCACATCCGAATTGCGACAGCATTCGCTCACATCAGCGGCTGGCGACGTCTGGAACGTAGCATTTGCGACAGTCCTGCGACGGTGAGACTTCTGACGAGCCTCGCATTTTTCCAGACAGAGCCGAAACTCCTCCGCGAATGGAGAAAGCTTTGTTACATCAACTCCTCCGCGAATGGAGAAAGCTTTGTTACATCTTTGTTTGAAGCTCGCCTCAGACCTGCCGGTGGTCCGCTCTTCCACCCAAAGGTGCTGATTGCGACCGATCAGGACGATCTTTCTGGTTTTGCCATCGTGGGCTCAGGGAACCTCTCCGATGGCGGGCTGTGTAAGAACATCGAATGTGGAACGTACATAGGTGACGCGCCACAAATTGCAGCGCTTATCAACTGGTTCGACTATCTCTTTGATGAATCCAAGCTCCTGACCGATGAGGCGATTAACAAGTACGATCTCAGGTACAAACGAGCGCACCAATACGACAAGAAGGTACGATCCGAAGAAAAAGAGCTGGCAAAGGAACTTGCTACCATCGCGTGGCGTTGGGAAGATGCGGCAAAGGAAGCTAGGCAGTACTATAAGACTACTAAGTCTCAAATGGGCTGGCGCAAACGCTCACAAGGCGCGGCAAAGATTCGGCAAACACTCCATTCCCCGGAGTTCGAGTTCACTTCAAAAGAATGGGCAGACTTCTATGACATTCACGAGTTGGGGCATCTCAACCCGATCTACCGCGACCGAGTGTTCAAAAAGAAGGCGCGACTGCGGGCGGCGCTGCGGCAGCTCATCAAGCCCCCGACTTCACTGATCTCTACCCTGGATCAAATCCTTCGCCGCGGGGGCAAACTGCACATCGAGGGGTTCGGTCTCAACACCATATCCAAAATCCTCGCTTGTTATTTTCCAGAAAACTGGCCTGTATACAACACTCCGGTAGCGAAGGCGATCCGCTATTTCGGATATCGAAAGCAGCGCGGCGTATCAGCGGCTGAGGCATACATCGCATTCGCGGCCGAGATGCGACGTCTAATGAAATACTGCGGCGCAACCGATGTGTATGCAGTCGATGCTTTTATGCACCATTATTACGTGACGCGGATTAAGCCGAAGATTGAGAAATAAATACACAAAATTTTATGGTGGTCCCTTTTTTCCGTCCCCATACACTATCCCATGACAGATGTGGCAAATAAAAAACACGGTTTTAAAATATTGCCTACCCAATGTGCATTCCCTGTCGCTCACAGCTCGCGCCGGCTGTCGAGCAGCACCGTCACCGGGCCGTCGTTGACCAGCTCCAGTTCCATGTGCGCCCCAAAAATACCCTCAGACACCGCTACGCCGGCGGTGCGCAGCGCCGCCACGCAGGCCTGGTAGAGCGGCTCGGCCTCCGCCGCCGGCGCGGCGCGGTCCCAGGAAGGGCGCAGCCCGCGGCGCAAATCGCCCAGCAGGGTGAATTGCGAAATCGCCAGCACTTCGCCGCCGATTTCCGCCAAGCCCAGCCCGATCCGCCCGCGCGCATCTTCCCACAGCCGCGCGCCGGCGATTTTCGCCGCCAGGTACTCGGCGTCGCGGCGGGTGTCGCCGCGCTCGACCCCGATCAGCGCCACCACCCCGCGCTCGATCGCGCCGGCGATGCGGCCCTCCACCCGGACTTCCGCCCGGCCGGCCCGCTGCAACACGGCCCGCATCTCAGTTGGGCTTGCCGGGGCGGTGGGAGGCGAAGCGGGCGGGATCGATTTTTTTGCGCTTGGCGAAGCCCTCATTCGCGCCATGCCAATGCTCGATGGCGGGCTCGCCCAGCTTCCAGCAGAGCAGGATGGGCTGGCCGTTGAGCAGGCAGGGGAAATCCAGCAGGCCCATTTCCAGGTCTTTCACCTGGGCGCCGGTGGCTTCGATTTCCGCCACCGCGTCTTCCAGCTTGCGGTTGGCGCCGTCTTTGCCGGAACGCAGCGCGGCCATATGCACGGGGTCGAGCTGGACGCCGCCGAGCATGATGATGCGGGTCAGCGTCTGCTGCATTTCCTGCTCGATTTCGTCCAGCCGGCGGCGGGCTTCGACCGCCTGGCGCAGCAGGCTCTCCAGCACCGGCAGCAGGCTTTGCGCCTCGTTCAGGCTGAAGTTTTTTCCCATTCCGGTTCCACTTTGCCGCAGATGCGGCGGCGGCGCAAGCGCTCAACCGCCAATGTGCACCATGGTGCGCGAGGGGCGCTGAAAGCCGGGCTCGCCGATGTGATGCCGTTCTTCCTTGTGGGCGACTGCGCGGCGAAAGAGCGCTTCCAGCCCATCCTCGCCCGCCTCCAGCGCCGGCGCCAGCGGCCACTCGCGCAGGGAAAACAGGCAAGTGCGGACTTTGCCGTCCGCGGTCAGGCGGATGCGGCTGCAATGGCCGCAAAACGGCCGGCTGACGGGGGCGATGATGCCGATCTCGCCCGGCGCGCCGTCGGCGAAGCGGAAGCGGCGGGCGGTTTCGCTGCGCTCGCCGGCGAGCGGCTCCAGCCGGTAGCGGGCCTCCAGCCGGGCCAGGATCTCGCTCATGGTGACCACGATTTCGGGGGTCCAGAGCCGGCCCTCTTCCAGCGGCATGAACTCGATAAAGCGCACCGCGACGCGCTCGGCGCGGGCAAACTCGGCAAAGGCCTCGATCTCGTCGTCATTGAAGCCGCGCAGCAGGACGGCATTGATTTTGACCGGCTCGAGCCCCGCCGTCACCGCCGCCGCGATGCCGGCGCGCACCCGCTCCCAGGCGCCGGGAACGCGGGTAATGCGGGCGAATTTTTCCGGCTGGACGCTATCCAGGCTGACGGTGATGCGGTCGAGGCCGGCGGCGCGCAGGCCGGCGGCGCGCTCGGCCAGCAGGTGACCGTTGGTGGTCAGGGCCAGGTCTTCAAAACCCAGCGGCGCCAGCGTCGCGAGAAACGCTTCCAGGCCGGGGCGCAACAGCGGCTCGCCGCCGGTAAAGCGCAGCTTGCGTATGCCCAGCCGGCGCAGCACCCCCAGCACCTGCCGCCAGGCCTCCCAGGAAAGCTCGCTGCCGGCGCGCGCCGGCTCCGCCCCCTCGCGGCAATAGACGCAGCGATAGTTGCAGCGATCGGTGATCGAGATGCGGGCGTCGGTAATCGTCCGTCCGAAGCGGTCGCGCAAGCCGGCCTCGCCGGCAGCCGGAGCGGAAGAGACGGAAATGGCCGTAGGGGCTGGCATATCCAGGCAACGACGAGTGCTATGATGCGGCCTTGGCGGCGTTAGCTTAGTCTAACCCAGCCCCCGGCCCCGGCGCCGAAGCCGCGGCGCTCTCAACTACCATGCAACTGCCTGGCCCGATCACTGCCCTGCTCTATGCCCTGGGCGCGGTGTTGCTGCTGGCCGGCCTGGCCAGCGGCATGCAATGGCTGCTCTCCCGGCTCTACCACGAGCCCCTGCGCACCATCGCCGAAAACAGCGAAGCCTCCAACCCCGGCGCCGGCCATCGCCGCCGCTAATGTGATTGCTTTCAGACCGTCTCGGTGCCGCCGACGGTCAGGCGATCGATCTTGATGGTTGGCAAGCCGACTCCGACCGGAACGCTTTGTCCATCTTTGCCGCAGGTGCCAATGCCCAAATCGAGCTGCAGATCGTGCCCGACGCGGGAAACGTGGGTCAGCACCTCGGGACCGCTGCCGATCAGCGTCGCGCCGCGCAAGGGCGCGGTCAGCTTGCCATCCTCGATCAAATAGCTTTCCGAGGCGGAGAAGACGAATTTGCCGCTGGTGATATCCACTTGCCCGCCGCCGAAGTTGGCGGCATAGATGCCGCGGCGGACGCCGCGCACGATCTCTTCCGGATCGTCGCTGCCGGCCAGCATATAAGTGTTGGTCATGCGCGGCATGGGCATATGGGCATAGCTTTCGCGGCGGCCGTTGCCGGTGCGCGCCGCCCCCAGCAGCCCGGAATTGAGCCGGTCCTGCAGATAGGCGCGCAGAATGCCTTTTTCGATCAGCACCGTCTGCTCCGACGGCGCGCCTTCGTCGTCGAGGTTGATGGAGCCGCGGCGGCCGGGCAGCGTGCCGTCGTCCACCACGGTGCAATGCTCGCTGGCGACGCGCTGCCCCAGCCGGCCGGCGAAGGCGGAGGTGCGCTTGCGTATAAAGTCGGCCTCCAGCCCATGTCCCACCGCTTCGTGCAGCAGAATGCCGGGCCAGCCGGGGCCCAGCACGACTTCCATCTCGCCCGCCGGACAGGGGCGGGCGGCAAGCTGGCGCACCGCCTCTGCGGCGGCGCGGCGGGCCAGGGCCTCGGGAGATTTTTCGCCGGCAAACTGCTCCAGTCCGGCGCGGCCGCCGCCGCCGGCGCTGCCGCGCTCGCTGCGGCCCTCGCCGCCGGCCAGGCAGAAAACATACAGCCGCGCCAGCGGCTGGGTATCTTCGGCGAGGGTGCCGTCACTCGAGGCGATCAGGATTCGTTTCAGTTCGTCGGCGAAGCTGACCTGCACCTGGCGTATGCGCGGGTCGAAGGCCCGGGCGGCGGCGTCGGCGCGCCGCACCAGTTCCAGCCGGAGCTGCAGATCGGGCGAAGCCGGCCCGGCCAGGGGATAAAGACTGGGGCGGGCCGGCTCGAGATGGCGCAGGCCGACGATGTGCGTGCGCGCCGGGCCGCTGGCAATGTGAGCGGCGGTGCGGGCGGCGCGCAGCAGCTTTTCCGGCGCGAAATCGTCGCTGTAGGCGTAGCCGGTGCGCTCGCCGGAGATCACCCGCACGCCCATGCCGGCGGAGATGCCCTGGCTGGCGCTCTTAATCAGACTTTCGTCCAGCAGCAGCGAGCCCGCCGCCTGGTGCTCGAAGTAAAGGTCGGCGTAATCGCCGCCCCGCTCCAGCGCCGCCGCCAGGTAGCGGCGGATATCGGCTTCGGTCACCCCAAACTGCCGTTCAAAGTAGCGCAACGCCTCCGGTTCGGGCATAAGCGTCCCCCAGATTTTATTTTGCGTCAAAACCAGGCAGTGCAGGCCGCGGCGCTTGCCGCCGGGACCGGATTTCCCGATGATAAAAAGATGTGCAACGCATCGGAAGGAACGCGAATGAGCCCGGAACTGGAAGAACTGGCGGTCAAAGTGGTGGCGGCGGCGCGGCAACAGGGCGCGGATGACGCCGAATGC
Source organism: Acidobacteriota bacterium (assembly GCA_021789895.1). GTDB lineage: Bacteria > Acidobacteriota > Terriglobia > Terriglobales > SCQP01 > JAKASR01. The sequence goes on along the minus strand of JAJYIU010000043.1, from coordinate 20,569 downwards.
GTGCTGCAGTGCGGGCGCGAATTTTCCACCACGGTCCGGTTGGGCGAGATCGAGGTTTTGAAGGAAGCCGACAGCCGCGGCCTGGGCGTGCGCGTCTTCGTGGGCAAGCGTTCGGCCAGCACGTACAGCAACGACCTGGGCTGGACGGCGCTGGAAGAAACGGTACGCGCGGCGCTGGCGATGGCGCGCGCGGGCACGGAAGATCCCTTTTCCGGACTGCCGGAAAAAGAAGAACAGGGCAGCCGCGAGGCGGCCAGGTCGAATGGCCTGCGGATCTTTTATCCCGGCACGGCGGAGCTGGAGCCGGAAGCCGGCATCGCGCTGGCAAAAGCCTGCGAGCGTGCGGCGCTGGATTGGGACGCGCGCATACGCAATTCGGAAGGCGCCAGCTTCGAAGCCGGCGAGAGCCATCGCATCCTGGCCAGCACGCGCAATTTCCTCGGCGCCTGGTCGCAGTCGGTCTGCTCGCTGAGCGCCGCGCCGATCGCCGAAGCGGACGGCAAAATGCAGCGCGATTTCTGGTACGCGCTGGCGCACCAGCGCCCCGGGCTGGAAGCGCCGGAAGCGGTGGGCCGCACCGCGGCGCAGCGGGCGCTGCGCCGGCTGGGAGCGCGCAAGCCGGCCACCGCGCGGCTGCCGGTCGTCTTCGATCCGCTGACCGCGCGCTCGCTGCTGGAGCACGTTTTCCAGGCGGTCGAGGGAAACGCGATCTACCGCGGCGCCAGTTTTCTGGCCGGGAAGCTGGGCGAGGCGATCGCCGACTCCGCCGTCACGCTGGTGGACGACGGCTGCATGCCCGGCGGCTATGGCAGCCGCCCGTTCGACGCCGAGGGCGTGGCCAGCCGGCGCACGGTGGTGATCGAAAACGGCGTACTGCGCAGCTACCTGCACAACTGCTATAGCGCGCGCAAGCTGGGCCAGGCCGGCACCGGCAACGCCGCGCGCGGGCTGGCGGGCACGCCCGGCATCGCGCCCAGCAATTTGTTTCTGCTGCCGGGCAAGCGCTCGCCCGCCGCGCTGCTGGGCGATATCAAGCAGGGCTTGTACGTAACCGAGCTGATCGGCTTCGGCTTCAACCCGGTGACCGGCGATTATTCGCGCGGCGCTTGCGGATTGTGGATCGAAAACGGCGAGCTGGCCTACCCGGTGGAAGAGATCACGATCGCCGGCAATCTGAAAGAAATGCTGGTCCATCTCGCCGAGATCGGCAACGATCTGGAATTTCGCGGCGCCATCGCCTCGCCCACGCTGCGGATCGAAGGCCTGACCGTGGCCGGCGCCTGAGGCGGGCGGCGAAAAGCCGAAGCCCGCCCCCTCCATTTAGCGTGCTTCGCCGTCGAGTTCCGGGCGCAGCAGATCGTCGAGCGTTTCGCGGCGGCGGATGAGGCGGGCGCGGCCGCCTTCGACCAGCACCTCGGCCGGGCGAAGGCGGGCGTTGTAGTTGGACGCCAGCACGAAGCCGTAGGCGCCGGCGTCGAGGATCGCGATCAGCTCGCCGGGGGCGAGCGGCGGCAGCCGGCGGCCGCGGGCGAAGAAATCGGCGGTCTCGCAGACCGGCCCGACCACGTCCACCGGCGCCAGCCGGGCCAGCGGACGCGGCTGGCGCACCGGGACGATGCGGTGCCAGGCGGAATAGAGCACCGGGCGTATGAGGTCGTTGTGGCCGGCATCCACGATCAGGAACGCGCGCCCGCCGTTGCGTTTGCGGTAGAGGACGCGGGTGAGCAGCAGGCCGGCGGGGGCCAGCAGGCGGCGTCCGGGCTCGAGCAGCAGCGTCAGACCGGAGCCGTCCAGCCGGCGCCGGATCGGCGCCAGGTAGGCGGCGATTGAGGGGGCGCGCTCGCGCTCGCGGTAGGCGATGCCCAAACCGCCGCCCACGTCGAGATACTGCGGGCGGGGATGGAGCTGTTCCAGCAGCCGCAGGATGCGGTCGAGGGCGGCGGAAAAGGGAGCGGGGTCGAGGATCTGCGAGCCGATATGAAAGCTGATGCCGGCGGCGTCGAGCCAGCGGCTGGCGGCGGCGCGGCGGTAGAGCGCCAGCGCCGCCGCGGTGGCCAGGCCGAATTTATGCCGGCGCAGGCCGGTGGAAATATGCGGATGGGTGTCGGCGGCGATGTTGGGATTGACGCGCAGCCCGAAGCGGGCCCGGCGCCGGGCGGCGGCGGCGCGGGCGGCGAGCAGCTCCAGCTCGCCTTCCGATTCCACGTTGAAGAGCAGGATGCCGGCGGCCAGGGCGGCGTCCATCTCGCCGGCGGTCTTGCCCACGCCGGAGAACACCACCTTGCCGGGATCGCCGCCGGCGCGCCGCACCCGCGCCAGTTCGCCGCCGGATACGATATCGAAGCCCGCGCCGCGGCGCGCCAGCCGCGCCAGCAGCGACAGGTTGCCGTTGGCCTTGACCGCGGCGCAGATCAGGTGCGGCTGGCCGGCAAGCGCGCTTTCGTAGGCGTCGTAGGCGGCGGCAATGCTTTCCCAGCGGTAAACGTAGAGTGGCGTGCCGAAACGGCGCGCCAGCGCGGCCAGCGAGATCGCGCCGGCATGCAGGCTGCCGCGGCGGTAGCTAAAAGCCGGCTCGTGATCCCGGCGGGCGGGGGGTCGCGTCATGCTCTTGTCCGGCGATGGCCGAGGCCCACTCGGCGCGGAACTCCGCTCGCAAAGGATCCACGATCCATCGCTGAAGGAAATAAAATCATAAGCCGAGATCGAAGCGGCATCACGGCGTTTTATAGCATGGCTGAGCCGCCCGAGTGGCAATTCGCGTCAACTGGCCTATAATCAGGCGCGGGAGACCGGAAAACGATGAAATCCGCAGGGACTTTCGCGTTGCTCGCCGCCCTGGCGATGCCTGCGGCCGCAGCCGCCAAGCCGCCGCTTCCCGCCCGGGCGCTGCTCGGGCAAGCCGAACTGCAGGCCGCCCGCCGCCACCAGAATGTCTTCCTGATCTTTGGCGCTTCCTGGTGCGCCTGGTGCAAAATGCTCGAAGTTTACCTGCAGCAACCGCAGGTTGAGCCGGTCATGCAAAAGCAGTTCACCTTCCTGCGGCTTTCGGTCGAGGAGCGGGGCGCGCTCGCGCGGCGCGACAATCCCGGCGCCGGGACGCTGATGAAACAGCTCGGCGGCACCGATGGCAGCCTGCCCTATATGGCGATCCTGACGCCGCAGGGCAAGCTCGTCGTCAATTCGCTCGACGCCGCGGCGAAGCCGCCGGGCGGCAATATCGGCTACCCGGTGCAACCCAACGAGATTGCGTGGTTTTTCACCATGCTGCGGCAAGGCGCGCCGCGCCTGCAGCCGGCCGAGTTGAAGCCGATGCGCCGGCTGATGCAATCCATGGCGAAGATGTTCCCGAACTGAAGCTTTACAATAGGCCCATGCAGGCGGCGGATTACGAAGAACTCCTGGGGCAGATCACGGAAGCGATCTGGAGCCGGCTGCAGGCGCCCGCCGCGCCGCCGGCCGCCGGCTGCAGCGCCTGCGGCGGCGCCTGCGACGGCCGCTGCGGGCAAGGGCTGATTGATTCCGGCGCCTGCCGGCTCTCGATCTGCCCGCCGGCGCCGCGCCTGGAAGACGGCATCGCCGCCTTCATTGACCACACCCTGCTGAAGCCGGAAGCGACGCGCGAGCAGATTCTGCAACTCTGCGCCGAGGCGCGCGCCTACGGCTTCGCCAGCGTTTGCATCAATCCCGGCTGGCTCAGCCTGGCCGCGCACGAGCTGCGCGGCACGCCGGTGCTGGCCTGCACCGTGATCGGGTTCCCGCTGGGCGCGACCATGCCCGCGGCCAAGCGCGCCGAAGCGGCCGAGGCGTTGAAGCTGGGCGCCGACGAGCTCGACATGGTCATCCACGTCGGCGCGCTGAAGAGCGGCCTGGAGGGCGAAGTCGAGGCCGATATCCGCGGCGTGGTCGAGCTGGCCCATGCCAGTTGCGCGCGGGTGAAAGTGATACTGGAAACCGCGCTGCTGACCGACGATGAAAAAGTCCGCGCCTGCCGGCTGGCGCAGCGCGCCGGCGCCGACTTCGTCAAAACCTCCACCGGCTTCGGCCCCGGCGGAGCCACCGCCGCCGACGTCGCCCTGATGCGCGCCACCGTCGGCGACTGCATGGGGGTCAAGGCAGCGGGCGGAGTGCGCACCTACGACGATTTCCTGAAGATGGTGCAGGCGGGCGCCAGCCGCGTGGGCGCCAGCGCAAGCGTGAAGATCGTCAGCGGGCAATCCCAGCCCCGCGGCTGAGGCCCGCGGCGGCGGCGGCTCAACAACGGTTCCGGTTTTTGCTATTCTGCCCTCTCATGGCCGCCCCAATGATGTTGCCCGTCCCTCCGTCCCGGCTCGAGGTCCTGATCCCCAGCCAGCAGATTGCCGCGCGCGTAAAAGAGCTGGGCGAAACCATCGCCCGCGACTTTGCCGGACAGGATTTGCTGCTGGTGGGCATTCTCAAAGGGGCGGCGATCTTTCTGGCCGACCTGGCGCGCGCCCTGCCGCTGGGCGCGAGCTTCGATTTCATGGCAGTCTCCAGCTACGGGCGCAGCAGCCGCAGCTCGGGCGTGGTGCGCCTGCTGAAGGATTTGAACGAGGATATTGCCGACCGCAACGTGCTGCTGGTGGAAGACATTCTCGATACCGGGCTGACGCTGACCTATCTGCGCGGTCTGCTCGAAGACCGGCAGCCGCGCCAATTGAAGGTCGCCGCCTTGCTGGACAAGGTCTCGCGGCGCGTGGTTCCCATCCAGGCCGATTACGTGGGCTTCGAGATTCCGGACGAGTTCGTGGTCGGCTACGGCATGGATTTCCAGGAACGCTACCGTAATCTTGCCGATATCTGCATCTTGTCCGCCCGCGACCCCAGCTAAGCGTTTTCCCCATGGCCCGCCGATTTCTCACCGTCGCCGACCTGGAAGGCTTGGAAGAAGGGGCGGAACTGACGCTGGGCTCCGGCTGCGAGCTCACGGATTGGGCGCGCGAGGAAGCGGACCGGCGCGGGCTGCGGATCAAGCGCGCGCCGGCGGGCGAAGCGCCGCCGCTGCCGCGCGCGCCGCTCCCCCGGCTGGCGATCGCCAGCGACCACGGCGGCTGGGAGCTGAAGCAGGCGCTGACGCCCTGGCTGCGGGAGCAGGGCTATGCAGTCGCCGACCTGGGCCCGGCGGAGCCGCAGACGGTGGATTATCCCGATCAGGCGGCGCGGGTGGCGGAAGCGGTGCGCGCAGGACAAGCCCAACTGGGCATTGTCATTGACGCCGCCGGCATCGGCTCGGCGATGGCGGCCAACAAGCTGCCCGGCATCCGCGCCGCCATGTGCTACGACCGCGCCACCGCGCGCAACAGCCGCGCCCACAACCATGCCAACCTGCTCACGCTGGGCGGGCGGCTGCTCTCGCCGGAGCTGGCCCGGGAAATCGTCTGGACCTGGCTGACGACCGCGCCGGAGGGCGGGCGGCACGCGGCGCGGGTGGAAAAGATTGCCGCGCTGGAGCGAAAAAAAACGGAGTGAATCCGGGCGGGAGCGCCGCGTAGGCCCGGCTGTCTCCATGATGTAAACGTTTACTGCACCCGCCTGGAGGTAAACTGCTGCTATGAGCCGATTGCAGTTGCCGCGTTTCAGTTTCGGAGTGGGAGACCGGTTTGCGCATCAGGCGGCGCCGCAACTGCGCGCCTGCCAGCGCGCCGCCGCCGCGGGGGTGAATATCGCCCCGGTTTGGAACAAATCCAATCGCGAGCACGCCATCATCGGCTCCGCGCCCTCTGAAACGCGCGCCGCCGCCGACGCCGCGGTGGCGGCGCTGGGCTGGAAGCAGCCCTATTTTCTCGACGCCGACCATATCAACCTGACCACGGTCGAACGCTACCTCGCGCCCTGCGACTTTTTTACCATTGACGTGGCCGAAACCATCGGCAAGCCGGCAAACCCGGCGGCGGCGCGCGAGCTGGCCGAACGCCATCCGGAATTGAGCCGCGAGCAGCGCCTGCCCGGCCTGGAGCGCCCGCTGCCACTGAGCCGCGAGCGCGTGCTGGCGATTGCCAACCAGTACCTCGCCGCCATCGAGCAGGCGGGCCAGATCTATCGCCATATCGAAGCGCGCAAGGGCCGCGGCCGGTTTATCACCGAAATCTCCATGGACGAGACGGATGCGCCGCAGACCCCGGCCGAGCTGCTGGTCATCCTGGCCGCGGTGGCCGACGCCGGCGTTCCGCTGGCGACCATCGCGCCCAAGTTCAGCGGGCGCTTCAACAAAGGCGTGGATTATGTGGGCGATCCGGAACAGTTCCGGCGCGAATTTCACGACGATCTGGTGGTGATTGCCTATGCCGTCGGGCAATACGGCTTGCCCGAGGATCTGAAGCTGAGCGTGCATTCGGGCAGCGACAAGTTTTCGCTGTATCCGATTCTGAACGGCGCGCTGCGCGAGACCGGGGCGGGGCTGCATTTGAAGACCGCCGGCACGACCTGGCTGGAAGAATTGATCGGGCTGGCCGAGAGCGGCGGAGCGGGGCTGGAGCTGGCGAAAGAAATCTATGCCCGCGCCTATCAGGAGCGCGAGCATTTATGCGCGCCCTACGCTTCGGTCATCGCCATCGATCACGCCCGGCTGCCCTTGCCCGCGGTGGTGGAGCGCTGGACGCCGGCCGAATATACCGCCGCGCTGCGCCATGTGCCCGGCGCGGCGGCGTACAATCCGCACCTGCGCCAGTTGCTGCACGTCGGCTACAAGATCGCCGCGCAGATGGGCGAACGCTACCGGCGGCAGTTGGCGGATAATGCCGCCGTGATCGCCCGCAACGTGGAAGCAAATCTGTTCGAGCGCCACCTCCGGCCGATCTTTTTCTACGCCTGAGCGGCCGCCGCGGCGGAATGAATACCCCGCTCGCACATGATGCGCGGGGCGACAATAAGCCTATGGACTGGCAATCACTGGATGCTCCCTTCGATTTCAGCGGCCGCCGCATCTGCATGACCGGCGGCACCGGCGTATTGGGCCGGCCGATGGTGGAGGCGCTGGTGCGGTGCGGGGCGCAGGTGGCCGTACTGGCGCGCAATCCCGCCCGCGCGGAAGAACGCTTGGCGGCGCTGCCGGGCCCGGGCCGGGCCCGGGCGGTGGCGGCCGACGTGCTCGATCGCGGCTCGCTCGAACGGGCGATGGAAGCCGTCAGCCGCGAGTTGGGCCAGGTGGATACGCTCATCAACGGCGCCGGAGGCAATCATCCCCAGGCCAGCACCAACCCGGAGCTGTCCTTTTTCGACTTGCCCGCCGCGGCGCTGCGCCAGGCCTTCGATCTGAATCTGCTCGGCACGCTGCTGGCCTGCCAGGTCTTCGGCCGCCTGCTGGCGGAGCGCGGCGAGGGCGTCATCCTGAACGTATCCTCGATGAGCGCCTTCCGCCCGCTCACCCGCGTGGTGGCTTATTCCGCCGCCAAGGCCGCGGTCAACAGCTTCACCCAATGGCTGGCGGTGCACATGGCGCAGCAATATTCGCCCCGCATTCGCGTGAATGCCCTGGCCCCCGGCTTCTTTCTGACCGAACAGAATCGCTTTCTGCTGACCGAGGCGAAAGACGGCGCTTTGACGGCGCGCGGCAAGAGCATCATCGAACACACGCCCATGGGACGGTTTGGCAATCCCGAAGATCTGCTCGGCGCGGTGCTGTGGCTGCTGTCGCCTTCGGCGGCGTTCGTCACCGGCATCGTGCTGCCGGTGGATGGCGGCTTTTCCGCCTTTTCCGGCGTTTGAATCCGCCGCGCGCCCGCCCGGCCGGCTTTGCCCAAAGCCGCAGCGCGGGCGAAACTTGCGGGCACCGGCCGGGGCCGCCGCCGGCAGATCACGCCGGCTGCAACAGGCCGTCGCGGATGTGCAGAATGCGCGAGGCGCGCGCCGCGGCTTCCGGATTGTGCGTGATCATCAGCAGCGTCTGGCCGAGCTCGCGATTCAACTCGCTGAAAATGCGCAAGACGGCTTCGGAGTTGACCGAGTCGAGATTGCCGGTGGGCTCGTCGGCCAGCAGGATGCGGGGGCGGTTGATCAGCGCGCGCGCGATGGCAACCCGCTGCTGTTCGCCGCCGGAAAGCTCGGCGGGGCGATGGCCGAGGCGCGCCGTCAACCCCAGCCGCTCTACCAGGTTCCATCCGTAACCGTCGGCGCGGGCTTCGCGGGGCTCGCCGTTGAGCGCCGGCTCGCCGCCGGAAAGCGAGCGGGCGAGCTCGATATTGTCGCGCGCGGTAAGCGTGGGCAGCAGGTTGAAGCGCTGAAAGACGAAGCCGATGGCGCGCCGGCGCAGGTCGGTGCGCCCGGCGTCGGAAAGCCGGCCGTAATCATGGCCGTCAATGCGAATCGCGCCCGCACTGGGCGGCGTCAATCCGCCAATGACGTGCAGCAGCGTGCTCTTGCCGCTGCCGGAAGCGCCGATAATGGCGACAAACTCGCCGGCGGCGATGGCCAGCGATACCTCGCGCAAAGCGGGCACCTCGACCGCGCCCATGCGATAGCTTTTGCTGACGCGCTCCAGTTCGACCAGCGCCATATCCCAATTATCGCTGCATTAGGGCGTGGCGCGCCCGCCGCGGCGATTCCCGCCGTGGGCGTCGAAAGCATCCCAGCCCCGCTCCGGCAATCGCTCGCGGCCCCCGTCGAGCTCAAGCCAGAGGCCGCGCGATCGGGTGATGACGCCGATTTCCGTGAGCGGCAACGTGGGGGAAGCGAGCCGGCGCAGGCGCGCGCGCGCGGTGGCGGGAGCGGTAAACAACAGCTCGTAATCTTCGCCGCCGTACAAGGCGAAATCGAGGGCGCGGCGGGCGGCGGCAGACCGGGCGCGCGAGCTTCGTCCGGCGGGCGGCGGCGCGGGCAGTCGCCCGGCAAATACCATCGCGCCCACCTGGCTGGCGCGGCAGAGGCGGTGTAGATCGAGGCTCAAGCCATCGCTGACATCCATGCAGGCGGAGGCGCGGCCGGGCTGCGCCAGCCGCCGTCCCAGTTCCCAGCGGGCGCGGGGCCGGCGCCAGCGCGCCAGTGCGCGGCGCTGTTCGCGATCGCTGGGCTGGGCGCGAGCCCCCAGGCGGCGTCCCCAGGCGGCATATCCCAGCCAGCCGCTGACCCAAAGGCTGTCGCCCGGGCGCGCTCCCGAGCGCAACAGCGCGCGGCCGGCGCGGACGCGCCCCAAGCCCACGATGTCGAAGGCGATTCGCGCAGCGCGCGAAAGATCGCCACCGGCCAGCGCGGCGCCGGAGTCGCGCGCCGCCGCTTCCAGGCCGGCATGCAGGCGGCGGCGCCAGCTTGCCGCCAGCCCCGCCGGCCAGGCGGCCGAGAGCAGCAGCGCCAACGGCTCCGCCCCCATCGCCGCCAGGTCGCTCAAGGCGCGCGTGGCCAGCCGGTAGCCGCAGTCCTCCGGCCGCTCGCGGCGCCGGAAATGCAAATCCTCCAAAAACCAATCCGTGGTGGCTGCCAGTTGCAGGCCGGGCGCGAGCGGCAGCAGCGCCGCATCGTCGCCAATGCCGAGCCCGCCTGGCGGCGGCGCGTGCCTCCGCGCCAGCCACGCAACCCACCCGCGCTCGTTGGAAGTGCCGGCCATTATGCCCTAAACCCGCTCAGTATAAAACCTTAGCCGGCCAGCTTTTTGCTTGTGGGCCGGGATGCGGAAAACGTACAATAGCTGCACTTCGTCTCCCGCGCCGCATAACGCGGGTACCTACCTACTCTGATAATCGAGGTGATTGCATCCCATGTGGAAAGAAAAAGAAATTCCGGCGCCCGCTCCCAAGCCGGCTGCGAACGTGCCGGCCGCGCCGGCTCCGGCGCCCGCCGTGCCCGCCCCCGGTCCCCGCTCGGCCGAGCGGCCGACGCATATTGGCAAATCGATTTTTGTGAAAGGCACGATCCAAGGCTCGGAAGACCTATACGTGGATGGCAAGGTGGAAGGCAACATTGACTTGTCGAAAAGCTCGCTCACGGTGGGGATGAACGGGCAGGTGCAGGCCGATGTCACCGCGCGCGAAGTCATCATCCTGGGCAAGCTGAGCGGCAATGTCACCGCGGTGGACCGGGTCGAGATTCGCGCTCAGGGCGCGCTCACCGGCGATGTCACCGCCGCGCGCATCAGCATCGAAGATGGCGCCTTCTTCAAGGGCGGCATCGATATCCAGAAGACTCCGGTGAAGAACGCCGCCGCGGTTTAGGCCGGCAGTTGCATTGCACCGCGGGCTGCGGCTGCTTTTCTGCCGCTCAGCCCGCGAATCCCTTCGCACGGCTTATGGCGGCCGGGCCGAAATGCCTTGGCCGCTGTAAGCCGGCCTTTTGAATAGAGATTGATATCGGGCAGGTCTCTTTCAACCGTTCAAGGTAAGGTGATCGAGCACGCCGACCACGGCGGCGTCAATCGGCGCATTGGGGCGCTCGACCGCGGTCATGGCGGAAAAGCCCTCCTGCACCACCACCACGGTGTCGCCCTCGCCGGCATCCACCGCATCGAGCGCCAGCAGCGGCTGATCGTGTTCCTGGCCGTTCAAATCAAGCGGCTGCACCAGCAGCAGCTTGCGGCCTTCATGGCTGGCATGCTTGCGGGTCGCAACGCATTCGCCGACGACCTTGGCCAGAATCATGGCCGCCTCGCAAATTTTTCCGCCAGCCGGCGGTTGGACGCGGGATCGAGAATGCCGACAATCGCGACCCCGGTAGGCACTTCGGCGGGAAGAAAAGCGAAGCTGGCCTCGCGGCCGCGGCAGTAATACACCCACTCGCCCACGCCGGCGCCGGTGGCATCGAGCGCCACCAGCGGCTGCGGGCGCGCCGCGCCGGATGCCAGCGGCTCGATCAGCAGCAGCTTTTGCCCGGTCAGGGCCGGGTCCTTGACGGTCGCAACCACATTGCCGATCACGCGGGCGATGCGCATAGCGTCAGGAAGCGCGGCCGCGCCCCTCCGGCGGATCCACTTGCACGGTGTCCACAATGCCGACGATGGCGGCATCCACCGGGCGGTCTTTCAGTTCGTCGGCCATGCGGGCGGAGCTGCCCTGCACGATCAGCACGGTTTCGCGAAAGCCCGCGCCCACCGTATCCACCGCGATCAGATAGCCGGATTCTTCCTGCCCCTGGGGATTGACCAGGCGCACGACCAGCAGCTTTTTCCCCTCCAGGCGGGGATCTTTGCGGGTGGCAACCACGGTGCCGATGACGCGCGCCAGCAGCATAAGGCAGATCCAGCGAAGGCGGGAAGCGGCTGGCTCAGCCGACTCCCGCGCCGGCTTCAGCCGATCGAACCGCCTTTGGCGGCGACGGCGGATTTGCCGATCGGCAGCACGTCTTCCAGGCTCGGATGGGGACGGGGGATGACATGCACCGAGATCAACTCGCCCACCCGACGGGCGGCGGCGGCGCCGGCATCGGTGGCCGCCTTGACCGCGGCGACATCGCCGCGCACCAGCGCCGTGACATAGCCCGAACCGATTTTCTCCCAGCCCACCAGCGTGACTTTGGCGGCCTTCACCATCGCGTCGGCAGCTTCGATCATGCCCACCAGGCCGCGCGTCTCGACCATTCCCAGCGCTTCACCAAGAACTTCCGGCATTCTTTTCTCCTTGCAACCCAGCCGCGGGCGGCGGCCGCGCCGCCCGTTCCAATCCATTTCCGCCCGGCGGTTGTCGTCCGGACTATCCGCCCGGCCCACAGTGTACCGCAAAGGCGCCGCCGTCCATAACTTTACCAGCGCCGCTTGGCTCCGCGCCCGGCAGCGGCGGCTTCAAGCAGCCGTTCCAACTCCTCCCGCGTCACCGCAATCGCGTCCTCGGGCGCGCCCGGATGCGGCGCCGGCGGCGGCAGCCCGCAGGCGGCGCCGGCGCTTTCCCGCGTCACCGGGCAATCGGGCGCGACGCTGGCCGCGGTGGAGATGCCTTCGTAGGCGGCGCGGGCGCGCATCAGTTTTTGCACGTCTTCGTTGCCCAGCAGCACCTGGCGGCCAAGCAGGTGCGCGACCAGCGAAATGCGCGCGAAGTGCTCGACGGTCTCCATCTTGAAATAAGCGGCCCAGAGGTCTTCGGCGTAGGTCACCACGCCGTGATTCGCCATCAGGATGGCGTCGTAGGCGGGCACCAGCGGGCGCAGGGCGTCGGATAATTCCGGGGTGCCGGGCGTGCCGTAGGCGGCCAGCGGAATGCAGCCGAGCGCCAGCACGACCTCGGAAACCAGCGCCTGGTTGAGCGGCAGGCCGGCGGCGGCATAGCCGGTGGCGGTGGGCGGGTGGGCATGCACCACCGCTTGAATCTCCGGCCGCAGGCGGTAGATCAGCAGATGCATGGCCAGCTCGCTGGAAGCGTTGCGCCCGCCTTCGAGCTTGCGGCCCTCGCTGTCGGTAATCACCAGGTCGCCGGCTGCCAGCATCCCCTTGCTCATCGAGGTCGGCGTGGCCAGAATCCGCCCGCCGGGCAGGCGGGTCGAGATATTGCCGTCGCTGGCGGCCACGAAACCCTTGCTGTGCAGCAGCCCGCCAATCCGCACGATGATGGCGCGGAGTTCGGCTTCGGATGAGGTCGCGGCCGCCGGCATGGATATTCAGGCTAGCAGTTTCCCGCGCCCGTTTACCAGCGCCGGTCGCTTTCGCGCCCGCGCCGGCCGCCATCCGGCCGCCGGCGCCTGCATAATTTAGGCATGCCCGCGCCGCCGGATTTTCGCCTGGAAGACTACGATTACGCGCTGCCCGCGGCCCAAATCGCGCAGCACCCGCCCGCCGGGCGCGATGCCGGGCGGATGCTGCGCCTGAACCGCCAGAACGGCGCCTTTCGCGACGCCTGCGTCCGCGATCTGCCCGCCCTTTTGCGCGCCGGCGACGTGCTGGTCTTCAACGACAGCCGCGTTTTCCCCGCCCGCCTCTTCGGTCGCCGCGCCGGCTTGCGCGCCGGCCCGCAGCCCAGCCGCCGCAATCCGGCGGCGCGCAATTTTCTGCAGGGATGGGTCGAGGTGCTGCTGCTGCGCCGCTTGGACGAGCGCAACTGGGAAGCGCTGGCGCGCCCGGGACGCAAGCTCGGCCTGGGCGAACGCCTGCGCTTTGCTGCTCCCGATGCGCCGGCCGGCGAGCCGCCGCTGCTCGAAGCCGAAATTACCGCGCGCGGCGAGCGCGGCTTGCGCCGCCTGCGCTTCGACTGGCAGGGCGACTTTGACGCCCTCCTGGAGCGCCTGGGCTCCGTTCCCCTCCCACCCTACATCGCCCGGCCGGCGGAGCCGAACGACCGCGAGCGCTACCAAACTGTGTTTGCGCGCCTTCCGGGTTCGGCGGCGGCGCCCACCGCCGGACTGCATTTCACCCCGGAACTGCTGTCGCAACTAGCCTCCCGCGGCATCGAGTGCAGGTTCCTCAGCCTGGAGGTCGGCCTGGGCACCTTCCAACCGCTCACGGCCGGCCAGCTCGACACCGGACGCCTGCACTGCGAGCGCTATCGGATTCCGGAAGATACTGCCGCGGCGTTGCGCCGCGCCCGCGCCGGGCGCCGCCGGATTCTCGCGGTCGGCACCACCGTCGTGCGCGCGCTGGAAAGCTCCGCCCGGCGCCATGCCGGCAAGGTTTGCCCCGAAACGGCGGAAACGGAGCTGTTTCTCATGCCGGGCGATCCCTTTCAGGTGATTGACGGCATGCTGACCAATTTCCATCTGCCGCGTTCTTCCCTGCTGTTGCTGGTCTGCGCGTTTGCCGGACGGGAGCACGCGCTCGCCGCTTACCAGCACGCCGTCGCCGCCGGCTACCGTTTTTTCAGCTATGGCGACTGCATGCTGATTCTCGGCGGCGAGCCTTAGCCCGGCAGCCGCACCCGCCCGGAATAAATAAAAACCGGCGCCGGGCACAAGCGCCGCGGCGCCGGGAATCGCTTGTCGTGTTGGCAGTGATTAACGGCCCTTCGGCTGCTCTCCGGACTGGGAAGCCGGGGTCGCGGCCGCGGACGCGCTGGCCATCTCACGGTGCATGATGCGGATCTCCACCCGCCCGCCGCGGGTGCGGCGGCGGCTATAGCGGGTGGCGCGGGCGCTGGCGCGCGCCGGCGCGCTGCCCAGACCCATGGTGTAAATGCGGTAGAGCGGAATGTTCTGGTTCAGCACCAGGTACCGCACCACGGTGTCGGCCAGGCGGCGGCTGTTGCGCATCGCATACAGGCCGCGTCCGGGCGCATACGCCTCGACTTCCACCACGTAGTGCTGCTGCTGCGACAGCCCCTGCAGGAACTGATCGAGCGTGCCGCGCGTCTGCGAGCTCAGTCGCGCCACTCCGGGGCGGAAACGCAGCACTGCCGTCTGCGCCACCTGGTACTGGTCGGCTTGCTGCAAATTGCGGTTCACGGTCGTGACCTGCTGATCCAGTTGCGTGGCCTGGTTGGCGACCTGTGCCACCTGCTGCTGCGCCTGGTGCGCCTGGGTGCCGGCCTGGTTGGCCTGATCCTGCGCCGAATTCACGCCTGCCGTCAGGCGGCGGTCCATGCTGCTGATATCTTGCGCATTGCTGCTGGTCAGTTCATCCAGCTCGCCCACCCGGTCGCGAATCGGCTTCAGTTGCGTCTGTACGTACTTCTTGCGCGCAAACGGCCAGATTCGGCCCCAGAAACCCTGCCGTGGCGGGTTGGGCAGCGGCTGGCTGACCGCCGCAGCCTGGCTGGCTGAGGATGAAGAAGTTGTAGTGGATGTAGAACTCGCCGGCGTGCTCGCGCTCTGATTCGTCGCCGCCGGCGATGACGATTGCGGATTGGTGCTCGTACTGTTGGACTGCGCCCATGCCAGCGCGGCCATCATCATGACCGCTGCCGGCAGGCTGACCCAAAATGACCTGCGTTGAACCATAACTCCCCCTCGATGACTTGTGCGGCGTTGGCTCCGCGTTGGAGTGGATCGCACTCCGCCCTATTGCTATACACTTCAGAGGCCAAATCGGAAAATGCCGAAAAAACTCATTGTTAACAGCAACATAGCCGCCGCGAGCGCGTTGAAATTACCGGCCGGGCTGGGAAAACTTGCCGGTGGCATGCAAAAAAGGCTGCAACTAAGGCCTTTCCCCGGCACATGCCGAGTGCAACCTGAGCTCATTTCACCCCCCCCGCCTTTCAGCCCACCCCAACTTGGAACTTTCGCGCCAGGCGGGATGCGGGCTTGCTCCGGCGGGTGGAAAATTGCTAAATTGGCTGCGGCACCTACGGTCGTTTATCCCGCTCAGTTCAGCACACGCCGCCGGCGCTTTTCTGGCCCCGGCGCGCCAGTCCAAGGGAGAATAGAGCCATGGCCTTGAACCCGGAATCCAGCCCCAAGCCCATTTTGAACCGCAGCCTGGTAGTTGCGAGCTTTCCCTATGTGATCATCGTGCTGGCCATCCTGGTCCGTTTTCTGCCCCATACCGCCAACTTCACCCCGGTCGGGGCGATGCTTTTGCTGGCCGGAGCCTGCCTGCCGGCCCGGCGTTTCTGGTTTCCGCTCGCCGCCATCATCGCCAGCGACTTCATCCTGACTCGTTTCGTTTACCACTACCCCTACAGCGCAGAGCAATATTTCGTCTGGCTGGGATGGATCGCCATGCTCGGCCTGGGCTGGAGCCTGCATGGACGCGAGCGCGCCTGGCGCATCGGCTTCACCACCGTCGCCGGCTCGTTGAGCTTCTTTCTGATCAGCAACTTCGGCGTATGGTTGACCGGCTGGTATTCGCATACGCTGGCCGGCCTGGAAGCCTGCTACGTCGCCGGCCTGCCGTTTTACCGCCAGGCCGCCAGCGGCGATTTGGTCTTCGCCGCGGTATTCTTCGGTGCCCTCGCCTGGCTGCGGCATCGCGCCGCGCTTGAGCAACAGCCGGCGGCGGTTTAACCGTCCGCACATCAGTGCAGCAGCAAGAAAAACGCCGCGCTGAGAATGGAGACGCCGAGCGTCATCCAGGCGACGTAATCGCCGATGTGTCCGGATTGGAGCAGGCGCAGCGCGGTCAGCGGGCCTTCCAGCCACGCCCCGATGCGTAAATGCCGGCGCAGCCGCCGCCGGAAAACCGAGTTCATGGCGAGCAGCATTCCGCCGCCGGCGGCGATGAGCCCATGCACGCCGGCCGCGGCGAGGTCGAGCCGCGCCGCCGGCGCGGCCAGCGGCAGTCTCTGCCGGAAATAGACGGCGTGCAGATAACCCGGCTGGTTCCAGAGATAGTTGGCGGCCGCCAGTGCCTGCCGTATAAATGCGGGAATCAACGCCAGCGCCACCGCCGCTCCCAGGCAAATGGCCGGCGGAGTGAACAGGCGCCAGGACAGGCGTTGATCCTCGCTGCTGCTGTCCGGCAGTTCATCCACTTCCGCGGAGCGATCGCTGATGGGCTGGCCGCCCCAGCCCAGGAAGGTATGCAAGCCGGTGCGAAAGACCGCGCCGGAAGTAATCAGCCCGCTCAGCAGGAACACCGCGCTGATCCAGGCAAGATGCAGCGGCCGGGCGGCCGGCTCGGACAGGGCCTCGCCGAAGATGGTGGCAAATCCCGGCGCCGCGGCCAGCCCGAGGCCGCCGAGAAACCACAGCGCGGCGGCAAGCGGCTGATCTTTCGCCTGGCCGAAGAGCGCGGGCTCGCTGGCCGTCCGATGGCGGTGCAGCAGGATGCCGGAAACGAAGAACAGGTCCGCTTTCACGAAGGCATGGCCGGCGAGGTACGCCAGGAAGGCCGCCGTCGCGAGCGGCCCTCCCAGCGCCATCGCGACCAGCATGAGCCCGGCATGCGAGATCGTGGAGAAGGCCAGCAGGCGCTTGATATGGTGCTCGGCGTAACACATGAACGCGCCCAGAATCGCCGTGGCCGCGCCGAACGCGAGCAGAATCATGCGCAGCACGGCGGCTTTGGCGCCCAGCGCGGGCACGAAGATGACGGCGTAAATCCGCAGCACGGCGTACAGGCCCAGCTCGACCATGACGCTGGAAAAGAGCACGCAGACCGGCGTGGGCGAGACCGCGTGGGCGTCGGCCAGCCAGAAGTGGAAGGGCACGACCGCCGCTTTGGTGAAAAAACCGCAGGTGATGAGGGCGCAGGCAAACAGCACCACCGCATCGTGCCGGTGCTGGAGCAGCAGCCCGATTTGCGCCATATTCAGCGCGCCGGTAATGGAATACAGCAGGGCGATGCCGGTCAGCACCAGGAACGCGGCGATCGTATTGGTGACGGCGAAGTTGAAGGCGCCTTGCAGCGGCGCGGGCTCCCGCGTCTTCAGGCCGGTGAGCGCGAAGGCCGCCGTGCTCATCAGCTCGAACATGACGAACAGGTTGAAGAGATCGCCGCTGAGGCAAAATCCGCACATGCCCGCCAGGAAAATCAGCATCAGCGGCTGGAAGTGGTTGGAGCCGGCGTCGGAGGAGCGCCAGGAAAACAGCAGCGCGAGAAAGGCCAGCAGCGAGCATAAGCCCGCCAGCGCCGCTGCTGTCATGTCTATCACGAACGGGATGCCGAGAACGATGGTCCCGCGCGGAAACCAGTTGCCGAACCAGTAAACGATCGTCTGCCCGTGCGCCCCGGCCAGCAGCAGCCAGCAGATCACGGTATTGGCGGCGGCCGCGGCAATGGCGATTGAGTCGGCCGCCGCCCGCGATAAACGCTTCCGGAAGCCGGCGAGCACGGCCGCGCTGAGAAGCGGCAGCGCGAGCGGCAGCGGCGGCAGGTCGTTCGCGAGCTGAGCCGAAAGTGGCATCGGGCGCTATCCCCGCAATGTGCGCAAATCGTGCGGATCCACGCAGCCGGATTTTTCGTGCGCCTTCACTACTATGGCGAGCAGCAGCGCCACGACCACCGCTTCGACGACGACATCGGTCAGCATCAGCGCCTGCACGACCGGATCCACCGTCAGCCTTCCCGGCGGAATATCGGCGAAGACCGGCGCCGTGCCGCCCCGCCGGTAACCAATGCCGAGCAGAAGCATATAGGTGCTCGTCTGCAGCACCGCCAGGCAAACCACGCAATGCACCAGATGGCGGCTGGTGACGATCCCGTACAGGCCCCAGAAGAACAGCCAGGCGGCCACCCAATAGGGAAGCAGGGAAAGATGCAAGGGCATAGGGCCTCCGGCGCGCGCTCGCGCCGCCGTCTCAGCCGTTCGGGATGCTGCCGCGCATGATCTCCTGTAGATACGTGTACGTGACCAGCAGAAACGCCGCCGTCACTTCGACGCCGACGATGGCGCTGATGAGCGCGATCGTGCCGGCGGAAAACACGTTGCCGGTTGGCCCCAGGGGCAGGAAGTTGGTCAGGAAAGGAAGTCCGCCCGCGAGCGCCAGCAGGCCGACGATGGCATAGCCGCCCGCGCCCGCCGCTTCCAGTACCTCCACCACCGTGTGCGACGTGATGCGCTGGAATGCCTCGGTATTTTGCGCAATGTACACCAGCAGCACGGCCGTGGACAGAATGACGCCGGCTTGAAAGCCGCCGCCCGGGCTGAGTTGTCCATGCAGGCCGATGTAAAAGCCGAAAAGCGTGGTCAGGAAGGCCGCCGGCAGCGTGAAGATCTGAATGGTTGTGCTCAGCACCTTCGCGTCGGGAATCTTCCCGCCGCCGCCGCGCGGGCCTGGGGGGCCCTCCTCGCGCCGCAGCAGGAGCATCACCCCGAGCACGGCGGTGAACAGGATGAACTCTTCTCCCAGGGTGTCGAAACCGCGATAGTCATAGTTGATGGCATTGACCACGTCGGTGGCATGGCGTTCAATGACGGCGACCCGGGCGATGACGTTGCCGTACGGCCCGCGGTAATGGCCCCAGGGGGGAAGGCTCGCGGCGGCATAGCAATACAGCACAAAGAAAAGAGCGCCGGAGAGCAGAAAAACCAGCCGGCGAATGCGGTCACTCACGTTCACCGCCGGGCTGCGGCGGCCGGGCGTTTTTCTGGCGCTCGGCCAGCCGCGATTCGCGGAAACGGATCCGCGAAATGGCGAGCATGATCATCAACGGCAAGGCGACGGCGCCCACGGTAATTTGCGAGAGGGCAACATCCGGCGCCTGGAAATAGAAGAACATGAGCGCGGTGACCAGCCCATAAAATCCCAGCGCCAGCACCTGGCAGGTGACATCGCGCGTGTGGACTACGGCAAAGCCGCTGATGCCGGCGAGAATCAGGATGGCGGCGCCGACGTACATCATGGTTGCTGCTCCGGCGGCGGGGGCGGCGTCAGCCATTCGACCGCATCCCCGGCGAGCGGTTCCCAATGGCCGAGCTGGCGCGTGCGAATCGCGCGCGCGCTGGCGTGCGTGACCACGGAGTTGATGGCCAGCAGCACCAGCCCGATCAATAAAGTTTTGAGCCCTGCCGCGCCAAACCCGTTTTCGAGAAAAACCGCGGCCGTGACCGCGCCGATGCCGAGGCTGGCGGGAAAACTCAAATAATGCAGCGCCTGCGTGGCATGCCGCATGCGCAGCATGCCCACCACGCCGGTCCAGCAGGCGAGAACTGCGATTCCGAGCAGCCCATCGAGAATGATCGCGTGCAGGCTCATAGGTGTTTTTCGAGAAAGCGGGCGTAAACCAGGCCGCCGCCGAAACTCATGATGGCAAGCGTCAGCGGCAGATCCATGAAGACCGTCCGCCGGGCGGCCATGGTGAAAAGTATCATCGCTATCGTGATCAGCATGCCGGCCATCTCGATTCCGACCAGGCGCCGCTCCGGGCCTCCGCGCAAGCACATCAGGGCGCAGGGCGCGAGCGCAGCCGTAATCCCCGCCCCCGCCCAGAACCAGTCCTGGCTCGGCATCGCGCTCATGCCCGGGCCCCCAGCCGTTTCGCCATGATGGGTACGGGGCTGGCCGAAATCTGGTGAAAAAGCATGCACGAATGCGCCTGATCAATGCCCACGACGAGGAAGTTGGGCGCGGTGGTGGTGTAAGCCACGGCCAGGATGGTGCGCGCCACCCGGATTGGATCGCGCGTGCTGGAATCGAAAGCGCAAGCGCGGAACAGATTGCCGGCAGATTCGATATGCAGCAGATCTTTGATCAGGACGCAGGTGATTACGCTGATGTCGATGAGGATATACCCGGGTAGGCGCCAGGCCTGCGCCAGGTCGGCCGGACGCAGGACCGCCTCAAGCTGCATGCTGCGCCCTATATGTACGCTGAATAGCAGCGTGAGCGCCACGCATCCTGCGCCCACATACATTTCATCCGCATTGAGCGAGGAGGCGACAAACAGGATCCAGAGCGCGATGGCAGCCGCCACCGCCATGGCCAGCACGCCCGGATGCGGCGTCCGGCGGCGGTTTTCCCGCGAGGCGCCCGCTGCTCTGCCCATCTGGGGTGAGAAGAAAAAAGCAGAGTGGAAGGATGCCTGAAAAGGCATGTCCGGTCGAATCTTAGCCTGCAGTGCGCGCTCATGGCGGCTATATCCATTCCGCTCCTGCCCGCGCCGGCGGCGCTTATCGCTACAATCCCTGTATGGCCGAAACCGCCGTCATCGCCGGCGCCTCGTCGGGCATCGGACGGGCCGTGGCGCAAGCCTTGCTCGCCGCCGGCTGGGAGGTGGCGCTGCTGGCCCGCCGCGCGGCGCCGCTGGCGGCGCTGGCGGCGCAGGCGCCGGAACGGGCGCTGGCGCTGCCCGCCGATCTGGCCGATCCCGCCGCGGTCGCGCGCGCCGAGA
>JAJYIU010000042.1 GCA_021789895.1 Acidobacteriota bacterium | reverse complement strand
GGCGCGCGAGGTCGGCACCGAGGGCAAGCTGGGCGGGCAGGCGGAGGTCAAGGGCGTGGCCGGGGTGTGGAAAGACCTGACCGACAACGTCAACTCGATGGCCTCGAACCTGACCAACCAGGTGCGCAACATCGCCGAGGTGACCACCGCGGTGGCGCGCGGCGACCTGTCGCGCAAGATCACGGTGCGCGTCAAAGGCGAGCTGCTGCAGTTGAAAGACACGATCAACACCATGGTGGACCAGCTCAACGCCTTCGCCGGCG
This sequence comes from Acidobacteriota bacterium, assembly GCA_021789895.1. Classification (GTDB taxonomy): domain Bacteria; phylum Acidobacteriota; class Terriglobia; order Terriglobales; family SCQP01; genus JAKASR01. The sequence continues at coordinate 28,500 of JAJYIU010000042.1, read as the reverse complement.
AGGTGACGCGGGTGGCGCGCGAAGTCGGCACCGAAGGTAAGCTGGGCGGCCAGGCGCGGGTGCGCGGGGTGGGCGGCGTCTGGAAGGACCTGACCGAGAACGTCAATTTCATGTCCTCGAACCTGACCAACCAGGTGCGCAACATCGCCGAGGTGACCACCGCGGTGGCGCGCGGCGATCTCTCCAAGAAAATCACGGTGGAGGTGAAAGGCGAGCTGCTGCAATTGAAGCAGACGATCAACACCATGGTGGACCAGCTCAACGCCTTCGCCGGCGAAGTGACGCGAGTGGCGCGCGAAGTCGGCACCGAGGGCAAGCTGGGCGGCCAGGCGCAGGTGAAAGACGTGGCCGGCACTTGGAAGGATTTGACCGACAACGTCAACCAGCTCGCCGCCAACCTGACCACGCAGGTGCGCGCCATCAAGGACGTCGCCACCGCAGTGACGGCCGGCGACCTGACCCGCTCGATCGCGGTGGTCGCGCGCGGGGAAGTCGAGGTGCTGAAAGACAACATCAACGAGATGATTCGCAACCTGCGCGACACCACGCGCAAGAACGCGGAGCAGGACTGGTTGAAGACCAACCTGGCCAAGTTCAGCCGCATGCTGCAGGGCCAGCGCGAGCTGCAGGCGGTGGCCAACCAGATTCTTTCCGAACTGGCCGACCTGGTCGGCGCGCAGCAAGGGGTGTTTTACACCTATAACGACGAAAATCCGGAAGAGCCGCTGGAGCTGGTGACCGCCTATGCCGGCACGCGGGAGCTGCCGCCGCGCATCCGCCTGGGCGAAACCATGATCGGCCAGGCGGCGCAGGACCGCAAAAAGCTGCTGGCGGAAAATGTTCCCGGCGACGCCTGGAACATCCACACCGGCCTAGGGGAGGCCAAGCCGGCCAATGTGGTGGTGATGCCGGTGCTGTTCGAAAAGCAGGTCAAAGCGGTGATCACGCTGGGCTCGCTGCATGGGTTCAGCGACGTGCACCAGTTGTTCTTCGACCAGTTGACGGAGCTGTTCGGCATCGTGCTGAACACGATTGCGGCGACGATGCGCACCGAAGATCTGCTGAAGCGCTCGCAAGCGCTCACGGCCGAATTACAGCAAAAGAACGCCGAATTGAACGAGAAGGCGGAGCAACTGCAGTTGACCTCGAAGTACAAGAGCGACTTTTTGGCCAACATGTCGCACGAGCTGCGCACGCCGCTGAACAGCCTGCTGATCCTCTCGAAGATGCTCTACCAGAACACCGAGGGCAACCTGACGCCGAAGCAGGTGGAACACGCGCGCACCATCCATATGGCAGGCAGCGACCTACTATCGCTGATCAACGACATTCTCGATCTCTCCAAGATCGAATCGGGCACGATGTCAGTGGATGCCGGGCAGGTGCGCTTCCACGACATTCGCGACGAGGTGGAAGCCGCCTTCCGCCCGGTGGCGCAGTCGAAGAAGCTGGATTTCGAAGTGGAAGTAGGCGCCGGGCTGCCGCCCAGCTTCGAAACCGACTCCAAGCGAATCCAGCAGATTCTGCGCAATCTGCTTTCGAATGCGTTCAAGTTCACGCAAGAAGGCAAAGTGCAGTTGAAAATCGGCCTGGCGGCGCGGGGCTGGTCGAAGGAGCACGAGATCCTGAGCCGCAGCGAGCGGGTAATCAGTTTCGCGGTCAAGGATACCGGGATCGGGATCTCGCCGGAAAAATCGCAGGTCATCTTCGAGCCCTTCCAGCAGGCCGACAGCTCGACCAGCCGCAAATTCGGCGGCACCGGGCTGGGGCTTTCGATCTCGCGCGAGGTGGCCAAGCTGCTGGGCGGGGAAATCAAGCTGGAAAGCGCGCTGGGAGCAGGCAGCACCTTCACCTTATATTTGCCGGAGCATTTCGTGCCGGTGCGGCGCAGTTTGGGGGTGAAGGAGGCGCTGGAAAGCCCGGCACGGGCGGAGAGCGCGCCGGAGCTGGAGCAGGACAAGCTGCTGGCGCTGCTGCCGGGCGACGTGCAAGACGATCGCGACCATATCAAGCCAGGCGACCGGGTGCTGCTGGTGGTGGAAGACGATTTGATCTTCGGCGGGCTGCTGCAGGAGTTGGCGCGGGAATATGGGTTCCAGACGCTGGTCGCCTCGACCGGCGAAGCGGGGATCGCGCTGGCCCGGCGCTACCGGCCGCATGCCATCTCGCTCGACCTGCGGCTGCCGGACATGGAAGGCTGGGCGCTGCTGGATTATTTCAAGCACAACCTGGAACTGCGCCACATTCCGGTGCAGGTGCTCTCCGGCGGCGACGAGCCGGCGCGGGCCTACCGCACCGGCGCCTTTTGCTTTATCCGCAAGCCGGCCGAGCGCGAGCAGCTCAGCCAGGGGTTGCGCAAGCTGCAAGCCCTGCTGGAGCGGCGGAAGAAATCGCTGCTGCTGGTGGAGGATTCCGCCACCGAGCGCGCTGCGCTGGAGCTGCTGCTGGGCGGCGAAGACACCGAAATCCGCTGCGCCGGCACCGCGGCCGAAGCGCTGGCGCTGCTGAAATCCCAGCCCTTCGACTGCCTGGTGCTCGATCTGTTGCTGCCCGACATGAGCGGGCGGGAGCTGACGGAAAAAATCCAGCGCGAGATCGGGCTGCTGCATTTGCCCATCGTCGTGCACACCGGGGCCACGTTGAGCGAAGAGGAAATGCGCGAGCTGGAAGCATTGACCAGCGCGATCGTGGTCAAAGACGCCGGCTCGCCGGAGCGGCTGTTAAAAGAGGTTTCGCTCTTCCTGCACCGGCCGGCGGCGGCGCTGAGCGAAACGGGGCGGCAAATGCTGGCCCAACTGGAAGCCAAGGACCCGGCGCTGGAAGGCAAAACGGTGCTGATCGTGGACGACGACATGCGCAATATTTATGCGCTTTCGAGCATCCTGGAACAGCATCGAATGAATGTCATCTATGCCCAGAACGGCAAAGCCGGGCTGGAAGTGCTGGACGCCAATCCCAACATTGACCTGGTACTGATGGACATCATGATGCCGGAAATGGACGGCTACCAGGCGATGCGACAAATCCGGCAGCAGCCGGCGCTGGCGGCGCTGCCGATCATCGCCCTGACGGCGAAGGCGATGCATGGCGACCGCGAACGCTGCCTGGCGGCCGGAGCGTCGGATTATATTCCCAAGCCGGTGGATACGGAGCGGTTGCTGTCGCTGCTGCGGGTCTGGCTGTACACCTGGCCGCGTTTCGGCGCGGCGCGCAGCGAAGACGAAGCCAGCGGCGATACCGCCGCAGCCGGGCGCGCCTAATCCCGGCAGGAGAGCACCACTATGCCAAAACCCGCGCAAGCCCCCAGCCCTGAAATCGAGGCGCCGCACGCCGCCGTGAAGCGCGAAGCGGCGCCGCCGCTCGAGCGCGGCAACGGCCGGACGCGGCGGGCTGCCTCGGCGGCGCCGGCCCCGGCGCCGCGCAGCCTGGGCGGTATTCTGCTGGTGGACGACAATGAAGGCAATCTGATCGCGCTCGAGGCCATCTTGCGCGAGCTGGGCCAGGAACTGGTGCGGGCGAGATCGGGCCAGGAATGCCTGCGGCTGCTGTTCGACCGCGACTTCGCCGTCATCCTGCTCGACGTACGCATGCCGGAGATGGACGGCTATGAGACGGCGGAGCTGATTCGCAAGCGGCAGCGCTCGCGCCACACTCCGATCATTTTCATCACCGCCGCGGACGCGCGGCCGGCGGAAATTGCGCGCGGTTATGCGGTCGGAGCGGTGGATTATATCTTCAAGCCGTTCATGCCGGACGTGCTGAAGGCGAAGGCGCGCATTTTCCTCGAGCTTTACCGCAAGAGCGAGGAGACCCGCGCCAGCGAGGCGCGGCTGCGCACCCTGATCGCCAACCTACCCGGTGCGGTGTACCGGCGGGAAGCGGATCCGCAGGGGGCGGCGCTGTTTTTTAGCGAGTCCATCGAGCAGTTATGCGGCTATGCGGCCGACGATTTCCTGCGCGGAACGCACGCCTGGATGGAGATCGCGGAGAACGAAGACGCGCATATAGCGACCGCGCAGTTGGCCGAGGCGGCGCGCCACCCCGGCGCCTACGCTCTGGAATACCGCATCCGCCACCGCGACGGGCGCATCCGCTGGGTGCTGGACCGCGGCCACCTTTCCCGCGAGGGGGAGAAAACCTACCTGGAAGGCGTGCTGCTGGATATTACCGACCGCAAAGTGGCGGAAGATTCATTGAATGATCTGCTCGGGCGATTGCTGCAAACCCAGGATGAGGAACGGCGCAAGATCGCCCGCGAGTTGCACGACTCCACCAGCCCGACGCTGACCGGGCTGATCAGCAAACTGTACAGCCTGCGCCACCGCGGCAATACCGACCCGGCCGCCTCGCAAACGCTGGATGAAGGGCTGCGGCTGGCGGAAGACACCGCCAACGTGATTCGCAATATCGCCTATATGCTGCATCCGCGGCTGCTCGATGAGAACGGATTGCTGCCCAGCCTGCGCTGGTACGTGAACCGGTTTACCCAGCGCACCGGCATCGGGGTGGTGATGCACCTGCCGGAGGAATTGCCGCGCTACGGGCAAGAAATGGAGACGGCGCTGTTCCGGGTGGTGCAGGAAAGCCTGACCAACATCATGCGCCATTCCGGCAGCAAGGCGGCCGAGATCCAGTTGATCGCCGGCAAGCGCGAACTGCTGCTTTCCATCGGCGACCAGGGCGTCGGCCTACCCGAAACAACGGCGGCCGGCCGCGATGGCGCCGTCAAAGGAATCGGCATCGCCGGCATGCGCGAGCGGCTGCGCCAACTCGGCGGCCGGCTGGAGATTGCCTCCAGCGGGGCGGGCACGCGGGTCACGGCGATGCTGCCGCTGCCGGCCAAAAATTAAACTTTCACGGCCGCCATGGCCGGCCGGCATAGGGCCGGCGCGCCCTGGCGTGGCCTTCATCCGGCGGGCAGGAGAGGCCCGCAGCGGTCTTCGAGGATGGCGGACGCGATCACACCCCGGAATGAAGTCGAGCAGTTTATCTATCATCGCATTGACAGCGTTCCACACCTGGAAGCGCTGTTGCTGGCCTGGCGCAGCCGGCCGCAGCACTGGACGCTGCGCGAGCTGAGCGAGCGCTTATATCTCAAGCCGGAGGTCGCGCAGCGGATCGCTAACGATCTGGCGCGCGACCTGCTGCTAGCGGCGACGGAAAATCCCGTAAAGTATTACTACAATTCCCGCTCGGAACGGCAGGATCACATCCTGGCGGCGGTGGATGAAACCTACAAACACGAATTGGTGCGCGTCACCAACCTCATCCACTCCAAGCCGCCGGCGCCAGTCCGCAAATTTGCGCGCGCCTTCCGCCTGACCAAGGAGCCGGATTGATATGATAGCCGCCACCTATATCATCATCACCTTGATTTGCGCGGCTTGCGCCGTCTTGTTGCTGCGCGCCTACCAGCACGAGCGCATCCGTCTGCTGCTCTGGAGCGGCCTGTGCTTTGCCGGGCTGGCGCTATCCAACCTGCTGGTATTTCTGGACAATATTATCTTCCTGCAATACAGCCTGTACACTTTCCGGCTGGCCACCGCGGCGATTGCGATGACCCTGCTGGTCATCGGCCTGATCTGGGAGAGCGATTAACGCCATGATAAGCGCATTCCTGCTGGGCATCATCTCTTTCGCCTCGCTAGTGGCGGGCTTGTTTTTTCTGAAGTTCTGGCGCGCCACCCGCGATGGCTTCTTTCTCGCCTTCGCCGCGGCTTTTTTCCTCGAAGCCGGCAACCGGTTGGCGCTGCTGTTCGTGCCCCAGCCGAATGAAGGCACGCCGGCGATCTACCTGGTGCGGCTGCTCGCCTTCCTGCTGATTCTGATCGCGATCGTGAAGAAAAACTACCGCGGCGCGAAACACTAGACGCGTGCAGCCGCCGCGAAAGATCACGCGGGGAGGGCGGGCAAAATAATTTCGAACAGGCTGCCATGGCCGGGCTGGGACTCCACCCGGATCGCGCCGCCGCAATGCCGCACGATGGTATAGACGGTTGAAAGCCCCAGCCCAGTGCCGCGATTGCCCTTGGTGGTAAAGAACGGGTCGAAAATCTTCGGCAGCACCTCGGGCGCGATCCCCTCGCCGGTATCGCGCAGCCGGAGCACGCAGTAGCTCCCCGGCGGCACCTGGTCATGGAGGGCCGCAACCGGGGCGGTAAATTCATGGCGGGTGACGCCCAGTTCCAGTTCCCCGCCGCGGGGCATGGCATCGCGGGCATTGATGACCAAGTTCATGATCACCTGCCCGAACTCCGAGCTATCCACCCGGGCGCGGCAAGGGGCCGGGTCGAGCTTTAACCGGAACTGCACGTCATGGCCCAGCACCGTTTGCGCCATGAGCGCGAAGTTTTGCGCAATCGGCCGAAGGTCGTGCGCCTGATATTCGATCGGCTGCTTGCGGCCAAAAGTCAGCAACTGGTTGGTCAACTGCGCCGAGTGCAGCGCGGCTTCGCGGATCATCTGCAGCCGCGAGCGGGCCGTCGGCGCCACCAGCGGGTCCTTGAACAAGAGCTCCAACTGGCCCAGGATAACGGTGAGCAGGTTGTTGCAGTCGTGGGCGATACCGCCGGCCAGCCGCCCCAGGGCTTCCAGTTTCTGCGACTGGCGATAGGCCGCTTCCAGCCGCAGCCGCTGGCGGATGTCCCGATAGACGGCGCAGATCGCCGCGTGACCATCGAGCTTGACCAGATTAAGACTGCGCTCGATCTCGATCGCGCTGCCATCTTTGGCGCGGATCCGTCCCGGCCCGGCTTCGATCACGCGCCGTTCGAGCAATTGATCGCAATGCGCGCGAATCTCTTCCGGCGGCGCCAGCACCAGTTGCTGCAGGCTCATCTGCTGCAGCTCGCGCAAGGAGTATCCGGTCAGGATTTGAAGGGCGGGGTTGGCGGCCAGGATGCGCAGGCTCGCGGCATCCGCCATCAGCATCGCTTCCGTGAGCTGGTTGAACAAATCGCAGCCGGAATTCAGCACCGGACAATCGTCCGGCAATCCATGCAGCGGCAGCAGTTGCAGGATGGGGGGAAGATTTGCAGACGAGCCGGAAAAGGAATCGGGAGGATTCATCTATTCAAGCTTTCTATGGGCCTGTACTGCATATGGATTTCAGGCATCTTGATTAGTCCAGGCTTCCAATTAGCCCCTGACTGTCTTTGCACGTCACCCGCCAAACCAACATCTGGCTTGTCCTGGATCAAACCGGTTGATTCACGAACGTTTTTACATGATATGGCGGCTGCTAGCGAGGAACGGCTGCGGCATTTCACCCACTCGGTTGCGAGCTTACACACAGCCGCCGGGGATGAGCTTTCTGATCAGCCAGCTTATTCGCCGGTAGCTTCGGCAGCCGGCAGATAGATTTCAAATTCCGTGCCTTGGCCTAACTGGCTCTCCACCCGTATATAGCCGCCGGCACGATGTATGAGGGCCAACACCGAGGACAGGCCGAGGCCGGTGCCTTGCTCGCCCTTGGTACTGAAAAACGGCTCGAAGATTTTCGGCAGCACCTCGGGGGCAATCCCGGTACCGCTGTCGCGCAGCCGCAACAGCACATAGCATCCCGGCGGGATGCGGGCGCCGACCGCATCGCGCGGCGCCGGCAAAGATTCTTCTGCCAGCTTCAGCACGATGCCGCCGCCGCAGGGCATGGCGTCGCGGGCGTTGACTATCAGGTTCATGATCACCTGTCCCAGTTCACCGCCATCCACCTTCGCCAGGCAGGCAGCGGGAGGCATCTCCAGCCGCAATTGAATCGCACTGCCCAACAGCGGCTGGGCGAGACCGGCGGCGTTGGCGGCCAACGGACGCAGATCTTGCGCGCGCGGGTTGGTTTCCTGGCGGCGGCTGTAGGCCAGCATTTTCTGCGTCAGTTGCGAGGCGCGCTGGGCGGCGTCGCGAATCATCGTCACCCGCGGATGCAGGATCGGGGGGCAGGCGGGATGGCCAGCCAGCAACTCTACCTGGCCTAGAATCACGGTCAATAAATTGTTGAAGTCGTGCGCGACGCCGCTCGACAGCCGCCCAATCACTTCCATTTTCTGCGCCTGGCGGTATTCCTCTTCCAGGTGCTGCCGCTCGCGAATATCGCGAACGACGCAGCAGGCGGCCTGGCGATGATCGAGCCGGAGCAGGCTGACGCTGCGCTCGATCGCAATCAGATCGCCGTTTTTCGCGCGCAGCATGCCCGGGGAGTTATTCAAATGGCGCTCGCGCAGCAGGCGCTCACGCAGCTCTCCCAATTCCCTGGCCGGGCCAAGGATGAGCTGCGGCAGTTGCAGTTGCAGCAATTCCTCGCGGGTATAACCGGTCAGGAATTCCAGCGCGGGGTTGGCCGCCAGCACGCGCCAGGTGGCGGGCTCGATCAGCAGGATGGGATCGGGCAATTGATTGATCAGATCGCAGTCGGATTGCAGCACGGGACAATCCTGGGGAATGCCGCGCAAGCGATCGGAATCGAGGAGTGAAGATACGCTGAGATTGGAGGTGGGGGGAACCGATTTGGTCGTCATAAAAGAGCGGGTCGTGGCTGCGGCGACGCCGGATTGGGATAACTGTAAATATCTTTGGAACGAGCCGGAAGTTTCCGTTTTGATAAAAATTTACAAATTTGACGTTGATACATGACAGTGGGCATTTCCCAGCCCTGCAGGGACGATCCGGCCGTCCCTGCTACACTCAAAGCGGAAGCAGCAATCGTGGGACCCAATGCCCGGCGTACGTCCATCGTCAGCAAATAAGGCCGATGCTGCGGCCAATGTCGCCGCACGGGGGCTGGAGCGAGTCATGCTGGCGCTGGATTTTCCGGCGGCGGCGGCGGCGCTAGATTGGCTGGCGAGGCATCCGCAGGCGCCGCGCCAAGTCAAGGTGGGGTTGGAGCTGTTTACCGCCGCCGGGCCGGCGGTGGTCGAATCGCTGCGCGCCGGCGGGCGGCGCGTCTTTCTCGATCTCAAGCTGCACGATATTCCCCAGACCGTTGCTGGGGCCGTGCGCGCGGCGGCGCGGCTGGAGGTGGAGTGGCTGACAGTACATGCCGGCGGCGGCGCCGCCATGCTGCGCGCGGCGGCAGCGGCGGCGACGGAGGCGGGCCCGGCGGCGCCCAAGCTGCTGGGCGTGACCGTGCTGACCAGCCTGGATGACGCCGCCCTGGCGGAATTGGGCCTGCCGGGAACGACGGCGGAGCGGGCCCGGCGCTGGGCCGCCCTCTGCCGCGCCGCGGGCCTAGCCGGGGTGGTCGCTTCCGCGCGCGAAGCCGCCGCCATCCGGCGCGAATGCGGGCCGGGTTTTCTGATCGTCACTCCCGGCGTACGCCCGGCCGGAGTGGCGCCGAACGACCAGGCGCGAGTGGCTACGCCGGCCGAAGCGCTGCGCGCCGGCGCCGATTACCTGGTGGTCGGGCGGGCGCTGACCGCGGCCCAAGATCCCGATCGGGCGCTGGCGGAGTTACAGGCGGAAATCGAAACGGCCGAAGAGGACGCGAATAGAATATAGGAGTGGCGGCACCTAGAAAGGCTCTACGGCAATTTTTTGATTTCGATCAGTGGGCCAATCTTCAGGCCTTGCATTCCTTGCAAGCCATGCCAAAACCGCCCGAACGCGCGGTGCAGTTGATGGCCCACATCGCCGCCGCCCAACGGCTATGGCTGGAACGCACGCGTTCGCAGCCGCAGACGGCGCCGGTCTGGCCGCAGTGGTCCTTGCTGGAAACCGCCAGGGAATTGCCTGCGCTGGGGGGGGAGTGGACGCGCCTGATCGCCACCGAAGATCTGTCGCGGCGATTCGACTACGTCAATACGAAAGGACAATCGTTTCAGAACACCGTAGGCGACGCGGCGCTGCACGTCGTTTTTCACGGCATCTATCACCGCGGGCAAATCGCGGCGCTGGTGAGGCAGTATGGCGGCGAGCCGGCCTATACCGATTTCATCCAGGCGGTCCGGTCGGAAGCGGTTTCATCCTCGGGGTAAGCGGGCAGTTCACGCCCGATCTTTTTCTGCATGCATTCGGTCATCGCCGGCACCGCCGGCCACATTGATCATGGCAAAAGCGCGCTGGTCGAGGCGCTGACCGGGACGCATCCGGACCGGCTGGAAGAAGAACGCCGGCGCGGCATCACCATTGACCTGGGCTTCGCCCATTGCGACCTGCCGCTCGCCGCGGGCGGAGCGGTGCGGCTGAGTTTCATTGACGTTCCCGGCCACGAGCGCTTCGTGGCCAATATGCTGGCCGGCATCGGGGGTATTGACCTGGTGCTGCTGGCGGTCGCCGCCGACCAGGCGGTGCAGCCGCAGACCCGGGAGCACTTCGAGATCTGCCGCCTGCTCGGGATCGAACGCGGCCTGGTGGCACTGACCAAATGCGATCTGGCCGATGCCGAGATGCGGTTGCGGGCGCGGCTGGAATTGGATGAGCTGCTGCGGGGAACGTTTTTGGAGCGCGCGCCGCGAATCGAAACCAGCGTCCGGACCGGCGCCGGCCTGGCGGAGTTGAAAACCGCGCTGGCGCGGCTAGCAGCGGAAGTGCCCGAACGCAACTACCGGCGTCCCGCCCGGCTTCCTCTGGACCGGGTTTTCAGCCTGAAAGGCTTTGGCGCGGTGGTGACGGGTACGCTGGCGAGCGGCACGATCGCGTCCGGGGCGGAGTTGTCGCTGCTGGGCGGCGATCCCGCGAAGCCGGAAATGGCGCGGTGGGCGTGCGAGCGAGTGCGGGTGCGCGGCATCGAAGTGCACGGCGAGGCGGTGGCGCGCGTCCGCGCGGGCCAACGCACGGCGCTGAACCTGGCCGGCATCGAAGCCGCGGAATTGCGGCGCGGGTGGTTCGCCGTGCCGCCCGGCAGCTTTGCCGCCTGCGGCTGCTTGTATGCGGAGTTGGAGCTGCTGCGCACCGCGCCGGCGCTGAAGCCGCATACCCGGATCGAATTGCACGCCTATAGCGCCGCCCAGGCAGCCAGCCTCGCGCCGCTGGAAACGCCGCGGCTGGAACCGGGCAGCCGCGGCCTGGTGGAAGTCCGGCTGAAAATCCCCCTGCCGCTGGTACCCGGCGACCGCTTCATCATCCGCCAACTCTCCCCTCCCGCCACCCTGGGCGGGGGCGTGGTGCTGGAAGCTCGGCCGCGGCGCGTCCGCCCCTCGCCGCTGCATCTTGCCTGGCTGCGCGCCTGGCGCGAGGCCGCCCACTCGCCGGCCGCGCCCGCCGCGCATTGCGCGCGGCGGGTCGAATTGCTGGTGCAGCAGGCCGAGCCGGAAGGGCTGGAAGCGCCGGCAATCGGACTGCGCACGGGATGGGCGACGGAGGAAATCGCCGCGGCGCTTGCGGCCGGAGAGCGCGCCGGAGAGTTGGCGCAGGTCGGCGCATGTTGGCTCGCCGCCGCCCCGCTGCAAGCGCGCGCCCAGGCGATGCTGGAGGCGCTCGCCGCTTTTCATCGCGAACAGCCCCTGCTCGCCGGCGCCGGGCTGGACGATTGGCGGCGCCGGGCCGAGGCGCTGCAGCCGATACCCTCGGCGCGGCGCTTTCAGCAGGAAGCCGAGCGGCTGGCGGCGGAGGGGCGCGTCGAAGCGCGCGAGGGACTCTTTCACCTCCCCGGCCAGGGTCAGCGCCTCAGCGGCGAAGAAGAAGCGGCGCGCCGGAAGCTGGAAGCCATTTACCGCGACGCCGGTCTCGAGCCGCCGGCGACGGCGGCCGCACTGGCGGACTTGGGCATCGACCCGGCGCGCGCGCGCCGCCTGCTGCAAATGCTGCTGCGCGAACAGGCGCTGACGCAGATTTCGCCGGCGCTGCTGCTCCATCGCCAGGCGCTGGCGGAGCTCCGGCGCCGGCTGGACGAATATAAAAGCCAATCGCGGCGGCTGTCGGTGGCGGAGTTCAAGCAACTGGCCGGGATCAGCCGCAAATACGCCATCCCGCTGCTCGAATACCTGGATAGCCAGCGCATCACCCGCCGCGCCGGCGACCACCGGGAACTGCTCTAGCACATCCGCAGCGCCCCCCTTTCCGCGCGGCCCGCATCCCCGGTCGCCACTCTGACCGATGCCGGCCGCACTAGCCGGCCATCCGCAGCACCCGCCGCCAGTCAAAGTGATTGCGGTCAAGCAAAACTTTGCCGGCGGCCGGCATTTGCATTTCATCCGCAGGCCGCCCTGGAATCGCCTTCGCGGCGGCGGCGCCGAACTTGATTTCCGGTCTTGACAAGTAATCAATTGAATGATTGAATAGTTTGCATGAGCCGCTTTCGCCCCGCCCCGCCCCGCTCCGCCGCCCCGGCCGTGCCCGATGCGCGCCGCCTGCTGGAGTACAAAACCGGGCTCTATGAGCAGTTCGCCCGCCTCGGCCGCGCCCTGGGCAGCGGCCCGCGCCTGGAACTGCTGGAACTGCTCGCCCAGGCCGAGCGCACGGTGGAAGAACTGGCGCGCCTGTCCGGCCTTTCGGTCGCCAACGCCTCGCAGCATCTGCAGGTGCTGCGCCGGGCGCGGCTAGTGGAGGCGCGGCGCGAAGGACTTCATACGCATTACCGCCTTGCCGGCCCGAAAGTGTATCTGGCCTGGCAGGCGCTGCGCGATCTGGGGCGCGAGCATGCGGCCGAGCTGGACCGCATCGCGCGCGCCTATTGGCAGGACCGGCAGCGTTGGGACGAGGTATCGGCCGAGGAATTACGGCGGCGCATTGCGCGCGGCGAGGCGATCGTGCTCGACGTCCGCCCGCGGGAGGAGTTCGACGCCGGCCACCTGCCCGGCGCGCGCTCGATCCCCTTGGCCGAATTGCAGGCGCGGCTGCGCGAGTTGCCCAAAGCCAGCCCGGTGATCGCCTACTGCCGCAGCCCCTATTGCGTGCTGGCGGAAGAAGCGGTTGCCCGCCTGCGCGCCGCCGGACGCGAGGCGTGGCGACTGCTACCGGGCTTTCCCGATTGGCAGGCGCAGGGCTATCCCGTCGAGCGCACCGAGCCGCCGGCGCCGGAGGGCCTGGCCGCGCTCGCGTCTTTTTCTCGGCGCCAGTCGGGCCGGAAAGCGAAGGCACGGAAGGGCGGGTGATTCGCGCGCAGGGCTGCGCCCCGGACAGTAGAAACAAAAGCGGTTGAATGAAAGGAGAAAGGGTTTATGTGCCGTGAACGAGTCGTCAGGATGTTTGCCGGAACAATGGTCCTGCTGGGCATAGGGTTGGGAACCTGGGTGAACGCGAACTGGTATTGGCTGACGGCGTTTGTCGGCGCCAATCTGCTGCAATCCTCACTGACCGGATTTTGCCTGTTATCCATAATCCTGCGCCGGCTCCACGTCGCGTCATGCGCGCCGGAAGCGCTCTAAGGCGGTCTAGCGTGCAACCAGGGAAGCTATTCTTATTACGGCTTTTTGCCTGGCCCGCGGTCCGCGCCAAGGCCGGCAGCCATAAAGTTTTCGGCCGGGCCGGCCGGCTCGCATTAGGCTTCGGACTGGCTACGGCATGCGCGTCGGCGCAAGCGGCGCGGCCGCTTGCACCTCCCGCGGCGGGAGCAATCCCCGCCCAGCGATTTCACCTCGCGCCGCCAACCACGGCGCCGACGGCAGCGCCGGCGGCGGCCGCCGCAGACTGGACCTTGTCGCGGGCGCTGGCGCGCGCCTTACAACACAGCCGGCGATTGCGGGCGGCGGATGCCGGCGAGCGCGCGGCACGGGCAGCCATCGCCGCGGCGCGCGCCGGCTGGCTGCCGGAGCTGAACGTGAGCGAAGGCTTGACGCGCAGCGACGATCCAGTCTTCGTGTTTGGCTCCCTGCTGCGCCAGCATCGCTTCGGCGCCGGCAATTTTTCCGTTCCGCTCCTGAACCGCCCCGGGGCGCTGAACGACTGGCAATCGTCCGTGCAGGCGCAGATTTCGCTTTGGGATGGCGGGCAAACGCTGGCCGCGATGCGAGGCGCGCGTCTGGGCCTGGCGCAGTCGGGCGAAGCGAGGCGTGGGCTGGAGTCGGCGGTGATCGCGGAAGTGGCAGCGGCATATTTCGGCCTGCGCCAGAGCCGCGCCGGGCGGGAAGCCGCGCGGCTGGCAGTGGAAGCGGCGCGAGCCAGCGAACACGATGCCGAGGCGCGCTATCACGCCGGCATGGCGGTGGAAGCCGACCGGTTAAGCGCCGCAGTCTATCTGGCGCGCATGCAGCAAATGCTGGCGGCGGCGCAAGCCGGGGTGGTGGTGGCGCGCTCGGAGCTGAACCGCCTGCTCGGGCGTCCATTGCAGGCGCCGTTGCCGCTGGCCGCCGCGCCGGCCTTCGCCGAACCGCTGCCGCCCACTTTGGAGGAATGGCAAAGCCGGGCGGCGCGGCTGCGGCCGGACCTGGCGCAAGCCGCGCAGCAGATCGAACTGGCCCAGACTCGCGTGCGCGCAGCCGATGCCGCCTTTTGGCCGCAGGTGGGCGCATTCGCCGGAGCGGAGCGCGATCAGCCCGACGTCACCGGCGCCGGCGGCAGCAACTGGATGGCGGGCGTGACACTGCATTGGAACCTGTTCCACGGCGGCGCGGACGCAGCCCGGCGCAAGCAGGCGATCGAGGGCCTGGAAGCGGCGCGCGAATTGGCCGCCAGCTTGCGCAGCCAGGCGCGGGCGCAAGTCCTCGGCGCCTGGGAAGGCTGGCGCACGGCGCAATTGGAATTGGCGCTGAGCCGCAAAACGGTGACACAGGCGGCGGCGGCGCTCGCCATTCTGCGGCGGCGGTATCAGAACGGCCTGATTTCGATCAGCCAGTTACTGGGCGCGGAAACCGCATTGACGCGCGCGCGCGCCGGGGTGGCGGCGGCGGAATACCAGGCGGAAGCAAGCCGCGCCGCCGCCTGGAACAGCATGGGCGCGCTGACGCCGGAGCGGCTGGCGGGGAGCCGGCCATGAAAGCTCATGGGCAGGGCCGGCCGGCCATCGGGAGGACGGAAATGAATATGCGAACTCAACCTTTGCACAACGGCCGGGCACCCGCTCCGGCGCGACGGCGCGCGGCGATTGCGGCCGGGTTGGCGGCGGCGCTGCTGAGCGGCTTGGGGCTTTCGGGCTGCGGGCATGCTCCGGCAAAAGCGGCGCCGGCTCCGGGCCTGGCACTGCCGCCGGGAACACCGGTCGTGACGGCGCGGCTGGCTACCCTGCCGGATTATTGGCGCGCCAGCGGCGTGGTGGAAGCGCGAAACCAGGCGGTGATTGCGGCCCGGGTGAGCGGCTACATCACCTCCATGCGCGTGGACATGGGCGACGCCGTGCGGCGGGGCGAAGTGCTGGCGCGGCTGGCCACGCCGGAAGCGCAGGATCAGGTGCGGCAGGCGGCGGCGGGGCTGGCCGCGCTGAACGACGCCGTCGCCGCGGCACGGCAGCAAAGCACGGCGGCGCAGGCGCAGGCGCAATTTGCCGCCAATACTTACCGGCGCTTTCAACGGCTGCAAGCGGAGCGGGCGGTAAGCGCCTACGAGTTCGAGAAGGTGGCCACCGCCTACCACACCGCGGCGGCGGCTTCGGCGGCGATGCGGGCGCGGCTGGCCGCGCTCGCCGCCCAGCGGCGGCAGGCGCGGGCGGCGCTGGCGCAAAGCCGCACCATGGCCGCATATGCGGTGCTGCGCGCGCCGTTTACCGGCGTGGTGACGGCCAAAGACGCCGATTCCGGAGCGCTGGCGAATCCCGGCGAGCCGCTGCTGACGTTGGCCGGAACGCGGCGGCTGCGGCTGGTGATTTCGGTTCCCGACCAGGTGCTGGCACGGCTGCGGCGGGGCGAGCAGGTACAGGTGCAATCCGCCAGCCGCAGTTGGCCGGCGCCGGTGGAGATCATCGCGCCGGCCAGCGATCCGGCAACGCATGCCGCGCAGGTCAAGCTGGCGCTGCCCACCGGCAGCGGCTTGCGGCCGGGCGAGTATGCGACCGCGGAAATTCCGTTGGACAGCTCGCCGCAACTTTGGCTGCCGCGCTCGGCGGTGATCGAGCAGGGCGGGTTGAGTGAAATCTATCGCCTGAATACCGCCGGCCGGGCCGAGCTGGGCTGGGTGCGCATCGGGCAGGCGCGCCAGGGCGAGGTGCAGGTACTGGCCGGGTTGTCGCCGGGCACGCGCGTGGTCGCGCACCCGGAACACCTGGTTGACGCCGCTCTGGCCGGCGCGGCAGGAGCCAGCGGCAATGACTAAACCCTATACATCCGGCCCGGCCGGGCGCATTGCCGCCTACTTCGTCAATTCCAAGCTGACGCCGCTGCTGATTCTGACCGCGGCCCTGCTGGGCGGCTTTGCGATCTGGCGTATGCCGCGCGAGGAAGAGCCGCAGATTCGCGTCCCGTTTGTGGACGTGATTACTCAGTTGCCGGGCGCTTCGGCGCGGGACGTGGACCGGCGCCTGACCACTCCGATTGCGGAAATGATGCAGGATATTTCCGGAGTGCAGCATACCTATACGCTCTCGAACCCGGGCATGAGCCTGGTGACGGTGCGCTTCCGCGTGGGCTTGAACGTGCAGGACAGCCTGACGCGGGTTTATACCCAGCTCTACGAGCACCAGCAGCGCCTACCCGCGGGCGCCACCCCGCCGGTAGTGAAGCTGCGCTCGATCTACGATGTGCCGGTGCTGGCGCTAACGCTTTCCGGGCGCGGCTACAGCGACGATCAACTGCGCCTGCTGGCGGCGGAGTTGCGCGCCGCCATCAAGCGCGTGCCCGATGTCTCGCGCGTCACTCTCATTGGCGGCCGGCCGCGCGAGTTGCGGGTCACCTTCGACAGCAGCCGGCTGGCCGGTTATCACCTTTCGCCCGGACAGATCGCCGCCGCCATCGCGGCGGTGAACGGCCGCCTGCCGACCGGCACGCTCATCAACAACAACCGCGACACCACCGTCTATGCCGGCGGCTGGATTCGCGGCGCGCAAGACCTGGGGCGGGTGGTGGTGGGCGTGCAGCACGGCATGCCGGTGCTGTTGAGCCAGGTGGCGGCGATTCGCGCCGCGCCGCAAGAAGCGCAGCACGAAGCCGGCATCATCTTTGGCCCGGGCGAGCGCGCGCTGCCGGCGGGGCTGCGCGGCGAGCCCTTCCCGGCGGTGACGCTGGCCATCGCCAAGCGCCAGGGCACGAATGCCATCCAGGTGGTCAATCAGGTGCTGGCACGGGTGGACGCACTGCGCAATCGCGTGATTCCCGCGGGCGTGCGGTTGACGGTGACGCGCAATTACGGCCGCACCGCGGAAGAGCGCTCCAACGAGCTGCTCGAGCATATGGCGCTGGCGACGCTCTCGGTGATCGTGCTGATGGGCCTGGTGCTGGGCTGGCGCGAAGCCGGCGTCGTCGGCGTGGCGATTCCCATTACCCTGCTCGGCACCCTCTTCCTGTTCTATCTGCACGGCTACACCCTGAACCGCATCACCCTGTTCGCGCTGATTTTTTCCATCGGCATTTTAGTGGACGACGCCATCGTGGTGGTGGAGAATATCGTGCGCCACTTCCGCCTGCCGCAGAACCACGGCCGCGGCGCGGTAGCGATCACCATCGAAGCGGTCGGCGAGGTCGGCAACCCTACCATCCTGGCGACGCTGACGGTAATTGCGGCGCTGCTGCCGATGGCCTTCGTGGGTGGGCTCATGGGCCCTTACATGCGACCGATCCCGCTCGGGGCGACGGCGGCGATGCTGTTATCGCTGGCGATCGCCTTCATGGTGACGCCCTGGGCGACCCTGCGCCTGTTGCGTTCGCACCATAAATCTGACGCCCCTGCCGCGCCTACGGAAAAAGGCCTGATGCGCGCCTATCACCGCGGCATGCTCTGGCTGATGGCCGGCCGCCGGCGCTGGGGCGTGCTGGGCGGCCTGGCGGTGCTGCTGCTGGCGGCCTTCTCGCTGCTCTATTTCAAGCTGGTGCTGGTCAAGATGCTGCCCTACGACAACAAGACCGAGTTGGAAGTCGTGCTGCACATGCCGGAGACGACTCCGCTCGAAGCCACCCAGGCGGCGGCGCAGCGCCTGGCAAATTATCTGGCCGGGCAGCCGGAAGTCAAAAACATCGAGTTTTACGCGGGCGCGCCGGCGCCCTACAGCTTTAACGGGCTGGTGCGACATTATTTTCTGCGCCAGCAGCCTTATCAGGGCGATCTGCAAGTGAACCTGGTGGCGACCGGAAAGCGCAGCGCCCAAAGCCATGAACTGGCGAAGCGCTGGCGCCCGGCGCTGACGCGCATCGCACAGGCGGCGGGAGGCCGCATCACCGTTGCCGAGATTCCCCCCGGGCCGCCGGTAATGCAAACTCTGGTAGCGGAAATCTACGGCCCCACCGCCCGGGGCCGCCTGGCAGTGGCGCGCGCGGTGCGGCAGGTGATGCAGACAACGCCCGGCGTGGTGGATACGAGCTGGAATTACCGCCGCGGCACGAAGCTGGATCTGCGCCTGCGGCAGCGCAAGGCGGCGTTGAGCGGCGTCAGCCTGCCGGATCTGCGCGCGAGCCTGGCGCTGGCCCAGGGCGGCATGGCGGCGGGCTGGACGCATGCCAGCCAGGCCTGGGAAACCGAGCCGATCTGGCTGCAATGGCCGGATTCGGGCCGCAGCAGCGTGCAAAATCTACAGTTGTTCCAGGTGCCGGACCACAGCGGTGGCCTGGTCCCGCTGGGCGAGTTGGTCCGGGTCGAGCGCCGCAAGCTGGAGCAGCCGATCTTGCAGAAAGATCTGCGGCCGCTGGATTACGTATTTGGCGACGTGGCCGGCGGCGCGGAAAGCCCCGGCTACGCCATCTACGCCATGGATCAGCGGCTGGAGAAAATTCAGACCCCGCTCGGCCGCCCGCTGCAGGTGCGGCTCTTCTCACCTCCCGCCAGCCTGCGCCATTACTCGCTGAAGTGGGATGGCGAATGGCATACCACCGTACATGTATTTCGCGATCTGGGCATCGCCTTTGGCGCGGTGATGCTGCTGATCTACACCCTGGTGGTTGCCTGGTTCCGCAGTTACACCACCCCGCTGGTCATCCTATCGCTCATCCCGCTGACCTTGATCGGCATCCTGCCCGGGCACGCGCTGATGGGCGCGTTCTTCACTGCCACTTCGATGATCGGCTTCATTGCCGGCGCCGGCATCGTGGTGCGCAACTCGATCATCCTGGTGGATTTCATCGAGTTGCGCCGGGCGGAAGGCATGCCGCTGCAGGCGGCGGCGATCGAGGCCGGGGCGGTGCGCTTCCGCCCGATCCTGCTGACCGCCGCCGCGGTGGTGGTCGGCGCCTCGGTCATTCTCAACGATCCGATTTTTCAAGGCCTGGCGATTTCGCTGATGGCAGGCGAAATCGCCTCGACGCTGATCGCGCCCGTGGCCGTGCCAGTGATGTACACCCTGGCGGAAGAATACCAGCAGCGGCGCCATGGACAGCACTCCGCGGAAGCCGCCGCAGTGGAAAGCGTGATCGCATGAAGGACTTTCATCCGCAACAGTTGCTCGCCGGCGTGGACCTGACGCCGGCTTCCAACCGCGCGCTGGCCGCGGCCGCGGCCTGGGCGCGGCATTATCAAGCCCGCCTGGCGGCGGTGCTGGTGGCGCGCAGCGACACGCCCTGGGAATTCACCGCCGGACAAATCGCCGCCGTCCGCACCGAAGGCCGCAGCGAGCGCGATTCGCTGCGCCGGCGGCTGGAGCACTTTGTCCAGCCAGCCGGCGGCGCGGCGGAAATCGCGGCCGAAGTGGTCGAAGGCCATCCGGAAACGGCGCTGGCCGAGGCGGCGGCGCGCTGGCAGGCCGAGCTGCTGGTCTTCGGCCTGCATCGCCGCAGCCAGACCAGCGGCTTGGGAGTGGAAGGCCTGCCCTTCGAGCTGATGCATCGCACCCGCCTGCCGCTGCTGGCCGTTCCCGAAGCCGGTCCGCTTGCCGAACCCGCCGGGCCGCGCCGGGTACTGGCCTTTTTACGCTCCGGCGGCGAGCCCGGACGCGCGCTGGATGCGGCCACCGCCATCGCGCAGAGCTGGGGTGCGCCGCTGGCCATTCTCGCCCCTTGTGCCGCCTCGGGCGCGGCCGCGCCGGATGCCGCCCATTGGGAGCGGCAGTGCCTGGACCGCGTGGCGGCGCTCAGCGGCGGTGGCGAACCGCGTATCAGCCTGCGTCCCAACCTGCGGCCCGAGGATGTGGCCCAGGCCGCACGCGCGCCCGGCAGCCTGCTGGTGCTCGAAAGCGAGCGCGCCGGGCGCCATCATTGGTTTCATCCCGAACCGGCCTGGGAAACGATGCTACGCGCACTGCCCATCCCTGCCCTGCTCCTGCCCGGAGCGCCAGGCTGAATTTGGCCCATTAATTTCTCAGCCGTGGACTCGTGGCCTGCCGCTCATAGCGGGCTTCAAAGCGCTGGAACTGGCCTTCCAGCCGCCATTCCAGCCGCGCTTTCGGACTGCCGGCCAGGAAGCGCGCGCAGGCCGGCGCCGGCCGGGCGGCGCCCAGCGGCCCGGCGGCGCAGGCGGCCACCGGCTGGAATGTCTCCGGCGCGCGCCACAGGCTGGCGCCGGCCAGAAAGGCGTGATCCAGGCTATCGCGCACCATGCGCTTCAAGGTGGCGTAGGGAAGCTGGAAATCCCGCTCGGCGCGCACGAACTGGCGGGTCATGTCGCTGCGCGAAACTCCCTCATCGTCGGTTGCCAGCGCCACCGGCACGTGATAGCGCAGATAGAGAGGCAGCGGATGATTGCGTCCGGCCACGCCCAGAATGCTCCAGTTGCTGGTCAGGCAGATTTCCACCAGCACGTGGCGGCGGCGCATCTCCCGCAGCAGTTGGAACGGCCGGGTTTCGTGCATGATGTCCACGCCATGCCCGATCCGGCTGGCGTGCCCGAGCTCGACCGACTCGCGAATGTGAAAGCGCAGATTGCGCGGCCGCACCAGCGCGGGCGTGAGCTCGCCGGCATGGAGCGAGATCTTGACCGTGGGATAGCGGCGATGCAGGAAATCGAGCATCTGCATCTGCAGGTGAAAATCGTGCAGCGCGGTGTAACCATCCTCGGGCGCGACCAAGTTGAGGCCCACCACGCGCGGATCATGCCGAGCCAGTTGGAAACCGGTGAGGAACTGGGCGAAGACGGCTTGGGGCGGCAGGGCGCGGATCGCCTGATAAAGGAAGCGCACCGTCACCCGGCAGCCAGGCTGGGCTTGGGGCGTGCCGCAGGCGAGATCGCGGCGCCAGGCGGTTTCGCCGGCGTCGAGCCGCCGTTCGGCGGCGGCCACAGCGCGCGCGATGCCGGCCCGCGCCAGCCGCGCCTGCATCTGCGCCAGGTCCGGCGTCCAGCCGGCCTGCATGCCCAGGTGCGAAGCCATTGAGCCATCGAGCGTATCCATCAACTCGAGATAGATCACGTGTTCCCGTCCGGCACGGTTGGCGGCTTCGGCTAGCATGTCGCCGAAATGGCCGCGATGCGCCAGGCTGTATTTGTCGAAGGTGGCGAAGAAATGATCGTGTCCCGATTCCAGCGCCGGGCGCCAGCCCAGCATGGACCAGGCATCGAGCAGGCGAGTGTAGAACGCGCTGTCGTGTAGCGCGGCTTGAATGGCGGGCGCGTGCGGGCCGCAGGGCGGCGGAATCACCACTTCATCCGGCTGGCGGGCGCAATCGCCGGCGGCGGCCGCCCAACGGATGTAGGTTTCGGCGTAAATTGCGCCGGAGAGATGGTTGTGCAGGTCGCCGCCCTTGGGCATGCGGCGGAAGAAGGCGGTCAGCAGCGGCGGCTGCCGGCGGATGGAGCGCAGGTAGCGTTCGACCCGCGCCGCCGGCCGGGCCGCTATCCCCGGCGCCGGCATCCATCCCACCGCGGCCCCGGCCAGCAAAAGCACGAATAATGTTCCACCTCGCAACGCCGCTGCCTTTTTCCTGTTCTTCATCATGGAATCCTTTACCCGAATTACTGTAGGATACCCGGGTCATTAGTGTTTACAATATAAGTGCCTTTCGGATGCAGGAAAATTTATATATTTTGGACCTTTTATTCGCCAACTTTTATGGCTGCCACTCTGTCTCCCGCTGATTGCCCATTGAGTCTGGGGTCTACCCGTGATTTCTAGACGAAGCAAGGCGCTGCATCACCTGACCGGGCGCCCGCCTGGCGCCGCGACGGCCTGGAGGCGGGCATGATGAACCCGGGCCAGTATTTCCCCGTCAGCCTGTCGGCGCTTGGAGCGGTGATCGCCGCCTGCTTTGTGCTGATCCTGCGCGCGTTGCCGCGTCCGCAGGCACCGGGCATGCAGCGCATCTGGCTGGCGGCCTGGGCCAGCATGTGCGCGCATTTTCTGCTCCAGGCCCTGCAGCGCGCCGGCTGGCATGCGGCCGCGACCGGCGATCTGTCGCTGCTGATGCTGGTGGCCTCGCTGGTGGCCTTTTCCGACTGGCTGGTGCGCGAAGCCTGGCCGGGGGGGCAATGGCTGTTGCGCACGGCGGGCGTGGCCGCCGTGGGCTGGTTTCTATTCTTTCCCCTGGCCTGGCCTAATCTCCAGGGGCTGTGGGCTGGATTGCTGCTGGCCGCCGGGGCGCTGGCCGCGCTGCGGTTGCGCTGGCGCAGCGCGCTCAGCCGCCGGCTGCTCACGTTCAGTTTGGGCGCTTGGGCGGCGGCCATGGCGGTGCCTCCCGGCTGGCTGCCCGGCAGCGCGGCCTTTCAATATAACTTTCTCGATGCCTTTACCCTGCTGTCCAAAACCTTTTGCGGCCTGGCGATGATCGTGGTGGTCATGGATGAGCAGCGCCATTACTTGCACGATTTATTCGAAAATTCTCCGCTCTGGTACCACACCTTCGATCCGCAAGGCGTCATCACCGATATCAACAGCGAAGGGCTGCTCTGGCTGGAACGCGAAAAACCAGAAGTCGTCGGCCACCGCTTGCGCGATTTCTGCACCGAAGACACCTTGACCCGTTACCCCGATGTCCGCAGCGCGCTTAATTCGTTGCAGCAGGGACGGCTGCTGCAGGCGGTGGAAATCGAGATCCTCGGCCGCAGCGGCAAGCGGCGCACCTTGCTCGGCCAAACCCGCGGACATTACAACCCCCGGGGCGATTTCCTGGGCGGACGCACCATGCTGATTGATCTCAGCCGCGAGCGGGAGTTGCAGCGCGAACTCTTAGAAGCCCAGAAGATGCAAGCCATCGGCGCTCTCTCGGCGGGCGTCGCCCACGACTTGAATAACTCGCTGACCGTCATTCTGGGCCAGATTGATTACCTCCGGGCCAGCAGCGAGCTGAATCCACAACTGGAAGACCGGCTGGAGCCGATTGCGCGCAGTGCCCACGAGGCGGCCGCGTTCGTCGAAAGCCTGCTTTGCATTGCCCGCCCGGGGAAAGTGAAGCTTACCCGGCTGGATCCACAAGCGCTGCTCGAGTCGGCGGCGGCGCAGCTTAAAACCGAGTTGGACGGCAGTATCAGCCTCACGGTGGAGCACACGCCGGCCACGCCGCCAATTTTGGGCGATGAGCGCCAGTTACGCCAGGCCTTGCTCAAACTGGCGCTGTTCGCCTGCCAGACTATGCCACAGGGAGGCGCGTTATCGTTTCGCGCCCGCCCCGGCGAGAGGGCGGACGAAGCGGTGATTGAACTGCGCGACACCGGCAACGGGATTGCCCCCGAACACCTGCCGCGCATTTTCGAGCCGTTCTTTAATCCCGGCCCGTCCGGGCCGGGCGCCGGCCTAGGCTTGGGCTTAGCCGCCGTTTCCGCCATCATGCAGGCTCACAATGGGCGGATCGAAGTCGAAAGCCGTCAGGGAGAAGGCAGCCTATTCCGGCTGGCTTTCCGACCGGCCGCCGAAATTTCCAGCAGCGCTCCGGCTTCGGCTTAAGGCTGCACCGGCGGCAATTGGCGCCGCACCAGTGTCTGCTCGAAAAATCTGGCCGTGGCCGCATACGCGCGCATCCAGGTACGCCAGCGCAGGAATGAGTGCACCTCGTCGGGGAAGATCAGCGTCTGGAAAGGCACATGATGGGCGTGCAGCCGCTGCGCCAGGTCTACCGTCTGGCTGAAGATGACGTTGCGGTCGTCGTCGCCCTGAATCAGCAACACCGGCGAGCGCCAGCCGGCGATATAGGCGTCCGGCGAGGATTGCCAGGCAAGCTTTTCGGCGGCGGCGTAATCGCTGTAGCGCACCCCGCGGCGGCCGGGATACATGACCAGGCGGTCGGCCCACCAGTCGTGCACGCCGTGCATATCCACTCCGGCGGCGAAAATATCGGAGTTTCTGGCCAGCGCCATGGCGGTGAGGTATCCGCCATACGAGCCGCCCCAGATGCCGATCGCGCGCGGATTGACCTGGGGCAGCTTGCGCAGATAGCGCGCGCCGGCGATCACGTCCTGGTATTCGGAAGCGCCGCGCCAGCCGTAATGCGCCGGATGGCGGAAGGCATAGCCGTACATGGTACCGCTGCGATAGTTCACCGACAGCACTATGAAGCCGCGGTTGGCCAGGTACTGGTTTTCGGCATAGGCATAGTAGTAATAGCGCATCGGGTTCCAGCCGAGCACCATCTGGCGCATCGAGCCGCCGTGCACGTAAATCAGGGCCGGCCCCGGGTGGAGGCGGCCGTGCGGCATGAAAAGCTGGGCGTGAATCAGCAGCCCGTCGGGGCTGTGGAACAGGACCTGGCGCGGGATGACCATCTGGCGCAGCGGAAAATCGGCGGGAACCAGGCGAGGGGTGAGCGGCCGCGCCCCGGACGGACTCCAAAGATATGGCAGGCCGGGACGGCGGGCGCCGGCGCCGAGATAGAGGATGTGTCCCCCGCCGGTTTCGACCGGCGTCCACTCAATGCCGTGGCCGGAGGTGAGCGGGCGCGGCGCGCCGCCGGCAACACTCACCCGCCAGCAGTGCCGGCGGTCTACATCGCCTTCATTGGAGGAATAAAGGATGGTGCGTTCATCGGGCGAAAAGCGTATGTCTTTGACGTCAAAGGCGCCGGAGGTAAGCCGCTGCGCCACGCCGCCCGCGACCGGTATCGAGTAGAGGTGAAGCCGCCCGTCTTGCCAGGATGAAAAAGTGATGCGCTTGCCGGTGAAACGGAACGCTTCGCCTTCGGTTTGCCAGGGCAGCGAATCCTGCGGCCGCGGGCCGCTTTGCCAGATTTTCCGCGCGGCGCCGGTCTGCGCATTGCCCACCCAGATGCTGAAAGGCTGCGGATGTACCGGGATCAAGGTTTGGTGAAGGCGGGAGCCGGCGGTGCGCATAAACGCCAGGCGTCCATCCGGCGCCCAGCGCGGCATCCAGTCATGATCTACGCTGGGCGCCATGTACACCAGGTGCCGGCGGTTGAAACTATAGACGGCAATGAGGCTGTGATCGCCGCGCAGGCTGACGAAGGCGACGCGGCGGCTGTCGGGCGACCAGCGCGGGCTGAGGTTGTCGCCGCGAACGTAGCACAAGCGGCGGGCGGGCCGGGCGCCGGAGAGGGGCGCGATCCAGATCTGGCCGCGCGCCGGCCAGACGGCGTTGCGCCCGTCGGGAGAAATGCGTATGTCTTCGCAACCCTCGCCGCCGCAGTTCATCTCGCCCAGCCGGCGCGGCGCGCCGCCAGCAATGTCCACGGCCCACACCGCCTGCGTTGGCGGGATTACGCTGCTGTCGGGGTCGGAAATCTGGCCCTGCAGGTTGTGATCGTTGCCCAGCGCGTAAACCACCGTACGGCCGTCGGCGGTGAGGTGCAGCGCGTTGATGTCCACCCCATTGTCGCGATCGTAATGCGTGAGCTGGCGCGCATGAAAGCCGGGGCCAGCAGCTACCCAAACGTTGCGCACCCCTTCGAGGTTCATCACCCAGGCGGCCACGTCGGCATGGCGCGCGGCCGTCAGAGCAATGGGAAAGGGCGCGCTCATCACCTGGCGCAGGCGAAAGCCTCCGCTCGATGCCGGCGGCGCCGGCCGGGCTGCGGCCAGGATCGGAGCGGCGAGGCAACTGAGGGCGAGGCAGCGAAAAAGGCGCATATCGACTCCCGGAACAAGGATGAGCTTCGCGAACGAGCGCAACCGCATAAGCCTAAGCCAACTGCCTCCACAGCGGCAAGCCCGCGGCGGCGGCGTGAAGGCGGCGAGCCACGGGCGATTTATTCGAGCGGCAGTTGGCGCACCTTCCATGGAGCGGTTTGACCGCAGGTGACCGCGCCGGTCACGCCGCTGGTGAGTTGCGCGCAGGCGTTGTCGTGCGCGGCCCGTTGCGCCGCCTCCGGCGTACGCCCTTCCGCCACCCGGCACGAGCTCTGGCCGCCGTAACGCACGCAAACCTCATAGCGGTAACGCGCGGTATGCAGCGAGCTGTAAATCAGATAGCCGAGCGCGGCGAGCACGAACAGCGTGATGGCGAGCTTCAGCGGCTTGGGCATGGACAGCTCTCAGTGTAGCGTTTTTGCCGGACGCGGTTTCTTTCTTCCGCTCACGCCGCCTAGTCTTGGGATAGCCTTGTTCTCTCACGTACAATGGGATTTTCCGGGCTGCGGCTGCGCTCGGCTTTCATGATCGCTATGCTGCGCTTTTTCACCGCGGGCGAGTCCCATGGCGAGGCCTTGATCGGCCTGCTCGAAGGCATGCCGGCCGGCTTGCCGGTGGATTTTGCGTTCCTCGATCGCGAGTTGTGGCGCCGCCAGCAGGGCTACGGCCGCGGCGGCCGGATGCGCATCGAGCGCGACCATGCCCGCTTCATCGCCGGCGTGCGCAACGGCTGCACCATCGGCTCGCCCATCGCGCTCTGGCTGGAAAACCGCGATTGGAAAAACTGGGAAAAGACGCTTTCGGTCTCCGCGCCGGCGGGCGAGGCGGCGCGCCCGGTGGCCAGCCCGCGCCCCGGCCATGCCGACCTGGCCGGCGCGCTGAAATGGAATTTCCCCGAGTCGCGCTATGTGCTGGAGCGCGCTTCGGCGCGCGAGACCACCGCCCGGGTCGCCTTGGGCGCGCTGGCCAAGCTGCTGCTGCGCGAGCTGGACATCGAAATCCTCAGCCACGTGATCGCGGTCGGCAGCGCCGCGCTCGATCCTCAAGTGGAGGTGACGTGGGAAAAGCTGCGCGCCCTGGCGGCCCGGGGAGAGGTGTTGTTGAGCTGCCTGGATGCGGCGAGCGAGGCTCGCATGCATGCGGAAGTGGATCGCGCCCTGCGCACCGGCGATTCGGTCGGCGGCGTCTTCGAGGTGCGAGCGCAGGGCGTGCCGCCCGGCCTAGGTAGTTGCGCCTCCTGGGACGCCCGCCTCGACGGCCAACTTGTCCAGGCCCTGGTTTCGATCCAGGCGGTCAAGGCGGCGGAAATCGGCGAGGGCATACGCCTCGCCGCCCGCCCCGGCTCCATCTCCCAGGACCCGATTCACTACGATCGCGAGGCGCGGCGCTTCTCCCGCCCCTCCAATTTTGCCGGCGGGCTCGAAGGCGGCATGTCCAACGGCGAGGACATTGTTATGCGCGGCTACTTGAAGCCTATCTCCACTTTGCGCCGCCCGCTGGAGTCGGTGGATTTTCAATCGCGCCAGCCGGTCAAGGCCGCCTACGAGCGCTCCGACGTCTGCATCGTGCCGGCGGCGGCGGTGGTGGGCGAGGCCATGGCCGCGCTGGTGCTGGCGCGGGCGGCGCTGGAAAAATTCGGCGGTGATTCGCTGATCGAACTCAAGCGCAATTTCGCCGGCTATGCGGCGCAGTTGCGCGCCTGGTAGCCGTGCATTTTCGCAAAGATTCACAGGATAGGCGGAATGGCAAAAATTTACCCGATCGTGAAATATGGCGATCCGGTGCTCGCCCGGACGGCGGCCATCGTCACCGAGTTTGGCACCCCGGAACTGAAACAATTGCTCGCCGACATGTTCGACTCCATGATCGCCGCCAATGGCGTCGGCCTGGCCGCGCCGCAAATCGGCATTTCCCAGCGCATCGCGGTAATTGATTGCAGCCCGCGCGACCAGCCGCCGGACCGCATCGTGCTCATCAACCCGGAAATCCTCCACACCGCGGGCAAGCAATCTGAGGAGGAAGGCTGCCTCAGCCTGCCCGGCTTTCGCGAATCCGTTACCCGGCCGATGCACGTCACCGTCCGCGCCCAGGACGCCGAGGGCCGCTGGTTCGAACGCACCGGCGAGGACCTGCTGGCGCGTGCCTTCCTGCACGAAACCGATCACCTTCACGGCCGCCTGTTTCTCTCCCACCTCAGCTCGCTCAAGCGCGAGATGATCAAGCGCAAGGTAAAGAAACTGCAAAACGAAGGCGAATGGTGAGCCCGCGCCACCGCCGCGCTGGCCATCTCCGCGCGGCAGAATCCAGGAGCTGCAATCATGTTTACGCCGCAAAGCGGCTCAGAAATTGCAGAGCCACCCAAGATACGCAGATCAAAGTGGCTTTGCATGATGCGCATCATGCTTTGGGGGATTTAGGCAAACTTTTTATATTATTCCAATTAAGGGCCGGACGGCCGGAGCATCTGAAAGTGAGCTGGGCATTTTGCATTCCATGGCCTAGCAGCCTGTGGTGAAAGTCTGGATACGGATCTAAAAAAGGTTTGCGCGAGGAGGGGTGTGAGTGAGTAGAATGCGCGCATGGCAATGGGACGGAAAAAGCGACAACTGCGGCAGGAGCAGTTGT
>JAJYIU010000041.1 GCA_021789895.1 Acidobacteriota bacterium | reverse complement strand
CGGTTTTGCTTGGCTTCGCCTTGGCGTTACTGAATCGCGGAGGGTCGGGACCTGACAGGAAACCCCGACCTTCCCACTCGACCTCGGCATATCTAACTCCCATCGGTGGACTCGTGGGCCGCCGCTATCGGAATAGGGCTTTAAGCTTAATTTTTCGAGGCGCTTAGCCGGCACTCGCCGATGCGGCTTTATCCGGCGACGATCGGGTTTGCCAAAATGCCTAACTTCTCGATTTCCACTTCAACCTCGTCGCCGGGTTGCAGATAGATCGGAGGCTTGCGGGCAAAGCCTACGCCGGGAGGGGTGCCGGTCAGGATCACGTCTCCCGGCTGGAGCGTGATCGAGCGGGAGATATAGGCAATCAATTCCGGCACATGGAAGATAAGGTTGGAGGTGTTGGAATCCTGCAGCGTGCGGCCGTTGAGGCGCAGGCGAATGGAAAGGTCATGCGGGTCGCCGACTTCGGCGGGGGTGACCAGTACCGGGCCGAGCGGGCCAAAGGTATCGGCGCTCTTGCCCCGGTACCACTGGGTATCGCCAAACTGGAAGTCGCGCGCGCTGATGTCGTTGGCGCAGCAGTAGCCGGCGATCGCATTCCGCGCCTGCTCGACGCCGGCCTGGCGGCAAACCCGGCCGACGATCACGGCCAGTTCGGCTTCGTAATCCACCTGCCGGCTGTCGGGCGGCAGGCGAACGGGCTGGCGGTGCGCGGCCAGGGCATTGCCGGTTTTCCCAAACAGCAGCGGGGCTTGCGGCGGCTCGGCGCCGGATTCGCGCGCGTGATCGAGATAGTTCAAGCCCACGCAGATGAAGCTGCGCGGCTCGACCGGCGGCAAAATTTCCGCGGGCAGTCCCGACGTAGCCTGCGCCTGCAGCGCAGCGGCGGCATTGGCGGGCAAGGCCGTTTCCAACTCCGGCAGCAGCGGCAGCAGCTCGGCATCGCCGCCGCAGAGGGCGCGTTCCAATGCATCCTGCATGTGCCGCGGCGCGAGCGCGTGCAGGTGATGCCCGTCCAGCCAGGCGCCGCCGGCGGGGGTGGTGATGTGCCAGAAGAGGCGGCGGCTGCCGGCGTGAAGATAGCGTCCGATGCGCATCGGCGGATTAGAGGCGGCGGCTTTCGCGCCGCCGGGCGGTCACGGGCCGGGAAGGGTTTTCCGGGTGGATCACAATGCGCCGGTCGCGGGCTTCGCCTTCGCTGAGGGTGCGCACTCCGGGAAAATCGCGCAGCGCCAGATGAATGATGCGGCGGTCGCGCGCCGACATCGGGCTGAAGGCGAAAGGCTGGCCGGTGCGCCGCACTTTCTCGGCGGCCAGCCGCGCCGAGGCGGCGAGCTCGCCGGCGCGCAGTTGGCGGCGGCCCAGGACATCGAAGCCGATCAGCCGCGCATGATCGCCGGTCAGCCGCAGGCACTCGCGCACCAGGTGCTCGATGGCATGCAGCAAATCCTCGTGCCGTTCGGCCAGCAGCGATGCGTCTTCGCCTTCGAAATTGATGATCCGCCCGGTTTCCGTATCGGCCTCCGGCGGCGGCAGCAGGGTATAGCCGACTCGCAGGCGGGCGTGGGAGACGATCAGATCCAACAGTTCGCGCAAGCGCGGTTCCAAATCTTCCCAGGCGTTGGCGGGCGGCATTCCTTCTCCTTGGTTATCGTTTTCCGCCGGACTTGCGGGCGGGGCGCGCGGCGGGCAAGCCGGCCGCTTTGGCGGCCGCCGCGGCGGGCGCCGCGCCCGAGCCGGTGACCGGGCCGTAGATGCGGTTGATGACGTATTGCTGTCCGATCATGATCAGCGTGCTGCCCAGGTAATAGAGATTCACGCCGGCGGGCAGGAAAAAGAAAATATAGCCTAACCCGAGCGGCATGATCCATCGCACCAGCCGGGCCTGCAACTGGTCCTGGCCGGTGGCCATCGGCACCAGGCCCATGAACCAGAACTGCGTGGCCACCAGGATGATCGGCAGCACGAGATAAGGATCGCGGGCGGCCAGGTCGCGATAGAAACCGAACCAGGGCGCGTGGCGCAGCTCGATCGAGGTTTCCAGCACTTCGTAAAAGGCGTAGATCAGCGGCAGCGGAATCAGCATCGGCAGGCAGCCGCCGAGCGGATTGACGCCCTCCTGCTGGTACAGCTTCATCATTTCCTGCTGCAACTGCATCCGGCGCGGGTCCTTCAGCGGCAGCTTGCGCATGCGGTCGTTGATGGACTTGATGCGCGGCTGCAGCGCCATCATCTTCACCTGCGTCTTCTGGGCTTTCAGCCGGAAGGGAAACATGATCATCGTGATCACGAAGGTGACGAAGAGGATGACCCAGCCGTAGTTTTGGATCCAGTGGACGTAAGTCCAGTGCATCCACATGAACAGCGGCTTGGCGGCGAAGCCGAACCAGCCGAAATGAACCAGCTCGGAAAGATGAGGCGCGACCCCGCCCAGCAGCGCCAGCCGCTTGGGACCGGCGAACACCCGCCATTCCGGGCTGCCGCCCAGCGCCACGCCTAGCGTTTCTACCGCGGGGCCGGCAATGGTGTGCCCGTGCGCGGCGACCAGCGGCCGGTAGCTGGTCTTCATCCGGGTGACGGTGATTTCGGCGGCGTCGGACAGAAACGCCAGCGCAAAATACTTGTCTTCTAGGCCGGCATATTCATAACCGGCGCGGATGGGGCTGACGCCGCTGATGTTCTTCGGCTCCCATTTTTGCAACTCGCCCGGCTGGCGGGCGAAAATGCGCTCGCTGGCGTAATCGTTTTGGGCGCTGGAAGTGGCGAAGCCGCCGGGCCAGGCCAGGGCATACGGCTGCGGCTGGCCGTTGCGACTCAGGCTGGCGCTGAGTTGAAACTCATAACCGCTGCCGAAAACGAACGTTTTGACCGCGCTCCAGCCGTTGCCGGACCAGCGGAAAGTCAATTGCTGATCGCCGTTCTTCAGCCGGGTCAAGTTGACCTGATAGAGCGCCTGCGCGAGTTGTTGCTGTAGGCCGGCATCCTCGCTCCAAAACTCGAACGGGTAGCCGTGCTTGGCGCTGAAATGCGCGTCCACCAGGTCGAGCGGATGCCAATCCTGGTCGGTGTAATGGTTCAGAATCCAACTGCGGGCGCTCGCGCCGCGATTGCTGAAGACCAGGTGATAGACGGGGGTATTGAGGGCGACCCGCTGAACCGCGGCAGCGGCAAGCGGGGTCGGCGGGGCGGCGGACGGGCGGGCGGCGGGCGCCGGCGCCGCCGTGGTTGCGGCCGGCGGCGAACCGGGCTGGGCCGGCGCCGCGGCCGGGGTTTTGGGCGGCGGTTGCGGCGGGCTGGGTTTCGGGCTCGACCAGGGCCGCAGCAGCACCACCATCAGCACCGCGGAGAGCAGGAAGGCCAGCAACAGGCGGCGCTCCATATTGAAATCGTCGTTCATGGCATCGAATCCGGCGCCGGTCTCAAGGGACCGGGTCAAAGCCTCCGCGATGGAAAGGATGGCAGCGGGCGAGGCGGCAGAGCGCCATCCAGCCGCCGCGCAGGCTGCCATGCCGCTCAATCGCCTGGCGGGCAAATTCGCTGCAGGTAGGGACGTAGCGGCAGGAAGGCGGCAGCAGCGGCGAGAGCGTCAGTTGATAAGCGCGCAGCAGGCCGAGCAGCAGGCGTTGCATGAGCCGCTCTGGAGACGGCAGCCGCCGCCGCCAGGGTAAATGCCGCGCGGCTTCGCCGGCGGCGCTCATCGCAAAGCCCCCGCCGGCGGCTTTGCCGGCGGCGCCAGGCGCAGCAGCCCTTCCTGGAGCTCGTTGCGCAAGCGTGCAAAAGCCTCGCCGGCCACAGCGGGGCGGGGATGCACCACGACTTGCCAGCCGGCGGGAACGCCGGCGGCCAATTGCGCCAGCAGCGCGCGGGTGCGCCGGCGCAGGCGGTTGCGCAGCACCGCCGTGCCTGCCTGGCGGGGCACGGTGATGCCGAAGCGCGGCGGGGACGCCGGCGCGGCCGCGGGAGGCAGGGCAATGAGTTGAAAATGCGGCAAGGCGAGGCGCTTTCCCCGGCGATAGACCGCGGTGAATTCCGCGCGCCGGTGCAGCCGGAAGGCGGCGGGCAGGCTGGCCGAGTTCAGTCGCGGTAGCCGGGCTTGACGCTCAGGCGCCGCCGTCCCTTGCTGCGACGGCGGGCCAGCACCGCGCGTCCGGATAGGGTCCGCATCCGGCGCCGGAAGCCGTGCGTTTTGACGCGGTGCCGGCGGTTGGGTTGAAAAGTTCTTTTGGGCATGATTCACGTTCTCCGCTCCCCGCGCCCGGCGGTGCTGGTGCGATTCCTGGGGAATTGCCGGTCGGCCGCGCCGCGCAGGGCCTGGGCGGCGCTGCGGGCAGGATGCCGGTTCAGCGGGCGGCCGAAGGCGATCCGTGGCGCGCGGCCAAGCGGTAAAGATTCATTATAAGGGCAGAGGCGGAAAGCGTGCGCGGCGAATTGGGCGGTGAATCGCGCCGCAATCAGCGGCGGCGCGAGCGGCGAAGGGCACGCCCGGCCGAGGGCCGGTTTTGCGCCAGCCAGCCGCGCTGCTCGAAGTAGCCCTGGCGGTCGAGCGAGCGATAAATCCTGCCGGCGATGGCGGCGGCCAGCGGCCCGTAAACCAAATGATTGCCGCGCAGCACGACCACCACCGCCAGGCGCGGATTCTGCACGCCCATGTAGGAGGCAAACAGGCCATAGCGCGTGGTGCCGCGGCTGCAGGTGCCGGTCTTGCCGAGGATGTTGATGCCGCGCACGCGGGCGCCGCGCGCGGTGCCATAGTGCACGGCGGCCATCATGCCGTCTTCGATTTCCGGCGTGATCGCGCTCAACTTCATCTGCAGCCGGACGCGGGGATGAAAATGTTGCGCCTGCCAGGCGGTGGTGGGGTGCTGCAGGTAGTAGATCGTGCCGCCGTTGGCGATGGTGGAAACCAGCGAGGCCAGTTGCAGGGGCGTGATGTAGATGCCTTCGCCGAAGCTGCACAACTTGGCCACGCCGCCATTTTCCGGCGGCGCCAGGGGATAAATGCCGGGCGACTCGCCGCGGATCTCGAAGCCCACCCGGCGGCCCAGGCCCAGCATGCGCTCATAGTCGCTCACCGTGCGGAAGCCGAGGCGGCGGCCGACGGTCTCAAAATAGGCGTTCACCGAGTAGGCCAGGGCGTGGGTCAAATTGACGCGGCTTCCGTTGGGCAGCCGCACCGGCGTGTTCTCGTTGATCAGCCCGGAATTGAGAGCGGCTACCGCGATCGCCAGCTTGGTGGTCGAGCAGGGCTGATAGCTGGAAGACAGCGCCAGGCGCTGGTTGACCATGGCCAGAATGCGGCCGTCGTTGGGGTTCACCACGACTGCGGTGCCGTTGCGGTTGCCCAGCGCGCGCACGGCGGCGGCGCGCACTACCGGATCTTCGCCGGCGGTGAGGTCGTGGGCCGAAAGGTGATAGGCCACCGGGCTGGTGGTCCACACCTGCCCGCCGTAGATGTAGCCTTCGCGCTCCAGCCGCAAATGGTGCAGCCAGGCCTCGTGCCGGGCCCGGCGCGCGCGGAGGCGGCGCAGGTAGCGCAAGTGCGCCAGGTAGCGCAAGTGCGCCAGGTAGCGCAGATGCGCCCGGTGCCGCAGCCAACTGCGCCAGACCGCGCGCTCGGTGTGCGTTTTCGATCCCCGATTCGCGCCCCAGGCCGGCAATACCGCCACCAGCAGCAGGCAGGCGAACACGCGCGCTTGCAGTCGTTTCCCCGGCTGTCGCCGCCGCACCGGAGTGCTTGCTGGTTCGACGTCCATAGCTGGCCGATGTTGCCGCCCTACTCTCATAAGATGCGATTGTACTCAGAACACGAGTTTATGTAAGTGTTTTTTGCTTGTTTGGAGCCAAAAAAGATTACTGAGCAGGCACATGCCTGAAATGGCACGAAAGTGGACAAATCCTGTCCGGCGCTTCCTGGCACTTGCAATCGTCGCGCTGAATGGAATCGCAAGCTGCGCTGCGCACCGCGTGCGTGCTTCCCATGCTTCGCCTTTGCCGGCGCCGCCGCGCCGCTGCGGTACTATAGAAATTGCGCCTGCGCGTTATACTTTCCATCACGCGCCTGTAGCTCAGTCTGGATAGAGCGTTCGCCTCCGGAGCGAAAGGTCGCAGGTTCGAATCCTGCCAGGCGTACCATTTTCTTCTCTTGAAAATGCCCAATCCGCCCATCGCCCTCACCGGGATCAAGCCCAGCGGCGAACCGCACCTGGGCAACTACCTGGGCATGATTCGCCCCGCTCTGGCGCTGGCGGGCGAATATCAAACTTTTTATTTCATCGCCGACTACCACGCGCTCACCACTTTGCACGATGGCGGGGAACTGCGCCGGCTGACGCGCGTGATCGCCGCCGCCTGGCTGGCGTTTGGCCTCGATCCCGACCGCACCCTGCTTTACCGCCAGTCCGACGTGCCGGAAATTCCGGAGCTGGCCTGGATTCTGAGCTGCTTCACTCCCAAGGGCCTGCTCGACCGCGCGCATGCGTTCAAAGACGCGCGCGCTAAAAACCAGGAGATCAGCGCCGGCCTGCATTTTTATCCGGTGCTGATGGCCGCCGATATCCTCGCCTTCCGCGCGCAGGCGGTGCCGGTTGGCCGCGATCAGAAACAGCACGTCGAAATCTGCCGCGACATCGCCCTCGGCTTCAATCACGTCTATGGCGAGATTCTCACGCCGCCCCAGCCCTTGATCCGCGCCGAAGTCCAAACCATTCCCGGCGTGGACGGGCGCAAGATGAGCAAAAGCTACGGCAACACCCTGCCGCTGTTCGCTGCGCCCGAGGCGCTGCGCAAGCGTGTGTTCCAGATCCAAACCGATTCCACGCCGGTGGACGCGCCCAAGGACCCGGATGCGGCGGCGCTCTATCAGATCTATCGCTGCTTCGCCCCCCCCGAGGCCAGCGCCGAATTGGCGGCGCGGCTGCGCGCCGGCGGCTTGGGTTGGGCCGCGGTGAAACAGGCCCTGGCCGACCTGCTCGATCATCAACTCGCCGAGCCGCGCCGGCGCTATCAGCAATGGATGGACGATGCCGCCGGCCTCGAACGCCTGCTCGCGCGCGGCGGCGAGCGCGCTCGCGTTCTCGCCGCCGCGCTGCTCGGTGAAGTGCGCCACGCCGTGGGCGTGCGCTGACGGCGCCGGCGCGGCGGCGCTTCTCCTTTCGCCGCCGCCGCGGCATGACCGCGGTCAGTTTTGTGCGGCCTGAAGTCGAACCGCATCTCGCGGTTTGACAAATACTCAGCATCGAAATTTTGCATTGGCCTCAACCCGCTTCGCAGAGGTGCAATAGAAGCGAGAGGCAGAAGAAACATGCAGGAAAAATACATGCTGGTGCGATACACGGCTTCCCAGGAATCGGAATGCGGCGGTTCGTATGCACGCAAGGAAGAAGCCGATCGCGAATTGGACCGCCTGAATGCCTTTCGCCAGCCGCAAACCCCGGAATGGCGGCTGGTGATCAGCGCTGAAAACAACCGCTAAGCTGACCGGCGCGCATTCCCATGCGAGGGCATTCCGCGCCGGCGCGCGGACGCGGCGCTGCGCGCCGCCGCGGCCGTCTAGCCGGTATTGCGCATGCCGCCGGCGATGCCCTGGATGGTGAGGCGCAGGGCGGTTTCTTTTTCCGGCGTCAGGCCATGGCGGTGTTTCTCGCCCAGCAGCCGGGCTTGCAAATAACTGAGCGGATCTACATAGGGATTGCGCAGCCGTATGGAGCGGCGCAGCATGGCGTTCTGCGCGAGCAGTTGCGGCTCGCCGCTGAGCGTGAGCAGGGCATGGCAGGTGCGTTCGAACTCGTCTTGCAGGCGGGCGGCGACGCGCTGGGCCGATGCCGGATCGGGGGCGAGGCGGGCATAGCGGCCAAAGATGCGCAGATCCGCCTTGGCCAGCGACATCTCGGCATTATCGAGCAGATCGCGAAAGAACGGCCAACGGCGATACATGGCGCGCAGCCGCAGGCGGCGGGCGCGGTGACCGAGCTCCGGCGCCAGGGCGGCGCCCAGACCATACCAGGCGGGCATCATGGCGCGCGTCTGGGTCCAGGCGAAGACCCAGGGGATGGCGCGCAATTGCTGGAAATCGGCGGCGGCCTGGCGAAAGGCGGGGCGGGAGCCGATATTGAGCTCGCCCAGTTCGCGGATGGGGGTGGCCTCCCAGAAAAAGCGCAGCAGGTCGGGATTGCCGTGGACGAAATCCTGGTAGGCGGCGAGCGCGCGCCGGCAAAGCCGCTCGAGCATTTCCTCCCAGGCGCGGGGCAGAAGGGCGGCGCCGGCCAGCAGGGCGGGCGCGGTGCGCGAGGCCGTCGCCGGGTTCGAGCTGCCCGGCGGCGGCGCGGCGCCGGCGGCTTCGGCGGCGCTGACGCGCGCCAGGCCCGAGACGGCCAGTTCGAGATTGCGCAGCGCCAGGGCCGGATCGCCGTACTTGCTGTGAATCACCTCGCCTTGTTCGGTGATGCGCAGCCGTTCCTGGATGGTGTTGGGCGGCAGCGCCAGAATCGCTTCATAGACGCGCCCGCCGCCGCGCGCCACGGTGCCGCCGCGGCCGTGGAAAAATTCCAGCCGCACGCCCTGGCGCCGCCCCACCGCCGCCATCGCCGTCTGCGCCTGGTATAGCCGCCAGTGCGAGGGCAGGTAGCCGCCGTCTTTGTTGCTGTCGGAATAGCCGACCATCACCTGCTGCACGTCGCCGCGCCGGCGCAGATAATCGCGGTAGAGCGGATCGGCCAGCAGCGCTTCGAGCACCGCCGGCGCGGCCTCGAGGTCGGGCAGGGTTTCGAACAGCGGCACCGGATGGAGCGGCAGCTCCAGCCCGGTTTCGCGGCAAACCGCCAGGCCGGCGCGCGCCGCCAGCGCGATCACCGCCCAGACGTCGCCGGCGTTGCGGGTCAGGCTGATGATGCAATTGGCGACCGAGCGCGGCCCGCCCGCGCGCTGGGCCTCGGCGATGGCGCGGAAAAAATCCAGGCCGGGATGGGCTTCGCCGCGGTCGCGGGCATGCCGGGCGGCGGCGCGGTAATAGGCGGCGGCGGCGGCGGGTGCGGGCGGCGCTTCGCCGCTCAGCTCCGCCCAGGCGCGGGCGTGGGCGGCGGCATTGTTGCGCACGTCGAGCGTGGCCAGGTGAAAGCCGAAGGTCTCGACCTGGCGCAGCAGCCGCAGCACGCGCGCCGCCGAACGCCGCGCGCCCGGACCGCAGCCGGCGGCCGCGTCGGTGCGCGCCAGGGCGCGATAGAGCAACTCCAGGTCGGCGGCCCAGGCTTCCGCGCTGGCGTAGCCGGGCGCGTTTTCCGCCCGCAGGCGGCGGTGCATATACACGATCCACTCGCGCGCCGGCTCCGCCTGCCAGCGCACGGCGGCGGCGCCGAGCTCGCGGCGGTACGCCTCCAGCCGCGACCGCAATTCGCGGTTGGCGGGCACGCGCGCCTCGGCAAACACCTCCGCCGCCTGCCCCAGCTCGAAAAACAGCCCGTCCAGCCGGCTAAGATACAATTTCCGCGCGGTCAGCCGGTGCAGGCCGGCGGTGGCGCGCAGGGTATCGGCATTGACGTTGGGATTGCCGTCGGCGTCGCCGCCCACCCAGGAGCCGAAGCGCAGCAAATTGGCCTGCGCCGGGGGCGCGGCGCCGGGCCAGGCCAGCTCCCAGGCGGCGTCCAGCGCGGAATAAAAATCCGGAATGGCGTTGAAAAAGATGTCTTCGAAGTAGTAGAGGGTGCCGCGCACCTCCTCGTCCACCGCCATCTTGCGGGCGCGGTTGGGGTCGGTCAGCCAGAGGGTTTCGATCTGTTCCAGCAGCGCGGATTCATTCGCGGCCCGCTCGCGCCGGCTCCAATGCGCGGCTTCCATCTCCGCCTGTTCCAGCAGCCGCCCGATCTCGTCCAGGCGGTGCAGCACGGTGCGGCGCAGCGCCTGGGTGGGATGTGCGGTGAGCACCAGTTCCAGCCGCAGCCGCGAGAACAGCTCGCGCGCGCCCTCCGCGCTCCAGCCCTGGCGGCGCAGCTCCGCCAGGGTCGCGGCCAGCGAGCCGGGCTGCGGCCGGCCGCCGCGCTGGCGCTCCCGCCGCCGCCGCAGCCGATGGCGCTGCTCGGCCAGGTTGACCAGTTGGAAATAGAGCATGAAGGCGCGCGCGATCTGGACGCATTCGCCGCCGCGCAGCGCTTCCAGGCGCGCCGCCAGCTCGCGCTCCAGCGCCTCCGCCGGCTCGCCGCCGGCGCGCACCTGCTTGCACAGGCCGCGGATTTCCTCCTCCAGCGCCAGCGTCGCCGGCCCTTCCTGTTCGGCCAGGATGCGGCCCAATAAATGCCCCAGCAGATTGATTTCTCGCCGCAGCGGCTGGTCGGCGCGGCGGAAGGCGGCAGGTTGCATGCGCTCCCTTGCTGAGGTGATGTCGGCCGCGTCCTCTCCCTGCGCGACAGCTACCATTATAGAAATCTGCGCTCCTTTCTGGCGGCGCCGGCCGGCGTACATACACCGCCGGCCGGATCGTTTAGAATGGGAAACAGCATTTCCGGCCCGGGTGGATTTTCCCGCCGGGCGCGCCCTGCCGCGCGCCCCGCCTTGTCCCCGGGCGGCGCAGTCGCATGGCATCCGCTCCCAATTCGGCCGGCTTCCGCCGCATCCGTTTCCGGGCCGCGCGCTCCCCGCGGGGCATGACCCTGGTGGAGCTGATCGTGGCCACCGCGATTTTGCTGGTCTTGACCTCGATGGCGCTGCCGATGGCGCGCGTCGTGGTGCAGCGCGCCAAGGAACAGCAGCTTCGCCACGCGCTGCATCAGATTCGCAGCGCCATTGACCGCTACAAGGACGCCGCCGACCAGGGCGCCTTCCGGGTGCAGGTGGATTCCGACGGCTATCCGCCCGATCTGGAAACCCTGGTCAAGGGGGTGGAGGCCGGCACCAAACGCTACCGCTTCCTGCGCCGCATCCCCAAGGACCCGATGACGAACTCCTACCACTGGGGATTGCGCTCCGATCAGGATTCGCCCGATTCGAATTCCTGGGGCGGGCAAAACGTTTTCGACGTCTATACCCGCAGCCAGGGCACCGCGCTCGACGGCACGCGCTATAAGGATTGGTAATGTTTCAACCTCGACCCCGCCGGGCCGCCGCCGCGCGGCGCGGCTTCACCCTGATCGAGCTGATGACCGTGATCACGATCATGCTCATCCTGCTCTCCATCGGCATCCCCTATTACCGCACCACCGTGGTGCGCGCGCACGAGGCGGTGCTGCGCGAAGACCTTTTCCAGATGCGCAGCCTGATCAATCAATACACCCTCGACAAACAGGAGGCGCCGCAATCGCTCGACGACCTGGTGACCGCCGGCTACCTGCGCCATCTGCCGGTGGATCCCTTCACCAATTCCAGCAGCACCTGGGTGCCGGTCACCGACGATTCGCTGATGAGCGTCGATCAGCAGCAGCCCGGCATCGTGGACGTGCATAGCGGCAGCCGGCAGATTTCGCTCGCCGGCACGCCCTACAGCTCGTGGTAACGGCTTACATACAGCCGGCGGCCGGCGCCGAGCATCTGTACATTTTCATCTTTCATGCTCCCCAGTTGCGCCCGCGCGTCGCGCCGGGTGCATCCCGGCGCCGGTTGCCCTATGAAAATCGCGCTCATCGCGCCCCCCTTCATCCCCGTTCCCCCGGTTCGCTACGGGGGCACGGAGCTGCATCTGGCCCACCTCGCCCGCGGCCTGCGGCAACTCGGGCATCATCCTGTGGTGTTTGCCAACGGCGAATCGAGCATCGAGGATGCCGAACTGCGCTACCTCTATCCCCGCGCCGAATGGCCGCTGCGCGACGGCCTGTACAGCAGCCTGAAAGATCTGAACCATTCCGGTTGGGCCTGCCGGGAAGCCGCCGCCGACTGCGATCTGATTCACTTGCATAACGCTCCCGGGCTGACCTTTTCGCGCTATCTCGACCGGCCGGTGGCTTACACCGTGCACCACCCCTGGGAGCCTCCGCTGGCCGAGTTTTACCGGCATTTTCCCGCGGTGCAATTCGTCGCCATCAGCCGCCGGCAGGCGCTCGGCTATCGGCTGCCGCGCCTGCAGGTGATTCCTCATGGCCTCGACATGAGCGCCTACCGGCCCGGCGGCGAAAAGCGCGAATGGCTCGCGTTCCTGGGGCGCATTGCCCCCATCAAGGGCGTGCATGCCGCCATCGCGGTGGCCCGGCGCTGCGGCTTGCCGCTGAAAATCGCGGGCGAAATTCAACCCCTGTTCCGCGATTATTGGGAGCAGCGCATTCGTCCCCAGCTCGATCGCCAGATCGAGTACATCGGCGAAGTCGGCCTGGAAGGCAAAAACGAGCTGCTCGGCAGAGCGGTGGCGTTGTTGTTTCCCATCGAATGGGAAGAGCCGTTCGGGCTGGTCATGGTGGAAGCCATGGCCTGCGGCGCGCCAGTGCTGGCGTTCGCGCGCGGCGCCGCGCCGGAAATCGTCTCGCCCCGCGTTTCCGGCTGGCTCTGCCAGGATGTGGACGAGATGGCCCGCCGCGCCGCCGATCCCGGCATCCCGGCGGCATCCTGCCGCGCCTGGGCCGCCGCTCACTTCAGCCTCGAGCGCATGGCCGCCGACTACGCAGCGCTCTACCAGCACATGCTGCTGTCCGCGCCGCGCCCGGCCGCATCCGGCCAGCCGGCCGTGCTCGCCGCCTGATTCCGCCGCCCGCTTCGGGCTTTATTCATAGCGCAGCGCGGTCACCGCATCCAGCCGCCATCCGCGGCGCGCCGGGGGTTCGCATCCGGAGCGCATCGAGCAGGCGGACGATGGCGATATTGGCGCCGGTGCCCGGCGCCAGCGTCTGAAAACCAGGCATGGCGCTTGGTTCGCGGCCCTGCCGCCAGTTTATATGCTGCCGCGGCTAACGGCGGCGAATGGCCGCGGCGAATGTTTTTGAGCATGCCGCGCTTGCCTGCCGCGCCGTCTTGGCGGCAGAATAGGTCGCAAACGCGCTCTGCGTGAAAGGATTCGAGCCATGTCCCACCCTGACGAGCCCGCCGCGGCGCGGGAATTTTCCCGGCGCGAATTTCTCGGCGCCGGCGCGGCTTCCGCCGCCTACGCCCTCTGGCCGCATCCGCCCGCTCCGCCGCGCGTCGCCGCCGGCCAGCCCATCCGCCTGGCGGCGATTGGCGTGGGCGCGCAGGGCACGCGCGTGATGATGGATTTCATGCAGCAGCCTGACGTGCAGGTGGTTGCCGTCTGCGACGTGAATCGCGAAAGCGCCGACTACTCGGAATGGTCGCCGGGCGAGCTGGTGGGCAAGCAGCGCAAGCTGCTCAACGACCCCGCCTGGGGCGCCGATTGGAAAGGCCCCACCTGCGGCCGCGCCCCGGCGGCCCGCCTGGTGGACGCCTATTACCGCCAGGTTCGCCGCCTGCCCGGCTACGGCGCCTGTGCCGCCGATAACGATTTTCGCCGGCTCTTCGCCCGCCCCGGCGATTTCGATGCGGTGGTGGTCTGCACCCCCGACCACTGGCACGCCCAGATCGCGCTTGCCGCGCTGCGCCTGGGTAAGCATGTCTTCAGCCAGAAACCCATGGCGCACTCCGTCTATGAATGCGGGCTGATGGCGCGCGCCGCGCGCGAAACCGGGCTCGCCACCCAGGTCGCGGTGATGAACGAAGCCTCCGACGCCACCCGCCACCTCACCGAATGGATTGCCGCCGGCGTCATCGGCCAGGTGCGCGCGGTGCATAACTGGTCGCAGCGCCCCTACTGGCCCCAGGGCTTGGCGCGCCCCGCCCAGGCCGAACCGGTGCCCGACGGACTCGATTGGGACCTCTGGCTCGGCCCCGCGCCGGCGCGCCCCTTCAACCA
This sequence comes from Acidobacteriota bacterium, assembly GCA_021789895.1. GTDB lineage: Bacteria > Acidobacteriota > Terriglobia > Terriglobales > SCQP01 > JAKASR01. Next base: position 15,451 of record JAJYIU010000041.1, on the reverse strand, counting down.
TATCTATCTGCCCTTCGTCTGGCGCGGCTGGTACGACTTCGGCGAAGGCGCCATCGGCGACATGGCCAACTACAGCTTCGATACCCTCTTCCGCGTGCTGGCGCTGACCGCGCCCCGCGCCGTCGAGGCCAGCTCGACCGCGCGTTTTCCCGAATCCTGGCCGGTGGCCGAGCTGGTGCATTGGGAATTTCCCGCCCGCGCCGGCCGCGCCCCGGTGGACATCTATTGGTACGACGCCCACCTCCGCCCGCCCCGCCCCAAAGAGCTGGCTCCCGGCGAGCTGATGAGCAGCCCGCAGGATGGCGAAGGCCTGCTCTTTGTCGGCGAAAAAGGCAAAATCCTCTGCGGCTTCGAAGGCGAGCACCCGCGCCTGCTCCCCAGCCGCCGCATGCAGTCGTTCACCCCGCCGCCCGACGATTTGCCGAAATCCCCCGGCGCCTATCGCGAATGGCTCGACGCCATCCGCGGCGGTCCCCAGCCGCGCGCCAGTTACGAGTTCGAGCAGGCGGTGGTGGAGGCCCTGCTGGTGGGCGCGATCGCCGTGCGCGCCGGCACTAAGCTGGCCTGGGATGCGCAGGCCAAACGCTTCACCGCCATCGCCCAGGGCTCGCCCGCCGATCTGGACGCCGCCAACGCGCAGCTCAATCCGCCCCGCCGTGCGCCCTGGATGCTGGAATCGGCAGCCGCGCCGGCGTGATCGCGCCGGGCGCAGGCCACCAGCCGCAATTCGCCTGGGAAGGGAGCCGCCTATGACCACCCGCCGCGATTTTCTCAGCTCCGCCGCCGCGCTCGCCGGCCTGCTCGCCGCCGCGCGCCGGCTCGGCGCCACTCCCCTCGGCCTGCCCATCGGATGCCAGACCTGGCCGGTGCGCAAGCTGATTGCCGCCGATTTTCCCGCCACGCTCGCGCGCCTGAAACGCGCCGGCTTTCAAGCCATCGAGCTCTGCTCGCCCGCCGGCTATGCCGATAACGGCTTCGCCGGCCTGGCGCGCTATCAGCCCGCCCGGCTGCGCCGCATGATCGCCGACGCCGGCCTCGTCTGCATCAGCTCGCATTTCACCATGCAGGAATTGCGCGCCAGCCAGGAAGCGCGCCTCGCCTGGGCGCACGAGCTCGGCCTGCGCCAGATGCTGGTCCCCTCGCTCGAAGGCCCACCCCATCCCCGCCTCGATCAGGTCCGGCGCCTGGCCGACGAATACAACCGCATGGGCGAGCGCGCCGCGCGCGCCGGCATCCAGCAGGGGCTGCATAACGAGCGCTTTGAAGACGCCTGGGCCGCCGGTCATCGCCGGGTTTACGACCTGCTCTTCCGCTACCTCGATCCGCGCCTGGTCAAATTCCAATTTCAAATCGTGGCCATTCGCGATGGCCTCGACCCGCTGCGCTATCTCCGCCGCTATCCCGGCCGTTTCATTTCCTTGCACTTGCAGGGCTGGTCGGCAAAAACCCGCTCCGAAGTGGCGCTCGGCAGCCCCGCCGACTCGCTCCCCTGGCCGCGCATCTTTGCTGCCGCCCGCGCCGCCGGCGTGCAAAATTATTTTCTCGAGATGAGCCTGCCGCTGATGGAAGCCAGCCTGCCTTACCTGCGGCGGCTGCATTAGCCGCCGTTGGTTTCCGCTCCCTGGCGGCCTGCCCATGCCGCCCGGCGGTCCTAGCCGGGGGCAGGCCGCCGGCCGGTTGCCGGCGCGGATCAAGCCGCGCCGCGCCGGCGAGCATCTAATGGTGGATATTTCGGCGTTGCATCGCCTGCTTCCGCTCGCTGGCCGTGAGCGGCTGCGGGCGGGAAGCCCGCCTCCGCCATGGCACTCTCCACCCCCACCCTTCCGCAGACGCCTTCCGCAGAGGCCGCGCATGCCGTGCCCGGCGAACCCCGCCGGGTCAACAACCTCACCCTGCTCGAAGGAAAAACTTTTCTGGCCACGACGGTGTCGGGCGACATCCAGCCCGCCGGCGCGCCCGATGTCGGCTTCTTTTATCAGGACACCCGCTTTCTCAGCTACCTCGAGCTGTGCTTCAACGGGCACCGCAGCGTGGTGCTTTCCGCTTCGGCCCACGCCAACCAGGCGTCGCAAATCGAGCTGACCGCCCGCCGCGACTGCGCCCGCGATTCGCTCGACCTGCCCGACAACTCCATCCATATCCGCCGCGAGCAGGTGCTGGGCGGGCGGCTGTTTGACCGGCTTACGCTGAAAAATTACCAGTTGCAGCCCGCGCCGCTGGAGCTGGAATTTCGCTTTGCCGCCGATTTTTTCGACGTCTTCCAGGTGCGCGGCATGCGCCGCGATCGCGGCGGCGAATATCTCGCGCCCCGGCTGGAGGCGGACAGCATCAGCTTTCGCTACCGCGGCCGGGACGGCGTGCTGCGCGAAACCCTGCTGCGCTTCCATCCTGCGCCCGACCGGCTCAGCCCCCAGGCCGCGTTTTACCGGCTGCGTCTGGAATCGCACCAGGCGCGGACGATCGAACTGGTGATCGAGCCGCGCGTGGATGCCCGTCCCCCGGCGCGGCTGGACCCCGGCCTGGAAGCCGGCCGCCGCCGCCGCCAGAGCGAATACCAGCGCTGGCAGGCGGCCGCGACCTCGCTGGAATCCTCCGATGACGTCTTCAACGCCTGCTGGCAGACGGCGGCCAGCGATTTCTTCGCCCTGGGCATCCCCGCCGGCGAAGCCGAGGCCACCGGTGCCGCCCCCGGCGAGGGCACTGTCCTGGCCGCCGGCATTCCCTGGTTCGCCACCCCCTTCGGCCGCGACTCGCTCATCGCCGGCTATCAGGCGCTGATGCTGCAGCCGCGCCTGGCCGCCGAAACCTTGCAGTTCCTCGCCCGCTATCAGGGCGCCCGCGAGTGCGACCGCAATGACGAGCAGCCGGGCAAGATCATGCACGAGCTGCGCCAGGGCGAAATGACCCGCACCGGCGAGCTCCCCTTCAATCCCTATTACGGCTCGATCGATGCCACCCCGCTGTTCCTCATCACCCTCAGCGAGCTCTATCAGTGGACCGGCGATGCGCGCCTGCTCGCCGCCCTCGCCCCTGCCGCGCGCCGCGCCATGGCCTGGATCGAGCGCACCTGCGCCGCCAACGATGGCTGGCTGGCTTACGACCGGCGCTCGGAAAACGGGCTGGTCAATCAGGGTTGGAAGGATTCCTGGGACGCCATTCTCCACCGCAACGGCGAGCCGGCGGCGCCGCCCATCGCCTTGTGCGAGGTGCAGGGCTATGTCTACGACGCCCACTACCGCTGGTCCCGCCTGCTGCGCCATTTGGGCGAGTCGGCCGAGGCCGACCGCCATCGCCGCCTGGCCGCGGAGTTCGCCCACCGCTTCCATCGCGAGTTCTGGCTTCACGATGAGCGCTACTACGCGCTCGCGCTCGATCGTCCGCAAGGCCCGCGCGCGCCCTGGCGGCCGGTGCGCGTCGTCGCCTCCAACCCCGGCCACCTGCTCTGGAGCCGCATCGCGCCCGCCGAACCCGCCCGCGCGGTCGCAGACCGCCTGCTGCGGCCCGGCATGTTTTCCGGATGGGGCGTGCGCACCTTGGCTGCCGGCGAGCCCGTCTTCAATCCGCTCAGCTATCATCGCGGCTCCGTCTGGCCGCATGACAACTCGCTGCTGGCGCATGGGTGCGCGCTCTATGGCTTGCAGGCGCCGCTGGAGCGCATCTTCTGCGGCTTATTTCAGACCGCCTGCCATTTCCGCGATTACCGCCTGCCGGAGCTCTTTGTCGGCGTCGAGCGCCGCGAGGGCGACGCGCCCGTCCACTATCCCGTCTCCTGCTCGCCGCAGGCCTGGGCTTCCGGCGCCATCTTCCTGTTGCTCTCCAGCCTGCTCGGCTTGCGCCCCCAGGCTCCCCGCCACGAACTCCACATCGTCAATCCTCATCTGCCCGCCCCGCTGCAGTGGCTGCGGCTCTCGCATCTCCAGGTCGGCCAATCGCGCGTCTCGCTCGAATTCAGCCGCCGCGGCCAGCGCACCTTCTGCAACCTGCTCGGCGTCGAAGGCGAGCCCTTGAAAGTCACCCTCGACTTTCGCGTGCCCAAAACGCCTGCCGCCGGTGCCTGAGCCCATCCTTTTATAAACGGGGTTCGCGACCGGCAATCGCTATCCCCGCCGGTTGCCTTTCCAGGTTCCTGTCCGGCGGCAATTTGCCTGTGATCGGGATCATCCGCTTTCCCGTTTTTGGGACGTCCCGATTGGGAAAATATGAAAAATTGGAATTGTCCGGCCCGAGGATGCAACAATTTGCTTATTTTTCAACAACTTAGATTAATTCAATTTTGGTTGTCTGCATGCAAACCAAAAGCTCGGATTGTACTCTGGCCCGGACGGTCTGTAGATTGAGTGTTTTGACCGGTCAGTGAGTCGAGTGAGTCGGGGCCGGGTGGCAATTCAGTTTGTGATTGACAACATGCTGCGCATTCAGTAGCATGCGGGACGAAGCCATGTCTTAACTCGTGGCCGAGTCATATTCTGCCGCGGCATGGCGGCGGAATGCAGGGCCTCAAACAGCAGCAAAGTTCGGCCCCTCTATTAAGAGGACAGGATTAGGGAGAGGAGAACAGCATGCGGCGAATCTGGGTTGCGATTCTTGCCTTCGGTGTTACCGCGCTCGCGGCGTGGGGACAGTTATCCACCGGCAGTGTGGCCGGCCGGGTAGCCGATCCTTCCGGCGCGGTGGTAGTCGGCGCGCAGGTCAATTTATTGGATATCGCCACTGGCGCGGTCAAAACCGCCAAAACCAATTCCAGTGGCCGCTATTCCTTTACCGGGCTGCCGCTGGGGACCTATCAGTTGACGGTCAAGGCGAACGGCTTCCAGACCACGACCGTGCAGAATATCGCGGTCACCGTCAACCACACCGCGACTGAAAACGTGTCGCTGAAAGTCGGCGCCAGCACTCAGACCGTGACGGTGCAAAGCTCTCCCGGCACCAACCTGCGCATGTCCAACGCGACCGTGGGCACCGCGTTCAGCAATAAATTGGCCCTGCTGCTGCCCAACCAGAATCGCGACGTTACCAGCATTCTGCTCACCCAGCCGATGACCGAACCGGCGGCCGGCGGCGCTGCGGGCAACACCCTCGCCGCGGGCCAGGTTGCCGGCCAGATGAGCGATCAGAATGCCTATACGCTCGATGGCGCCGACGCCACCTCCGATACCGAGGGCAACAACGCCTATGTCTCCTTCGGCGCCGGCGGCGAGGCCGCCATTCCCACCCCGGTGGAGAGCATTCAGGAATTCCGCGTTTCCACCAACAATATGGGCGCCAGCTTCAGCACCTCCGCCGGCGGCGAAGTGGCCCTGGTCACCAAGCGCGGCGGCAACAAGTGGCACGGCTCGGCGTATGACTTTTATCAGGCCGATGAACTGAATGCCTTTGGCTACGGCAACAACCAGACCCATCACTACGCCTGCCTCAATTCCAATGGCGTCTATGACCCCACCTTGACGAGTTGTGTGCTGACCCAGAAGCAGGAAATGCATCGCAACCGCTTCGGCGGATCGCTCGGCGGCGTGCTCTTCCCCAAGATGCTCGGCGGCAAAACCTACTTCTATTTCAACTATGAAGGCCGCCGCTTCCCGCGCCAGGAAGAATATTCGCACTCCGTTCCCACCGCCAGCATGCGGCAGGGCATTTTGGAATTTCCCGACGATGCCGGCAATATCATCTCCTACAATCTGGCGACCTCGACCCAGTGCGCCGGCCCCAATGGCGCCGGCGGCCAGCTCTGCGATCCGCGCGGCAAGGGCTTGAATCCGGCGGTTTCGGCCATTTGGAATTACATGCCGCTGCCCGATTCGCACATCAGTTCAACCGGGAACGGATTGAATGTCGCCACTTATACCGCCAACCTGTCGCTGCCCATCTCCGACAACTTTGCCGTCATGCGCGTGGATCACGATTTTGGTCCCAACTGGCGCATGAACGGTGTGTACCGCTTCTTCAAGGAAACGGCGCCCACCGACAACCAGGTGGATATCGGCGGCTTTTATAAGGGCGATACCAAGGGCGTGCCCGCCTCCTTGTCGTCCAATCCCTTCCAGCCCCGCGATTTGGTGGTCGGCCTGACCGGCCAGATTACCCCGATGATCACCAACGATTTCCACTTCAGCTATCTGCGCCACTGGTGGTCTTACCAGCGCGGCGGCTGGGTGCCGCAGGTGCCGGGTATTCCGGATGCGCTGGAAATCGGCGGTGAAAGCCAGCGGGGAGCCTTGATCCCGGTCAACCTCGATACTCAGAACACCCGTTGGAGAGTCTGGAACGGCCATGACTGGGGCTATCGCGACGATGTCGGCTGGATGACGGGTAACCATCTCATCCAGTTCGGCGGCTCGATCACCCATTACTGGATTCACCACGTCCGCACGGACGAGGTTGTCGGCGGCGTGCCGTCGCTGGTGAGCCAGATCACCTCTGGAGCGCTGGTGATGAACGGCACCTATCAGCCGATCGAGTGCGATCCCACCAATAACCTCACTACCAATTGCATCGCCAGCGGCAATCTCGGCGCCTGGAACGGCGATTACGCCGATGTGCTGGGAATCGTGTCCAGCACCAATATCCTGGTGACCCGCAAGGGCTCCAATCTGACCCTGCAGCCCTTCGGCACCCCGGTGCAGGATACCGACACGTATCCCTACATCAATCTCTATGCCAATGACGTCTGGCACTTGTCCCCTTCGTTGACCATGAACTACGGGTTGACCTGGGCGGTGGAAGTGGCGCCGACCGAGATCAACGGCAACCAGACCACGTTGGTGGATAGCAGCGGACACCAGATTTATATGCAGCAATACCTGCAAAACAAGCTGCAAGCCGCGCTGCAAGGCCAGAACTACAATCCGGTGGTGGGCTTCAGCCCGGTCGGCGCGATTGGCCTGAAGGCGCCGTATAAGACCGACTGGCATCAGTTCGGCCCCCGCTTTGCCTTGAGCTGGAACCCCTCGCTCGATAGCGGCCTGTTGAGCCCGCTCTTCGGCCATCACGTGGCCGTGCTGCGCGGCGGCTATAGCCGCATCTACAACCGCCTGGCCGGCGTTTCGCTGGTGATGACGCCGCTGCTTGGCCCCTCCTTTGGCCAGACGATTTCCTGCGCCGGGCCGGAAATGCCGGGCGCGGGCTTGAAGCTCTGCAACGGCAACTCCACGCTGAATCCGACTAATGCCTTCCGTATCGGCATTGACGGCAATACCGCGCCGTTGCCGGCGATTTCGCAAACCCTGACCACCCCGGTGGAACCCGGCATCGGTACGACTCCCGCCAGCTTGTTCGGGTTCTTCCTCGATCCCAGTTATAAGCCCGGCTACACCGATGAATGGGATATCTCCTACCAGCGCACCATGCCGGGGCATTCCCTGCTGGAAATCGGCTATGTCGGCAACCGGGCGCGCCATCTGTATCAGGGCATTGACCTCTCGGCGGTGCCGTGGATGATGCGCCAGGGCGGACAACCCTTCTATCAGGCCTTCGACAACATCATGGTGCAGTTGAACAAGGGCGTGTCGCCCGCCAGCATCTCCAACCAGCCGTTCTTCGAAGCCGCCCTGGGCCCCACCAGCGCCTTCTGCAAGGGCTACAATAGCTGCACTCAGGCGGTCTTGAGCCAGGTCGGCACGAGCCCGTTTACCACTGATAACGTGGAAACGGTCTGGTCGGACCTCGATTCAAGCTGGCTGTTTGGCCCGGCGTTGCCCAACACCACCCAATTCCCGCTCTCGCTCTACGGCGAGGGCCCGTTTGGATACTCCAACTACAACGCCGGCTTCATCAACTACAACATTCGCGCCAATCACGGGCTGACGCTGGACGCCAACCTCACCTACGCGCATAACCTCAACACCATCGGCATCAATCAGGAGTATGTGCTCGATACGGTGGAGAACCCGTGGAACATTGGCACGGATTATGGCCCGGCCTATTGGGATCGTAAGTTCACCTTCAACATGCTCGGCCTCTACAACCTGCCTTTCGGGCACGGTCAGAACGGCGTGCTGAATCACCTGATCGGAGGCTGGTCGGTCGCGCCCATCTGGCAGTGGTTCAGCGGCGATCCGATCGAGATGTATGCCGGCTCCTGGGGTGAAACCGGTTCCTCGGCCTGCTGCGAGAACGGCTTCACGCCCATCCCGCTGGTCAGCACCAAATCCTTCGGGAGCGGCACGTATAACGTCACCACCGGCTCTCCGCAGGCGACCAATACGCAATGCGTGGCCTGCGGTGGTTATGGTGTAAACACCGGCTCCGGCGTGAATTACTTCAAAAACCCGGTTGCCTCGTTCGGCGCCTGGCGCCTGCCCATGGTGGGCATTGATGGCAACAGCGGCGGCGGCGGCAGCTTCCTGCGCGGCCTGCCGCACTGGAACGTGAATATGACCCTCGCCAAGACCACCAACTTGAGCGAAGGCACCAGGCTCCAGTTCACCGCGCAATTCTTCAACATCTTCAATAGCATGCAGCGCACCGATCCGTTCCTCGATCTCCAGGATCCCTGGGATTGGGGTGTGGAATACGGGCAGTGGAACTCGCCGCGCAACATCGAGTTGGGCTTGCGGCTCTACTTCTAACGGCTAGCAGGTTAGTTTGAAACAGCCAGGGGCGAAAGCCCCTGGCTGAGTTTTTTTGAGGGTCGTGTTGTCGTGCCGTTGCTTGAAACATTATCGGCGTGAGGTCGTCTGTGCCCCTGTAATCGGTTTTTGCCTGGCTTGGCCGAGGGAGAGATCGGCTGGGATGCCAAATTGATTCTCGGTTTCTTCTCTGGCGAGAGCCTTCAAATCAAAATCGCTATTCTGGGCCGGGCTTTGCGTCCGGCGCGCATTTCAGTTTGGTCGGAAGTTTGGAGGATGAGGACATGATGAGCAAGCATCTGGCGGCTGAACGCATTTCTCGATTTTCCCGTTGCCTCTCGCTGTGGAGTTGCTGCCTGTTGGCACTGGCGCTCGGCGCTTGGGCGCAGAACTCTTATACCGGCGCGGTCAGCGGCCGGGTCACCGACCCGAGCGGCGCGGTGATCGTAGGCGCGAGCGTGCATCTGGATCAAAAAGCCACCAATGCGCATTTGCGAGCGATGACCGGCTCCTCCGGGACGTTCAGCTTCCCCGGCCTTACCCCCGGCAACTATGTGCTGACCGTGACCGCCAAGGGATTCACGACGTTGTCCCAGCCGGTCGTGGTGCGCGTCGGCCAGGTGACCAATGCCCCGGCCGCCATGCGGCTCGGCAGCAGCACCACCACCGTCAAGGTCACCACTTCCGCCGCCACTGTGCAGGTCAACACCCAGACCGCCACCGTCGGCGGCGTCATCACCGCCCAGCAGATTAAGGACCTGCCGCAGATCGGCCGCAACTTCCTCGACCTGGCCCAGCTCCAGCCCGGCGCGCAGATCATTGACGGCGGCAATTTCGATCCCACCAAGAACGGCTTCGCCGGCCTTTCCATTGATGCCGCCGAAGGCCGCACCACCGATATCAACGTGGATGGCGCCGATATTACCGATCAGACCGTCGGCACCACCACCATGAACCTGAACGACAACTCGATTCGCGAGTTCCAGGTCTCCACCTCCAGCCTCGATACCTCTTCCGATATCGGCAACACCGGCGAAGTGTTCATCACTTCCAAGAGCGGCACCAACACCATCCATGGGGAAGGCTTCGCCAACTATCGCAGCGACACCTTCGCCGCCAACCCGACCACCATCGCCAACCAGAAGCCGCCCTTCAAGCAGAATCAGGACGGCCTGGATTTCGGCGGTCCCTTTCTGCATAACCGGTTGTTCTGGTTCGTCAGTGGCGAGCGCACCTATCGCGACCAGTCGTCCGCGGTCGAGATGCCCGATTTCCCCAACTACTCCGGCTTCTTCCCCTCGCCCGGCGAGGAAAAATTAGGCCAGGCGCGGCTGGATTGGCAGGCGCTGTCCAATCTGAAAATCTTCTACGAAATCCGCAACGACAGCCTCTCGCTCGTGCCGCCTTCGACCGTCGGCGGCACCACCATGCAGCCGTTTACCAATGAGAACATCACGAATTTGAACGTTGTCGGCGCGACTTTGCAGACGGGGAATTTTACCCACCAGTTCCATTACGACCACCTGGGCTTCTTCAACCACATCTTCACCAACCCGGTTGCCGGCCTGCCCACTTTCCCCTTCGCCTATGATTTTGGCGATACCGGCGAGAACTTCGGCCCCAACCTGCTCTCGCCGCAGCACACCTTCCAGATCAACGACGAATTCCGCTACGACGGCAGTTGGTTCTGGGGCAATCACACCCTGCGCTACGGCTTCGAATACAACCACATCGCCAACGTGGTGTTTGCTTCCTTCTTTTCTTCCGCCCCGACGGCATTTACCAGTTATTCCGATTGCCGGGCATTCCTGGGCGGCGCCGCGCCGACCAATCCGATGCAATGCCCGCCGGAAGTTGTCGTCTTCGGCAATGGCTTGGGCTATTTCTCCAACCTGGCGGTGCACGGCAACCCCTTCGGCGGCGTTTATAATCCGCGCAAGTCCTTCTATCTCACCGATAACTGGCGCGTCACCCCGACCTTGGCGCTGAATATCGGCGTACATTTCGAGCGCGACCCGGGCGAGGTCAACAGCGACCTGACCAAGCCGGGGGCCTTGATCGCCTTCAGCCCGAAATACGCCACCTTTGCTTCGATCCCCAACAATTGGTCGCCGACCATCGGCCTGGCCTGGGATCCCACCGGCCACGGCACCACCTCGATTCGCGCCGGCTACGGCATCTATTACCAGAACAACATCTGGAATAACGTGATGTTCGAGCGCTCGGATTACATCAGCACCACTATCGCTCCCGGTTTCCCGGCGGGTTTACCCAATTCGCCGGTGTATTCCGCCTCCGGCGCCTGCCTGTTTGAATGCCCCGGCGGCGGTCAAAATACGTTCACGCAATCCGGCAACCAGTTATCGTCGGCCATCGTGGCGGCCCAGGCGGCGCTGCAAGCCAGTTATGCCGCGCTCAAGCCTGATGCCTTCGCGAAGCCGCTCGATTTCGAGAGCCCCGCACCCGGCGTTCTGACCCCGGGAACGGCTTGGGGCAATCCTTTGTTTGACAACACCTACCAGACGCCGTATTCGGAACAATTCAACCTCGGCATCCAGCATCAGTTCGCGCCCGGCGTGGTGCTCTCCGCCAATTTCGTGCGCAACCGCAGCTTTCATCTGTTGATGATTCAAAACGCGAATTTTGTCGGCGCCGCGCGCTATTTGAACAAGGCCGTGGCGATCCAGGCTATCAATGACGCCGCCGCCGGCTTGGGCGTGACCCAGGGCGCCACCCCCGCCGATACCATGCATAATTTCGCGGTCGCCATCCAAAATGGACAGATCAACCCGAATACCGGCAACCCCATGACCCAAAACGACGTGGTTCAGGAATTGGCTTCCACGCCCAGTGGTTATTCCCTGGGGTCGAGCGCGGAGTTCGTCGTCGGCTCGCCCAGCGCGGCTTTCGATGGCTTGAACCCGAACTACAACAATATGTCCACCTACCGGAATTTAGGGTCTGCCGATTATAAGGCCCTGCAGATCCGGCTCACCATCCAGAAGGGCAAGCTGCTGCGCCTGCTGCACTCCAGCAACCTGATGGTTTCTTACTCCTTGAGCCGCAATAACTCAACCCAGTTCGATCAGGCTTTCGGCCCGGGCGCCACCGATAACGACAACCCCGGCCGCTTCTTCGGCCCCAACGGCTATGACCGCACCAATCAGCTCAGCTTCGGCAGCATTTTCTATATTCCCGGAGGAATACGCATCTCCTCGGTCGGGCATTTCTTCAGCGGTTTCCCGGTCACGCCGCGCCTGGCGACCCTCTGCGGCTGCAACGCCGAGATCTTCCAGACCGATTGGACCGGCGATGGCACCACCGGCGATATCGTGCCCGGCACCAACGTCGGCTCTTTTGGCCGCTCCATCGCCAATCCCGGCGAGCTGCAGGCGCTGATCAACAATTACAACAGCAATATGGCGGGGAGCCTGACCCCGGCCGGTCAAGCCCTGGTCAAAGCGGGCCTGGCCAATGCCGCCGATCTGCAGGCCATCGGCCTGGCCATGCCCTTCATCAATGCCACCGTCAATCCCGGCCAGATCATGCCCAGCAATTTTATGGATGCCGACATGAGCTTCGCCCGGCCGATTCACATCGGCGAGCGCTTCCGCATCACCCCCCGGATTGACGTCTTCAACATCTTCAACTTCGCCAACTACGACCCGCCCGGAAACACCATGATCGGCACCCTTACCACCGATTATGTTCCCGGCGCCTTCAGCAACAACGGCATCCCCGGCTCGATTACCGATACCACCATGTTCAACCGCAATCGCAAATACGGCTTGAACACCGGGCCCTTTGCCGCCGGCATTCCGCGCGCGTTTCAATTCGATCTGGAATTCAGCTTCTAAACTCGATTCACCGCTCCCGCTGCCCGGCCATGGCCCGCATGGCCGGGCAGCATCTTTTTTGGAAGACTGTTTACTCCTTAGGCTCACGCCCGTTGATCTCATGCCGGAGAATGCTACACTCGCCTCCAGTCTGGCGGTTTTTCTCAAGCTTTAGCATGTCCCCGGCGGCAAGGCCGCTCACCTCTGCAGCCAGCCTGTAGGCATGGCGTCTGGCCAGCATGTGTCCGTGCCGGTGTTGCACTCGGGCACGACATCTGGGGGCATTCTTTCTTCGACCTCAACAGAAAGTATGTTTTTGCTTGATTGCCAGGCTGGCTCCGGCTACCCTGTCGGGGTATGATTGCTCCTATACCCAGCCGGCATTGTCAGGAGTGTCTGCGATGCTGAAGATTAAGAAGCTGCAAATCCAGGGCTTTAAGTCGTTTTGCGACCGCACTGAGCTGGTCTTCCCCGGCGCCGGGGTGGTCGGTATTATCGGACCGAACGGCTGCGGCAAATCCAATGTCGCCGACGCCATCTGCTGGGTGTTGGGCGAGCAGTCGGTGAAATCCTTGCGCGGGCAGCGCATGGAAGATGTGATCTTTGCCGGCAGCCGCGAGCGCCCGGCCACCGGCATGGCCGAGGTTTCGCTGACGCTGGTAGATCCCGAGGTCTATAACGGCCCGGAAGATTTGGAAGATCCGCCCATCGAGACCGCCGACAACTGGGACGAAGAGGACGCCCCGGCGCCGCCGGCCCTAACGGATTCCAGCGAAACTCTGCCTGGCGAACCGGCCGCGGATGCCGCGGCAGCGAGCCCGGCCGAAGATGCCGCCCACGGCGTGGTGCTCACCATTCGCCGCCGCCGCCGTGTCCCGCCCGTCTATCGCGCCGGCGAGATCGTCGTCACTCGCCGCCTCTATCGCGAAGGCCAGAGCGAATACCGCCTCAACGGGCGTCCCTGCCGCCTGCGCGATATCCAGGACCTGTTCATGGGCACCGGCCTCGGCCCGGAAACCTACGCCATCATCGAGCAGGGCCGCATCGGCCAGATCCTGAGTTCCAAGCCCTACGAGCGCCGCGGCATCATTGAAGAAGCCGCCGGGGTGACGAAATACAAAGCCAGGAAAAAGCTGGCCGAGGCGCGCCTGGAGTCGGCGCGGCAAAATCTGGCCCGCATCCACGATATTTTCGAGGAAGTCACCCGGCAAATGAACTCGCTCAAGCGCCAGGCCTCGAAGGCGCGCCGCTATAGCGAATTGAAAGATGAATACGACGCCCGCCAGCGGGCGTTGCTGCTGGCGCGCGCCGGCCTGATCGCCGCCGATCGCGGCCAGGTTGACGAGGAGCGCCAGGCGGCGCAGGCCGCCTCCGAGGCCGGCGAGCGGCAGATCGAGAGCTTGGAAACCGAGCGCGCCGCCAGCCAGCGCGAGGCCCTGGCCAGCGAGGCTGCCCTGCGCCAGGCCGAAAGCGAGCTCCATCGCCTAGAGCTGGAAGCCGAGCGGCTGCAGGGGCAGTTGGCGCTGGCCGAGCGCCAGCAGCAGGAATTGGCGCGGCGCGCGGAAGCGCTGCAGGCCGCCTTGGCCGCGCTCGCGGAGCAGTCGGCCCGGCTGGCCGCTGAATGCGAGGCGGCGCGCGTCGAGCTGGCGGCCGCCGCGGCCGAGTTGGAAGCGGCGCGCGAAGATGAACGCCGGGCGCGGGCCGAAGGCGATGCCGCGGCCGCCGCCGTTGCCGAATTGGAAGCGGCCATCGAAGCCGCCCGCGCGCGCATGCTGCAGGCGATGAATCAGGCGACGGCGCTGCGCCAGCAGATCGCCGAACAGGAAGCCGGCGCCGCCGCCGGCCAGGCCCAGCTCGAGCGCGAGCAGGCCGAGCTGGCGGCGCTCGATGCCGAACTGCAGGCGCTGGGTCTGCGCCGCGGCCAGTTGGGCCTCAGCTTCGACGCCAAGCAGCGCGACTGCGACGTAATTCGCGGCCAGGCCGTCCAGGCCGGCGACCGCCTACGCGCATTGCGCGCCGAACGCCAGGATCGCCTCCACGAGCGCGAAACCCTGCAGGCGCGCCTGGCCGAAGCCGGCGCCCGCCGCCGCTCGCTGGAAGAAATGATTGCCCATCACGGCTACAGCAGCGAGGCCGTGCGCTGCCTCTTAGCCGGCGGCGAGGGCCGCTTCCGCCCCCAGGGCGTGCTTGCCGATTTCCTCGAGGTCGAGCCCGATTACGAAGCCGTGGTCGAGGAATTCTTGCGCGAAGAACTTAATTTCGTCGTGGTCGAGGATTGGGAAGCCGCCGACGCCGGCCTCGGCGTCGTGCGCCAGGACGCGCAGGGCCGCGTTACCTTCCTCGTCCATCCCGATGACGCCCAGCTCAAAATGTTTGCCGGCGATCCGGGCGCCGGCCCTGCCCCCGCCGCGCCCTCCGAAACCGGCCATCCGCTGCCGCTGAAGCAGTTCGTCCGCGTGCTCAATGGCTTTGGCCGCTCGCTCGAGCATATCCTGCCCAAGCTGGGCAGCGGCTACATTGCCGCCGGCCCGGAGCAGGCGCGCGGGCTGGCGCGCGGCAACCCCCAGGCCTATTTCCTCACCGCCGGCGGCGAGTGGTTCCACAACCAGACCGTCAGCGGCGGCGCCCGCTCCACCGCCGGACCGCTTACGCTCAAGCGCGAGCTGCGCGAGACCGTGCGCCAGGAAGAGCATTGGCAGCAGGCGTTGCGCGCGCTCGAAACCCGCCTCACCGCGCTCGAACTCGAATTGCAGGAAGTGGAAGCCGCCGAGCAGCGCCTGGCCGCCCGCGTGCATGAGCTCGACCGCGATCTGGCCGGCGAGCGCCAGTCGCTCGAGCATCTCGGCCGCGAAGCGGCGCGGCTCGAAGCCCAGCGCGGCGCGCGGGAACTGGAATTGGAGCGTGCGCGCGCCGGCTTGCGCCAGCGCGCGCTGCGCCTGGCCGAGCTGCAGGCCGAGCTGGAGCCCGCCGAAGCCGCGCGCTTGTCCGCCCAGGCCGAACAACAGGACGCCGCCGGGCGCCTGGCCGCGGCCCGCGCCGCGCGCGAAACCG
>JAJYIU010000040.1:4236-29491 GCA_021789895.1 Acidobacteriota bacterium | reverse complement strand
AAGCCGAGATTGCCTTCCTGGGTATCACCCCTTCGCCGGCATTCGTGCGGCAACCGGAAGGCAACGGCTGCATCGAACGTTTTTTCCGCACCCTGAAAGAACAACTCCTCTGGGTGCGGCACTTCCGTAATGTCGAGGAACTCCGCCTGGCACTGATCGAGTTCCGCAACCATTACAACCATCACTGGCTCATCGGCCGCCTTGGCTACCGATCGCCTTTAATGGCTCGCAACTGTCCTCGGGCGGCGGTTGCCGCCGCCTGATTTACAATGGCTGAACTGTCCAGAAAATCGGTGCCGGAACACTATGGATTACGGCAGCAGGCGCTACGATCCAACTGCATGGATTGGTCGGGACGGCCGGATTTGAACCGGCGACCCCTTGCACCCCAAGCAAGTGCGCTACCAGGCTGCGCCACGTCCCGATTCCCAAGTCGGCAGAGGGGTTCGCTTCCGCCAATTTTAGCACGCGCCCGCCGCCTTCCGCCCCTACAGCGACCGCTTGAACGCCCACGAGGCCACCGCCAGCATCACCGCCGTGGTCACGCCCAGCAGCGCCAGGTCGCGCACGATCGGCGCCAGCGCCACTTCCTTCAGCAGCAGCATGCGGAACCCGTGCACCGCATACGTGAACGGGTCCACCGTCGAAATCGCGCGCATCCAGGGAGGAAAGGCGCTGATCGGGTACACCGCCCCCGAAGGGAAAAACAGCAGCGTGTTGAGCACCCCAAAAATCGCCCGCGGCACCAGCGGATCGCTGACCCGCGCCATCAGCAAAAACATGAACGAGATCAGCGCCAGTCCGCTCGCCAGCGTCACCAGCAGCAGCAGCGCCAGCCGGGTGGGATTGAACAGGTCCTGGATGCCGGCGATCATCCCGCCCACCAGCAGCACCGTCGTTCCGGAAATCACCGCCTTCACCACCCCCGCCACGATGAACCCCGTCACCAGCTCGAACTTGGTGATCGGCGTCACCAGATAGCCTTCGTGCAGCCCGCGCGACTTGTCGTCAATATAGACGATGCCGCCGCCGATCATTGCGGTCACGAAGATGGCCAGCGCCACCGAGCCCGGCAGCAGATACTGGATGTACGGAATGTAGGGATATACCTCGACCGTCGAAATTTGCATATAGGGCGCGGCCAGGTTGACGGTGCCGGCGCGCTGGAAGGGTTGGTTCATTTTGCCCGCGATCGAGTTGAACACGCCCTCGATCGAGCCGGCGACGAAGCGGTCGGTGTTGTCCACCACCAGCCCCACCTGCGGGTTGAGCTTCAGCAGCAGGTCGCGCGAATAGTGCGGCGGAATGATCAGCACCGCCCCCAGCCGCCCGGTGCGCAGCGCCGCCAGCGCCTGCCCTTGGTCGGCGTACGCGATCGGAACAAAGGTGCGCGCGTTGGCCGCCACCGCATTCAGCTTGCGCAGCAGCGGCAGGACTTCCGGGCCGTGGTCGAGGTTCACCACCCCCAGCCGCACGTTGCGGATGTTGCCGCCGAAGGCGTTGCCCAGAATCACCAGTTGCACCAGCGGCAGCACCAGCGTCACGATCAGCAGCGTGGGGCTGCGGAAAAACTTCCGCAAATCGCGTTCGATAATGGCCAGGGCGCGGTTCATGGGTTCGGTGTCTCGGCGCCAGGCGGCTTTTCCCGGCGCGATTTTTCCAGCCTGCCTAGAATGGCGCCGTCCGCCCCACGCGCCCGCCGCGCGGAGGCCCGGATTCGGCTTCGCTCATCCCCCGTCCGGTGAAATGCACGAACACGTCGTCGAGGCTGGTGCTTTGAATCGAAAGCGTCTGGACGCGCGCCTGCCGCGCCTGCACCCGCTCCATCAGGCTCTGCGCCGCGATCGGCCCGTCGTCGCAAAAGATGCGGTACAGCGCTTCGCCCTGCACCTGCACCCGCCGCACTCCCGGCAGCGCTTCCAGTTCGGACGCGCCCTCGGGCAGATCGGGCGCCAGCCGCGTCTCGATCACGCTGGCGCCCGGCACCGAGGCCTTCAGCGCCGCCGGCGTGTCGAGCACCACGATCTTGCCCCGGTCCACGATCGCCAGCCGGTCGCACAGCCGGTCGGCTTCGTCCATGTAATGCGTGGTCAGAAACAGCGTCAGTCCCTGCCGCTCGCGCAAATGGCTGATCATTTCCCACACCGAGATGCGCGAGACCGGATCGAGCCCGGTCGTGGGCTCGTCCAGAAACAGGATTCGCGGCTGGTGCACCAGCCCGCGCGCGATCTCCAGCCGCCGCCGCATGCCGCCCGAAAGCGTGCGCGCATACGCCTTCGCCCACTTGCCCAACTGCACCGATTCCAGCAGCTCCCGCGCGATCTCCCGCCGACGCGATCCGCTGATGCCGTACAGCCGCGCGTGGATCGTCAGGTTTTCCTCGCACGTCAGGTCGGGATCGCTGGTCATGTTCTGCGGGATCACCCCGATGCTTTTCCGCACCGCGTCGGCCGCGCGCACGATGTCGTGGCCGGCGACCGTGGCGCCGCCCGCGCTCGGCTCGATCAGCGTGGTTAAAATCCGGATCAGCGTGGATTTGCCGGCGCCATTGGGCCCCAGCAGCCCGAAAATCTCGCCCGCCCGCACCTCGAAGCTGACGTCGTCCACCGCCGCCAGTTCGCCAAATTTTTTCACGATGTGGCGCACTACGATGCCCGTCGGCCCGGCGCGCGGCGTTGTCGGTTGCAGGTTGGTCATGCGGCGCTGCTCAATGCCTGCCGGGCTGCGGCGCCAGCACCCAGCAGGTCATGCCCAGCGCCAGCTCGCCATGCGGATTGTTGACCCGCACCCGCAGCGCAATCGTGCGGATGTCGCGCTTGGTGCGGCTGACGTCGCGCTGGGTGGCGAACCCGGCTTCCGTATCTTTGTAATAAACCGTTCCGGGAATCGTCCTTCCCGACGGCAGCTTCACCCGCACGGTTTCGCCCAGCCGCACCGCGTCGGCCTCGGTTTCCGGCAGGTAGGCGTCCACCCAGGTGTCGTGGTTGTCGTAAATGGTCACCACCGGGCTGGCGGGCGTCACCACTTCGCCCGGATAGGCGACCCGCAGGTTGACCACCCCGGCAATCGGCGCCAGCAGGTCGGTCTGCTCCAACTGCGCCTGCGCCAGGTGCTGGTTGGCCTGCGCCTGCCGGATCTCGGCCCCGAGCTGGCGCTGCCGCCGCTGTTGCATCTGCAGTTGCAGCCGTTGCGCGCGGGCGTTGGCCAGGGCGGCGCGCGCGGCCGCGAGATTGCGCTGGGCGCTGGTCAGCGCCGCCGCCGCCGCTGCCTGCTGCGCCACGGCTTCGTCCAACTGCTGGCGGGAAACGATGCCGGCCTCCGCCAGCGGGCGTATGCGCTTGGTGTTGGCTTCCACCTGCGCCAGGTTGGCGCGCGCCTGCGCTACCTGCGCCTGCGCCGACCGCATCTGGGCGTGCGCCTGCGCGATTTGGGCGGGCAGGGAAGCGGCCAGCAGCCGCAGTTGGGCCGCCCCGGCGCGCCATTGCTGGTAAGCCGCCCCCGCCGCCGCCTGCGCCCCCGACAGGTTGGCGGAAAGGATGTTCTGCTCCAGCACCGCCAGCAGTTGCCCCGGCTTGACCTCCGCCCCGGTTTCCACGTTCATGCGGACAATCCGCCCCACAATCTGCGAGCTGACCACCACCACCCGCCCGTCCACGATCCCCGTCAGCGTCAAGCCCCGCGTCCGGGAATGCAGCAGCCTCCAGCCCAGCCAGCTCAACCCGCCGGCCGCCGCCAATAGCAATAGTATTTTTCCCTTGCGCGGCATCGCTAAATGATAATGGAATTTTTCGGCGGCTTTGCGCTTTGAAGCTTTCTTTACGCCGCCGTCTCATAAAAAATTTCATGTGCCGGGGTGGGCTTGAATCCAGCCCCGCGCCGCTTACGGGAAAGGGTTACATTGAAATTGGAGGGCGCGGCGGCACGGCCGCGCCCTTGCCGCTTTCGCCGATGTCCGGTTTGACCCCGGCTCCCGACCGCCTGGGCATGCCTCGTTCCAACTCCATTACTGTATCGGCTATTGGCTTGACCTGCACCTGGCTGGCTTATGGTTTTCTCGCGTTCGCCTGGGCCAAGCCGCTGCCGGCGCCGGCTCGGGTGCGCGGCGTCGTGCTCGATACCAGTGGACGCCCGATCGCCGGCGCCCGCATACGCGTGCCCGGCGCCGCCATCGTCCGCCATTCCGATGCGGCCGGCGTGTTTACGTTGCCCGCCTCGTGCCGGGGGCGCCGGGCGCAAATCCAGGCTGCCGGCTTCCTCCCGGTTCGCCTGCGGCTGGCTTCGCGCGTGCAGGTCTGGCTGCGGCCGGCTCCGCTCTCCACCAATGTCACCGTCACCGCCGGGCGTCTGCCGGGCGCCCCGAGCCGGCTGCCGGTGGCGGCCTCGCAACTGGGCCGGGCGCGCCTGGCCGCTGCCGCCCATCGCAATCTCGATTCCATCCTGCGCCAGGTGGCTGCCTTCAATACCTTCCGCCGCGACTCCGCCTTGAGCGCGCATCCCACCACCCAGGGAGTTTCGCTGCTCGGCCTGGGTTCGAGCGGCGCCAGCCGCGCGCTGGTGCTGCTCGATGGCGCGCCGCTCAACGATCCCTTTGGCGGTTGGGTGGATTGGCTCCGCGTCCCGCCGCTGGCGGTCGAGCAGGTGACTGTGCTCTCCGCCGGCTCTTCGGCGCTCTTCGGCAACGAGGCTCTCTCCGGCGTGATCGCCCTCGCCACCGCGCCTCCGGTCGGCGATCGTTGGCGGCTCGACGCCGGCGGCGGCGGGCAGGGAAGCGGTTATGCCCAGGCGGTCGGCGCCCTCGCCCGCGGCCCCTGGGGCGCGGGCCTGCGGCTGAACGCGCTGCATGATCGCGGCTACGTTCCCGCCGCCCATCCCGGCCGCGTGGATGCGAACGCCGGCGTCGCCGCCGCCGATTGGTTTCCAGAACTGCGCTGGAGCCCCTCGCTCAACAGCCTCTTGCGCTTGAGCGGAGAGTATTTCGGCGAGCATCGCCGCAACGGCACCCGGCTTGAAACGAACGCTACCGCCCTGCGCCAGCTCACCCTGCATGCCCTCGAAGACGCCTGGGGCAACGCTTCCGCGACGGCATTCTATCAGGCCGACGATTTTGGCTCGACCTTCGCCTCGATCGCCGCCAACCGCAATTCGGAACAACTGGCTCTTTCGCAGCATGTCCTCACCCTCGCCCGAGGCCTGGCTGCCGCCGGCTCGCTGCCGCTGCCGCTGGGCAAAGCTTTGGCGGGTGGGTCGTGGATGAAAGTCTCCGCCGTGGACGAAGAAGCCGCTCCCCTGGCGCCGCCCGCGGCGCAGTTCCATAGCAACGATGGACGCCAGAGCCTGGCCGGCGCTTACGCCGGCTGGCGCTGGCGCCAGGCGCATCCGGCGCTCTCGTTGACCGCCTTGCTGCGCTACGACCATTGGCGCAACTATGCCGCCCTGCAGGCGGCGCGCGATTCCGCCCGCCCTTACGCCGCCCGTTCCAGCTCCGCCGTCAGCCCCAGCCTGGGCCTGGTCTGGCGCCCCTGGCCCATTCTCGGCTTCTTTGCCGCCGGCTATGAATCCTTCCGCGCGCCCACTCTGAACGAGCTCTATCGTCCGTTCCGCGTGGGCAACATCCTCACCCTCGCCAATCCGGCGCTGGCGGCGGAACGCTACCGCGGCGGCCAGGCGGGAGCGCGATTCAATTGGCGCCGCGCCCGTTTTTCCGCGGCCTGGTTCGACGGCCGCGCCGATAACCTGGTGGCCAGCCTTACCCTAAAAACCACCCCTGCGCTCATCACCGAGCAGCGCGTCAATCTCGGCCGCATGCGCGCCCGCGGCGTGCTGCTCTCCGCCCGCTTTTCCGCCGCCCATGCGCTCGAACTGTGGCTCGATTACGCGCACCAGCGGGCCTCAATTCTTTCCGCGCCCGCCTCTCTGCCGCCGGGCCGCATCGTACCCCACGTGCCCGCCAACAATGCCTCCGCCCGCCTGCTCTGGTCGCCGCGCGGCTGGCAGCTCTCGCTGGGCGAGCGCTTTGGCGGCAGCGAGGCGGAAAACGATCTGAACACCCTCATCCTGCCCGCCTTCTGGACCACCAGTGTCTATCTCGGGCGCGTACTGCCCTGGCATGCGCCCGGCGCCAGCCGGCTTGCGCCTTATCTGGCAATCTCGAATCTGTTCAATCGCCGCTATCCGGTCGCCTTGACCCCCAGCCCGGAGCTCAATCCCCCCCGCCTGCTCGCCGCCGGCTTGAAATGGAGCTGGGGGGATTGATCAAGGCAGCCGAATCCTTCCGCTAGCCGCGGCCCATGAGTCCACCGATGGGAGTTAGATATGCCGAGGTCGAGTGGGAAGGTCGGGGTTTCCTGTCAGGTCCCGACCCTCCGCGATTCAGTAACGCCAAGGCGAAGCCAAGCAAAATCGAAGGTTTTGCGAAAGGAGAAGTCGCGAGCAGAGCGAGGCGCAATAGCAATTTCGCAGAAATTGCTTTTAGCAATGCCGCGAGGCGACCTGGTGTACATGGACGTACATGAGGATTGCCGAGCGACGAACCAACGAAGCTATGCGACGCTTATCGCTTCGCCTAGCATCTAGCCGCCCGGCGGCTCGCACGCCGATGACAACGGCTTGGCCGCGGCTGAAACCGGGCTGGCGGCGGCGGCTGGCGGACGCATCACCAGCCGCAGCAGCAGCGGCCCGATGATTGAGGTCAGCACCGCCATGGCGATGCCGATCGAGTAGTACTGGTTGGGAATGGCGGGAATGCGCAGGCTCTGGTCGGCGACCACGATCCCCACCTCCCCGCGCGGAATCATCCCCAGCCCCACCCGCAGCGCGTCCTTGCGGCCCAGCTTCAGCGCCGCCAGCCCGCAAGCCGCCAGTTTGCTGACGATGGCGATCAGCGTAATCATCGCGATCAGGAACATCGCCCGCCCCGAAAACAGGTCGGCGGTGTTCAACTTCAGCCCGATGTTGGCCAGGAAAAACGGGACGGCGAAGCTCCCCACCGCGTGCGCCTGCTGGCGCAGCGGCCCGATCTCGTTGCTTTCGCTCAAAAAAATGCCCGCCAGAAAGGCGCCGATCACCGCCGCCAGCCCGATATAGGCCGACATCACCGAAAAACCCAGCAGCAGCACCAGCGAAAACGACCAGACCGGCGAGCGCGCGCGCCAGCCGCTCATGCGGCGGTTCATGCGCGGCCAGGCGGTGCGCCGCAGCACCAGCACCAGCACGAAAAACACGCTCACGAATACGATCGTCAGCAGCATGTTGATGAGGCTGGGGCGCGCGCCGGCGAAGCTGGTGAGGGTCGAAAGCGCCAGCAGGCCGAGAATGTCGTCCAGCACCGCCGCGCCCAGAATCACCCGCCCGAAAGCGGTGCGGCTGGCGTGAAAATCCGCCAGCACCCGCGCCGTGATGCCAATGCTGGTGGCGGTCAGCAGCGTGCCCACGAACCGCGCCGTGACCGGATTCTCGCCCACCGCCAGCGCAAACCACCAGCCCAGCGCCAGCGGCGTCAGCACCCCCAGCACCGCCACCAGAAAGCTCATCAGCCCGTGTTCGAGAATCTCTTCCGGCTGGGTGTCCAGCCCGGTCTGGAAGAGCAGGAACATGACCCCGATCTCCGCCATGAAATCGAGGTTGGGCGAGGGCTTCAGCCAGTGCAGCACGCTCGGCCCGATCAGGAACCCGCCTAGAATCTGGCCGATCAGCGCCGGCTGGCGCAGCCGTTCGAAAAGTTCTTCGCCGATTTTGGCGGCGGCGAACAGCAGAAACAGCCCCAGCAGCGCCTGTAACCCGGAAGGCATCTCAATTCGGCCGCATGGTTAAAGGTGGATTCACAAATCAGGCCTCCGCTGATTTGCGGCATGCCGAGCGCAAAAAAAACGGCAGAGATTATGCCAATCGCGCCAACGATGGTTTATGAAACCACCCAATCACCTCTAAAAGATAACCTGATTCCTCCCGGTGAGAGCGCAAGGCGAGCGCAATCCGTTTTGGCAAGCGCAGTCAAGTGTCACCTCCAGCGGGGACAATTCCGCGAATGGTTCTGATAACTTCCGCCTGCCCTTGCCGGCGGCAGTTTTCCGGGGGATTCTTCATTGCTTTTTCGGGACAAAATTGCTTGCCCTCCCGGTACTCCCGGCAGGAGGAAATTGCCGGCGCGGAAGCATAATGCTGCAGAATGGCTGAATTTCTAAGCAGATAGCGCCGGCCTTCCGTCTGGCACTGCAATTGCTTGCACATAGCTCGTGGTTGTCCGCGCTGTAATCAAAATTCTCTGGAGTAGCATTTATTTGAGGGAGGGAGGTTGGCAATGTTGAGCACTTTAAGGCAACGGTTTTGGGTGGTGGCGGTGCTGCTGGTCGGCGCCGGGCTGATCTGGAGCGCCTGTGGCGGCAATCATTCCTCCGCCTCCACGGGCGGCAGCGTTACCACCGTCTTAAGCGATCCCGCGACCTGTTCCATGGCGAACGGCGGTCCTTATTCGCACGTTTACGTCACTGTCAGCGACGTGCAGGCGAATCTCAGCGCCAGCAGCAACAGCGGCTGGGTGGATCTCACTCCCGGCTTGAGCAGCTCGCCCAAGCAGGTGGACCTTCTGGCCCCGGCCGACACCGAGTGTTTCCTCGCTACCCTGGGCGATGCCAAGCAGTTGCCCGCGGGCGATTATCAGCAGATCCGGGTCATGCTCTTGGCCAACAGCTCCGCCGGCAGCGTTTCCGGCAACAAGTGCGGCAATAGCGCGGCCAATTGTGTCGTGCTTTCCTCCGACGGCAGCACCCAGACCTTACAGCTTTCCAGCCAAGCCCAGACCGGCATTAAAATCCCGGCGGCGCAGATCGCCGGCGGCAAGCTCACCGTTGCAAACGGCCAGGCGGTCGATCTGGATATTGATTTCAACTCCTGCGCCTCGATCGTGGTCGAGGGCAATAGCATGTTCCGCCTGAAACCGGTGCTGACCGCCGGCCAGGTGGGAACCCAGAACACCAGCATCAACGGCACCATCACCGATAACAACGGCAACCCCATTGCCGGCAACGTGGTGGTCGCGCTGGAGCGGGTCGATGCCACTGCCTGCACCGGCGCCGTGAGCGGAACCTGTACCGGGATTGACCGCGTCATCATGCAAACCGTTCCCGACAGCAGCGGCAACTTTGTCTTCTGTCCCGTGCCGGCGGGCACCTATGATGTCGTTGCCGATGCCGTTTCCAGCGGCAACATCGCGTATGCCGCTACCGTCACCGCCGGCGTCGGCCCGGGCACGGCGCTGGGCAAAATCCAGCTCCTGCCGGAGCCGGCAGCGCCCGGCCCCCAGACTCCGGTGACGATCACCGGCCAGATCACTTCTGCCGGCAGCAGCGGCGCGGCCGCGATCTCCGGCAATCTGGCCGCGCTCCAGTCCGTGACCGAAAACGGCAACAACATCCTGGTCTCGGTCCCGGTGCCCTCGCAAAATGGCGTGCTGGTTCCCTTTGGCACCGCCGCGAGCTCGTCTTCCCTGACCTGTCCGGCTGGCACCGACTGCGCCACCTACTCGCTGATCGTTCCGGCGGCGAACCCCGATTTCGGCCAGTACAATTCCGCCGGCACCACCTACACCCAGAGCACCGCTCCGGTGAACTACATCATTGACGGCCTCTCCGATGCGGCCAACGCCTGCAGTTCGGCGGAACAATTCGTTACCAAAGACAGCACCGGCGCTACCCTGACCGTGGCTGCCAGCACCGCCTCGGTCACCGCTCAGACCATGGCCTTCACCGGGTGCACGCCTAATTCGTAACCACCCGATTACCCGATTTACATATAGACGTTCCTCTCCTGTCTAACGGCGGCGCCCGGCGCCGCCGTTTTTTTCGTGCCCTGCCAGCGCATGCCGCCGAAATTGCGAATCTCGGTTATCGCCCGGGAACGCTTAGGCGCCGGCGGCTGCGCGCCACCCGGCAATGCCTTCCCTCTCACTTCCAAACTTGCCGCGCGCTGGCGCTTCGCGCGATGCTAAATCCATGCGCGTGATCGCCGGCGAATTCCGCGGCCGCACCCTGCGCGCACCGGCCGGCCGGAGCGTGCGCCCGACCAGCGACGCGCTGCGCGAAACCCTGTTCAACGTCCTTGGCCCCAGCCTCGATTCCGCCTGGATGCTCGATCTGTACGCCGGCACCGGCGCGGTCGGCATCGAGGCGCTCAGCCGCGGCGCCGCCCGCGCCGCCTTTGTCGAAAGCGCCCGCGCCGCCGCCGCCGCGCTGCAGGCCAATCTGGCCGCCCTCGGCCTCGAGCCTCGCGCCCGGGTCTTCGTCCAGCCCGTGCGGCTGGCGCTGGCGCGGCTGGAAGCCGATCCCGAGTGGACCGCGCATGGTGCCGCCCTGGTATTCCTCGATCCCCCCTACGTCCTCGCCCGCGAATACGCGCTCACGCTCGAGGCTCTGGCGCGCTCCGGCCTGCTGCGGCCGGAGAGCCTGGTAGTGGCCGAGCATGCCGCCCGCGACGCTCCCGCGGCCCGCTTCGGCCGCCTGTTCCGCACCCGGGAACTGCGCCAGGGCGACAGCGTGCTCTCGTTTTACCGCTGCGGCGAAGACGCATAAAAACCCGCTCAGGGCAAGATTGTTTTTTTCCCCCCGCTGGTGTATGCAATGAATTTGGGCCCCGGAGCGGGGAAAGGCCGGTCAGCCCGGCCGCAGGATTGCAAGCGGAGCCAGGAGGCCGAAGCCAGGAGAATGGCGGGAACGGACATTATGAGCCTGGGCCTGATGCCGGCCGAAGCCGGCAGCCGTGAGCTGGATGCCCCCGAACGCGAAGCCGCGTTCTTTTATGGGCTCTTCCTGCGCGGCTACTCCTACCACCAGCTTCGCCGCGATATCGAGGTCCCGCCCGAGGTGCTGGCGCAATGGCTGCGCAACAGCGAGCGCGACCCTGCCTTTGCTTCCGTCGCCGGCAGCATGCTCTCCTACCGCCGCCGCGTCCTCGCCATCTTCAAAGCCCTCGTCGCTCACGAAATCAACCGCGTTCATTAACCCGCCTGCATGCGGGCGGCGAGCCCTACTAGGCTATGCGGCGCTGATCGCTGCGCCCGCCGCCGGCCGTGCCGCTCGCTGTCAGCTATTCCAGCCAATGCAGCAGTTCCGCAAATCGATCCAGATGCAGCTCGGCGGTTTCTTCCGCCAGCGTCGCCGTTCCCAGCCCGTAGCTGACCGCGCAAGTGTGGCAGCCGGCGTTCTTGCCGGCGCGTATATCCACCGCGCTGTCGCCCACCATCAGCGCTTCCTCCGGCCGGATTCCCAACTCCTCCAGCAGCCGCAGCAGCCCTTCCGGATCGGGTTTTTTGGTCGCGAAGCTGTCGCCGCCGTAGATGCGCGCCAGCAGGTCCGCAATCCCCAGCCCGGTCAGGATTTCGCGGCTCATCCGTTCCGGCTTGTTGGTCAGCACCGCCAGCGTATACTTCCGCTCCAGTCGCTGCAGGCCGGGTTCGACTCCTTCGTACAGCCGCGTCCGGGCCAATTTATTCCGGTCGTAAATGCTTAAAAAAGACGCCAGCGCCCGCTGGTACACGGCGCTGCCGCGTAGCGCGGCGGAGGCCGCGGCGTCATCCGCCGGTTGGCCGTTGGAGCGCGCCAGCACCCGCTCCATCAGCACCGGCGCCCCGTTGCCGATATAGCCGGCGATCACCTCTCCCGGCAGGGCGGCGCGTCCCAGTTCGCGCAGGGCCGCGTTGGCGCTGTCAATGATATCGCCGGCGGAATCAATCAGCGTGCCGTCCAGATCGAAGACCAGCAGCCGCAGGCCGGCCGTCCAGGCGGGTTGGCTGCAGGCGGTATCCAGGCTTGTTTTTGCGTCCACTCTCCACTATGGTAAAGGAAGATTCCGGCCCTATGCTTAGCCGCCGCGAGGCCGTTATGCGCAAATCGAGCATCGCTGCCTGCCTGTTATTCCTTTTCGTCTTTGCGTCGCCGCGTCTATGGCCGCAGGCCACGCCTCCTGCTTCGCCGACCAGCGAATCGAACGGCACGCTTGGCCAAGGCCTCGGCATGAATACCAATCTGGGCGGGTTTTGGGGGCACGTCTTTAACCGCGAAGGCAAGCCCTATGCCGGCGCGGTGATCAAAATCACCTTCACCGAACTGGGCCAAACCCAGGTCATGGTGGGCAATACCCAGCAGTTGCGGCGCAAGAATACCACCCGAATGTCCGTGGACGAGACCTGGCGGCTGCAGGTGAAAAAAAATGGCAAGTACTCGATCTATGGCCTGCCCAACGGACTGTTCAATTTAAGCCTGTATAACCCGCAAGGACGCCTGTTGTACCGCTATACCGGCGAGCCCGATGTGGCCATGAATTTCCCCATCAACAACGTGGATTTTAATTTGAAAAAGCTGCTCGCCCCGGCCGCGGAACTGGCCCACTTGACCCGCGCCCAGCGCCTTCAGTACCGGCGGGCGTTGCGGAAAATGCAGCGGCGGAAAGCTCGCCTCGACCACCTCAACCGCATACTGCGCCAGGAAACCCGCCTCGCCGCCGGCGCGCACTGGAAGATGGCCCAGGCGCTGCTGCAGTCGGCGGTCAAACTCGATGCCCGCCAGCCGCTGCTCTGGCAGCGCCTGGGCGATGCCGATATGGGCGCCCATCAGGCGGTGGCGGCGGTCTCCGCCTACCGCCAGTCGCTGGTGCTGAACCCGCAACAGCCGGTGGTGATGATCAGCCTGGCCAATGCCCTGGCGACCAACGGTCAGACCGCGGCAGCCGAGCGCTACTTGCGCAAGGCCCGCAACGACGATCCGGTGGACGCCAAAATCGTCTTCTACAACCAGGGCGTCATTTCCTTCAACCAGCGCAACTATGCCGCCGCCGCGAAGAATTTCGGCCACGCGGTGGAACTGGATCCCACCTATGCCCGCGCCTGGTTTGGACGCGGCATGGCCCTGCTCAATCAGTCCGTCGCCGCCGCCGGCCAGGATCGGCCTCGCATACAGTCCGGCACCGTTGCCGCCTTCAACCGCTATCTGACGCTGGATCCCCACGGCCCCCATGCCGCCAAGGCCCAGGCCATGCTCGATGCCATACAGGCCGAGTTGGCCCAAAACGCCGGCCACTGA
This sequence comes from Acidobacteriota bacterium, assembly GCA_021789895.1. GTDB lineage: Bacteria > Acidobacteriota > Terriglobia > Terriglobales > SCQP01 > JAKASR01. The sequence continues at coordinate 16,424 of JAJYIU010000040.1, read as the reverse complement.
AAACAGGACAGTTTCGGCCCCATTTGCGCTATACTCATGCTCAGGAGCCGCTCTGCGGCCCCGCTCCACCCGCCCCTCCCCGGCGCCGTGGAAGGAGGGATTAAACTCATGTTTGACGGCATTTTGCAACCGACGCACCTGCTGATCATCCTGGCCATTTGCCTGCTTATCTTCGGCCCCCAGAAGCTGCCGCAGTTGGGCAAAGGCCTGGGCGAGAGCATTCGTGAATTTAAACGCGCGATTAGCAGCACCAGCAACGACGGCAACACCGCTCAACCTACTGCCACAGAGGAAAAAAAGTAGTTCCCCAGCCCAACCTTTTGCCTCTCCTGCCGCGTCGTACTCCCTCCGGTTTTTTTGGGAGTGAATTCATATCCTCCCCTGCGGATTTTCAGTATTGCTCTTGACTTCGAGGATGCTCTTTTTTCATAATTAGCAGTTGAACGTCCGGACTGCTAATTCCCGGACGCAAGTTTTGGCACTCCCGTTCCAGAGTGCCAAAGCGGTTTCCGGCTGCTGCCGATGGCCTCGGTAACTGGTATGGAGGCCGGGCTGGTTGCGCGAGCCGGACCGCTGGGCGCGCGAGGTTGCGTGACCCGGAAGTTGGAACTTTTTCAGACCTGAGGAGAGATGCATATGGTGAAAGTACGGCCCCTCCACGATCGCTTGCTGATCAAGCGGATCGAGGAGCAGGAAACGGTCAAAGGCGGCATCATTATCCCCGATACCGCCAAGGAAAAACCGCAGGAAGGCGAAGTCGTCGCCGTTGGCAAGGGCAAAGTGCTCGAAGACGGCAAAGTGCTGCCGCTCGACGTGCAGGCCGGCGACCGCATCCTGTTTGGCAAATATTCCGGCAATGAGATCAAGCTGGACGGCGAAGAGTACCTCATCCTGCGCGAGGACGAGGTGCTGGGCGTTCTGGCCGAGTCGAAAGCCGCCAAGAAATAATTCGTTTTTTCAAGCAGATTCAGGAGGATCGGAAATGGCAAAGCGTATTGTGCATGGTGAGGCTTCGCGCCAATCCATTTTGCGCGGCGTCAACGTCCTGGCCGACGCGGTGAAGATCACCCTCGGGCCGAAAGGGCGCAACGTCGTGATCGAGAAGAAGTTCGGTTCGCCGACCATTACCAAGGACGGCGTGACCGTGGCCAAGGAAATCGAGCTGAAAGACACCCTGGAAAATATGGGCGCGCAGATGGTGCGCGAAGTGGCGTCCAAGACCAGCGACGTAGCTGGCGACGGCACCACCACCGCCACCGTCCTGGCGCAGTCCATTTTCCGCGAGGGCGTCAAGAACGTCGCCGCCGGGGCCAACCCGATGGCGCTGAAGCGCGGCATTGATCGCGCCGTCGCCGCCGCCGTGGATGCGGTCAAGAGCATGTCCAAGCCGGTGCAGGGCGAGATGATCGCCCAGGTGGGCACCATTTCGGCCAATAACGATTCCACCATCGGCAACATCATTGCCGAGGCGATGAAGAAGGTCGGCAAGGACGGCGTCATCACCGTGGAAGAATCCAAGACCATGGACACCTTGCTCGACGTGGTCGAGGGCATGCAGTTCGACCGCGGTTATCTCTCCCCCTATTTCGTCACCGATCCGGAACGCATGGAAGCGGTGCTCGAAGACCCCTACATCCTGATCCATGAAAAGAAGATCAGCGCGATGAAGGATCTGCTGCCGCTGCTGGAGCAGATTGCCCGCTCCGGCAAGCCGCTGATCCTGATTGCCGAAGATGTCGAGGGCGAAGCGCTGGCCACGCTGGTGGTCAACAAGCTGCGCGGCACGCTGCACGCCTGCGCGGTGAAGGCGCCCGGCTTCGGCGACCGCCGCAAGGCCATGCTGGAGGATATCGCCGTGCTCACCGGCGGCCAGTTCATCAGCGAAGAGCTGGGCATCAAGCTGGAATCGGTGCAGCTCAATCAACTGGGCCGGGCCAAGAAAGTGGTGATTGACAAGGACAACACCACCATCGTCGAAGGCTCCGGCAAGACCGCCGAGATCGAGGGCCGGGTCAAGCAGCTCCGCACCCAGATCGACGAGACCACCTCCGACTACGACCGCGAAAAGCTCCAGGAACGCCTGGCCAAGCTGGTTGGCGGCGTGGCGGTGATCAAGGTCGGCGCCGCGACCGAGACGGAAATGAAGGAAAAGAAGGCCCGGGTCGAGGATGCCATGCACGCCACTCGCGCCGCGGTCGAGGAAGGCATCGTTCCCGGCGGCGGCGTCGCCCTGGTGCGCGCCGAAAAGGCGGTGAACGAGCTCAAGGTGGACGACGCCGACGAGAAGATCGGCGTCGGCATCGTGCGCCGCGCGCTCGAAGAGCCGCTGCGCCAGATCGCCCAGAACGCCGGCAAAGAAGGCGCCATCATCGTCGGCAAGGTGCGCGAATCCGGCGATGCCAACTTCGGCTTCAACGCCCAGACCGAGAAGTTCGAAGACCTGGTCAAGGCCGGCGTGATTGACCCCGCCAAGGTCACCCGCTTCGCCCTGCAGAACGCCGGCTCCATCGCCGGCCTCATGCTCACCACCGAAGCCCTGGTGGCCGAACTGCCGGAAGAGAAAAAAGAACCGGCCATGCCCGCCGGCGGTCCCGGCGGCATGGGCGGCATGTACTGAGCTTCCGCCTTTTCAATCCCTATGCGGCGGCCGCCGGCGCGGCCGCCGTTTTTTTTGGGGCTGCGTCCGGCAAAGCGCGCCACCGGCAAAGAAAAGCCTTCTAGTCGCCCGGCTAGTTTTAATGGTGCCATCGCCGCCGGCTCGGGCGCGCTGCGCGGCGGTGAGGGCGTGGGGCCGGCGCGAACTCAAACCCTCACCGGGCAGATCGTGTTTCACTGGAAACGTTGACGCCGGAACGGCGGCCGCAAAGACGCCGCCGCCCGATTAAGCAACAATGAAGAACCAACCCGGCCCCGCTCCGGCGGAGCCGGTTTTATACGGCCGGCTGGGCCTGCGTTGGCTTACTTTCCGGAGTTCGTCAGCGCATTGAGAATCTGCCCCACGGCCGGCGCCGAATCGTCCCAATAATGCACATGCCCGCCCGCCCCGATGCATACGTCCACGCAGCCGGGATTGCGCTGCGAGCAGATCGCCTGCAGGCCGAATTGTTCATCCGTCCACAAGTTCCGCCCGATGTAATCGCCGCTGCGGTACACGTTAATCCAAATTCCGGCTTCGATCTCTCGCGTATTCGGGCTGGCGGAAAATGCCGGCTTCGCCTTCGGCGGGGCTGGCCGCAGCAACCAATCCGGGCTTGGCCTCACCCAGCCATAGAGCGCCGGGAAGAATCGGTTCATCAATTGCCGCAGCGGGCAGCCCAGGGTGACCAGGGTGACCGTCAGCGCCGGGCGGGCGGCCGGGGCAGGGTTGACGGATTGCGGAAATAAGCGCTGCAGCTCCGGCTCCGGAGCGTTTTTCAAATAGCGCAGCAGGTCGGTGATGATCACCGAGCCCAGGCTGTGCGCCACGATGATCAGCTCGTCGTAGCCTGCTTGCGGGCATGCAATCTGCCGCAGCAGCGAGGTCATGCGCTCGTAGATCTTGGCGCGCGTCGTGCATTGCACCGGCGTGGTGCGCAGGTAGCGGTCCACGTCCAGCGCGGCGTCCAGAATTGCGCCCATAGTCTTCAGCGCGTACGTGAACAGAAGCACGACGAGCGTTTCCACCGCCCCAAACCAATAGCTTCCCGGCTGCCAATGCCGGCAAAGCAGATTCGGGTGCCACACCCGGCAGAGCAGCGTGACGGCCGGCACGGCGAAGGCCGCCAGCCAAACTAGCCCAATCGCCCAGCCGGCGTCGTTCAGCCCCGCCGAAACCCAGCGCCCCATGCGCCGCGACAATTGATCGTCGAGGCTGCGCGGCGGGTTTTGATTCTGCCCGCGCAATCCTCTCCGTTCGCTGAGAATCGAGGGCAGCAGCCACAGCCCCGCCAGCGCCGCCAGCAGCGCCAGCAACACCAGCCGCCAGCCCGGGCCGGTCAAAAAGCTCCACTTCAGCCCGCCCTGCTGTAACCAGGCGGCAAAGTTGCCAAACCGGCTGGCTGCGGCATACGGGTCAAACCAGCGTTGTAACCAATTTGTTTTCGGCGGCAATGGCTTCTTCGTGATCGCCTGCAGGGCGGGGGGCGATACATTCTCCGCTTTCCCGCTGCCTGCGCTCGTGATTGCCGGCAAATGCGCCCGCGCGCCCAGCTTGATCGCCGCCGTCCAGCCGGCGGATAAAAAAATCAACATCAGCAGGGCTGAAACCGACAAGGCCATGCGCGCAGTGCGCACCGTTGCCTTTGCCTGCGCCTGCGCCTTCGGTTGGTTTCGCACGGTGAACACCAGGCCCCTGCCGCACACCGCCGCGGCAAAGGCGAAAGCGCCCGCCAGCGTCAAAAACAGCATCGCGGCGGCCATTTCCCAGCGCACGCACTGCAGCAAGGTGGGTTGCAGCTTTTGCTGCCGCAGGCTTTCCCCCAGAAACAGCGCGCTGGCCGCGCCATACAGCCATAGGGCATGCTGCAGCGCTCCCCGCCGGACCGTGTGATACCAGTGTGCGGCCAGCAGCATCAGCACTCCGCCCGCCGCCCATAGCTCGAGCGCGAGCACCCATTGCCAATCGAGGCGCGCCCACGCGATCACCAGGCCGAGGGAGCCCGTCATCGCCGCCGGCAACAGCCAGTTCACGGCTAAATACCGCCGGTTCAGCTTCGCCAGTAAAACTTTCCGTCGCGGCGCGATCGCCATATAAAACCCGGCGGCCAAAAATAGCGCCAGCAAGGTCAGGGCGATGATTGCCCGCAGAGCGCCTTGCGGCGCCTCGGCCACGCTGGTGAGCAGCGTGATGGCAATGATGAAATTGATCAGCAACATGGGCAGTTGCAGGATGCGCACCGACCAGCGCTGGCAAAAGGCCAGGGCTCTCCACCAGCCTGCCCCATGCTTGGAAAACAGCGCCCCGGCGCTATGGACCGCTTCCTCGCTCAGCCCGGCCAGATGCACGGTGAGCTGAAACATCGAGCGGATCGCCCGCATCAACTGGTTGCTCTTTTGCGCCAGGTCCGCCCAGCGGCCGTCATATATATGAATCTCGGTGGCTTGCCCCGCCCGCCGCTGCTCCCCTTCCAGCCGTATGCAGCGGTATTCGTTGCCCGCGGCGCCGCCCTGGTATTGTTGCAGCAGCAGTTCGGTGTATTGATTGCCGGTATCGGGTTGGCCGGGTCCGGCTTGAGTTTTTATCTGCTTGGCGAACTTGGCGCTGGGCTCCTGCCGGAATCCGAAGGCGTCTGCCAGCTTTTCGGCGCCTTTTTTCTCTCGCTGCAACTGCGCTGCGGGCATTCGCTGCCGGCGCGCCGCTTGCAGCGGCACATGAATCACATTTTCTCGAAAGCTGCCATATTCCAGCCCGGCATTTTCAGGGTCCAAGGGGGATTGCAGCAGCGGCGCCAGCATCACATCTTTCACCATCGCCGCCGATTGTCCCGCCTGGTGATACCCCACGCCGTGGATCGCCAGAATCGCTACTTTTCGCCGCGTGGCTTGCCCTGTTCCGGTTGTCTGCAGCCGCTTGACCAGCTCCGCGATCGTCTCGACGGCAATGGGCTCCTCCTGCGCGGCCGCCGGGGGCGCAGGCTCCCGCTCATCTGCTTTGCCATGCATGGTGGTAACCCTGGTGGTGTCACTTTACCAGAGTTGCTCGTGAGGAATGAAATAGATCGAAAGTTAAAGGGTTGACGGTAAGCGTTTAGCGGCGGCCCGCGAGTCCGCCATGGAGGAATTAGAAAGTTGAGTTTAGGTAAAGAGAAACGACTAGCGGCGGCCCACGAGTCCACCGATGGGAGTTAGATATGCCGAGGTCGAGTGGGAAGGTCGGGGTTTCCTGTCAGGTCCCGACCCTCCGCGATTCAGTAACGCCAAGGCGAAGGGAGAAGCGAGCAGAGCGAGGCGCAATAGCAATTTCGCAGAAATTGCTTTTAGCAATGCCGCGAGGCGACCTGGTGTACATGGACGTACATGAGGATTGCCGAGCCAATAGCAAAACCGCAGGTTTTGCTTAAAGCATGAAAAAACAACGAAGCCCAGCGATGCTTATCGCTTCGCCCAGCATCGATTTATGCGCGGGCTCTCTTCCGCCACCAGAAATACGCCGGCGTGCCGGCCAGGATGATGCCCAGGCCCAGCGCCGACAAGCTGAAGTATTGGCTGAAGGTGTAGAAGAGCATGACCAGCGCCAGGGCGATGAAAATCGCCGGCAGGACGGGGAAGCCCCAGGCCCGGAAGGGGCCGCGCTCGCCGCGCCGCCGCAGCGCAAACAGCGCCCCCACGGCGAGCGTATAAAACAGCCACTCGCCGAAAATGGTCATGGTGTAAAGAACATGATAGGTGCCCAGCAGCGCCAGCACGATGCTGATCGCCGCTTGCGCCGCCAGGGCGGTATCCGGGGTGCGGTAGCGCGGATGCACCCGCGCCAGCGGCTTGAAAAATAACCCGTCGCGCGCCATCGCGTAGGGCACCCGCGCCCCGCTCAGAATCGAGCTGTTGAGCGTGGCGAAGGCGGAAATGAGAATGGCCGCCTCCACCAGCGCGCCGGCGTGCGCGCCGGCAAACACCGCCGTCATCGCCCCGGCGACGTTGCGATGTGCGGCCACGCCGGCGGGTCCGAGCACGTAAAAATAGGCCAGGTTGACCGCCAGGTAGAACAGGAACACCAGCCCGATGCCGTAGAGCAGGGCGCGGGGAATCGTCCGCTGCGGCTCGCGAATTTCGCTGCCGGCCAGGGTGAGATTGTTCCAGCCGTCGTAGGCCCACAACGCGGCCACCAGCGCGGCGCTGAAGCCGAGCAGGCTGACGCCGCCCTGCCCGCCCGACGCGCCGCCGGCCAGGGTTTGAAACAAATGCCGCCACTCGCCGTGTCCCAGGGCAAACGCCGCCACCGTCATGCTCAGCAGCAGCGCCAGTTTCAGAATCGTGAATAATGTCTGGACGCGCCCCCCCTGGCGCACTCCGAAATAGTTGATGAAGCTGACCAGCGCGATCGCCAGCGCCGCCACCGCCTGCAAGCCGGTGATGGCCAACAGCCACGGATGCTGCAAGCTTGGCAGCAGAAAGCCGGCGGCCAGCGCGAAACCGGCGGCGATGGTGGCGATCGAGGCGGGGCGGATGATCCAGAACATGCCCCAGCCGAATAAAAACCCGAAATAACGGCCAAAGCCGTCGCGCAGATAAACGTATTCGCCGCCCGCCTGCGGCCGCAGCGCGCCCAGCTCGGCATAGGCCATGGCGCCGGTGAGCGTGAGGAAGCCGCCCACCACCCAGGCCAGCAGGATCCAGCCGAAGCTGTGCACCGCCCGGATCATATCCTGGGCGACGAAGAACACGCCCGTGCCGATCAGCGTCCCGACCACCAGCGAAGCGCTGTCCACCAGCCCCAGCGCCCGCACCAGCCCGCCGGCTTCCGCTGGTTTTTGTGACTCGGGTGGCATCGGGTATGGGTAACTATACGCTCTCGCCGGCCGGTTCGGCGGCGGGTTTGGCGGGGTTGGCGGGCCAGATCAGGCTCGCCGCGTAGCCGGCGGCGAAGGTGGTAGCCGTTCCGGCGACGATGAACCAGGTGAAAGGAATCTGCTCGCGGTAAAGCCCGTAGGCCACGCCCACCCCCAGCACCATGCCTATAATCGCTCCGGTCTCGCTGGCTCGCTGGGTCAGCGTGCCCAGCAGGAAGATTCCCAGCAGTCCGCTGAAGGGAATCGAGACGATGGAGAGCCCCAGCACCAGCACCGAATTGGTAAACCGGCTGAGATAGGCGATCACGCCCAGCACTCCCGCCCAGAACACCGTCGCCAGGCGCGAGACCTTCATGTAATGCGCTTCGCTGCGCCCGCGCGCCAGGTACGCGCGGTAAAAATCCATCACCGTGGTCGAGCTGAGCGAATTGATCGCCGCGCTCAGGTTCGACATGGTGGCGGCGATGATCGCCGCCATCACCAGTCCGGCCACTCCCACCGGAAAATGCCGGGCGATGAACTCGGGATAAATCCGGTCGTAGCGCCCGAACCGGCCCGCCGCCGGCAGCGCATGATGGCGATAATAGGCGAATAGCATCACCCCGATCACCAGGAAGATGGCAAACTGCGCGAACACCACCAGCCAACTGGCGAACAGCGCCTTGCGGCTGTCGCGCAGGCTGCGCGCCGACAGCAGCCGCTGCACCATGAGCTGGTCGGTGCCGTGGGTGGAGGCGGTTAAAAACGTTCCGCCGATCACCCCCGACCAGAAGGTATAGGGTGCGCGCCAGGAGAAATGAAAATCGAAGATGCGGAATTTGTTTCCGTAAGCCGCGGCGGTGGCGGCGATGCTGCTCCAGCCGCCCGGCACCGCGCGCAGAATCAGCCATAAGCTGAGCGCCGCCCCGGCCATGTAGATGCAGATCTGTATGAAATCGGTCCAGATCACCGCCCGCAGCCCGCCTTCGAGCGTATAGATCAGGGTCAGCACGGTCAGCCCGGCGATCACCGCGCCCACGGAAATGTGCAGCTTCACTCCCAATGCCGGCAGGCCGGCCAGCACCACCCCGGCCACGATCGCCACCGCGAACAGGCGCACCCCCTCGGCCAGGGCGCGTCCCACCAGGAAGATCGCCGCCGTCACCTGTTGCAGCCGCCGGCCGAACCGCCGCCGCATCAGTTCGTAGGCGGTAAACAGCTCGCCGCGGAAATAATGCGGCAGCAACACCGCGCTTACCACCACCCGCGCGCTCAAATACCCCAATACCAGTTGCAGAAAGGTCAGGTTGCCGGCAAAGCCCAGGCCGGGCGTGCTGATGATGGTCAATACGCTGGTTTCGGCGGCGACGATCGAAAGCGCGATCGCCCACCAGGGAATCTGTTTGCCGCCGAGAAAATATTCGCGCAGCCCCGCTCCGCGCCGCCGGAACGAGACCCCGAACAGCGTGATCCCGGCCAGGTAGATCAGCAGGATGATGTAATCCAGCCAGTGCATCGTCGCGCTCCGCGCGGAGATTCTCAACTATACCGGAATATGGGCCTCTGCAACCGCTCGTGGCGGGCAGCCGGCCGCCGGCAACCGCTGCGCCCGGCTGGCGCGCGCCGCGGCGATTGACTACACTCATTGCTTCATGGATTTGCTGGTAGGCATTGACGGCGGCGGCAGCAAGACCGATTGCTGGCTGGCCGATGCTCAGGCCCAGGCGCTGGGGCGCGGCCGCGCCGGCGCTTCCAGCCTCACCCATGTCTCCGCCGAGGAGGCGGCGCGCCAGCTCGAGGCGGCGCTGCGCGAGGCCTTTGCCGCAGCGCGGCAGGAATATCGTCCCGAGGCGGTCGCCGCCGCCTGCGGCGGCTTCGCCGGCGCCGGACGCGAGCCGGCGCAGACGCGCTATTTCGAACTGCTGACCCGCCTGCTCTCCCGGGCCCGGCTTCAGGTCGTGACCGATGTCCGCATCGGTTTCGAAGGCGCTCTCGCCGGCGGCCCGGGCGTGATCGTGATTGCCGGCACCGGCTCGATCGCTTACGGACGCAATGCCGCCGGCCGCGAAGCCCGCGCCGGCGGCTATGGCCCCGAGCTCAGCGATGAAGGCGGCGGCTATGTGCTCGGCCGCGAAGCCGTGCGCCGGGTCATTGAAGCCTACGACCGCCGCCGCCCTCCCACCCGGCTGCGCGAGGCCATTTTGCAGGCCTGGCGCCTGGAAGACGAAGAGCGCCTGCTCGATTTCCTGATCGCCGCCCGCCAGACCGGCGAGCCGCTGCACTTCGCCCGGCTGCTGCCCGCGCTGCAATCGGCTGCCGCCGCCCGGGATGCCGCCGCGCTGGAATTGTTCGCCGAAGCCGGCGCCCAGCTTGCCGCCCTCGCCGCCGCCGTGGCCGGACAACTGGGGCTCGTTGCCCCGGTAGTGTCTTATGCCGGCAGCGTGCTGGTTCAGGTCGAGGCCGTGCGCGCTGCCTGGAGCCGCGAGTTAACCGGGCGCCTGCCCGGCGCGCGCATCGAACCCGCACTCGCTCCCCCGCCCGCCGGCGCCCTTCGTCTGGCTCAAGCTCTGGCCGAAAGCCATCAAGCAACTCAGAAGCAGTGACGGGCCGGGCTGAATTTCCAAAATTAGTGCCAATCCAGCTACAGACAGAAAGGCATGCTCATACTTATAGCGCAACTAAAATTGCCAACGGTCCGTGCAGAGTGACAGGATGTTTGAATCGAGCCGCTGCGTGCCGCCGCAGCCTTATATACTGTTCTTTTCGTTGTTGTGTGCCAGGTGCCGCGCCGCATGTCGCTCGATCAGGAAATCTATCGCCAGCGCCGCCAAAAGCTCGCCGCCCTGCGCGAGCTGGGCGAGCCGCCCTATCCCCATCGCTTCGAGCGCAGCCATTCGCTCGCCGGCATTGTCGAGGAGTTCGGAGGGCGCGAGGCCGCCGAGCTGGAAAAAGACAAGGTCCGGGTGCGGGTGGCCGGGCGCGTGCTCACGCTTCGCCCGCACGGAAAGGCGGGCTTTGCCCACCTGCAGCAGGACGATGCCCGGCTGCAAATCTATATCCGCCAGGATGCCGTCGGCGAGCATGGCTTCGCCCTCTGGAAGCTGCTCGATTTGGGCGACTGGGTGGGCATGGAAGGCTGGCTGTTCCGCACCCGCACCGGCGAGTTGACGGTGCATGCCGAGAAGCTGCAACTGCTTGCCAAAGCCTGCCTGCCGCTGCCGGAAAAGTGGCACGGCTTGCAGGACGTGGAGCGGCGCTACCGCCAGCGCTACCTCGACCTGATCGTCAATCCCGAGCCGCGGCGCGTCTTCCGCCTGCGCGACCGGGTGATACAGTCGCTGCGCGCCGCCTTCCGCGAGCGCGGCTATCTCGAAGTCGAGACCCCGATGATGCAGCCGCTGGCCGGCGGCGCTGCCGCCCGCCCCTTCGTCACCCATCATCATGCCCTCGATCTCGATCTCTATCTCCGCATCGCGCCCGAGCTTTATCTCAAGCGGCTGGTAGTGGGGGGCTTCGAGCGCGTCTTCGAAATCAACCGCAACTTCCGCAACGAGGGCATCTCCACCCGCCACAATCCCGAGTTCACCATGCTGGAGTTCTATGAGGCGGGCAGCGATTACCGCGTCCTCATGGATTGGAGCGAGTTGCTGCTGGCGCGGGTCGCCCGCGAAGCCGCCGGCTCCGACCGGCTGCCTTTCCAGGGACGCGAGTTGAACTTCAGCGGCTGGCGCCGGCTCAGCCTGCGGCAGGCGGTTTGCGAGTATTGGCCCGCCGCCGCCGGCCCCGCGCCCCGGCTGGAAGCGCTCGCCGATCCGGCTGAAGTGCGGCGGCTGCTCGACGCCTACAACCGCATGGCTGCGCCGGGCGCGCGCTACAGCCCGATCGATCCCTCCCAGCAGCCGACCTTGGGCGAGCAACTGGTGGCGCTGTTCGAGGCCGTCGCCGGCGACGAGCTCTTCGAGCCCACCATCATCTACGATTTCCCGCTGGCCGTCTCGCCGCTGGCCAAGAGCAAAGACGACGAGCCGGATTGGGTCGAGCGCTTCGAAATCTACGCCGGCGGACTCGAAATCGCCAATGGCTACAGCGAGTTGAACGATCCGGAAGAACAGGAGCGCAGATTCCGCATGCAGGCGGGCGACGAGGCCGCGCGCGTGGACGAAGATTACGTCCACGCCCTGGCCTACGGCATGCCGCCCACCGCCGGCGAAGGCATCGGCATTGACCGCCTGGTGATGCTGCTGGCCGACGTTCCCTCCATCCGCGACGTGATCCTTTTCCCGCTGCTGCGTCCGGAAGCGGCGGCTGAGGCGGCGGCTGAGGAAGCAAAAAGCTGAATTCGCTCCGCCGCCGCGCCGCGCGCGGCATCGCCGCGGCTTTCCGCGACATCTCGCTATACTGGATTGAGCAAATCCGCAGACGTTGCGCCCGATTATGTTCCGCTTCCTCGATGAAATTCGCGCCCGCGTTCTCGTCGCCGACGGCGCAGTCTTGCAAGCAATTCCGCAGGAATTGCGCCAAGCATTGCCTGCCCATGGCGCCGCCCCGATATTGATTGGAATGGTTCTATGAGCCGCTTCCTCGATGAAATTCGCGCTCGCGTTCTCGTCGCCGACGGCGCAGTCTTGCAAGCAATTCCGCAGGAATTGCGCCAAGCATTGCCTGCCCATGGCGCCGCCCCGATATTGATTGGAATGGTTCTATGAGCCGCTTCCTCGATGAAAT
>JAJYIU010000040.1:0-4226 GCA_021789895.1 Acidobacteriota bacterium | reverse complement strand
CGCGTTCTCGTCGCCGACGGCGCAGTCTTGCAAGCAATTCCGCAGGAATTGCGCCAAGCATTGCCTGCCCATGGCGCCGCCCCGATATTGATTGGAATGGTTCTATGAGCCGCTTCCTCGATGAAATTCGCGCCCGCGTTCTCGTCGCCGACGGCGCCATGGGCACGATGCTCTATAGCAAGGGCATCTTCATCAATCGTTGTTTCGACGAGTTGAATCTCTCGCTTCCCGACCTGGTGAAAGGGATTCACGAGGAATACGCGCAGGCGGGCGCGGAAGTGATCGAGACCAACACCTTTGGCGCCAACGCCTACCGGCTCGAGCGCCACGGGTTTGCCGAAAAGCTGGAAGAGATCAACCGCGCCGGGGTGCGTCTGGCGCGCGCCGCCGGCGGCGACCGGGTGCTGGTGGCGGGGGCGATGGGCCCGCTGGGACAGCAGATCGAGCCGCTGGGCAAGATCGGCTTCGACGAGGCGCGCGCCGCTTTCCGCCGCCAGGCGGAGGTGCTGGCCGATGCCGGCGCCGACCTGCTGGTGCTGGAAACCTTCGGCACCCTGCCGGAAATTCGCGAAGCGCTGGCCGGCGCGCGGGCGGCCTGCGAGCTGCCGGTGGTGGCGCAGATGACGGTGGGCGACGACGGCTGCGCGCTCGACGGCTCCTCCGCCGCCGAGTGCGCCCGGGCGCTGGATGAATGGGGCGCCGACGTGATCGGCTTGAACTGCTCCGTCGGCCCGGTGGCGATGCTGGAATCGCTCGAAGCCATGGCCCGGGTCACCAACCGCCCGCTGGCGGCGCAACCCAACGCCGGGCTGCCGCGCAATGTCGAAGGCCGCAATCTCTATCTGGTTTCGCCCGAGTACATGGCCGATTACGCGCGGTTCTTCATCACCGCCGGCGCGCGCCTGGTGGGCGGCTGCTGCGGCACCACTCCCGAGCACATACGCTGGATTCGCAATTACGTACGCTCCACCGCCCCCGGCAAGCGCCGCGTCGAAGTGCAACGCGCCGCCGCCGGCGGGGCGCAGGCGCTGCCGCCGCCGCCGCTGGCTTCGCGCTCGCGCCTGGCCGCCCGGCTCGCCGCGCGCGAGTTTCTGACGTTGATTGAAATTCTGCCTCCGCACGGCAGCGATCCGGCCAAGGAAATCGCCTCCGCCCGCTTGTTTCATGAGCATGGCGTGGACGCCATCAATATCCCCGACGGCCCCCGCGCCAGCGCCCGTATGAGCAATCAGGCGCTGGCGGTGATGTTGCAGCAGCAGGTCGGGGTGGAAGCGGTGCTGCATTACTGCTGCCGCGACCGCAATATCATCAGCATGCAATCCGACCTGCTGGGCGCCTATGCGCTTGGTATCCGCAACCTCATCCTGATCACCGGCGATCCGCCCAAGCTGGGCAATTACCCCGACGCCACCGCCGTCTTCGACGTGGACGCGATCGGGCTGACCCACCTCGTCTCCAATCTCAACCACGGCCTCGATCTCGGCGGCAACCCCGTCGGCAGCCAGACCGGCTTCCTGATCGGCGTCGGCGCCAACCCCGGCAATCCCAACTTCGATGAGGAAATCAAGCGCTTCGCCTATAAAGTCGAGGCCGGCGCCGATTATTGCGTCACCCAGCCGGTCTTCGACCCGGCCATGCTCGACCGCTTCCTCAACGCCATCGCCGGGTTCTCCATCCCCGTCATCGCCGGCATCTGGCCGCTGGCCAGCCTGCGCCAGGCCGAGTTCATGGCGAACGAGCTGCGGGTGCCGGTGCCGGCCGCGGTCCTGGACCGCCTGCGCCATGCCGCCGACGCCGAAGCGGCGCGCCGCGCCGGCCTGGAGACCGCAATCGAGATGATCGGCGCGGCGCGCGCCCGCGTTGCCGGAGTGCAGATCAGCGTGCTGGGCCGCAATCCGGCGGCGCTGGCGCTGCTCGCCGCCGCCCGGGGAACGCCGGCTGCCAGCTTCACGCAACCCGCGCAGAGCTGAAGGTGAAGCGCGGTCATCCACGGCGCCGGCCGTCTTGGGACACGGGCTTCATGCGCGCATGCGCCGTGTTCATATCGGCTCGACGCCGGCGTGATCCGGCGGCGTCTTCCGGCCGGCGGCGTATCTTTCCCCGGGAGCGCGCGCAGGCGTGGGATAATAGGATTCCTGCCGGCCTGCAGCGTCCAGCCGCGCGGAAAAAGCAAATTGAAGAAAGGCCCGATTCCATACTTACATGAGCACCACTGTTCCCACCGCGCCCGGCGATATCAAGAACGCCCAATTGGCCGAAGCCGGCCTGCGTCGCATCGAATGGGCGCAGCAATCCATGCCCGTGCTGCAGTTGATCCGCGCCCGTTTCCGGCAAGAGCGCCCGCTGGCCGGGATTCGGGTCGCCGCCTGCTTGCACGTCACCACCGAAACCGCCAATCTGATGCTGGCGCTGCGCGACGGCGGCGCCGAGCCGGTGTTATGCGCCTCCAACCCGCTCAGCACGCAAGATGACGTCGCCGCCGCCCTGGTGCGCGCCGGCGGCGTGCCCACCTACGCCATCAAGGGCGAAGATCACGACACCTATTACCGTCATCTCAACGCCGCGCTGGATGCGCAACCCCAGGTCACCATGGACGACGGCGCCGACCTGGTGACCGAACTGCACTCGCGCCGCGCCGCCACCGCCGCCGGCGTCCTCGGCGGCACCGAGGAAACCACCACCGGCGTGATCCGGCTGCGCGCCATGGCCCAGCAGGGCGTGCTGCGCTATCCCATCGTCGCCATCAACGACGCCGACACCAAGCACCTGTTCGACAACCGCTACGGCACCGGGCAAAGCACGATTGACGGCATCCTGCGCGCCACCAATTTATTGCTCGCCGGCTTGAATGTCGTCGTCGCCGGCTACGGCTGGTGCGGCCGCGGCGTGGCTTCGCGCGCCCGCGGCCTCGGCGCCAACGTCATCCTCACCGAGGTGGATCCCACCCGCGCCCTGGAAGCGGTGATGGACGGCTACCGCGTCCTGCCCATGGATGAAGCCGCGAAAATCGGCAATATCTTCATCACCGTCACCGGCGACAAGCACGTCATCTCCGGCCGCCATTTCGAAGCCATGCGCGACGGCGCCGTGGTCGCCAACAGCGGCCACTTCAACGTCGAGCTGGACTTGCCGGCGCTCGAGGCGATCACCGCCGAGCGCCGCCCGGTGCGCGACTTCGTCGAGGAATTCCGCACCCGCGACGGTCGCCGCATCTATATTTTGGCCGAAGGCCGGCTGGTCAACCTCTCCGCCGCCGAGGGCCATCCCGCCTCGGTGATGGATATGTCCTTCGCCAACCAGGCGCTTTCGCTCGAATACCTGCTGAAGCATCACCGCCGGCTCGAGCGCCAGGTCTATCGCGTGCCGCTGGAGCTCGATCGCGAAGTCGCCCGGCTGAAGCTCGATTCCATGGGCATTGCCATTGACCGGCTGACCGGCGAGCAGGAAAAATATCTCGCCTCCTGGCAGGAAGGCACCTAGGCGGGTGCATTCGTGATCTACCGCGACTGGCGGGAATTTCTCCCCCGCCGCCTGGCATTGCGCCAGGCCGGCCTGCGGCTGGCGGCCACCAACGGCTGTTTCGACCTGCTGCATGCCGGCCACGTCGAGTTGCTGGAGCGCGCCCGCGCCTGTGGCGATTGCCTGCTGGTCGCCGTCAACCGCGACGCCGCCGTGCGCGCCGCCAAGGGCCCGCAGCGCCCGGTCGTGCCCGAGGCCGAGCGCGCCGAGCTGCTCGCCGCCCTGGCCGCGGTGGACGAGGTGGCGTTGTTCGCGGAGCCGGAGCCGCGCGAGCTTTACGCCGCCCTGCTGCCGGACGTGCTGGTCAAAGGCGCGGATTGGGCCGCCGATGCCATCGTCGGCCGCGAGGAAATCGAGGCCGCCGGCGGAGAGGTGGTGCGCATTCCGCTGGTCTTTGGGCGCTCCACCACCAACTTGATTACCCGCATCCAGGCGGGCCGCTAATCCGCCCTCGCCGGCGATAGCGCCGTCGCCGGACGCGTTGCCGCGCGCTTATTCCGGGCGCGATGGATCACCGGGCAGAAATAGAAAGCGGGCGAGGATGGCATCCTCGCCCGGCAGGAGGAAAGGGAAGACCGCCAGCGGCGGCCCACGAGTCCACCGATGGGAGTTAGATATGCCGAGGTCGAGTGGGAAGGTCGGGGTTTCCTGTCAGGTCCCGACCCTCCGCGATTCAGTAACGCCAAGGCGAAGCCAAGCAAAACCGA
>JAJYIU010000039.1 GCA_021789895.1 Acidobacteriota bacterium | reverse complement strand
GGCGTGCCGCGGCCGCCCGCCTCCGCGTGCAGCGCGCGCGCGCCGTAGGCGGTGGCGCCCAGCGCGCCGGCGCCCAGCGCCCCGATAAAATTCCGCCGCCCCAGCCCGCGGCTGCCGGCCGCTGCCGCACCTTCCATCCCGCTATGGTGTTCGGACATGTTCCCTCATTCCTCCGGCGGCGCCACCGCCGGGATATGGCGTGTTTCAATGCTGCGGTTCAGCGCGCTCAAATCCTGGCGTTCGAGCCGCTGCCAGCGCGCCAGTTGCGCTTCCAGTTGGGCGTGCAAGACCTGGAAATACGCCAGTTGCTGGCGCGTGGGCGCGCTGTCGCCGCTATCCACCGAATTTTCCAGGTAGCCCAGCTTGCTGTTGATCTCGATGGGATAGTTGAGCATCTCTTCGCTCGCCTGGGCTTGCGGCTGATAGAGCCGGCCGGCGATCGCCAGCAGCTTCTGGTCGAGCGCGCGCGCCGCGGCCGCGACCGGCGCGGTCGGGCGCGATTTCTCCAGCCGCGCCGCCAGACTCCGCAGCTCCGCGTCCAGCGCTTGCATGGCCAGCACCGCGCGGTGGTCGGCGATCAGGTCGGCGTTGAGCTTGAACATCAGCGCCTGCTGCGCCGCGAGCGCCGCCGGCGCCGCCGGCAGCCGCGGATCCGCCACAATCTGCAGCGGGCGGCGGTAGGTGCGGCCCTCCGCCGTCAGCTCCACCGTGTAATTGCCGGCCAGCGCCATCACCCCCACCGGATTGCCTTCATCGTAAATGGCGCGCGGAATCGGCGGCGGCAGCGGATAGCGCAGGTCCCAGACGAAGCGGTTCATCCCCGCCGCTTTCGGCAACTGCGGCTCGGCCGCGTGCGCCGGATGCGGATATAGATTTTCGTAAATCGGCGGCGGCGGCGGCCGCTTGCGGCTGCTGAACGCGCGCACCAGGCGGCCGTGGGAATCGAGAATGCGCAGCTCGATCTCGCCCTTGGGCTTGCGCTGCAGATAGTAATCAATCACCGCCCCCGTCGGCGGATTGGCGCCCGCGGGCACGCCCGGCTTGATCTTGAAGTGGGGAATGCGCAGCCGCCACGCCGGCGCCGGCGCATAGAGAAACACCGGCTGCGCCGCCATTCCGGCCTGGATCTGCCGCAACGGCGCCAGATCGTCCAGCGCCCAGAACGAGCGTCCGTGCGTCGCCGCCACCAGCGTGTTGTCTTTCACCGCCAGGTCGCGCACCGGCGCGGGCGGCAGGTTGAGCTGCAGCGGCTGCCAGTGGCCGCCGTCGTCAAAGCTGACGAAAACCCCCAGCTCGGTGCCGCAATAGAGCAGCCCCTCCCGCCGCGGATCCGCCCGCACCACCCGCACCACCGCCTCGGCCGGCAGCCCGGTGACGATCTTCGTCCAACTGCGGCCGTAATCGCGGGTCTTGTAGATCAGCGGCTCCAGGTCGCCCAGCTTGCGGCGGTTCACCGCCGCGTAGGCGGCGCCGGCATGGAAGGGCGAGGCTTCGATCAGGCTGATCAGGCTCCATGCCGGCAGCGCCGGCGGCGTCACGTTCGTCCAGCTCTTGCCCCCGTTGCGGGTCAACTGGATCAGCCCGTCATCGGTCCCAACCCAAATCAGCCCGGCGCGCCGCGGCGACGGAGCGATGGTGTAGATCAGGTCGTAGTATTCGGCGCTGGCGTTGTCCTGTGTGATCGGCCCGCCCGAACTGCCCTGCTTGCTTTTGTCGTTGCGGCTCAGGTCGGGACTGATTTCCCGCCAGCTCATCCCGCCATCGTGCGTGGCCAGCAGGTATTGCGAGCCGAAATACAGCGTATGCGGGTCCTGCGGCGAAAACGCCAGCGGCATGGTCCAGGTGAAGCGGTATTTCAGCCCCGCCGCCGGCTTGCCGTCGGTGTCGTCCGGCCACGGCGAGATATCCTGCACTTCCGCCGTGCGCTGGTCGAAGCGGGTGAGAATTCCGAAATAGCTCCCCGCATAAACGCTCTTGGGGTCGAGCGGATCGGGCAGAATGTAGCCGCTCTCGCCCCCGCCCACCGGATACCAGTCGCGCGCCGTGATCGCCCCCCACTTGCTCTGGCTGGAGATGGCTACCGACGAGTTGTCCTGCTGCGCCCCGTAGAGGGTGAAAGGAAAACGGTTGTCCACCGCCACGTGATAGAACTGCGCCGTCGGCTGGTTGTCGAGCGTGCTCCAGCTCTTTCCTCCGTTGAGCGAAATCGTCGCTCCGCCATCGTTGCCTACGATCATGCGCTCCGCGTTCGCCGGATCGATCCACATCGCATGGTTATCCCCATGCGGCACGTGCATGCGGGTGAAGCTGCGCCCGCCGTCGGTCGAACGGAAGAAATTGACGTTCAGCTCGTAGAGTGTGTTGGCGTTGCGCGGGTCGGCGAAGATGTGGCTGAAATACCAGGCCCGCTGCCGGAAATTCTGGTCGGGATTGACCCGCGTCCAGTTGCGGCCCAGGTCGTTGGAGACGTATAGCCCGCCCCGTTTCGCCTCTACCTGGGCGTACACCCGGCGGCCGTTGGCGGCGATCGCCACTCCGATTTTGCCCAGCACCCCGGCGGCGAATCCGTGCCCGGAAATCCGTTCCCAGGTGTCGCCGCCGTCGCGCGAGCGGTACAACCCGCTCCCCCGCCCGCCGCTGCTGAAACTCCAGGGCTGCCGCCGCACTTGCCACATCGTGGCGAATAAAATGTGCGGATTGCGCGGATCCATGATCACCTCATCCGCCCCGGTCTGGTCGTTGACGTATAACACACGCTTCCAGGTCTTCCCGCCGTCCAGCGAGCGGTACACTCCGCGCTCGTTATTGGCGTCGAAAATGTGGCCCAGCACCGCCGCATACACCCGCTTGGCATCGTGCGGATCCACCGCCAGCGCGGCGATATGCCGGCTCGCCCTCAGCCCGATCGCCTGCCAGGTCTTGCCCCCGTCCAGCGATTTATACATTCCGCCGCCGAAGGTAATGTCGGCGCGCGGATCGGACTCGCCCGTTCCGACGTACACCGTCTGCGGATCCGAGGGCGCCACCGCGATCGCGCCAATCGAGGCTATCGGCTCGTGATCGAATACCGGCCGCCAGCTCAGCCCCGCGTCGGTGGTCTTCCAGACGCCCCCGGCCACGGCGCCGAAGTAGAAGGTCCGGGGTTCCCCCGGGACTCCCGTCACCGCCAATACCCGCCCGCCGCGAAACGGGCCGATCAGCCGCCAGCGCATGCCGCGATACAGCGCCGGGCTGACCTGAGCCGCCAGCATTGCCGCGCCGGCCAGCCCTATGCCAATGACAGAAAATGTCCGCCGGGAAAAAAGCAAAAGGAATCGGTTCATGGGCAAGATGGAATCATTTTCCGGAAAACTCAGCATCCTACTCTCATTGTCTGCCTGCGGCAACTGTGCAACTACGCCACCGGAACCGCAGCCCCCTCCGCCGCCCGCCGGAAACTTGAAAATTTTCCAGCAGTTTTCGCTGGCGGCTCTGCCGGCGCCATCCTAAATTGCGAAGCGATGGCCTTTAACGGTTGGCAGATAGCTGAGTAGCGGCCGGCTACGCTTTTCCCTTGGCCGCTTTCCGGCTATTCAAATAATCCCTCAGCACCGCCGCCGAATTGCGCTCTTCGTCGCGGGCACTGTACACCAGCGTGATCGTGCCGCGGCGCGCCGCCGCCTGCAACGGCTGCCGGGCCGCGGCATTCGCATCCAGCTCGCGCCGGTAGCGGCGCTGAAACTCGAGCCATTTGGCCGGATCGTGCCCGTACCATTGCCGCAACTCCGGCGAAGGCGCTACGTCCTTCAGCCAGGCCTCGATTTCCAGGTCGGTTTTTTTTATCCCGCGCGGCCACAGCCGCTCGACCAGGAATCGCCGCCCGTCGCCCCGCGCGGCGGTTTCGTAGGCGCGTTTGGTTCGTATCGGCATCATCGCCCTCCCGCTTATTCGTGCGGCTTCGCCGCCGCCCAGTGCCGCAGAAACGCCGCCACCTCGGCCGGCGCCAGCGCGCGCGCGTTCTCGAATTCGCCATGCCCCTGGCTATAGAGCAGCCGTCCCTGGCTGGAAAGCACGGCCAGCGCCGGCACCCCCGGCTGCAGCGGCACATGGTAGCGCGCCGCCAGGTCGAGATTGCGGTTGTACTGGCCGATGTTGATGTGCACCACCAGAAAATGCGCGCGCAGGAAGGGCGTGACTTCGGATTGGTTGAACGCCTGCTCCAGCACATGGCAGTCGTAGCACCAATTGCCGCCGAAATCGAGCAGCACCCTTTTATGCCCGCTCCGGGCCTGCGCAAGCGCCGCGGCCAGTTCCGCGCGCGCCGCTTCCGGCGGCGGATAGATATCCACCTCGACCTGGCGCGGCGGCGCCAGCTTGCCCGGCCGTCCCCCCGCCGGCTCGTTTTCCATCTGCGGAAAACTGGCCATCGCATCCTGCATCGCCTGATAGCTGCGCTCCAGCATCCAGTTGGTGGCGATTTGCAGTCGCAGTTGCAGAAAGCGTGGGAATAGCACCATCGGCTCGATCGGCGTCCCTTTCCGGGCATATTGCGTCAGCGAATCGAGCTCCGCCGGAGTGAAAAACCGGGCATAGATTCGGGCTAGCGCCTCCGCCGGCGGCTGCCGGCGCAGCATCTCCGCCAACTTGTGCCGGAAAGCGTCAATCAGCGCTGCATTCTGCACCGCGCTCAAATGCGCTCGCCGCGCGCGTGCGTCCAGTTGCAGCGCCGTCAACAGCCGGATCGGCGCCGACCATTGCTTGAGCATGGATGCGCTCCAGGCGCCTTCCGCCGCGGCCAGCCGCCGCGCCGCTTGCAGCCGTGCCGCCGCCGACGCTTGCGTCTGCTCCCGCGGTTGATGGGCCGCGGGTGCCGGCGCTGGCGCCGGTGCATGGCTGGCCGCCTGGGCCGGCGCCGTCGCCGCGCTCGCCAGCGCCAGCAATCCAACCCCAAGAGTCATGCGTGCTTTCATATCGTGCCTGCCGATCCCCGCCATCCTCGCTTCGAAATAGTATGCCGCGTCGGGAGAAAATACGTCTGCCCGATTTCTCATCTCACGCAATCAGCAGAGAGCTGTTAGCTGATCACTTTCGTCCGGGCCGGCAGCCCCAGCACCATCGCCCCCGCGGCCAGCAGGCAGCCGGCCAGCACGCCCATCCCCAGCCCGAAGGAATGCGTATGGGTATTGATCGTGCCGACCAGGTACGGGCCGGCATAGCCGCCCAGGTTGCCCAGCGAGTTGATCAGGCCCACCGCCACCGCGGCGCTAATGCCGCCCACGTAGCGCGACAGCAGCGCCCAGAAGCCCGGCATGAAGGTATAGAGCGCAAAGCCGACCAGCACGAAGCTGAGCAGGATCAGGCTGCGGCTGGCGCCGCCGACCACTCCCAGGCTCAGCCCCGCCGCCCCGAGAAACAGCGGCACGGCGGTGTGCCAGCGCCGCTCCCCGGTGCGGTCTGAATTCCAACTGATCACGATCAACGAACCAAACGACAGCAGGTAGGGCAGCGTCGCCCACCAGCCCCGCTTCCAGGCGGAATAGTGCGCGATCTGGGCGAGCATATACGGCAACCACAGCACGAAGCCATACGCCGCGGTGACCGCGAGAAAGTAAATCGCCACCATCCACCACACCCGCGGATTGAGTAAGTTGTTCCAGGTCCAGGCGCTCCGCAGCCCGCTGGATTCATGCTGCAGCCGGCGCTCCAGAACTTCCCGCTCCGCCGGCGCCAGCCAGCCCGCCTGCCGCGGCCAATCGGTCAGATAGAAAATGCTGGCCGCCCCCAGCAGCACCGCCGGTATCCCCTCCAGCACGAATAGCCAGCGCCAGCCTGCGGTCTGCAGCCAATGCAGGTTCAATATGAAGCTGGAAAGCGGGCCGCCGATGATAAACGCCGTCGGCAGCGCCAGCGTCATCGAGGCCAGCGCCCGCGCCCGGTCGCGCTCGCTGAACCAGTGGGTGAGATAAACCACCAGGCCGGGAAAAAATCCCGCTTCCGCCGCCCCCAGCAGAAACCGCAGCCAATAGAATCCTGCCGCGGTGCGCACCAGCCCCATCCCCGCGGCGATCACGCCCCAGATCGCCATCATCCCGCCAATCGTCCAGCGCGCATTCCAGCGCTCCACCAATAGCGTCCCGGGTATTTCCAGCAGCAGGTAGCCCCAGAAGAACACCCCCATACCAAACCCAAGCTGCTTCGGGGTGAATCCCAGGTCATGGGCCATGCCGGGCGCGGCGTACGATAGATTGACGCGATCGAGAAAAGCCACCAGGTACAGCAGGAACAGAAACGGCAGCAGCCGCCAGGCAACGCGTTGGCGCAATCCCGCCGGCAGTTCGGGCGCCGGCTCGGCCGCGGATGGGGCAGTGTTCATGGCTATACGCTATCAGCTAACCGCAGTTTTTCGAAGTGCTTGCCCGCCCGCCGGCAATCGCGGTTGATTTTCAGCGATTGGCGGCGATTCGGCTGACGGCTTGCTCTTGGCGGTTAGTTGTACGATCGGGATTTCGCTATGAATTGCATCGCCAGCCGCAAATTGGAACTTGCCCACGCTGCCCTGAGCTGGGAAGAAGGCGTCCCGCTGTCTGGAGCGCCGGGTGCCGAGGCGCCGGTTATCGTCTTTCTTCACGGCCTCGCCGGCGGCGGCTTCTGTTGGCGGGCTCAGCTACAGGCTTGGAGCGGCCGGGCGCGCTGCCTCGCCCCCGACCTGCCCGGCTATGGCGCTTCCACGCTGCCGCCCTCCGATAGCGCCTCCCTCGCCGCGCTGTCTGCTTCTATCATTGCCTGGCTCGATGCCCTGGGCATTGCGCGTTGCCGCCTGGCCGGCTCGTCCTGGGGCGGCAGCATCGCTCTTTGGTTGGCCGCCGCATCGCCGGCCAGAATCGAGCGCCTGCTCCTGGTCTCGCCGCTGCATCCCGATTTTTCTCCCGACCGGCGCCAGCGCCTGCTGCTCCATCCGCCGTTGGCGCGGCTGGCGGCCCGCCTGCTGCAACTCGGCCCCCGCCGCCTGCGCCGCTGGGCGCTGGAGGAAATGTACGGCGATCCCCGCCGCCTCTCCGCCGCCGTCTTCGCCGCGTACGCCGGCGCGCTCGCCGGCCCCGGCTTTCCCCGCGCCGCCGCAGCCTATGTCGCGCCCTGGCGCCGCGATCAGGCCGCCCTGCGGTTGCTGCTCCCCGGCCTGCGCCTCCCCATAATGCTGCTCTGGGGAGACCGCGACCGCGTCCTGCCCCCCGCCGGCGCCGCTCCGCTCCTGGCCCGCTTGCCCCCCGGCGCCGCCTTTCGCCCACTCCCCGGCCTCGGACACCTCCCCTATCAGGAATGCCCCGCAGCCTTCGCCGCCGCCGCCGCACCCTTCCTATTGCAAAGCTGTTCGTCAAACGGCATATAGCTGCAGTGCTCGAAACTGGGTGATACTGCACTCAACCGCGCAATTCCGTTACTGTCAGTTCACTTGTTACATTGGCTCAACCATCTCGAGCGGCTCTTCGCCCATTACGGGCTCCCGGCGGTGTTTGTGCTGTTGCTGCTGGAAAACACCGGCTTCCCGCTGCCCGGCGAAACCGTGCTGCTCTACGCCGCCTTCCTGGCTTCCCAGCATCGCGGCTTTCATCTCACATCGCTCTACTTAGTGGGGCTCGCCGCCTGCGTTCTCGGCGACAACACCGGCTACTGGCTGGGGCGCAAAGTGCGCGGCCCCATCGCCCGGCTGTTGCATCTCACCCCGCCGCGGCTGCGCCTGGCCGAACGCTATTTCCAGCGCTACGGCCATGCCACCATCTTCTTTGCCCGCTTTATCGCCGTGCTGCGCATCATTGCCGGTCCGGCGGCCGGCATCAACCGCATGCGCTGGCGCGTGTTTCTGCTCTTCAACGCCCTGGGCGCGGCCGCCTGGGTGGCGATGGTGGTCACCGTCGGCGCGCTGGTCGGCAGGAATTGGCAGTACTGGGCCTCCCGCCTCGGCAATCTCGATCTGGTGTTCCTGGCCGCCGCCTTCGTCGTCATCTACTGGCTTTTCCACCGCCTGCTCCGCACCCTGGACCCGCAGGCCTGAGGCCGCAGCCATTGCGCCGCTCCTTGCCGGCCTAGCTGCCGCCTGCCCCGGGCCGGGCGCGCCCGCCTGCCGGTTTCCGCTGCTGCCGCGGCTTGGGCGGACGCCCACCGGGAGGGGGGAGATGCGCCGCCGGCGGCGGATAGCGCCGCAAATATGTCCCGAGGTCCGGCGTCGATTCGGAAATATGGACCGCGGGCGGATATACGCAGCCCTGGGCCCAGTGCGGCGGCGCGGGCGGCGGCGCCGGTATGGGAATCACGTCGGCGGAGGTGGGCGGCTGCTGAAAATCGAAACAATCCAGCATCGGGGCGGCGCGGGCGTCGCGCAGCGTCAGATGGCCCAGATGAAAGCGCCGCTCGATGAAGCTGAGCATGGAGGTGAAGTCGTAGGTGTTGTGGGAGATGTAGTTTGGCTTGGCAAACGGCGAAATGACCAGCGTGGGCACGCGCGGGCCGTAGCCGTACGCATCCACCAGCGGCGGCGGAACATGATCGAAAAAGCCGCCGTAATCGTCCCAGGTAAGAAACACCACGCTGCTTTTCCAGGCCGGGCTGCGCATCAGCGCATTGAGCAGGCGGGTGACGTACCACATGCCCACTTGCGGCGAGGCCGGCGGATGCTCGCTGTCGCGGCCCATCGGGACGATCCATGCCACCTGCGGCAAAGTTCCCGCGCGCAAATCGCGAAAATATTGCGTCAGCGGGACCAGATGCGCCATCGCGGCGGGATTGTCGCGAATCGCTTTAAAACCGGGCAGCGGATTCCAAAGCGAAAAACGTTTGGGATCGGGGTCGGCGAGCAGGTCGCGCTTGCCGGCCGGATTTACGGGCTGGGTTTCGACATAATATTTCCAGGCAATGTGCGCCTGGGTGAATAAATTCACCATGGTGGCGAAGCTGAAGCCGCCAGAGGTGCCCAGCACCTGCTCGATTTCCCGTATGGAAAAAAGATTGTTGATCGCACCCCCCGACTGCGCCGCCACGGTATAGAGATGGTTGGGCAGGCTGGCGCCCATCAGCGAGGAAAAGAAGCGGTCGCAGAGGGTGTAATGCCGGGCGTAATTCCAGTAGTTCGGAATGTCGCGCTGGTCGTAATAGCCCATGGTGTAGGGCGTTCCCTCGGCCCAGACAAACCCGTCCATGGCACTGTGATCGTAGGCGGCATGGGCAATGACCCAGCGGTGCGCCAGATCGCAGGGCGGCATATTGCCGGGCATGTGAAAGGGAGGGATGCAGCGCCTGGCGCCGGGCCGCACCGGCAAGCACGTCCCCGGCGGGGTTCCATCGGCGCCGGGATAAGTCCCGAAATAGTTGTCAAACGAGCGGTTTTCCTGAATGATCCAGAGGATGTGCTGGACTTTGTCCAGCCCTGCCGGACGGCCCGGCTGCCGGCGCGGCGATTGCGCGCTGACGCCAGCCAGGCTCGCCGTAAGTATTGCCATGCAGCAGCAACGCGAGACGAGTTTGCTCATCTCCCACCTCCGCGGCGGTCAATATTGAAACCGACGGTTTATATATATCAGAAGGACGCAAATCCGGCACTACGGCGGCATCGCGATGGGCCAGTCGGCAAACAGCCCCTCCGGCAGGGCCATGGACGCCAGACGGTCTTCCGGGCGGCCGTGAAAATCCGAGCCGCCGCTCCGCGCCAGCCGGTACTGCCTGGCCAGTTCCTCGTAATCGCGCACCTCGGAAGGCGAGTGCTGAGGGTAATAGACCTCGATTGCGTCCAGGCGCCCGGCGGCGCTGTTGCCCGCCAGCTCGCCCAGCCGCCGCCGCCAGTCGAACTTGATCCGGCAAGGATGCGCCAGCGACGCCATGCCCCCGGCCGCGTGCACCTGGGCAATCGCTTCCTGGGTCGGCAAACCCTCCAGCCGGGTGTAGGTGGGCGCGCCGGGGGTCAGAAAACGAGCAAACGCGTCGGCAGTCGAGCCGGCATGGCCGTGCTCGACCAGCCAGCGGGCGATGTGCGGTCGCCCGAGCTGGTGGCCGCCCGCCCGCCGGCGCTCCTCTTCCAACGCTTCCGCGTCCAGCGGGATGCCGAGGCGGCGGAAGTTTTCCGCCAGCCGCGCATTGCGCTTGCGGCGCAGCGCCCGCGACGCCTCCATCCAGGCCGAGAAGGCCCGTGCCGTTTCCGCTTCCAGCTCCCAATCGGCGGGAAAGTAAGCCAGCAGATGCACCGAATGTCCGTGCCACGAGGTGCTGATTTCGACCCCGGGCAGGAACGCTATTTGCCGCTCGCGCGCAGCGGCTCGCGCCGGCGCCAGCCCGGCCAGGGTGTCGTGGTCGGTCAGGGCGAGCAGCGACAGCCCCTCGCCCGCCGCCAGCGCCGCCAGCTCGGCCGGCGCCTGCCGGCCGTCGGACGCGGTGGAATGCGCGTGCAGCTCGACTCGGTTTTTAGCTGGAATCGGGTTCGCTTCGGAAGCCAATCCACAGCATCGCTCAGATAGCGCCTGCCTGGCAATGCGGCGCAAATCTCGTTGAGGGCGGAAAGCGGGCCGGGAACCGTTTCAGCCGCCGATGACGCGCACCGGCCAGCTTGCCGCCTGCGGATGCCGCTGCTTGCCGCCGCGCGTCAGCCGCCGCCGCGCCTCGTGCCAGCGTAATTCCG
This sequence comes from Acidobacteriota bacterium, assembly GCA_021789895.1. Taxonomy (GTDB): domain Bacteria; phylum Acidobacteriota; class Terriglobia; order Terriglobales; family SCQP01; genus JAKASR01. The sequence continues at coordinate 19,720 of JAJYIU010000039.1, read as the reverse complement.
TCAAATAGTGCCGCCCCTGTTCGTAGTCGTAGCTCTGCCCGTCGTCGTCGAACAGTTCGAAGCGCGCGTCCGCGCCGGCGTACACCCGCAACTCGGCAATCGCCTGCGGCTCGCGGGCGCTGAGAATGGCTTTGCCGAAGGGCACGATCGAGCCGGCGCGCACGAACAGCGGCAGCATCTCAATCGGCGCCTCCACTTCCACCCATTGCCCGCCGGAGTGGCGCTCCTCGGTCCAGTAGTTGTACCACTCCGCCCCCGCGGGCAGATAAACCCGCTTGCGCGTCTGCCCCTGCGCGGTGACCGGGGCTACCAGGAACGCCGGCCCGAACATGAACTGGCTGCCCAGCCGCAGCGCCTGCTGGTCGCCGGGAAAATCCATGAACAGCGCGCGCATGTAGGGCGCGCCGGTTTGCCAGGTGCGCCAGGCGAGCGAATAGATGTACGGCAGCAATTGATAGCGCAGTTTCAAATACTTGGCCAGAATCGGCTCGGCCTCGCGCCCGTACGACCAGACTTCGTTATAGCGCCGGCTGCCGTGCGTGCGAAAAACCGGCAGGAACGCCCCGTACTGAAACCAGCGGGTGTAAAGCTCGGGATAATCGTCGTAGCCGCCGACGTTGTCGCGGCAGTCGTCGGGCGAAAGCAGCGGCGGATGGGCGGGGTGATGCATCGGCGGCAGGTATTGCCAGCCGCCGATGTCCTGCGTCCAGTGCGCCAGCCCGGAAGCGGTGAAGTTCAGCCCGGTCGGAATCTGGCGGCGCAGCGTGTCCCAGGTCGGATAGATATCCGACGACCAGAACATGGCGCCGTTGCGCTGGGCTCCCAGCCAGGCGTCGCGCGCCAGCGTCAGCACGCGCCGCCGCGGGAAATCGCGGCGCTGGCCGTCGTAAAGCGCGGCGGTGTGAAACAGCGGATATACGTTGAAATAACGCGTGCCCGGTCCGATCTTGAAATAGCTGCCGTCGGGCGGCAGGTCGGGCTCGGTCTCGTCGGCCCACAGCGAGTCGAAGCCGCGGCTGAGAATGTTGTCGCGTATGACCTTCCAGTACCAGCGCGCCGCCGCCGGATTGGTCGTGTCAATATCCGAGCCGGCGCGGTCATAGGGCAGCCCGTCGGTGGGCGTGCCGTCGGCCAGATGCTCGAACCAGCCTTGGGCGCGCAGGAAGTTGTAATAGCGGCTGCCGGGGGCGAAGCGCGGCCAGACGCTGATCATGGATTGGAAGCCCAGCCGGTGCAGCTCGCGGTTCATCGCCGCCGGATCGGGCCATTCCGCCGGCTTGAAATCCATCTGCCCCATGCGGGTGTAATAGAACCAGTCCACCACGATGTAGTCGGCCGGCAGCTTGCGCTCGCGGTAGCCGCGCGCCACCGCCAGCACTTCCGCCTGCGTGCGGTAGCGCTGCTTGCACTGGATGAAGCCGTAGGCGCCCTTGGGCAGCAGCGGGGTAGGCCCGGTCAGCCGGCGATAGCCGGCGTAAATCTCGTCGCTGTCGCGCCCGAGAATGAGGAAAAAAGATACCCGGTTGCCCACCTCGGAAATCCAGCGCGTCTGGCCGTTGAAGCCGGGAACGATGGTGGTTTTCGAAGGGTTGTCCCAGATCACGCCATAGCCGCGGTTGGTCACCAGGAACGGAATCCCGACCGAGGGCGCGGCCGGAGCGTCGTAGTCGTGCCAGCAGCGCACGGCGTGGTCGCGGTGATCGAGATAGCCTTCCTGGTTTTGCCCCAGGCCGAAATAACACTCGTCCTGGGGAGAATCGAATGTGGCGCTGACCTGATAAAACGGCGGATCGCCGGGACGAAGGTCATTGGCCAGGCCGGCGTTGTCGTCCTTGTGATTCGGCACGCTCATGGACCAACCCAGCAGCCGCAGCAGCGGACGCCCGTTCGGCAGCAGAAATATAACCGGCGCCGGCGGCGTCGAGCCGGGGAAGAACCAGCCGGGAGTGTTGGGCCGTGGCGGGCGTTGAGCCGGAATCTTCGGTGCGATCACCCGCAGCCGCGGCGAACGGTATAGGTCGGCGCGGGCGTTGCTGCCCGCCCTCCAGCCTGCCGCCTCCGGCCGCGCGATGAAGCCGTAGCCGGGGGCGGCCAGCGCCTGGGCGCGATCCAGGCTGAGCGTGACCCGCACGATGTTCGGCGCATACGGCTCCAGGCTAAGCGTCGCCTGCGCGCGCGGCAGCACGACCGGCGGCGCCGGCCAGGCCGCCCCTGGCGCTTCGATATCAATTTCCGCCCCCCGCGCCTCGCCTTCCCGGCCGCCGCTCGCACGCCCTTGTGCCGGCAGCGAAGTCGAGGCCAGCGCCCCGGTGGACAGGCTGAGCAGCGCACGCTGCATCCATTCCCGGCGGGTTGACATCGGTTGACACCCCCGGCTCATTGTAAGTGATTGGTTTCCGCTTTGTCAGTGACTGCCGGGCCAATCTCATCACGCTAAGGGGCTCTCAACGCAAGCGCATGATTTTCAGCCCGCCGAGCGCCAAACGCCGCACCCGCCGGCCCAGGTAGGCGCGATAACTGCCGGCGGAGGTATATTCCAGGCTTACGATCGGCCGGCACGGCGGCTGCGCGCTCTTTTGAATCTGGCGGTATTGCCAGGCGCCGTAGATTTCATAGATGCGGAAGCTTGCCGGCGCAGCCGCGACCGCCCCGCCGTTGGTTTCCGGACTTAAATAGATCCAATTCACCAGATTGCTGCCGGGCATGCGGCGCTCGAAACGCGTGCCGGCCAGCAAGAGCCCGGCCAGAATGTAAGGGTCGGTGGCCGGCGTACCCAGAAAACACGGACGGGCGGCCTCGTTCGCGCTCGCCGCGTCTCGTGCCGCCAGGCGTTGCAGGCGAAGCGCGGCGCGCTGTATGCCGGCTTCGGCCCGGCGCAAGTGCATGGCGCTGGCCGGCACATTGGCGGAAACCAGTAAATTCAGGTCGGCGGATGCGGGTGGTAGAAAAGCATCGAGGCCGCTGGCCAGCAGCCAGGCTCCCAGCAACATGGAAAACGCGCCTACCCGGCGCGGGCGCGCAAAGCCTCGCGCTGGTATCGTCTGCCGGCGTCGCCGCCATGCCCCCAGCCCGCGCCGCGCGCCTTCTCCTCCTGCCCAGAGCACGGGCAGGAACGCCAGCGCCAAATGCCGCGCATTATTGCCCAACACCAGAAACCAGAACAGATACATCGGCAGGCTCCAGGCCGCCAGCAGCCACCACAACGCCGTGGCCCTATCCCCTGCCGTTTCAGTTCCGCGCTTCCGGCCGGCGCGCCATTCGGACCATAACCATACCACCCCTATCCCGGCCAGCACGCTCAGCCCCAGCCCGGGGCTGAGCGCCATGGGCGCCAGTTGTTTGAGGATGTAGCGGGGGCCCAGCAGCGATAGCCCGTGCAGAATATAGCCAACGGTTTTTTGCGCCAGGTGCTGCTCGACCCCGGGCAGAGGGCCGAGCAGCAGGCGTTTTATGCCCGCATAGACGAGGCAGGCCGCCGCAGCGAAGGCCAGGCTCCAGCCCAGCGCTAGCCGGCGCGTCCGCGCCGGCGCGCAGCGCACACTCAGCATGGCCAGCGCGAAAAACGCCGGAAACGCCAGCACCGCGTCGGCGCGCAACAGGAGAGCGGCTACAAGCGCGGCTAAACCCGCCGCAAGCGCGCCGGCGGTTTCCGATCGCCCTAAAACCTGTTCTTGGCCGCCAATCTCCCAGGCGCGCGCCCAAAGCCAAAGCGCAAGCAGCAGCATCGCCGTCGCCGGCGCCTGCGGATGCGCTTCCAGGCCCAGCCACCATACGCCTGGAGACAGTATCCAGGCCAGTGCCGCCCATGCTGCCAGCCGTGGTTCCAGCCACAGGCGGCCTATTTCGTACGCCAGCAGCGCCATGGCAACATAGCCGGCGGCGCTGGCCAACTTCAGCAATTCCACCATGCGCGCCGGCCCCAGGCCCAAGCCGTGGCTGAGGCCGCCGAACAGGGCGTAGTAGCCGGCGGAAAAGCTGAGATCGTAAATGTGCCCCGCGGCGGGACCCCATTGCGTCCAACGCCAGAGGCCGAAAACAAATCGTGCCGAATCGGGCTCGCCCAATGCGGGCGACAGCGCAAACCCGGCCAGCGCTGCTGCCGTCGCGAGCAACACCACCGTCAGCCGCCATGGCTTCACGCCGGGCTGTTCAGTCCGGCCGGGAGCCGCTTGCGCGGCAGTGGCCTGAAATGCAGACCGCATGGGCGTAGACGCGGCACGTTGCACCGCCTGCCAGCTTGGAAAAATCCACTCCTGAGCCTGTTGTATCTTCTCTGGAAATCCGCAATGCGGCTATCTGCGCCGCGATTGCGCGCGTTGGCTTGAATGACCGCCGCTCTAGGACACGGCCGGGGCTTTCCCGTCGAGCCGACCGGGTAAAAACAGGCGGAGATAACGCGCGGCGAGGATGAACCCGTTCGCACGCGCCGGCGAAAAATGGTCGCCTTCGGCCTTGTGACCGCGGTTCCAGAACGGATCTTCCTGCTCAACCGCGATACCGCCGGCGAAGCCGGCTTCGAGCAGCACCGTCAGGAACGCCGGCCAATCGACCCGTCCCTGCCCGGGAATGCGATAGCGCCACCAGCCTTGCCCATGGATGCCTACTTGTTGCAGCACGGGCTCGTTGATCTCGGTATCTTTGGCATGAGCGGCATGGATGCGTTCGCGAAACTGCCAAGCCGCGGCAATGGGATCAATGAACTGGCGCACGAAGTGAGAGGGATCGAACTCCAGCCCCAGCCGCGGGTTGGGCACCAGCGCGAAGATTTTTTCCCAGGCCGCCGGCGTGGTGGCGAAATTTTGCGGGCAGGGAAAGTTCTCCCAGCCCACCTTCAGGTCGAGCTTTTCGCACACCGGCAAATAGACTTCGTTCATCACCGCGGCGAATTCCTGCGCCTGGCGCTCGAGCGTAGCCCCGGGAATGCCGCCGCTGAAGGTGCCGGCAAACCGGCAGCCGAGTTCGTGCGTCAGCTCCAGATAGCGCAGGAAGCGCGTCTGCGCCTGGCGCCGCTTCGCCGGATTAGGATCAATGTGGTTGACGTTCCACATGTATTCCAGGCTGATAATGCGCGCGCCGGTGTCGCGCGCGGCGGCGCGGATCGCATCAATCTGGCGCGTAGAGATGCGGTCGGGATGCATATAGCGGCCGGCGTGCAGCACTACGCCTTCATACCCATGCGCGGCGGCAAAGGCCAGCTTCTGCGGCGAGAAATCCAGCACAATCATCGCCAACTGGGGCGCCTGCGCGGCGGAGGTTGAGCTGGCGCCGGCCGGGGCGCCCGCCGCCGCGGCAGCAGCGCGAGGGAGGCGCGTTCCGAGTGCCGAAGCGCCCGTCCATTTGAGAAAATCGCGGCGGCCAGGTCCAAAACTCATGCGCTTGCTCCCGGTAATCCGCTTCCGAGCGTAGCGCGAAACAGCATGGAAAAACCAGACGCAATCCGGCTGGCTTCGGTAGCTATGCCGCACTAACGCCTGGAGTTCAGGCTACAAAGGCGAGTGGAACGGGAAAACGCCCGCGCCCCGGAGGCATCTTAATCTGTCATGGCAACTTATAAAAAGAACCGTCATTACCGCGGCGCCGAAGGCAAGCAATCCCGCTCCAGCGCCAAGCAGATCGAGCGCGGCAAGCTGGCCGCCCATCTCCAAGAATGTCCCGCCGAGCTCAAGCACGGCGCCAGGGGCGAGCTGGAGAAATCGCCTTCTCCGCCGCCGGCGCCCCGGCGCGGCCGCCCGCACGCTGCCCAACCCGAACGCGGCGTCCCATCCGCCGCCGATTAAGCATGCAACCTATTCGCCCAACCGCTGCGTCCGCGGCAGTTTGCCGCGTGCGCCGAGCCAGATCAGCGCCGTGCTGGACAGCAGAAAGCCGCCCAGCCGCAAGGCGATGAGCGGCACCGGCGCCAGCCCCAGCCAGGCGCCCAGCCGCCACCAGGCCCAGGCCAGCGCCTGGACCGGAACGACGGTCCAAATGGCAACATAAAACCAGGCGCGCTCGACGCCTTCCCTCGCGGTGGAGCGCCGCGCCCGCGGCGTCCAGTCGAGCAGTGTGCCGGCCACCACCGCCAGCGCCAGCGGATAGTACCAATATGTGTAGAGCCAGGCCAGCCGCCAGCGCCCGCTGAACAACGCGATGACCAGCCCCAGCAGGTTCAAGGCATAGGGGACGAGCAGATCAATCCAGGCCGCGGTATAGCAGACGCGCCGGTAAGGCAGGTTCGGCAGCGGCTCGCCAAAGACGCGTATATAAGGACGCGGCTCAACCCCCGGCAGGCGCCCGCGCAGCCCCCGCCAGGCGCAGACCGCCAACACCCCTGCCAGCCACAGCCAATGCCGCCGGCCGGGGCCGTGCGTGAACAGCGCATACGTCCAGGGTCCGGGCAGAATCCAAAAAACCCAGAGCCAGATCGGCAGATGCAAAACGCGGTAATAGCCTTTATTGCGTTCGCGCTGGACGACGGGCTGCAGAACGGGCATGGAGGTGGGCGCTCCCGAAAATTTCGTTTGCTTTGCGGCGCCTTCGGTGTAGCTTCAAGGCTGTAGCTTAACCAGGATACCCGTGATGCGACTTCCTTTTGCCGTTCGCGCCGGCCTGGCCGGCGCCTGCCTGGGGCTGGCGCTGGCGGCCGCGCCGCCGCCGCGGCGCGTGCTGATGGTCATCGAGACCCTGGGTTTTCACCATCCCGTCACCAACCATGCCGCGCAGGTGCTGCAGGCGCTCGGGAAGCAGAGCGGCGCGTTTCGGCTCGATATCACCCGTCATGCCGAAACCACCCTGACCGCGCGCAATCTGCGGCGCTACAGCGCCGTGGTGTTCATGACCACCGGAAACCTGCCGCTGAGCGCCGTGCAAAAGCGGGACTTCATGCGCTGGCTACGCGCCGGCCATGGTTTCGTCGGCATTCACTGCGCCACCGACACCAATTACAACTGGCCCGCCTACGGGCGCATGATCGGCGGCTACTTCAATAACCATCCCTGGAAAAACGGCTCGCGGCTCTGGCTGCTCAACCGCGATCCGAGATTTCCCTCCCAGCGGCAGTGGCCCCGGCGATTCCTCTGGAGCGACGAGTTTTACCAGTTTCGCAACTGGCATCGCCGCCGCGTACACATCCTGCTCCAACTCGACCCCCGCACCCTGCCTCACGTCGCCGGGATGAAACCGCCGCCCAGCGGCATCTTCGCCAGCGCCTGGGTGAAGTACTGGGGCAAGGGTCGCGTCTTCTATACCGCCCTCGGCCACGGCTATACCGCTTGGAACAACCCGCAGTTCCGCCGCCAGGTGGAAATGGGCGTGCGCTGGGCCGACGGCGAAATCCCTTACCGCGTGTCCGTGCCGTAGCCCGCCTTCAAGCCGAAGGCGACAGGGTGAAATAAAAACTGGCGCCACAGCCCGGCTGCGATTCCGCCCAGACCCGCCCGCCATGCTTGCGCACGATGCGCTGCACCGTGGCCAGGCCGATTCCGGTGCCGGGAAACTGCGAGGCGGCGTGCAGGCGCTGAAAGGGAGCGAACAGCCGGCCGGCATATTTAGGATCGAAGCCGGCGCCATTGTCGCGCACAAAGTAAACTGCCGGCTCGACTCCGGGTTGCCGGCCAAAGCCAATCTCGGCCGGGGAGGCGCGCGCGGTGAACTTCCAGGCGTTGCCCAACAGATTTTCCAAAACAATGCGGACTAACGCCGGGTCGCCTTCCGCCTGCAGGCCGCCGGGCTCGAGCTGAAAAGCCACCTGCCGTTCCGGCTCCTGCTGGCGCAAAGCCGCCGCCACCTCGGCGGCCAGATCGCTGATCGGGAAAACCTGGCGATGCATTTCCGCGCGGCTGATGCGCGAGAGGCGCAACAGATCGTCCACCAGCGCGTTCATGCGTTTCACGCCGCGCCGAATGGCTGCCAGGTGGGACAGGCACTCGCCTTCCAGCCGGCCGGCCGCGTCTTCCTGCAGGGCCTGGCTAAAGCCGTCAATGGCGCGCAGCGGCGCCCGCAAATCGTGCGACACCGAGTAAGCGAACGCTTCCAATTCGGCGTTGGCGGCTTCCAGTTGCAGCGTCCGCTCGCGCACGCGCTGATCGAGTTGGGCGTAGAGCTGGGCATTCTCGATGGCCACCGCGGTGGTATTGGCCAGCGACTGCAGCAGCTCGATTTCGTCCGCGCCGGCCACGTGCGGCGCGGCCCAGTAGTTGCCGATGGCGCCGATCGGGTCCGCCAGGCGGACCGGCACCATGACCAGGCTTTTGACGAAGGTGGGGCGGTAGGCGTCCACGGGGATGCGGGGATCGGCATAGATATCGGGAATCATCACCGCCTGCCGGTGCAGCATCGCCCAGCCGCTGATGCAGGCGGTGAGTGGGAAACGGCAGCCTTTCCAAAGCGGCGCGATCGCATCTTCGTCGGCGTAAAAACATTGATCCCCGTCGCGCAACACGAAAGTGGCGCCATCGGCGCCGGTCAACTCGCGCGCGGTGTGGCGGACCACTTCCTGAATCCCGGCGAGGCTATGCGCCATCGAGAGCGCCTGCACGGCCGCCACCAGGCGGTGCAAGGCGGGCGGGTGGGTTTCACCGGCAAGCGGCGCAGTCGCAGACGTCGCGTTCGGGCGCATGGCTCGGTCTCACCCTCCTGAAATTGGGGGAATTATAGCAACAAGCCATCCGGATGGGGCAGGGGTTTCAGCGCACCGGATGGAGCAACAGCTTCAATGTGATCAGGATGCCGATGGCGATCAGCACCCGGCGCAGCCAGCGTTGCGGCAGGCGGCGGGCGAGGTGGGCGCCACTCCAGCCGCCGACGGCGGTGCCGGCGGCCAGCACCAGCGCCGCCGGCCAGACAATCATCCGGCGGGCAATATAAATAGCGATGGCCACCGATTTAATCGTCAGTACAAGCAGATTTTTGACTCCAATGCCGGAGCGCAGATCGCGCCAGCCCATCAGGCTGAGATCGGCCAGCAGCAGGATGCCCATACCGGCGCCGAAATAGCCGCCATACACCGCGATGGCCACCAGCAAGGCCAGCCCGAGGCGCCGGTGGCCGGCGCCATGCGGCTGGCGGGCGGCAAAGCGCGCCAAGGCCGGCTCAAGGCAGAGCAGCAAGGTGGCGGTCAACACCAGCAGCGGGGCCAGTCGCAGGAACCAGCCGGCGCGGGTGACCAGCAGCAGCCAGGCGCCGGCGGCGCCGCCGGCCAGGGCGGGCGCCAGCCAGGCGCGCCAGCGCGCCGGGGCGCTGCGGATTTCGCGCCGCAATCCCCAGCCGCCGGTCATCGTTCCCGGCCAGACCGCCAGCGAGTTGGTGGCGCTGGCCAGCTTGCCCGGCACTCCCAGCCAAAGCAGGGCGGGGAAGGTGAGAATCGAGCCGCCGCCGCCCACCGCGTTCATCGCGCCGCCCACCAGTCCGGCGGAAAGCGCGATGGCCAGCCGCGCCGCGTTCCAAGCATGCAACTCAGCCGCGGCCATCGCGCCTCGCCGGAACGGAAAGCATGCCCATATTGAAGCCGCTCAGCATCGTTTCATGCTAAGACAATCCCGGAGCGGCGGGAGACAGCCAGCGAGGCAAGCGGCTGCTGAGTTTGGAGCGGCGCGGGATCGGGTTTAGAGAGCTTGGGCGGTGGAGGCTTCGGCGGCGTCTTCGGCGGCGGCCAGCCGGGGCAGGAATACGTTGAAACGCGTTCCCTGGCCGACCTGGCTGGCGGCTTCGATGGCGCCGCCGCTCTGCCGCACGATGCCATACACCGTCGCCAGGCCCAACCCCGTGCCCTGCCCGAAGGGCTTGGTCGTAAAAAAGGGCTCGAAGATGTGCGGCAATGCCTCCAGCGGGATGCCGTTGCCGTTATCGCTGACGGCCAATTGCACGTAATCGCCCGGCGGCAGTTGCAAACGCTCCGGCTCCGCCGGCGCCAATTCGGCCGGCTCGGCCGCAATCCAGATTTCGCCCTGGTCCGCGATGGCATCGCGGGCGTTGATCACCAGGTTGAGCAGCACTTGTTCGAGCTGCGCCGGATCGGCCTGCACTGCCAACGGCTCGCTGCGCGGACGCCAATGCAGGCTGATATTGTCGCCCGCGGCGGTGCGCAGCAGCGGCAGCATGCCGTCAATCAAGCGGTTGAGATCCAGCCGTCTGGGCGCCAGCACCTGCTGCCGGCTGAAGGCCAGCAGGCGTTTCACCTGGCCGGCGGCGGCGTGGGACGCCTGCAGCACGATCGCCAGCCGCTGCCGCCGCGCCGGATCTTCCAAACCATGCTGCAGCAGCTCGCACTGCCCCTGGATAATGGTGAGCATGTTGTTGAAATCGTGCGCGACGCCGCCCGCCAGCCGCCCCACCGCCTCCAATTTTTGGGCCTGCCGCAGCGCAGCTTCCATCTGCTGGCGCTGGCGCAAGTCATTGCGGACGATCTGCCGGGTGTGGATCAGCATGAATTGCACCACCGCCTGCCGCGCGATATAGAAGATGAAGCAGGCAACACTGGCGGCAATGCCGATTTCCAGGGCGGCCTGGCCGTGCAAATTGACCAGCTTCAGCAGGTAAAAGCGCGTAATCAGCAGCGGGGAAAGCGACGCCAGCAGCCAGCCCAGTCCAGCGCGGTTTTCCGAATCCCCGTTCCGGTCTCGATTCTCCAGCGCCGGCGCGGGCGCGGTCACCGCCAGTCCGCCCAGCAGCAAAAACGGCGCGGCCCAGGCCAGGCTGCGCCAGGCAGCGCCGTTCGGGTAGAGCACCGGGCTGAAGCGGGTGAGCGCCGCGGCCGCCGCGTACACTCCCAAAAACAGGCTCAAGCGAAGAAACTGCCCGCGCAGGCGCGAGCGCGTCACCAAGCCGCGCAGCAGAAATCCGGCGAGCAGGATCAGGTTTTCCAGTTGATAGAGGTTGAAGGTCGCGTAGTGGCGGGGGCCGGCGCCGGAAGCACTCGCCGCATGGAGCACGAAGAATTCCAGGTAGGCCAGGCCGGCCACGGTCAGCACCTGCATGTAATCGAACAGGCTGGCCAGCCAGGACAGGCGGTCGCTGCCGGAATCGAGAAACAGCGCCAGCGCCAGCGGCATGCCGAACAGAAAATAGAGCAGGTTTTGTGGAAACAGCGTAGGCGGCGGGGCCGCCCGCAGCTCGTAGCGGTAGATGAAGAGGGACTGTCCGCCGGCCCAAAACAGCAGCCCCAGGGTGATGAAACTCCAGAAGCGGCGAAACAGCGGCTGCGCCGCAGCCGGCGGCTCGGGGTTGCGGCCGAGGGCGGCGTGCGCGGCCGCAAGCGCGGCCAGCAGCACCATGGCTAGAGTGGCCACATCGGCCATCCAGGCCGGCGCAGACCCTGGGCCCAGCGCCAACGCGGCAATTTGCACGGCCAAAATCGCAGCGCCGGCGGCCAAGAAGCGCGTGCGAAATCTCACCATGCGGCGGGCAATGACCGAGGAATCAGGAGCATAGGTAGGTGCAATATATCGCAAGGCTTTTATGAATTCATCGAAAAACTGAAAGCGCTTGCAGGAGGCGCGCCGGCGGCGGCCGGCGGCGGGATGAAGGTAACCGCAGAGGGAGGCTACTTACAGGCGCACGTCAATGCCGGCCTGGCGAAGCTGCCGTTTCAGATCGGCCACGCTGGTATCGCCGAAGTGAAAAATCGAGGCGGCGAGCGCGGCGTCGGCCTTGCCGGCGCGAAAGACTTCGGCAAAATCGGCGGCCGAGCCGCCGCCGCCGGAGGCGATCACCGGAATCGGCACGGCCTCGGAGACGGCGCGGGTGAGGGCGCAATCGAAGCCGCCGCGGGTGCCGTCGCGGTCGAGGCTGGTGAGCAGAATCTCGCCGGCGCCGCGCTCGGCGGCCTCGCGCGCCCAAGCCACCGCATCGCGTCCGCTGGAGCGGCGCCCGCCGTGGCTAAGCGCTTCCCAGCCGCTGCCGGCCGTCTCCGGCAGCCGGCGGGCGTCAATCGCGGCCAGCACCGCCTGCGAGCCGAAGGCGGCGGCCAACTCGGTAATCAAGGCAGGGGTTTCCAGCGCGGCGGTGTTGACGCTGATTTTATCCGCCCCCGCGGCCAGAATCTCGTCCGCATCGGCGCGGCGGCGCACGCCGCCGCCGACGGCGAAGGGAATGAACAGCTCGCGCGCCACCTGGCGCACGGTTTCGAGCAAAATCGGGCGGGCTTCGTGCGAGGCGGTGATATCGAGCAGCACCAACTCGTCGGCGCCGGCGCGGTTGTAGGCCGCGGCCAGCTCGGCCGGATCGCCGCTGTCGCGCAGTTGGAGAAAGCGCACGCCTTTCACCACGCGCCCGCGGTGCACATCGAGGCAGGGAATGATGCGCCGCGCCGGCGCGGCCGCCGGCGGCGAGGGCGGGCGCACCGAGACCGGAGCGCCGCGCGGCAGGGTGATGAAATTCACCAGCGCCGCCAGGCCCGCCTCGCCGGATTTTTCCGGATGGAACTGCGTGCCCAGAACGTGATCCCGTTCCGCGACGGCGGTGAAGGGTTCGGGATAATAAGCGGCGTAGGTGGCGGCTTCGTTTTCGGGGACGTAGTAGGAGTGGGTGAAATAGAAGCTGGGCGCGGGGCCCAGCCCGGCCAGCAAGCGCGACGGACGCCGGCAGTACACCTGGCTCCAGCCCACGTGCGGCACCTTTTGTCCCGGCGGGAAGCGCCGCACGCGGCCTTGCCACCAGCCCAGGCCGCGCACCTCCGGCGCCTCTTCGCTGCCCTCATAGAGCGCCTGCAGACCGATGCAGATGCCGAGAAAGGGGCGGCCGGTGGCCAGAAAATCGAGCAAGGGCTGGCGCAGGCCGCGGCGGTCGAGCTCGTCCATGAGCGCGCCGAAATGGCCGACGCCGGGCAGGATGACTTTATCAGCCGCGGCGATGCGGGCGGCGTCGGCGGTCAGCGCGTGTGCGGCGCCCAAGCGCGCCAGCGCCTTGCCAACCGAGGCGGCATTGCCGGCGCCGTAATCAATGAGCGCGATCATGGCTAGAGCAATCCCTTGGTGGAAGGCAGGCGGCCGCGGAGGCGCGGGTCACGCTCGCAGGCGGCGCGCAGCGCGCGCGCAAAGGCTTTGAAGGCGGCTTCGACTTTGTGATGGCTGTTGCGGCCATAAGCCATGCGCAAGTGCAAGTTGGCGCGCGCGGCCATGGCGAAGGCTTCGAAGAAATCCGGCAGCAACTCGGCATCGAGGTCGCCGACGCGGCGCACACGCAAGGGCAGCCGCAGCACCGCCTTCGGGCGGCCGCTGAAATCCACCGCCGCCAGCGCCAGCGCTTCGTCCATGGGCATGAGGAAATAGCCCGCGCGGCGGATGCCGCGCTTATCGCCCAGCGCCTGGGCGAAGGCCTCGCCCAGGGCCAGCCCGGCGTCTTCGACGGTATGGTGCTGGTCCACGTCCAGGTCGCCGCGGGCGCGCAGTTCGAGATCGAAGCCGCCGTGCATCGCCAGCAGTTCCAGCATGTGGTCGAGAAAGCGGATGCCGGTGGAGATTTGGGCGCGGCCGCGGCCGTCGAGCGCCAGGCGCAGCGCGATTTGGGTTTCGCGGGTCGAGCGATCGATGCGGGCGCGACGCGCGCCGCCGGTTTTCGCGGAGGGTGGGCGGGTCATGGCGAGGCCGGCTCCTGGTTCAGCAAGGCGCGGGCGACGGCGTTGATATCGGGCATAATGGCGCGGCAGCCGCAACCGCGGAAGAGCCGCCGCATCGCCGCCGGGGTGGAGTGATCCTGCGGCAGGATGCCGTAAAAGGGGATGCCGGCGGCGGCGGCGCAGCGGGCATCGTCCACGGTGTCGCCGATGTAGGCGGCAATCGGCGCCGGCGCGCATAGGCGGCCGAGCCGGCGCAAGCCTTCCGGATGCGGCTTGCCCCGGCGCACATCCTCGTGGCCGACCAGGGGGCGGAAGGCGGAGAGCTTGCGGAACCGGCGCAGCACGTAATCCGCCTGGGCGCGCGGGCGCCCGGTGAAGATGGCGAGGCGATAGCGGCGGCGCAGGCGCGCCAGCAGCCGGGGATCGAGCAGCCAGCGCTCGCGGCGGATGAGGCCGCGGGCGCGGCGCGGAAAGCCGGCGCCCAAATAATAGCGATCGAAGGCAGCCACCAGCTCCCGATAGCCGACCGCCAGCCCGCGGCGCCGCAGCAGCTCGCGGGTCACGTCCCAATCGTTGTTGTAGCCGCCCAGATTTTTGATGGCCTGCACTTCCGCCGCTTGCGGGCGTCCGCCACCGAAATGCTGCACCGTCTCGACGATGGCGCGGCGGTAGGAGCCGTTCACGTCCACCAGCACTCCATCCAGATCGAAGACCAGCCAGGGGCGCGGCGCGGCGCCGGCGGCGCGCGGCGGCCGGGCGCGGCGGGGCGGGGAAGCGGCTGGATTACGCGCCGGCACGCTGCGGCTCCTTCCAGAGCGCCAGCAGGGCGTCGAGCGCGCGTTCGGTCTGGGCGAGCGTGCCGCAGGTGAGGCGCAGCGCGCCGGGATGATCGCCGCGGCGGTCGCGCACCAGAATGCCCTGGCGGCGCAGCCCCGCGAGCAGCGCGTCGCACTGCTCGCCGGCGTGGAACAGCACGAAATTGGCCGCGCTTTCCCACCAGACGATGCCGTGCTCGCTCAAGCGCCGCTCGACCCGGTCGCGGCTGGCGATGACCTCGCGGCGGTAGTTTTCCACCCAGTCTTTATCCTGCATTGCCGCCAATGCGGCCGCCATCGCGGCCACGTTGACGTTATAGGGCGAGTGCGCCTGGCGCAGCGCCGGCATCAGCTCGGGATGGGCGAAGAGGCAGCCGAGCCGCAAGCCGGCCAGGCCATAGGCTTTCGAATAGGTGCGCGCCACCAACAGGTTGGGGCGCGCGGTCACGGCGCCGAGCAGGCCGCGGTACTCCCGGGCGACGAATTCGGCGTAGGCCTCATCCACGAAGAACGCGGTTTCGGGATACTGCGCCGCCAGCGCCAGCAGCATCTCCGGGGCGGCGAGGTGGCCGGTGGGATTATTCGGGCTGGCGATGAAGACCAGGCGGGTATGAGGGTTGAGGGCCGCGCGCAATTCGTCGAAATCGAGGGCAAAGGCGCGGCGACCGGGGCCGGTTTCGCGGTCGCGGTAGCGCAGCCGGCGCAGCGCGGCGCCGCTGAGTTGGGCGTAAAAGCGGTAGATGGCGAAGCAGGGCTCGAGCAGCACGATCTCATCGCCGGGGCCGGCGAAGGCGGTGACCGCGAGCTGGATGGCGTCATCCACGCCGTTGGCGAGCAGGCAAGTGGCGGGCGTGTGCCCCCAGCCGGCGGCCAGGGCGGCCTCGGCCTCGGAGTAATCGGGATAGCGCGCCAGCGCCTCACCGTCGAGCGCCCGCAGCGCCGCCAGCGCGCGAGGCGAGCAGCCGAGGGTGTTCTCGTTGAAATCCAGCCGCAGGCCGCGGCGGTCTTCCACGGGCGGGTGATAGGGCTGCAAGGCGGCGACTGCGGCGCGGATTTTGGGCAGGCGGCTCATCGCGCGCCTCCCGCCCGCAGCTCGACCGAGCGGGCATGCGCTTCCAGGCCTTCGGCCCGCGCCAGCACGGCAATATCGGGCGCGAGGCGGGCCAGGCCGGCGGCGGAGAGCTCCTGCACGGTAACGATTTTGAGGAAATCGAGCACCGACAGTCCGGCGCGGGAGCGCGCCAGCCCGGCGGTCGGGAGCACATGATTGGCGCCGCTCATGTAATCGCCCACCGCCTGCGGGGCGTGCAGGCCGACGAAGATCGAGCCGGCGTTTTGCACGCGCGCTTCCCAGCCGGAAGGCACGGTAATATGCTCCGGCGCGAGGCGGTTGGCGAGCTCGGCCGCGCGGGCGAGGGTGCGGGTGATCAACACCGCGCCGCGGCGGGCCAGGGCGCGGGCGGCGACGCCGCGATTGGGTTCGGGCAGCGCCGCCAGTTGGCGTTCCAGCTCGCGCTCGACACGCGCGGCCAGGCCGCGGCTGGGGGTCAGCAGCCAGGCGGCGGCTTGCGGATCGTGCTCCGCCTGCGCCAGCAGATCGGCGGCGACGGCGGCCGCGGGCGCATCGCTTTGCGCCAGCCACAACACTTCGGTGGGGCCGGCGGGAAAGTCAATAGCGCAGTCGGCGGCGACCAGTTGCTTGGCGGCGGTGACGTAGAGATTGCCGGGGCCGACGATTTTTTCCACCGGCGGGACCGACTCGGTGCCATAGGCCAGCGCCGCGACCGCCTGGGCGCCGCCGATGGCGAAGAGCGCCTCGACGCCGGCGAGCCAGGCGGCGCCGAGGATGACGGGCGAGGGCGCAGGGCAGACGGCGAGGATGCGGGGCACGCCGGCGCGGCGGGCGGGCAGGGCGGTCATCAGCAGGGTAGAGGGCAGCGGATGGCGTCCGCCGGGGATATAGCAGCCCGCCAGCGCCAGCGGGCGCAAGGCCTGGCCGACGCGCACGCCGGGCTCGATTTCGCGCCGCCAGGGGCGCGGCATCTGCCAAGCGGCCATGCGGTCAATGTTGCGCGCGGCGTGGCGCAGCGCCCGGCGCAGCTCCGCCGGCAGTTGCCGCCAGGCGGCGGCCAACTGCTCGCGGCCATAGCGCAGCGGCTCGCCGCGGCGGCGGCCGGCGACCGCCAGCCGGCGGCGTTCGAGCTTCCAGGTCCAGGCGGCGAGGGCGCGATCGCCGCGGCGCCGCACATCCGAGACGATCGGCGCCACCGCGGCCAGGGCGCGCTCGCGGTCGCGGCGCGAGGCGCGCAGCAGGCGCGCCAGCGCGGCGGGATCGGCGTCTTCGATGCGTCGCAGTTTCATAGCACGATCTTATTCAGCGGATACTCGACGATGCCCTGCGCGCCGGCGGCCTTGAGCCGGGGCAGGATTTCGCGGACGCGGCGCTCGTCAATGACGGTGTTGACCGCGACCCATTCCGGATCGCTGAGCGCGGAGATAGTCGGCCGATGCAATGCGGTCAGCACTTCGAGCACCGACGCCAGCGCCGCCCGCGGCGCGTTCAGCATCAATCCGACCTGTCCATAGGCGGCGATCGCGCTTTCCAGCATCAGCTTCAGGGTGGCGATCTTCTGCGCTTTCCAGGCATCGCGCAGCGAAGCGGGGTTGGCGATCAACTGGGTATTGGATTCGAGCACGGTTTCGACGATGCGCAGCTTGTTGGCGCGCAGCGAGGAGCCGGTCTCGGTGACTTCGACGATGGCATCGGCGAGCACCGGGGGCTTGACCTCGGTGGCGCCCCAACTGAACTCGACCGCGGCCTTGACCCCGCGCGCTTCCAGATAGCGGGTGGTGACGCCGACCAGTTCGGTGGCGATGATTTTGCCCTCGAGGTCTTCGACCCGTTGGACGGGCGAGGCTTCGGGGACGGCCAGCACCCAGCGCACCTTGCTGAAGCTCTGCTTGGCATAGATCAGATCGGCGAGGGTGGCGACCCGGGCCTGGTTTTCCAACACCCAATCGCGGCCGGTGAGGCCGAGGTCGAGGATTCCATCCTGGACGTAGCGCGCCATTTCCTGCGCACGGATGAGCATGCACTCGATCTCCTCATCGTCAATGCCGGGGAAGTAGGAGCGCGAGGAGACCTGCAACTGATAGCCGGCGCGCGCCAGCAGCGCCACGGTGGCTTCCTGGAGGCTGCCCTTGGGAATGCCCAGGCGCAGCCGCGGCGAGTCATTGCCGGCCATAAACGTCCTCCGGTTGAAACACGCGCTCGCCGGCTTCGCGGAAGCCCTGCGGGGTCCATTCGCGGTAGAAGCAGCTACGGTAGCCGGTGTGGCAGGCGGCCTGCGCACCTTCCATTTCCACCCGCGCCAGCAGCGCGTCGCCGTCACAGTCGGCGTGCAGGCTGAGCCAGCGCAGGCGGTTGCCGCTGGTCTCGCCTTTCATCCAAAGCTGGCGGCGCGAGCGGCTCCAGAAAGTGACGTAGCCGCTGGCCAGGGTGCGCTCGTAAGCCTCGCGGTTCATGTAGCCGACCATCAGCACCGCGCCATCGGCGGCGGATTGCACGATGGCCGGCAGCAGGCCATTGTCCTTGTCGAAATTCAGCTCCATCGGTTCATCCTTATGCAAAACATGCTTGCGGCCCGGAGGCGTGAAAACAAAAAACCCGTTCGCGCCGGCGGCGGAACGGGCGTTTCAAAGCGCTGCGACGCGGCTTCGCTCTACCCATCCAGCCGGTGGGCGGGGTGGCCATGGGCGTGCGCGTGGCGAATGAAGGTCATGAAAGAAAAAGTTTACGGGGCGGGAGCCGCGCTTGTCAAATGGGAAGCCGCGGCGGCGAAACTGATCTAGCATAGACTTTCCGCGCCGCGGCCCGCGGGAGGCGGCGGAGGCGGCAAGGAGATTGCCGATGGCCTGGCTGGTGACGGGAGCGCAGGGATGCATAGGGTCGTGGGTGGTTCGCCGGCTGCTCGAACGCGGCGAGCCGGTGACGGTGTTCGACGTGGACACGCAGCCGCGCCGGCTGGCGCAGATCCTAACGAAGGACGAGCTGGGGCGGGTGCAATTTGCCGCCGGCGACATTGCCGACACCGCGGCGGTGCGCACGGCGCTGGAGCGCGCCGGCGCGCAGCGGGTGATACACCTGGCGGCGCTGCAGGTGCCCGCCTGCCAGGCCGATCCGGCGCGGGGCGCGCGCGTCAACGTGGTGGGCACGCTCAACCTGTTTGAAGCGGCGCTGGCGCTGGGGCTGAAGCGCATCGTCTATGCCAGCTCGTGCGCGGTCGCCGGGCCGCCGGAAGACTACGCCGGCGAGCGCTTCGACGCCGGCTCGATTCCCAGCCCGCGCACGCATTACGGCGTCTTCAAGCTCGCCAACGAAGGCAACGCCCGCGTCTATGCCGAGACCCGCGGCCTGGCCAGCATCGGGCTGCGCCCGTGGGCGGTGTACGGCGTCGGCCGCGACTACGGACTCACTTCCGACCCCACCAAGGCGATCAAAGCGGCGGTGCTCGGCCGGCGCTACGAGCTGCAGTTCGGCGGGCGGATTGACATGCAGTACACCGCCGACGTGGCCGAGATTTTCATACGCGCCGCCGAAGCCGACATTCCGGGGGCGCACGTCTTCAACCTGCGCGGCGAGGTGCTGAAGGTGGAAGAGATTGTTTCCATCATCGAGCGCATCGTGCCCGAGGCGCGCGGGCTGCTCACGCACCGGCAGAATCAGCTGCCGATCGTGCCCGACTTCGACGACGCTCCACTGCGCCAGTTGCTGCCCGGGCTGCCGCATACGCGGTTCGAAGACGGGGTAGCGGAGACGGTGAAGCTGTTCCGGCAACTGCAGGCGGAAGGGCGGCTGCCGACGGACGAGCTGAAGTAAGCTGCCAGCCGATAGCTATCAGCCGAAACCCAAGGAAAGCGGGCCGCGATCGGCCGGCAACGATCGGCCAGCAAAAATAGCCAAAGGCCGACAGCCAGAAACAAGCAGCCGGAAACCGGGGGCTGGGGGGATTTGGCGCAGCCGCGGCGATCCATTTTGAAAATGAGGATGAATGCGTCCGGGACATGCGAAAAACATGGCACAGATGACCCTATGGGCATTAAACCAACGGTTTTCATTTAGATAGTCAGTGCCATGCCGGTTTTGAAGATGCCCCTGAGATGACCCTAAGATGACCCTGACCGGGCCGGCTGCGTAATTTAGCGCAGTTAATGACACTCAATACAAAAGAAAAGAGCGCCATTGTCATTGAAGTCTGCAGGCAGCCTGAAAAAGGCCGCCGTTCCGCGCGGGCGCGAGAAACGGTTGGCGTTCAAACACCCGCACGGAACGGGCGGAGGCGGAGGGCGGCGAATTGTCAAAGAGCACGCCGGC
>JAJYIU010000038.1 GCA_021789895.1 Acidobacteriota bacterium | reverse complement strand
GCCGCGAGGCGACCTGGTGTACATGGACGTACATGAGGATTGCCGAGCCAATAGCAAAACCGCAGGTTTTGCTTAAAGCATGACAAAACAACGAAGCCCAGCGACGCTTATCGCTTCGCCTAGCATCGATATTCAGCCCTGCCGGATTGCGGCCGCACACGATAAATTTCGATTCGCTACGGCGGCTATCTCGCGTAATTGCAACGAATATGCGCAATATTTTTATCCCATACTGAAGCATGGAACCCGCCTCGAAGTCCTGGTCGCCGGAGCGGTATCGCCGCGACGCCGGCTTTATCAGCCGGCTGGGCGAGCCGGTGCTCGAGTTGCTCGCCCCGCGCGCCGGCGAGCGCATCCTCGATCTTGGCTGCGGCGACGGCGCGCTGATGGAAAAAATCGCCGCCCGGGGCTGCGCCGTCGTCGGCGTGGACGCCAGCCCGGAGATGGTCGCCGCCGCCCGCCGGCGCGGCCTGGACGCGCGCCTCGCGCGCGCCGAAATGCTCGCTTTCAGCCGCGAATTCGACGCCGCCTTCTCCAACGCCGCGCTGCACTGGATGGCCGGCCGCCCTGCTGCCGGCAGGCCGCTGACGGTCGCGCCGGTGCTCGACGGCGTATTTCGCGCCTTGCGGCCGGGCGGGCGTTTTGCCGGCGAGTTGGGCGGCGAGGGCAATGTCGCCGCCGTTTATGACGCGCTGGCGGCGGCGCTGCGCCGCTTCGATCCCGCCGCCCCGCATCCCGCCTCTGGCCTCTATTTCCCGTCCGCGGAGGCTTTCCGCGCCGCGCTGGAAGACGCCGGCTTCGCCGTCGAGCGCTGCGAGCTTTTCCCCCGCCCCACGCCGCTGCCGCAGGGCATCCTTGCCTGGTACGAGGTCTTTGCCGCGGAATGGCTGGCGCGCATCCCGGCCGCCGCGCGCGCCGCCGACTATGCGGAACTGGAAGACCGCCTGCGCCCCCGGCTCTACCAGCCTAAGCATGGCTGGTGGGCCGATTACGTCCGCCTGCGCTTCCTCGCCCGCCGCCCGTTGTGACGCGCTATCTGCTTTGTTAGTACGTATGGGCTGCTAACTTGTTCGCATGATCAAATGTCGAGGCGCTGCTTTAAACCCGCATTTCCTTTTTGGCCCATGCATTTGAAACCTTGGGACATTGAAAACGTCAGCTAGCGGCGGCCCACGAGTCCACCGATGGGAGTTAGATATGCCGAGGTCGAGTGGGAAGATCGGGGTTTCCTGTCAGGTCCCGACCCTCCGCGATTCAGTAACGCCAAGGCGAAGGGAGAAGCGAGCAGAGCGAGGCGCAATAGCCATTTCGCAGAAATTGCTTTTAGCAATGCCGCGAGGCGACCTGGTGTACATGGACGTACATGAGAATTGCCGAGCCAATAGCAAAACCGCAGGTTTTGCTTAAAGCATGAAAAAACAACGAAGCCCAGCGACGCTTATCGCTTCGCTCAGCATCATTTATGCAGGTGCGGCAGGGGTTAGAGCAGTGCCGACGGCTGGGAGAAACAGTTGCTGCCGGAGATTGAGCGTCAGCAGGCACGAGGCCAGGCGGTGGCGTTTCGTGCCGACGCTGCCTTCGCCAAACCGGAGATTTACGAAGCCCTGGAACAGCGTGGCGTCAAATATGCGATCCGCATTCCGTCCAATGGCAACCTGGAACGCGACATCGCGGAACTGCTGCCGCGACCGGTGGGACGGCCCCGCCTCAAGCCGTTGGTCGAGTACAAAAGCTTTCTCTATCGCGCCGCCGGCTGGCAATCGGCGCAGCGGGTAGTCGCCAAGGTTGAGCATCACGCGGATGAGTTGTTCCCGCGCGTTGGTTTTATCGTGACGAACTTGACGCTGCCCAGCCGGGCGGTGATGCAGTTCTATAATCAGCAGCGGCTGGTGAAAGCCGGCGGTCGTTTGGTCAAACACGCCCGTTACGGATGGCTGCTGTTAGCCGAGAGCCATCTCACTCGGCGGCTGTTCGTGAGCATGCTGCGAAGAATCGAGGCGCTGCCACTGCCGGCAGGATAGCGGGCCGGAAGTTTCGAGGATGAAAAACAAGGTCGAGTGAAAGGAGGCGGGCGAGGTGTTCACAAAAATGCGTGAAAAATGCGGGTTTTGCCTGGTCGGATCACTCCAGGAAGGCTCGGCAGCCGCTCGCTTTGATGCCAATGGCGATTTTGCCTATCGCAATCGCCGCCGGGTGTACACTACTGGCGTCTTGGAGATGTCAAAAAGGTGATTCCTGTTAAGGGGGACGGTGATGCGATCGGATGGTAATCAATGATAAAATGCGACCCATTTTCGTTTGTTGGTTTCCTGGTAGGCAGGAAATTGAGCGGTTATTCGCGAACGTTAAATATGGCTGAATTTAGTTTTGGTAAATTAAAAAAAGAAAGTATCATGACAAAAACTCGTGGTGAAGTGATACGAACGATTGTGAGTATGCATTACATGTGCAATGTTCCTGGCGATTTCTTCAGTATGAAGCCGTTTTAATCGGAAGTTCAGATTTATATGATGATTCATGTCATATAGATATTACAGACAAAAATGACAAATATATTACGCAATACGATAACGTCTTAGACATTCGCGCAGCCAGTGTGTTTAAAAATCAAACGTATGGAGAAGTCACAAAAGTAAATATAGGCCGAGCGTTATCATTGAATATATACATAAATAATTATTTACTAGAAATATTTCCAGATCATTCCTGTTTAGATGAATGGTGGCGGTTATTTAATGATGATATGCATTTGGTTGCAGGACCTCGAGGCCTTGAATTTCACTGATGTCCATTGAGACCTTCGGCTGGAATTATTCGACCGGCGAGCTGGCCTGGGAAAAAGACCAGAACGGGAACCAAACGAGTTTCACTTATAACGACAGTCTGGCGCGATTGACCACGATCACCACTCCCGGGAACGGCGTGACTAATGTAAGCGTAGATTCCGGTTCCGGCAAGCGCCCAAGCGTATGATACAGGACGATTTCCATGGCGCTGAAGGTTCGATAACCGTACGAATGTCGTAAGCGCCATCCAGAGGCCGTCTAGACTCAAGCTGACCTGATCCCCCTCCTCCGTACCAAGCTGAGTATGATTTCAGCTTGGAGGAGGCAAGATGTCGAGGAGCAAGCATACCGAGGCGCAGATGATCGCCGCGCTGAAGCAGATGGAAGCCGGACGGATAGCCGAAGATGTAGCTCGCGAGGTGGGAGTTTCCAAGCACACGCTTTATGCCTGGAAGGCGAAGTACGTTAAATGGAAGTAAACGGTTGGCGGTTATTCCAATACCCTCTGTTTGACGTCTGGGGCAATGATGAGGCGCGCTTGCGAAAAGCGGGTGCGAAAACCGATCCCTGTGCGATTTTTAAAGCGAAGCTGTCCGCCGGCGAACCGCCTGGCAGCCTGAAGGATTTATAGAGACGGGCGAAAGACATGAACTTTGCTTGACCGGCGCGGGGCCGCCGGTGTTTAATTCTGAATTCATCCATTCCAAAGCAGGACGGAAGGAGCCGGCGTCATGCCGCATCGCCAACCGCCGCAGTGTTCTCGCCCGAGCCCGTTGCAAGGTTCTCATGCGCGCCGCAGCCGCGCCGCTACCGCCGCCTTTTGCCTGCTGGCGCTGCTCGGCCTGGCGCAGGCGCGGCGCGCGCCGCGCCGCCAGGCCGCGCCCGCCCAGCTTCGCCCGCCCGTCTCCACCGCCGCGCTCGTCAGTCGGCTGCGCTGGCGCCTGGTGGGTCCGTTTGTCGGCGGTCGCGTGGTCGCCGTCGCCGGCGTCCCTGGCCGCCCTGACCTCTTCTATATGGGCGCCACCGGCGGCGGCATCTGGCAAAGCACCAACTACGGCCTGAGCTGGATCAATATCTCCGACCGCACGCTCAAAAGCGCAAGCGCGAGCATCGGCGCGCTGGCGGTGGCTCCCTCGAATCCGAAAATTCTTTATGCCGGCACGGGCGAATGCGACATTCGCAACACCGCCATTCCGGGCGATGGCATGTTCAAGTCGAGCGACGGCGGCAAAACCTGGAAATACGCCGGCCTGCGCGCCACCCATACCATCTGCGCCATCGCCGTTGATCCGCATCATCCCAACGTGGCCTTCGCCGCCTCGCTCGGCCACGTATTCGCGCCCAATCCCGAGCGCGGCGTCTTCAAAACCACCGACGGCGGTAAAAGCTGGCGGCGGGTGCTGTACGTCAACGCTTCCACCGGCGCCATTGATGTGGTCATGAACCCGGCCCATCCGCAAGTGCTGTACGCGGCGATGTGGCAGGCGTCGCGCACGCCCTGGGGCCTGACCAGCGGCGGCCCGGGCAGCGGCATTTACGAAACCCGCGACGGCGGCGCGCACTGGACCAACCTCACCCATAACCCCGGCTTGCCCGGAGGCGTGCTGGGACGCATCGGAATTTCCATCGCCGCCAGCCGTCCGCGCGTGCTCTATGCCATCCTGCAGGCCCGCCACGGCGGCGTCTTTCGCTCCGATGACACCGGCCGGAGCTGGCGCCGCGTCAACCGCGACTGGGCGCTGCGCCAGCGCGCCTTCTATTACATGAGCATCTTTGCCGACCCCAGCCGCCCCGATACCGTCTACGTGCCCGAAGTGGACGCGCTCTGGGTCTCGCGCGACGGCGGCAAAAACTTTCACCGCCTGCGCACGCCGCACGGCGATAACCACATCGTCTGGATCAATCCCCTCCAGCCGCAGATCCTGCTCGAAGGCAACGACGGCGGCGCCACCGTCTCCACCGACGGCGGCAAGTCCTGGAGCGGCGAGCATAACCAGCCCACGGGACAGTTTTACGCCGTCAGCCTCGACCACCGCTTTCCTTACGATCTTTACGGCGCGCAGCAGGATGAAGGCTCGACCGAGGGCCCCAGCGCCTCGCCCATGGGCGCCATCCCCGGCAGCGCCTGGCATCGCGTCGCTTACGGCGAAAGCACCTGGGTCGCGCCGCAGCCAGATAACCCGAATGTCACTTACGGCAGCGGCTATTTCAGCATTCTGATGCGCTACGACCGCAGCACGGGCGAGTACCAGGGCGTCAGCCCTTGGCCGGATTACCAGGAAGGCGCGGCCTCCAACGAGCTGAAATACCGCTTCGGCTGGACCCATCCCATATTGTTTTCGCCGGTCAATCCCCGGCAACTGCTGCTGGGCGCGCAATGCGTGCTGTCGAGCACCGACGCGGGCCGCACCTGGCGGCGGATCAGCCCCGATCTGACGCGCAATGCCGCCCCGACCGAAGCCCCCAGCGGCGGCCCGGTGGATCTCGACGCTTCCGGAGCGGAAATTTATCCCGGCATTTCCGCGCTCGCGGTCTCGCCGCTGGATGGCCAGGTCCTATGGGCCGGCAGCGACGACGGGCGGGTGCATGTGACCACCGACGGCGGCAAGAGTTGGAGCGCCGTGCGCCCGCCGGCCCTGCCCGCCTGGTCTTGGATCAGCAGCATACAGCCTTCCTATCGCACCCGCGGCGCCGCCTACCTCACCGCGCATCGCTACATGTGGGACGATTTCCATCCCTACATCTACAAAACCGCCGATTTCGGCCGCCATTGGACCGCCCTCGCCGCCGGCCTGCCGCGCAACGCTTATCTGTTCGATGTGCGCCAGGATCCGCGCGATCCCGATCTGCTGCTGCTCGGCACGAGCGCCACGGTTTACGCCAGCTTCAATGCCGGCCGCAGTTGGCGCCCGCTGTCGCTTAACCTGCCGGTGGCGCAGGTGCGCGGCATCGCCTTCAATCCGCGCCAGGGACAGGTGGCGATCGCCACCCACGGCCGCGCCTTCTGGGTGCTCGATAATCTTTCCCTGCTCGAACAGATGACCCGCCATCCCGTCGTGCGCCCCGGCGCCGCCTATCTGTTTGCGCCCGAGCGCGCCTGGCTGACCCACGCCTACGGCAGCCCGGCATTCAAACTCCCGGCGGTGGGCCAAAACCCGCCCTTCGGCGCCACCCTCTTCTTTCACATCCCGGCGAATTACCGCGGCCGCGCCCCCGTCACGCTCAGCTTTTTCACTGCCGGCGGCCAACTGATTCGGCGCTTTCCCCTGCATCTGGCGGCAATCAAACCCTCCATGCCGAAATTCGGGACCAAATTCCGTCCCACCGAAATGGCCCGGCTCGCCCTCCAGCGGCAGACCGGCATCCGGCCCGGCATGAACCGCTTTCAATGGGACCTGCGCTACGCGCCCGCCGCCGAGGTGCGCGGCTTCGAGCCGCCGATTGCCGCCGGCGGCGAGGAAGACACGGTTTCCGGCCCGCTGGTGACCCCGGGCGCGTATCGCGCCGTGCTTGACTACGGCGGACGCCGCCAGGAGCGCACGCTGCAGGTCGCGCTCGACCCGCGGCTGCACGCTTCCCCCGCGGATTTGCAAGCCCGGCTGGCGCTCGCGCTGCAAATCCACTCCACCCTCGACCGGCTCGACCGGGCGATCAACCGGGCGCTGGTAACGCGCCGCCGGCTGCGCGTCGAAATAGCGCAGCGGCGCATCCCGGCGGCCCAGGCTGCGCCCGCGCTGCGCCGCCTAGAGGCCGAAATCGGCCGGCTGGTGCAATTGAATATTCATGCTAGCGAAGCCAGCCTGTTGTATGAAACCCGGCTGCGCAGCCACCTGGCCTATCTGGCGGCGGATGTCGAGCTGGCTTTCACCCGTCCCTCCCCGGCGCAGTTTGCCGTCTTCCGCTCCCTGGCCGCCAAGGCGGCGGCGGGAGAACGCGCGCTGGCGGCGGCCCAGGCGCAAGCCCGCCCGCTGCTGCAGTAAGGTGAACCGGTAATGACAATCGGTTTTGCGGGTTCTTCATCCATCGCCAATCTAGCCGTCCTCGGCAGCCGCCGCCTGTGCGCCCGGCGCCGGGCCTGCATCGGACGGCATTATAGCTCCGCCGCCAGCCCCAGCCGCGCCGCTACCCGGTGCAGACGCCGGTTTGCTGTCCACAGCCGTGTCCTCTCGCTGATCTGCGCCGAAGCCAGCAAATGACACTCCGGATAGCCTATTCCCTGCCCCCAGAGTTCGTGCACCTGGATGAAATAAAGCACCTCCATCTCCCGCGCCATCGTGATCCGCGGCAGCCGCGCAATTTCATAGTTCACGCTGCGCGGCTGCAGCGCGTGCGTGAATAGCTCCCCCCGCACCCCGTCGTGCATCCAGACCTGCCCCTGCTCCAGCAGCTTTTTTAAGCGCGGCTCCCCGGCGCGAAAATATTCCAGCCAGATGCCGGCATCCGCCAGAATCATCCCTTCCTCCGCCGCCGCCGCTTGATTTTCAGGCCCGGCATGCTGCCGCCTAGTTGCGCCAGCCGCCGCGCGCTCTCCCGCTCGATTAAGGCGTACAAGCCGGCGTGCACCAGCCTCGATTTCTCTTCAATCCCGGTGTATTCCTGCGCCCGCTTCACCAGTTCGTCGTTCAGCGCAATGGTCGTGCGCATCAGCCTGACTCCTCAATGAAACCCGGAAAGCGTTGCACCCGCTAATGCACGATAACATCATCGTTGCGTGCCGGTTTATGTGCCTATCGAAATTGAAAATGCAATCTCCTTATTTATCAATCACTTGAGTTTTTGAAACCTGCCATGGATCAGGTTTTGGCGCCGGCCCGTACGCCGCTCCAGTGCCGTTTGGTGCCGTTTCCGTGCCGTTTTAAAATCGAAAACGGCACTCGCGTAACCGACTGAAGATTCAGGGATTAACTGGATTTTTCCGGCCCGGGTGCCGTTTTGCGCAAAAAATCTTTACCACCTTTTTTATTTGCGCCCATTGTACGATTTTAAAGCTGAATTAGTGCGTTTTTAGCCCAGCAGATAAATCGTGAAAAACAGGAAAATCCAGACGATGTCCACGAAATGCCAGTACCAGGTGGCGGCGTCGGTGGAAAAGCTGTAGGTGGGGTCGTTGTAGTCGCCGCGTTCCATGCGCCAATACACCAGCGACAGCATCAGCAGGCCGACCACCACGTGCATGCCGTGGAAGCCGGTCATGATGTAATAGCCGGCGCCGAAAACGCCGCGGTCCATGGTGAATTTATCGAACTGCAGCAGGAAACCCCAGTCGTAAGCCTGTATGCCCAAGAAGCCGATGCCCATAGCGATGGTCAGCAGCAGCCAGTTTTTGGCTACCGCCACCCGCCGGTGTTTCAGGGCATGATGCGAGAGGTTGACGGTGAAGCTGGAGAGTACCAGCACCAGCGTGCCGATCGCCGGCAGGGTGGTGGCCAGCACCGGAGCCCCCGGCGGCGGCCAGGCGGGAGCGGCCAGCCGCAAGTAATAGTTATGCGCGAAGAAGGCGCCGAAGATGCAGCCTTCCGAAACCAGAAATAGCAGGAAACCGCGGTGCAGGTCGCGTTCCGTCTGCGCCGGATCCATTTGCCGGCGCTCGGCGGCGATGGTCGTCGCCCAGCCCATGGCGGGGATGAGGGTCAAGACCGCTCCCAGCGCCAGCCACAGGCCGGCCGAGGCGCCGGTGGCCCAAAAGAAGAAGCCGGTTGTAAGCAGGCCGAAGCCGCTGGCCAGCAGGATGGGCCAGAAGCTGGGACCGGGCAGGTGCGCCGCCTCCGCGCCGTGCGCCGCTTCCAAAGGAGCTTCGGGTTGTGCCGTCAGTACTTGCGAATCCATAGAGCGTCTCGGTCTTTCTCGCCGCCGGCGGGCCGCCGCTACCAGTGCGGCCGCCACCAGTGCACGTGGGCGGGGTAAATCCAGCCGCGGCGCACGAACCAGTAGGAACTGAATGTCATCAGCAACGCCAGCGCGGTCAGCGCCAGCCCCAGCCGCCGGTTGCGGCGGCGCAGCCGCTGCTCCGCTTCCGGCTGCAGGGGTACGGGATTAGGCAAACTGCTCATGGCTTCACCGGAAACAGGGTATAGAGCCAACTGATGCGCCTCACGTCCGGCTTCAGCCCGGGGTTCACCTGGTAAATCACCGGCAGGGTGCGGCTTTGGTGCGGCTTCAGCGTCTGCTGGCTGAAGCAGAAGCATTGCATGATGGCGACGTTTTCCGCCGCCGAGGTCGGGTAAAGGGCATGAATGGCGCGGAACTTGATGGTCTGGTTGGTCGGGTTGACGAAGGTGTAGGCGTTTTCCTCGCGCTTGCCCAGCGGCACGGTCTCGATGTCCTTGCGCGGATGAAATTCCAGTTGCAGGCCGGAGCCGACTTCGGCGGAAAACATCACCTTCACCGTGCGCTTGCCGCTGGTTTTCACCGTGCTGGCGGCATTCACCGGCGCCACGCTGATGCCGTAATGCTCGCAAAACGAGCGGAACAGCGGGATGTTGATGTAGGCGAAGGCAAACATGAAGACCGCGATGCCGACCAGGCCCAGCGCCAGCTTCCAGCGGCGTGAGGTTCGTCCGGCCGCGGCAGTCGGGCCTGCGGGTTGCTGCGATTCTGCCATGATGTTGCTTCCTGCCTTACCCCTCCCGCCAGCGGTTAGTGTTCGGCCGGCTCCAGCCTTGGAATTTCGGCGTAGTTATACGCCGGCGGCGGGCTGGAGGTCGTCCATTCGAACGAATGCTGCACGTCGTTCACCTGCCAGGGATCCGGCCCGGCGGGCTCGCCGCGGCGCAGCGAGATCAGCATGTTCCAGGTGAAAACCAGCCCCCCCGCCAGCATGAAAAAGAATCCCAGCGAGATGAACTGGTTCAGCGGCATGAACTGCGGCCGGTACATCGCCACCCGGCGCGGCATGCCCATCACGCCCAGGATGTGCATCGGGAAGAATACCCAGTTGATGCCGATAAACAGCAGCCAGAAGCTCCACTTGCCCAGCCGCTCGTTGTACATCCGCCCGGTGATTTTGGGATACCAGAAATGAATCCCGCCGAGCAGCGCCATCACCGAGCCGGCCACCAGCACATAGTGAAAATGCCCCACCACGAAGTAGGTGTTGTGCACCAGGATGTCGAAGGGCACGTTGGCGAGCATGATGCCGGTGAGCCCGCCGAAGGTGAACATGGCGATCATGCCCACGCAATACAGCAGCGGCGTGAGGAAGCGGATGGCGCCGCCCCACATCGAGGCGATCCAGGAATAGATCTTGATCCCGGTGGGCACGGCGATGGCGAAACTGCAGATCGAGAAGAAGACCTGGGCATTGGGAGTGATGCCGCTGGTGAACATGTGATGCGCCCAGACCAGGTAGCCCAGCGTCCCGATCGCCACCAGCGCATACACCATGCCCTTGTAGCCGAATACTTTTTTGCCCGACAGCGACGGCAGCACGTGCGAGAGCATGCCGAAGCCGGGCAGGATCATGATGTACACCTCGGGATGGCCGAAGAACCAGAACAGGTGCTCGTATAAGAGCGGATCGCCGCCCAGCGCCGGACGGTAAAAACCGGTGCCGAACAGGCGGTCGCTGAGCAGCATGATCAGCG
This sequence comes from Acidobacteriota bacterium, assembly GCA_021789895.1. GTDB lineage: Bacteria > Acidobacteriota > Terriglobia > Terriglobales > SCQP01 > JAKASR01. Next base: position 20,035 of record JAJYIU010000038.1, on the reverse strand, counting down.
TGCCGCTGAGCACCGGCAGCGCCACCAGCAGCATGGTCGCGGTCACGAACCAGCTCCAGACGAACAGCGGCAAGCGGAACCAACCCATGCCGGGCGCGCGCATGTCGGCGATGGTGACCAGGAAATTGATCGCGCCGGTGACCGAGGAAATGCCCAGCAGCACGATTGCCAGAATCCAAAGGTCTTCGCCGTGGCCGCCCATGAACTGGAAGGTGGACAGCGGCGGATAGCTCCACCAGCCGCCGCGCGCCGAGCCGCCGGGCACGAAAAAGCTGGCGTACATCATCAGCGCCGCCGGCACCATGACCCAGAAGGAAAAGGCGTTGAGCTTGGGAAACGCCATGTCGCGCGCGCCGATCATCAGCGGCACCAGGTAGTTGCCCATCCCGGCGAAGGCGGGCATCACCGCCATGAAGATCATCATGGTGGCGTGCATGGTGATGAGCTGGTTGTAGAAATCCGGCGCGATGATCTTCCAGCCGGGGTTGAACAGGTCGAGCCGGATCAGCCCCGCCAGCAGCCCCCCCAGCCAGACGTTGAGGAAGGCAAAGCCGAGATAGAGAATGCCGATCTTTTTATGATCGGTCGTGGTCAGCCAGTCAGCCAGGCCGGAATAGCGTTTGCCGGCTTGCGGCAGGGTCGCGGTAGCGGCGCTCATGAGAACCTCCCGCCGGGCGCCGCCGGGCGCAACCGGAGCCGCGGCCGGCGCAACTGTGTCCCGCCCGCGGCCTTGGCATGGCTGCTCAGCCAGGTCTGGAATTGGGAAGGCGGCAGGGCGATCACCGTGATCAGCATCTCCCCGTGCAGCGTGCCGCACAATTGCGCGCACTGGCCGCGATAGGTGCCCGGCTTGGCCCGGAACCAGGCGTAGTTGATGTGGCCGGGCACGGCGTCCATCTGCACCCCGAGATCGGGAACGAAGAATCCGTGAATCACGTCCACGCTGCTGATGTGCAGCGTGATATTGCGGTCGGCCGGCACCACCAGCGGCTGGTTGGCGCGGTCAATGCCGTAGCCGGGGTATTTGAATTCCCAGAAAAACTGGTGGCCGACGACGTTGATGGTCAAATCGGGCGACGGTCCATAGTCAATCTTGTGCAGCAGGCGGTAGGTGGGGAACATCACCGCGATCAGCACCAGGATGGGCAGCGCGGTCCAGGTGGCTTCGAGCTTGTTGTGGTGCTCGAAGGTCGCCGGGCGGTGTCCGCGCGAGCCGCGGAAGCGGTAGAGCGCATAGGCCAGCAACCCCCAGGCGGCCAGGATGAATGGCATCACCAGAATCAGCATGCGGCCCATGTTGGCGCGAATCGCATGCGCCAGCGGCGAGCCGGGCGACGTCAGCCAGTTCGAAAGCGGCTGCGCGGCCGCGATCGCCGCCGCGCGAAAGGGTTCCGCCAAGCCGGAAAATGCGGGCCAGATGAGCGACATTACTGCGTACCTCGCGGCGTAGCGGCGGCGGCGCCGGGGGAGGCCGCTGCGGGATGCTGGGCCGGCGCCGGTGCCGCCACGCCGGCCAGCGCTTCTACATAATCATACAGTGCCGCCATCTCCGGCTTGGTCAGCGTGCCAAAACCCGGCATGACCCGCCCCGGCAAGCCGTGCGTGACCAGATGGGTGAAGGTGGCTGGATTGGTAGTCCAGTCGCCCATGATCGGCTGGCGGAAGCTGCCCGCCCGCACTTCGGTCCAGGGATGCGACCAAATGAATTCGGTGGGCACGCCGCCGGCCCCGTTGGCGCCGTGACAGGCCGCGCAGCGGCTCTGGTAAATGCCCGCCCCCACGGCAAAGTTGGCGTTCGCCGGCGCCGGCGGGGAAGGCGGCGCCGGCGGCGGCGCTTCCATCTCTGCCACCATCTGCATCGCCAGCGCTACGGGAATATGCGGCCCGATCGGCACCGGCTTCAGCTTGGGCAGCGGCGTCGTCCCGCTCGCCACCGCCGCCGATGGCAGCGCCGCCAACTGCGCCGGAGTGTCGCTTTCCGGGCTCGGTATCCATTGCCGGATGTAGTGAATTACCGCCATCCGGTCCTCCGGCGGCATCATCGCGAAGCTGGGCATGGCGCTGCCGGGAATGCCGTTGGTGATGGTGTGGTAGAGCGCCAGCTTCGAGGTGCCGTACAGGAATTTGCCGGTGTGATAGTTGCGCGGCGGCGGATTCAGCCCGGCCGCGCGCGGCCCGTTGCCGTAGCCCTCGGCGCCGTGGCAGACGGCGCAGTTGGTGGCGAAAACTTGCTGGCCTTCGCTCATCAGCTTGGGCGAATTTTTCAGCAGCGCGCGCAGGTCCACCGGCGGCGCGCCGCCGCCGATCACCTCCGGCGTCAGCAGGCTGAAGCGGGCGTTCCGGCCGGCGTGCATGTATTCCCGCTTGAACAGCTCGCCGATCACCAGCAGCACGATCACCAGCACCACGCTCAGGGTCAGAATCTGGCCGAAGCTGACGCGCGGCGGCGGGCTGGGGTTGGGCGCCTGCGGGTTCATAGATAATCTCCCGCTACCGAGTGCGACAGCCGCGGATCGCCGACCGCCACGGTTGAATGCCGGCTGAGAAAGCCGGTGACCGCCAGCCCGAAGAGTCCCAAGAAGGCCAGCAGCTCGCCCAGCGTGATCCAACTGGGAAAGTAGAAGTGGGCATGGATTCTCGGCATCACCAGCCAGTAGAGGTCCACCCATTCGCCGATCAGCACCAGCCACGCCATCGCCAGCAGCACCCGCTCATTCTTCCGCACCTTCTGGTTGAGCAGCACGGTGAACGGGAACACCCACTTGGCGAACATCAGGAACAGGAACACCCAGCCCCAGCCGTTGGTGATGCGCTGGTGATAGAAGATGGTTTCGGAAGGATAGTTGGCGTACCAGATCAACAGGTACTGTTCGAAACCGATATAGACCATGAAAATGCTGAAAGCATGCAGCATGCGCGACAGATCCACATACTGATGGTCGCGCAGCAGTCCGCCCAGCATGCCGCGGCGGCGCATCAGCACCGCCATCAGCAGCACCAGCGCCCAGCCCGCCTCGAACAGGCCGGCGAACAGGTAAACGCCGAACATGGTCGTATTCCAGCGCGGGTCCAGCGACATCACCCAATCGAAGCTGGCCAGGGTGAAGGTGGCGGCAAACAACACGATGAAACCGGCGCTGAGCCGGCCGGCCGCGCTGGGCAGCTTGCCGAATCCGCCGGGATGGCGGCGCGGCAGCCAGCGGGCGGTGGATTCGCCCCGCCGCCAGGCCTCGTCCATGCGCAGCGAGCGGCGCACGAACAGCCACCCGAACAGCATCCACAGGCCGACGTAGATCAACGCCCGCGCGCTCACCAGCCCGGGGTTGTACCAGGCCTGCTTGGCGGCGCGCGCAAAATGGTAGCCCGGCTGCGCCCAGGGATAAAGATGGCGGAAGCCGAATACAAAAACGATGGTCGCCAGAAAGGCGATGGGCAGATAGCGCGTCAAGGCTTCGGCCAGGCGCCGGAATGCGACCGACCAGGTGGCGCCGGTGACGTACTCGAGCGCCACCAGAAACACCCCCGACAGCGACAGGATGAGGAAATAGAGATAGCTGACCAGGTAGCCGTTCCAGGCCTCTTGCGGCGAGCGCCAGATGCCGAGCGCGGTGAGCGCAAGGCCCGCCACCGCGGCGAGCAGGAAGCCCCGCCGCAGGCCCGGAGCGAAGCGCGCCGGACCCGGGTCTTCGATCTTGACTACGGCAGTTTCGTGCAAGCTCGACATGTGCGGTTCGGCTCCAGTTTCGACGGCGCATCCCCGGCGTAGCTGATGGCGCGGCGCTCCTCCTCCTCCAGCGCCTGCGGCGAGGGGTTGGCGGCAAATTGCAGGACGCGCAAATAGCGCACCACCGCCCAGCGCTGCGCCGGCGTCATTTCGGTGCGGTAGGGCGGCATTTGCCCCTGCCCGTTGGTGATGGTCAGAAAGATGCGGCCGTCCGACCACTGCGTCACCGGCGGCAGCATCAACGGCGGCGGTTGGGTCATCAGCGGCACGATATAACCGTCGCCGTGGGCCAGCGGCCCATGGCAGACGATGCAAAAGGTGTCGAAGAAATGGCGGCCGGACGCCAGCACCTTCGGCGTCACCGGCAACGGATTGAGCATGGTGTCGATCGCCGCCAGGTCGGCCGCCTGCGGAAAGGGCACGTAGCCGACCGGCACGGTGCCGCGCGGCGGCACGCGCATGTCCGGCCGGTTGCCGCGAAAGCGGTCCAGATCCTGCGCCTGCATCGCTTCCTGGCGGTACATTTCCGGCAGGTAGGGCGTGCGAAACTCCAGCTCGGGCTGCGATTTGGTCTGGTTGCAGCCGGCGAGCAGCGCCATCGCCAGCAGTCCGGCGCCGCTCCAGGCCAGGGCCGCGGCCAGGGCTTTAGGACTCGATTTCATGAACCTCCAATGCCCCCAACTCCCGCAACAGCCGGATCGCCGGCTTCGGCCCCTCGAAGCCGGTGGGGATCAGCAGCGCAAAACGGTCGTTGGTCAGCCGCGGATCGAGTGCCTTGAAGCCGGGGCCGGGGCGCAGCCGGTCGGCCGCGAACAATGCCAGAAACGTCAGCACGCCGGTAATCAATATGCCGCTTTCGAACGTCACCGGCATGAACGCCGGAATCGAAAAATACGGCTTGCCGGCGACGTTGATCGGCCAGGTCACCGCCATCGTCCAATATTCGAAGTAAAAGCCCAGGCCGGCGCCGACGAAAAAGAAGGTCTTGGTGACGCGCGGCATCCAGCTCACCTTCAAGCCGAGCGCCTCCGGCAGCCCGTGCACCGGGTAGGGCGTGACCGCGTCCAGTCCGCGGTAGCCCAGCTCGCGTGCCTCCCGCACCGCTTCCAGCAGCGTTTCCGGAGTGCGGAAAATGCCCAGCACCCCCGCCCGCTTGCCCTTCTGCTTAAGCATGCCTTTCCTCCAGCGTCACCGCGGGCTCGCCTACCGGCTGGCGCAGCACCGCTTTGACCTCGGCCACGGCGATCACCGGCACGAACCGGACAAAGAGCAGGAAGAGGGTGAAAAACAAGCCAAAGGAGCCGGCCAGCACCGCGTAATCGAAGCGCGTGGGACGGAAATAGCCGAAGCTGGAGGGCAGAAATTGCCGCGCCTGCGAGCTGACCACGATGGTGTAGCGCTCAAACCACATGCCCAGGTTCACGCCCAGGCTGATGAGAAACATCATCGGCAGGCTTCGCCGCAGCCGCCGGAACCAGAACAACTGCGGAATAAAGCAGTTGCAGGCAAGCATGATCCAGGCCGCGTAGGCATAGGGCCCGGTGAAGAACGTGTGCGTCAGGCCGAAGTGCACCCCGTAGAATCGGTTGCGCTCGTAGAGGTCGGTGCTGTACCAGGCGCTGAACATCTCGGTGGCGTAGGCGTAGCTGACCATCAGCGAGGTCACCAAAATGATCTTGCACATCAGCTCCATGTGGTCGAGCGTGACGTAGTCTTCCAGGTTATAGACCTTGCGCACGATCGCCATCAGCGTGACCACCATGGCGAAGCCGGAAAAGATGGCGCCGGCGACAAAGTAGGGCGGGAAAATGGTCGAATGCCAGCCCGGCGCGGTGGCCACGGCGAAATCCATGGACACGTTGCTGTGCACCGAAAGCACCAGCGGGGTGGCGATCGCCGCCAGCATGCCGTAAGCCGATTCGTAATGGTTCCAGTCGCGCGCCGTGCCGCGCCAGTTCATGGCGAAGATGCCGTAGATTTTCTTCGCGATCCGCCCCTGCTTGTGGTCGCGCACCGTGGCTAGGTCGGGAATCATGCCCTGATACCAGAACAGCAGCGAGATGGTCGCGTAGGTCGAGACCGCGAATACGTCCCAGATCAGCGGCGAGCGGAAATTGACCCAGAGATGGCGGAAGTTGGGATACGGTATCAGCCAGTACGCCAGCAGCGTGCGCCCGATGTGCAGCAGCGGAAACAAGCCGGCGCAGATCACGGCGAAGATGGTCATCGCCTCCGCCGCGCGGTTGATGGCGGTGCGCCAGCGCTGCCGGAACAGGAACAGAATCGCCGATATCAGCGTGCCGGCGTGGCCGATGCCGATCCAGAAGACGAAATTGGTGATGTAGGTGCCCCACATCGTCGGCCAGGTCAGGCCGAGAATGCCCAGGCCGGCGCGCAACTGCCAGACGACGGTGATCGCGCCGACGCCCAGCAGCGTCACCGAGATCAGAAAGGCCAGCCACCACCACCCGTTCGGCCGCCGGTCGAGCGGCGCGACGATGTCGCGGGTGACCTGGCTGAGCGTCAGGTCGGCGCGATACAGCGGCGGCTCTTCCACCAGCGCCATCGGGTGGCGTTCGATTGTGGTCGCCGGATGCTCCAGGCTCATGCCTTCTCCTCCGGCGGGGCGTTGCGCACCTTGGTGAGGTAGGTGATCGTCGGTTCGGTGTTCAGTTCTTCCAGCACGCGGAACCCGCGCGCGCTGCGTTCCTGCATCATGCGCGACTTGGCTTCGTTCATGTCGCCGAAGTAGATTGCCTGCGAGGGACAGGTCTGCTGGCAGGCGGTCTTGATCTGCCCATCCTGGATCGGACGCCCCAGCGCCTGCGACTGCCAGTGCGCGGCGTTGACGCGCTGCACGCAGAAGGTGCACTTTTCCATCACCCCGCGCGAGCGCACGCTGACGTCGGGGTTCAGCGCCAGCTCCAGCGGCGTGCCCCGGCCAAAACTGTATTTGTCGTGCGCATAGCCGAAGAAATTGAAGCGCCGTACCTTGTAGGGACAGTTGTTCGAGCAGAAGCGCGTGCCGACGCAGCGGTTGTAGACCTGCAGGTTCAGGCCTTCTTCGTTGGTCACGGTGGCCAGCACCGGGCAGACGCTCTCGCAGGGCGCGTTGGCGCATTGCTGGCAGAGCATCGGCTCGTTGATGACCTCCGGGTTCTCGTAATCGCCGCTGTAGTAGCGGTCAATCCGCAGCCAGGCCATGTCGCGCCCGATCTGCACCTGCTCCCGGCCGACCACCGGCACGTTGTTTTCCGAGTAGCAGGCGACCACGCAGGCGTTGCAGCCGGTGCAGGCGTTCAGGTCGATCGTCATGCCCCAGTGATGCCCCGGGAAGGTGTGCGCGGTGGCGCGCGCCCCCGGCGGCAGGTTCTGGTAGCCGTTCGGCGCCGCGCCGTTGTTCCAGAGGTTTTCGTCGGGCCATTTTTCCTGCCTCTGCCCGGCGCGCGGATTGGCCTGGATCTGCACCAGCGTGGTTTGCTGCGCCAGCGGGCGTCCGCGCATGAAATTGTTGCCGCCCTGCGGCTGCGCCAGAAAATACTGGCCCACTTTGCGCGGCCGGATGCGCAGCCCGCCGTAGGCCAGCCCTCCGGCCTCGACCCGCGCCAGCGGAAAAGCATTCACCCCCACCTGGTTGCCGATGCTGCCCGCCGAGCTCCGCCCCCAGCCCAGCGCCAGGGTCGCGGTTTCGGCCTGGACCCCCGGCTGCAGGTGCAGCGGAACCCGCATCCGCGCCCCCTGCGCCTCGAACTCCACCAGATCGTTGTCCCTGAGGCCCAGCCGCTTGGCCGTCGCCGGCGCGATCGAAAGGAAATTGTCCCAGCAGACCTTCGCTACCGGATCCGGCGCTTCCAGCAGGTAGCCGTTGTTGTTGCGCGCGCCGTCGCCCATCATCGGGCTGACGGTCAGGTTCAGCAGCAGCTCGCCCGCGCCCGGCTCCGGCGGCGCCGTCCCCGCCGCCTGGGCCGCCTGGGCCAGCGCTGCCACCTGAAAGGCGCGCGGCTTGCCGGCGGCATTGCGTTGCAGGTTGGGAACGAAAACCCCGTCGCGCAAGGCGGACGTCCAGAAATCGGAGAAATCTCCCGCCAGATCGTTGGCGGCATAGATCTTGTTGCGCCAGTAGTCCTCGAGATAGGCGCGGAAATCGAGCGGCTTGGGCGGAACTGCCGGCGCCGCCGCCGCCGGCGCCGCGGGCGCGGCGGCCGTTGCGGTCGCCGGCGTCTGCGCCGCCGGAGTTTGCTGCGCGGCCGCCGTCGCCGGTTTGTGCGCCGCCGCCGCCGGTTTGTGCGCCGCCGCCTTGCCCGCCGGCTTTTTGGCCGCTGGGGCCGCGGCGGCCGCTGCGGCTGCCGCCGATTGGAACTGCGCTATGCCGGCGCTGCGCCCGATGCCGATCAGGGTGTCTTCCAGGCTGCGCCCGTCAAACAGCGGCCGGATGGTGGGCTGCGCCAGGCTGTAGAGTCCCGCCTGCGGCTCGGCATCGCCCCAGCACTCCATCGGGTGCAGGCCCGCCAGGGCGAGATCGGCCAATCTTGCGGTTTCGTCCAGCCGGTCGCTGAGCACCGCGACCAGGGGAACGTGGGCGAGCGCTTCCTGAAATCCCGCCGCCGGCGGCAGCGTGTACGCCGGGTTGGTGCCGTGGATCAGCAGCGCCTTGACCGCGCCGGATTTCATTTCGCCGATTAACTGCAGCATGGCCGCATCCGAGCCCTGCGCCTGCTGGCTGGGGCTGACGCTGGCATCCACCGTCGCGCCTTCGTTTTCCAGCGCGCTGTTGAGAAACGCAGCCGCAATTTCCAGCGCCGGCGCCGCCGCCGCATCGAGCGGCAGCCCGGTGGCGTACACCAGGCTGCGGCCGCGATTCTGCCACAGCTCGCCCGCCAGCCGGGCCAGCGTGCCGGACGCCAGCCCGGCGCGGGGCTCGATCTGCGCCGGCGCATACAGCGCCAGCGCGGTCTTGACCGCGGGGTTGGCGGCATAGGCCGAGCGCCGGTCGAGCAGCACCAGTTGATGCGCCAGCGCCAGCGCCACCTCCAGCAGCCGGTCGGCGCGCACCAGGTGGCGGGTATCGGCGTTCATGCCGGTCAGGGACATCGCCGGCTCGAATGCCACCACGCGCGACATCGCCTGGTTGCGCAGCTTGTGCATCCGGCCGAAGCCGGCCTGGTACTCCACCCGCGAGTAACCGCTGCCCAGCGGATCGGCCCCGAAGGTGACCAGCATTTCGGCCAGGTCGAAGCGGAAGCGCGGCGTCGCCGGCGCGCCGTAGGCGGCCGCCTGCGCCGCCCGCAGGGCGTCGGGATTGAAGGCGTCGTAAACCACCGGGCGGGCGCCCAGCGCGGCGCTGAAATCGGCCGCCAACTGCGCCCGCGCGGGCCCGTGAATCGTGCCCGTCAGCAGGATGCCCTGTTTCCCGGCGGCGCGAAACGCCTGCGCCAGTTCCTGGTCCGCCTGCGCCTGGCTCAGCGGCTCCGCCGTTCCGCGGCCGCGGCGCAGCCGCAGCGAGCCTGCTAGCCGGTCCGGATCGTACAGGTTTAAAAATGTCGCCTGGCCCCGCGCGCAGGCCGTCCCCTGGTTGAGCGGGTCGAGCGGATTGCCTTCCACCTTGATCGGCCGCCCTTCGCGCGTCTTCACCACCAGGCCGCAGCCGGCGGCGCATTCCATGCAGGTGGAGGCGTAAAAATCGGCTTTGCCCGGCAGCACGGCTTCCGGCTGCTGCGCGTACGGCACCAGGTACTGCACCGGCTTGCGGGTGCAGGCGGAGCTGGCCACCGCCAGCGCGGCGGTGGACCACTTCAGAAAATCGCGCCGGCCAAAATCGAGCCCCCCCTTGGGCTGCGACTCGAAATAAGCCTGCGGCGGAGCGGCAAATTCCTCCTCCCGCTGCCGCTCAACCTCCGGCTGGGCTTCATATTCGGCTAGGCTTTTCCAGAATCGTGGTTCGCTCATGTTCCGGTTCGACTCAGTTGTGGCAGGTGCTGCAGTCGGTGGGCGCGTTCACCTCGTGACCGTGAAAGTACGCCAGGTCGCGATGCGCGCGGTCCTTCGGCTTGGGCAGATAATCCTGCTTGCGATGGCAATCCAGGCATTCGCCCATCCAGAATTCCTTGTACTGCGCCACCTGGCGCATGGTTTGCACCGGCCCATGGCAGGTTTGGCAGGCGATGCCGGCCGAGATGTGCGGTTGATGGTTGAATTTCACGAAGCGCGGCAGCGCGTAAATCCGCACCCAGTGAAACGGCTGCAGTTGGTTGTAGGCGGTGGCGACTTTGCGGATCAGCGGCCGGCTGGAGTCCACCACGCTGTGGCAGCCCATGCACACGTTCAGCGCCGGTATCGGCGCCAGCTTGCCCCGCTCCACTCCCGCGTGGCAATACATGCAGGGAATATGGTTGATGCCGGCATGCAGCCGGTGGCTGAAAGGAATCGGCTGGACGGGCGAATAGCCCACATTGGAGAACAGCCCGCTGAACTTCCAGCCGGCAAAGCTCAGCAATGCAAGGATCAGCACCAGAAGGCGCCAGCGCTGTTGCCAGTAAAATTTCGCCATTCTTGGTTCGTGCCGTGCTTCGGCCTGAACTCCGAAATGCCGGGGCCTTCCGGCCCGGCCGGCTGTGCATGCCCGGCGTCAATGGCGTTGGCGCCACTGCTTCGCCCGGCCTGCAATAAATTATGGGCTGAGAGCGGTACGTTCAAGAGTGAACGTCCGTTTCCGTGGGGGTACTGCTCTCTGCTGAGTCCTCTCTGCCCGCGTGTACAAGCTCAAGTGTGCAAACTGCAGCCTTGAACTCGACAAAAAAAAAGCGTAAGCTGTGCCCCGGATTTCCGTCAAGAAAAAAAATGCGCCTTAGGCAACTCTGGCGCACCCTCCAACCGGCCAACTCATTTGATAGCCTGTGGGTAGATGCCCGATCGGGTCTTTTTGGATTTATGGTTTGGCCCCGCCGCCGACGCGCTGGCGCGGCTGCGCCGCGCCCTGCCGCTGTTTCCCTTTTCCGGGCGGCGCTCGGGCATCGCCGCGTTGCGCATCCTCGCGCTCGATTGGTCGCAGCCGCCGCTGCTCGATGCCGCTTATCCGGAGGGCCTGCCGTTGGATGAGCTGTGGCCCGCGTTCGAGCCTTACCAGTCCGCCGAGCACCGCTTCGACGATCTGGCGTTCGAGTTGACTGCCTACTGGGACCTTTGGCATTTCGACCAGACCGCCTGGAGCCGGCAACCTGCGCCGGTGCTGATTGCGGCCTGGGGAGAGAATTTCGACCCTGGCGGGCGCGACCCCGAAGCCGGCCAGGTTCGGCTGGAATGGGCGGATTCGGGCTTGTTTCTGGCCGATAACGCTCCCTGGAACCGCGCCACCCATCAGCGCATTCGAGCCAATATCGAATCCCTGCTCGATTTCGTCGGGCAACTGGAGCCGGCGGGGCTGACCCAGCGCCGGCTGAGCACCGAATCCGGCTGGGACCTGGCGCAGCAGCTCCAGGCCCGCGCCTATCCCCTTCAATAACCAGCCATGCTCCCGCTCCCGCACCGCTGCCTGCTGCTTCCCGCCGCCGCCTTCCTGCTCGCTCCCTCCGCCCCCGCCGCCCGCCACCGCGCCTTCGAATTGACCCTGGCCGGCCTGCGCCCCGGCGTCACCCGGCTGCAGGATGCCCTGCGCCGCTTCGGCCCGCGCTGGTCGCATCCGTCCGGCGATGAGCGCGACATCTACCGCTGGTACGATGCCCGCCGCCGCCTCGAAATCTCGATTGAAGTCAAATCCAGCGGCGTCCTCAGTTATGTCTCCGTCTGGCGCCGGCGCGCCCGCCTCGTCTCCGCTCCCCTGCCCGCCGCCGCCGACCGCACCGGCCGCGGGTTGCGCCTCGGCGACCGCCCCACCCGCGCTATCGCCCTCTACGGCCGGCCCTTCTTCTCCGGCCCTTCCACTCTCGACGCCCGGCCGGTCTTGTTCTATTCCTTTAATTTCTCCTGGGCCGGCGCCAATCAGCCGCAAATCCTGGAATGCAGCTTCAATGCCGCCCGCCGGTTGGTGAAAATGACCCTCTCCGCCGATTATTATTGAAAAGCCTCGGCTTCCACTCTCCCGCCTCCAGGCTCCCTCCGCTTCCACCCCGCGTGCCATCCAACTTGGAAGGAACATTGCCATGGCGCCACACGGCTGGCTGGCTGGCTTATTTTATTTTTTTATCAATCTTGGCTGGTTCGGGCTGTTGTTGCTCGGCGCCCTCGATTCCAGCTTCCTGACTCTGCCGCTGGCCAATGACTTGGCCGTGATCATCCTCTGCTCGTTGCATCACGAGCGCATCATCCTCTACGTCGCCGCTGCCACCGCAGGCTCGCTGATCGGCTGCGCCATCATGTATTGGCTGGGGAAGAAAAGCGAGGAAAAGCTGATCGAAGCGCACGTCTCGCCGGAGCGTTTCCAGCGCATGCGCGCAACCGTCGCCCGCCGCGGCCCTTTCATGCTGGCGCTGCCCGGCATCATTCCCCCGCCCTTCCCGTTCAGCCCCTGGGTGATGGCCGCCGGCGCCTTGAAAGTGCCGCGCAACCGCTTCCTCATCGCCCTCGCCGGCTTCCGCGCGCTGCGCTTCGGCGCCGAAGGCGTGCTGGCCATCTTCGTCGGCCGCCGCGTCGTCGCCTGGCTCCGCACCCCCTGGTTTGAAGATCTGATCAAATTCCTGGTAGTGGTCGCCGTCGCCGCCAGCGCCTATTCCATTTACCGGCTCTGGCGCGCCAGCCGCGGCGCGCAGTCGTCGTCCCGCTCCTCGAAACCCCGCCACGCGGCTTGACCCGGGCCCCGCCTGCGGCCGCGCCGGCTCACTTCAGCGGCAGCAGAAAACGCACCCCCGGCACTTCCACCCGCAGCCGCTTCCACCGGCCGTGCTGCGGGCGGGGAAAATACAGATAGCCCGCAAGAATCACCTTCGGCTGCACCAACTGCGAGTGCAGCGGATGCTCCAGCGCGGGTTCGAGCCGCGCCGCCATCCGCTGCAATGCCTGGCTTTCCAGCTTCAGATCCGCCTGCGAGATCGGCTCCATGCTCACCATCCGGCGCGCCTCCGGGCTGGTCGGAATCGGCGCCTGGGGCGTGACCGTGGGCAGCATCCCTTTGGGATTGTCGCCAAAATATATCGGGAAGCCGCCCCCGCCGCTCGAGCTGAGAATGGTCAGATTCACCGGCCCCGTCCATGCCCCCTTGGCCTCGCTGACCGCGACCTCGCCGGTCCGGAAATCCATCAGCCGCGAGCCGAAGTTGGTGAGCACGAGATAGAGCTTGTCGTAATCGCCCCAGTGCCGGCGCGCGGCGGCCACGCTCATCCCCAGCTTGGGATCGCTCAGCAGCACGAAATGCCGGTGCAGTAGCTTGGGGCCGCGGCACTGCGACCGCTTCTTGCAAACCAGCCGCTGCCCGGCAGGAGCGGAGGGCGCCGGCGTCGAGGCCCCGGCCCAGGCCGCGCCCGCGAAGAGCATGGCGGCCGGCCAGGCGATTGCCTGCAGTGTGCGCATGGATTGTGTGCTCCTGTCCATGGGAAAGCTCTGCCGCGGCAAGAATGCGGCTAAATTTTCTTATAGCAGCTTACCGCCGTTCAATCCTTATATTCTGTCTGCATGCATCCCGACCTTGAGCGCGTTCTGTTCACGCCGCAGCAGATTCAAGCACGCATCGCTGAAGTCGCGGCCGAAATCGAGCGCGACTACGCCTCCCGCCCCGGCTTGGTGCTGGCGGCGGTGTTGAAAGGCTCCGTCTTTTTCCTCACCGACCTCTGCCGCGCCTTGAGCCTGCCGCTGCGGCTGGATTTTCTGGCCATCTCCAGTTTCAGCCCCGGCGCCGGCGGCGGCCGCGTGCGCATCGAAAAAGATCTCGACCTCGACATCAGCGGCCAGCACGTCTTGCTCGTCGAAGATATTGTGGATACCGGCTTTACCCTCCGCTATCTCCTCGAAACCCTCTCCGCCCGCCGCCCCGAGTCGCTCCAGGTCTGCACCTTGCTCGATAAAACTTCCCGCCGCCTGCTGCCGGTGCCCGTCCACTACCGCTGCTTTGAAATCCCCGACCGCTTCGTCGTCGGCTACGGCCTCGATTACCAGCAGCTTTATCGCAACCTCCCCTGCCTGGGAATCTTGCGCAGCGGCATTTTCCGCGGCTAAAACCCAGGCGCATCTTCTGCCGCCTGCCCGGGCGAAAACAGGTTCGGCGGGGTGAAAACCCTCCGATTTCTGTTGACAAGTGACCGACCGGCCGGTAAGCTGAACTCCAGCTCTAACCGTTTCGTTTCTTGGGTCGCCCATGCCCGAAACCATTCGCATTTTCGACACCACGCTGCGCGACGGCGAGCAGTCCCCCGGCTTCAGCATGACGCCGGAAGAGAAACTGCGCCTGGCGCGGCCCCTGGAAGAACTCGGCGTGGACGTGCTCGAGGCGGGCTTCCCGATCGCCTCCGAAGGCGATTTTTCCGCCGTCCAGGCCATCGCCCGCGAGTGCCGCGAAACGCGGGTTGCCGCCCTGGCGCGCGCGGTCGAGGCCGATATCCGCCGCGCCGGCGATGCCCTGCGCCCGGCGGCGCGTCCGCTGCTGCATACCTTCATCGCCACCTCCGACATTCATCTCAAGCACAAGCTGAAGCGAACCCGCGCTCAGGTGGTGGCCGACACCTATACCGCCGTCCGCCTGGCGCGCGAGTACGCCGGGGAAGTCGAATTTTCCGCCGAAGACGCCACCCGCAGCGACCGCGAATTCCTGCTGGAAGTGCTGGCGGCGGCGCTCGAAGCCGGCGCCACCGTGCTCAACATCCCCGATACCGTCGGCTATTCCGTGCCCGGCGAATACGCCGCGCTGATCGCCCATATCCGCCAGCATCTGCCCGGCGTGGAAAAGGCGATTCTCAGCGTCCACTGCCATGACGACCTCGGCCTGGCGGTGGCCAACTCGCTGGCCGCGCTGGCCGCCGGCGCGCGCCAGGTCGAATGCGCGGTGAACGGCATCGGCGAGCGCGCCGGCAACGCCTCGCTGGAGGAAGTGGTGATGGCGCTGCGCGTGCGCGGCGATGCCCTGCCTTTCGCCACCGGCATCCGCACCGAAAAGCTCTATCCGGTCAGCAGCCAGTTGGCCGAGATCACCGGCATCGGCGTGCAGCCCAACAAAGCCATCGTCGGGCGCAACGCCTTCGCCCACACCGCCGGCATCCATCAGGACGGCATGCTGAAGTCGCCGCTGACCTATGAGATCATGACGCCTTCCACCGTCGGCATCGCCGCCAGCCAGTTGCTGCTCGGCAAGCATTCCGGCCGGCACGCGCTCCAGGCGCGGTTGGAACTGCTGGGCTGGCTGGTGCCGCGCGAGCGGCTCGACGCCGTCTATCAGGCATTTTTGCAGGTCGCCGACCGCCAGAAATTGGTGGATGACGTCCGCTTGCAGGAAATTGCGCTGGGTGCCGGGCTCGCCTCGCTCGGGCAGCCCGCCGCCGCCGGCGCCGCCGGTTCGGGCGCCGGCCGCCGCTAAGCCATGAATCTCACCACCTCCACCCCGGCGCCGCGCGCCCATAAAATGCACGGCGATTTCCGCCATTTCGCCGCCGGCGACGTAGCCGAGTTGAACTCCGCCGTTCCCGCCGTCGCGGCGGTGGTGCAGGGCCGGCTGCGCTTGCAGTTGGACGATACCGAAATCATGATTCTCCGCGCCAGCGACGCCGCCAGTATCCCCGCCGGCGCTCGCTGCCGCCTGGAAGCGCTGGAAGAAAGCCTGATCTATCACTACACCGAAACCAGCGACGATCTCTGGGGCGTCTGATACGCCGCCCTGCCGGCATCCGCGCAACCTGCCCGCCCGCTCCCATGCCTGAACGCCACTACCGACTCTGCCTGTTGCCCGGCGACGGCATCGGCCCGGAAGTAATCGCCGCCGCCGTCGGCGTGCTCGAAGCCGCCGCGCAGCGCTTTGGCTTCGCCATCCAGACCGCCGCCTATCCGGTGGGCGGGGCGGGGCTGCAAGCCGCCGGCGATCCCCTGCCGCCCGCCACCCTGGAAGCGGCGCTGGCCGCCGATGCGGTGCTGCTGGGCGCGGTCGGCGCGCCGGAGTTCGATTGCGAACCGCCCGCGCGCAAGCCCGAAACCGGCTTGCTGCGCCTGCGCCAGGCGCTCGGCGCGTTTGCCAACCTGCGCCCCATCCGGCACGTTCCCGGAGTGGGCAGCGTTCCGCTGAAAGACGAACTGGCCGCCGGTGTGGATTTCATCATCGTGCGCGAGCTGACCGGCGGCATCTACTTCGGCCGGCCGCGCGGTTTCGATCCGGATCGCCGCGCCGGGTTCAACACCATGCGCTACGAGATCGCGGAAATCGAGCGCGTGGCGCGCGTCGCCTTCGCGCTGGCCGCCTCCCGGCGCGGCAAGCTGGCCAGCGTGGATAAAGCCAATGTGCTGGAAACCAGCCAGCTCTGGCGGGAAACCGTCAATCGCCTGGCGGGCGAGTACGCCGGAGTGGCGCTCGAGCATCTCTATATAGACAACGCCGCGATGCAGATTCTGCTGCGGCCGCGCGACTTCGACGTGATCGTCACCGGCAATCTCTTCGGCGACATTCTCAGCGACGAGGCCGCCGTGCTGGCCGGCTCGCTCGGCCTGCTCCCCTCCGCCTCGCTCGGCGGCCCGGTGGGGCTCTATGAGCCGGTGCATGGCTCCGCCCCCGCGCTGGCCGGCCAGGATGTCGCCAACCCGATCGGCGCCATCCTCTCGTCCGCCATGCTGCTGCGGCATAGCTGCCGCGAGCCGCAGGCCGCCGCCGCCATCGAGCAGGCGGTGGATCGCGCCCTGGCCGAGGGGCTGCGCACCCGCGACCTGGGCGCGCCGGCGATCGGCTGCCGGGCGCTGGCCGCCGCCGTCGCCGCCCGATTGTAAATCCTTCCCTCCCCCGCCCGCCGCAACCCCCGCGCCCCCGCCGCGCGTCCAAATGGAATTGGAGTACAATGAACTGACCGGCCAGTCATTTTATGCCAGATTCGGCGCAAACCCGCAGGCGGAGGCACGAAGTGCTGGCGGAGTTCCGCCAGGCGGAGATTCTGGCCGCCGCCCGGCGCGTCTTTTCCAAACGCGGCTACGAGGCCGCTACCCTGGATGAGATCGCCGCCGCCGCCGGCCTCGCCAAGGGCACGCTGTATCTCTACTTCGACAACAAGGAAGCGATCTTCTGGGAAGCCGTGCGCGAGCGCCTGCTCGGCCTGCGCCGGCGCGCGCGCGAGGTCATGGCGCAGGCGCCCGACGTTCCCGCCCGCCTCCGCGCCGCCATCGCCGTGCGCTGCGAGTTGATGCGCACCGACGCCGAGTTCATGCGCATCTACCTCACCGAATTCGGACACCTCTGCGCCCATCCCACCCGCTTCCGCAAAAACTTCCGCGAGCTCTACCTGGAAATGGCCCACGACCTGGCCGCCGTCGTCGAACAGGGCATGCGCGAGGGCGCGCTGCGCCCCGGCCCGCCGCTGGAAACCGCACTGATGCTGGCGTTGATGGTGCGCGACGTGTTTACCAGCCGCTTCCTGGGCCTGTTTGAGGAGCAGTCCGATCCCGAGCAGTTCATCTTCGACCTTTTCTGGCGGGGAGTGCGCAACCATGCCGCCCCCGCGGCAGGTGGCTCATGACGCGAATCGCACACAGGCAGGCCGCGGCCGGCGCCGGCCGCGTTTCAGGCAGGCGGCAACCGGCTTCGAAGATCATCGCCGGCTGCAGCGCGGCCATGCTGGCCCTCGCCCTCGGCGCCGTCTTGCCGGCGCAGGCGCCCTCTTCTTCCCCGCCCTCCGCCGCACCCGCCCCGGCGCCGGTGTCCGCCGGCGATCTGCTCGGCGGCGTGCCTCGCGGCCGGGCGTCCGGCCAGGTGCTGCGTCTCAGCCTCGCGCAGGCGGTGTCCCGCGGGCTGCAGGCCAACCTGGCAGCCTTGCTGGCGTCGTCGCAAACCGCAAGCGCCCGCGCCGGGCGCCTGGCGGCGTTGTCCGGCCTGCTGCCGCACGTGCAGGCGCAGGCCTATGACCTGCGGCAAAAAGTCAGCCTGGCCGCCTTCGGCATCAACTTTCCCGGCGTGCCGCCGATCATCGGCCCCTTCAATGTCGCCGACGCCCGCCTTTACCTGCACGAAAACCTGCTGTCGCTCTCGAATTTCCAGCAATGGCGCGCCGCGCGCGCCGGCGCGCAAGCCGCCGCCTCCAGTTACCGGCAAATCCGCAATCTCGTGGTCGAGGCGGTCAGCGATCAATACCAGCTCACCCTGGCCGATGCCGCCAGCCTGGCGGCGGCGCAGGCGCAATTGGCCACCGCCACCCAAGCCTGGCGCCAGGCCCGGGATAAAGAAAAATCCGGGCTGGTCAATGCGCTCGATGTAGTGCGGGCCCAGGTTCAGCGCGCCGCCGAGCGGCAGCGCGTGATCGCCGCCCGCTATGCGCTGGCCGGGCAGCGTTTGCGTTTCGCCCGCATGATCGGCCTGCCCGAGGGGCAGCGTTACATCCTGACCGACCGGCTGCAGGCGCTGCCGCCCGCGCCGCCGCTCAACCCCCGGGCGGCGGTCGCTGAAGCCTGGCGCCGGCGCCCCGATCTGCTGGCCGCCGCGCAGGCGGTGCGGGCGGCGCAATTGTCGGCTGCTGCCGCGCGCGATCGCCGGGTGCCGCAATTCAGCCTGGACGCCAATTACGGCACCATCGGCCATACGTTCACCGCCGACCACCCTACCTTCGTGGTCGAAGGCAGCCTGAGCATGCCGCTTTTCGCCGGCGGGCAAATCCGCGCCGCGACCGCCGCCGCCCGGCAGCGGCTGCGGCGGGCCCGGGAACGGCTGGCCGATTTGCGCGCCGCCGTCGCCGAGCAGGTGCGCCTGGCGCTGCTCAATCTGCAATCCAGCTATCATCAGGCGCGGGTGGCCGCTCAGGCCCGCGCCTATGCCACCCAGGAACTCCAACTGGCGCGGGACCGTTTCCACGCCGGAGTGGCCGATAACCTGGATGAAGTCCGCGCCGAACAGGCGCTGGCGCAAGCCAACCAGGGCTATATCGCCAGCCTGTACCAATACAACGCCGCCCGCGCCGCCCTGGCCACCGCGCTGGGACGCCTGCCGCTGGCGGCCATGCCAGGAGCGCATTAATGTCCACGCCCCCGCTCGTCACCCCCAGCGGCGCCCCGGCCGAGCCCCCGCGCGGGCTGCGCCGGCACCGGCGCCTGTTGCTGCTGATCGCTCTCGTCATCCTCGCCGTGCTGTTTTTGCTCTGGCTCCATTATCATTCCCTCGTTTCCACCGACGATGCCCAAATCCACGGCCACTTGCAGCCGATCGCGCCCCGCATCCCGGGTACGGTGGTCGAGATTGACGTGAAAGAAAACCAGCTCGTGCGCAAGGGCCAGGTGCTGTTCCGGCTCGATCCGCGCGATTATCAGGTGGCGCTCGATCGCGCCCAGGCGGCGCTGGCGACGGCGCAGGCGGCGGCGCTCGGCGCCTCCACCAACGTCCCCATCGTGCGCGTCACCAGCCATGGCAGCCTGAGCGCGGCGCGCGCCGGCTTGAGCCTGGCGCAAGCGGGCGAGGCGCAAACCCGGCAGCAGGTGGCGATTGCGCGCGCCCAGCTCAGCGCCGCGCAGGCGGCCCTGGCGCAGGCCCGCGCCCAGAATAGTAAGGCGGCCACCGACCTCGAACGCTATCGCAGCCTGGTCGCCAAAAATGAAGTCAGCCGCGAGCGCTATGACGCCATCCGCACCACCGCCGTCGCCGCCCGCTCCGGCTTGCTTTCGGCCCGGGCCCAGGTGCAGGCCGCGCGCGACGGCGTGCGCGCCGCCCTCGCCGCCGAATCCGCCGCCCGCAGCCGCGTGGCGCAGGCGCAAGCCGGCGTCGCCACCGCCTTGTCCGCCCCGCAGCAGGTGGCCATGACCCGCGCCCGCGCCGCCTCCGCCCGGGCGCAGGTGCGCGCCGCCGATGCCGCCGTCCAGGCCGCCCGCCTCAATCTCGATTACACCGTGGTGCGCGCCCCCAGCGATGGCCGCGTCGGCAACAAAACCATCGAGCTGGGCGAGCGCCTTGCCCCCGCGCAGCCGGTCATGGTGGTGATTCCCATCCACCGCGTCTGGGTGATCGCCAATTACAAGGAAACCGACCTGCGCGGCGTGCGCCCGGGCATGACCGTACAGGTTCATGTGGACGCTTATAACCAGAATTTCCACGGCTACGTGCAGTCCATCGGCGCCGCAACCGGCGAAATGTTCAGCCTGCTGCCGCCGGAAAACGCCACCGGCAACTACGTCAAGGTGGTTCAGCGCGTGCCGGTGAAGATTCTGTTCGATCCCGATCAGCAGGTC
>JAJYIU010000070.1 GCA_021789895.1 Acidobacteriota bacterium | reverse complement strand
TGGCTGGCGCCGCTGCTATCCGGCGCGCCGCCGCTCGAATTCGCTTCGCTCAAGCAGATTGAGGCGCTGCCGCTGGGCAGCCGGATTGAGGTCAATCCCTGGACGGATGCCGTCACCATGCTCAAAATCCCTCCCGTCAGCCTGATGTCGGCGGCGGAAAAAATGCCTTTTCAGGTAACCCCGCAACGTCCTTACCTGCATCGCGTGCAAACCAGCTCCAATATGGCCATGGGCAATAGCCGTTTGGCGCCATAACGGTAAACGACTTTCGCATAGATTAAGGATTCGCTTATGACCAAATGCCCGCTTCATACCCGGATTTGTGGTGCTCAAAAGAGCAACTAATATATACGTGCTGCAGCCACCAAAGGTATTTCTGAGAACCTTAGAAATTCACGATTTGACCATATCAAGATTTCGGCTCGGAACTGGTCACTCAAAATCATATTTAAATATCTATAAAATCAGTAAGATAGCGCAGTGCTGTTTTCAATTTTAAAACGGCACTAAGCGGCACTGGGCGATTTGACGCAAGATGATTCAACCGGCACGCTATTTCGACGTTTCAGTGCCAGTTTCCGGGTGGATAGAGATGTAGTCCACCGCCGCCCGGTCGTAGCCCTGCGGGGTGCCGATCAGCTCAATGCGCTCGCCAGGATGCAGACTTACCCCGCGCACCACCTTCCAGGTCGAGTCGTCGGCGCTTAACCCGAGTGCGTCGCCAAGCATACGCCGGGCGCGCGCCAGAAAAAAAGGCGGAGGCAGACCGGGCAGATTTGCGTCCGCTTTCCAGGCAGCTACCTGCCGCCCGCCGGCGAGCAGCCGGAAGGCCGCCACGCCCGAGGCGACATCGAAGTACTGCACCGCCAGCCGGTAGCGCCCGGCCCGGCCGTGAAACCGGAAGCTCGCCCGGCAAACCTTCCGCCCCCGCGGACACGCCACCGCCTCGCCTCCCGATGCCGCTTCCACCGGATGCAGTTTCACCACCCGGTAGCCGCCGAGCTGCATAGTTTCCGCTTCGACACGATTCGGATAATGTCCCACACGCCCCCGGGCATCGGGGATGCCTGAGCGCAAGTAGAAGTACTGGTTGATGAAATCTCGCCAGACCCGCGCATAGCCGGCCTGGTATTCCAGCCTGGCCAGCACCGCCTGATACTGCGCGGCGGGGATTTTGCCGCGCAGCGCCCGCCACCAGGCGGGAAACTTCGCCGCCTCCGCCGCGCCTTCATAGTGGCGGTTGTAAATGTGCTGGATCACCGATTCGCCCGAGTGCAGCTTGTAGCGGTAGGGCAGATGATGAAAAAACAGCAGCAGGCTGTCGGGGCAGGTTTTCAGCGAGGCGTATCGCTGCGCCACCGGCGGCGGATATTGCCCGAGAAACCCTGTCCCGATCGCTCCCGACCGCGAGACGCCGCGGTTCATCCCGATTGCATGCCGTCCGGCGCGGATCCATTGCCCCCAGCGGTTATGGTCGGACGATTGCGGCCCCGGGCCGTAATGCGGGCCCAGTATGTTGGTCAGCGTCTGCAGGCCCAGCACGCCGGTGTAATTCTTGTACGTTCGCCAGGAATCCATCAGCAGCGCCACGACCGTCTGGTCCACTTCCGGATCGCCGCCGAAGCTCAATTGGGTCCATTCGGCCGCCAGCCGCCGGGCGCTGCGCCGCGGATTCCAGGCCAGGCGCCCGAAGGCATAAAGATTGGCCAGCGCCAGGTCGTAGCCCATCCAGTTCGAGTCCAGTCCGACGTTGGCCACGCCCGCGAAGCCGCCCAGCGGCCGATGATCAATTTCGCCGGTCACCAGGCGGCGCACCCGCTGCGCCGGCCCCGGCGGATTGAAATTGAAGCGCAGCACCTTCTGCCACATTGGCGCCAGGTAGCAAAGCTGGCGCTGCTGCCCGGTGTATTCCTGCGTAATCTCGAGCTCCAGCGCCTGGTTGGTCCGGCGCAGCCCGCCGATCAGGGGCGAAACCGGCTCGCGCACCTGGAAATCTATCGGCCCGTACTTGATCTGCACCACCACGTTGCGATCGAACCTGCCGTCGAGCGGGTGGAAGATGTCATAAGCCGCGCGCGCCCGGTCGGCCTGCAAATCGAGGTAGTTCAGGTGATTGTTGTAGACAAAGGCGCGGTAGAGCACGATGCCGCCGTGCGGCTTAAGCGCCCGCGCGATGACGTTGGCCGCCTCGGCGTGAGTGCGCTCGTAGGCCGCCGGCCCGGGCTGGCCTTCCGCGCCGGCCTTGACCGTCATCCCCGCCAGGTTGGGAATCCAGCGATACAGCCGGTCGGCTTCGTTTCGCCACCAGCGCGCTACCGACGGATCGAGCGGATCGTAGGTCGCCATCCCGCCCGCCGTTTGCGGGCTGGCCAGGCTCACCGAAATCGCCATCCGCACGCCCCAGGGCCGCATCGCAGCGGCAATCCGCGCCAGTTGCGGCAGAAATTCCGGGCGCAGGATGCGCGGATCGGCATTCACGTTGTTGACATCGCAGCCATTGATGCCCAGCGAGGCCAGCAGGCGGGCGTAGGCCCGCACCCGCGCCAGGTGTTTGCGCACCCGGCCGTGATCGAAGAAGATCGAGCGTCCGCCGTAACCGCGCTCGATCGAGCCGTCGAGGTTGTCCCATTGATCCACCCAGCGAATGGGCGCTGCCGGGTTGCGCGCGAGCGCGATCGAGTTTACGGCTTGCCCAAGCGCCATGCGGCGCAACAGGGCAAAAGCGCCGTAGAGCGCGCCGGGCGCATCCGCTCCGGCAATGATCAGCAGGCGCCGGTCTTGCCGCCGGAGGGTTTTCAATAAATAGCCATTGGGCCGCAGCCGCTCGAGTTCCGGCGGAGGGAAGGGAACCAGCCGCCGCAGATCCCGCGCCGTCGCGATCACGATGGCACCGCTCGCCGGAATCCGGTCTGCTATACGCTCCCGCCGCCCCAACATGGCTTGGAATCCGCGCTGCAGCTCGCCCGCGGCGCTGCGCAACTCGCTCCGCCGCCCGCCCAAAACGATTGTTCGCGGCAATTGTCCATCGAGCGCCCGCAGGGCGGGACTGGTCAAGCGTGCATAGCGCAGCCATGCCGGGGAGGCGGCAGTGCCGCCGCCAACTGCGCCGCTATGGATGCCGGCATGTACGCCGGCGGCGATTCCGGCATGCGCTGACGCCGGCGCAGCCTGCGGACGCGCGGCGCCGGCCGGCCAGGCGAAAACCAGAAACAGCGCAAGATCAAGGGCCAGTGTTCGCGTCATCTCAGCGAGGAATCGTGGGCGTGCGGTCGTCGCGCGGATCGGCCCAGCGGTCGTTCGGCAACAGCGCGCTCCAGCCCGGCCGCCCGGGATCCTGGTCGTAAGCATAATTTCCCAATCGGCGGTACGCTTCGGCGTACTCCTTCACTTTTTCCCGGTCGAGTTGAATTCCCAGCCCGGGAGCGTTCGGCACCGCCAGGCAACCGTCCTTATACGGCATGAGGCCGCCGGCGATGATGTCATCGCGCAAATGGTGATAATGCGCGTCGGCGGCGAAGCTCAAATTCGGCAATACCGCGCCCAGGTGGAGCATCGTGGCCAGTTGAATGCCCAGTTCGCCCGACGAATGCACCGCCACGCCCAATTGGAAGGTTTCGCAGACGCCCGCGGCCTTCAGGCACGGCCGGATGCCGCCCCAGAACGTGGTGTCGAGCAGGATCACATCCGCCGCGGTTGCCAGCGCGTTGGCAGCGAGTTGTTCGAAGTTCACCACCACCGTATTGGTGGCCAGCGGCACACGCACTTTCTCCCGCGTCCGCCGCATGCCGGCCAGCCCGAACACCGGGTCTTCCAGGTAATCGTTATTCATGCCCTCGATGGCCTGGCCAAAGCGAATCGCCTGCTCGGCGGACCAGACGGCGTTGGGATCGAACCGCACCCGGTCGCCGGGAAATTCCGCCGCCAGCGCGCGGTACAGCTCCAACTCGTAATCCGGAGGAAACACTCCGCCTTTGAGTTTGTGCGTCCGGAAGCCGTGCCGCGCTTTCGCCGCGCGCGCATACTCCAGCAGTTGGGCGGCGGTGCGCACTTCGCCCTGGCCGGTTTTCGCGTCCGCATAGCGGAAAAAACAATATGAGGCAAAGGGGACGCGCTCGCGCAACCGCCCGCCCAGCAGCTCCGATACCGGCACGCCCCAGGCCTGTCCCAGCAGGTCGAGGCAGGCGAACTCGATGGCCGCGGCGATCTGGGTGCGATTGTTGTACAGGCTGGCGGTGGGATTCGCCAGCCGGAAGCGCAGCTCTTCGAGCCGCGCCGGATCGTGGCCGAGCAGCACGGGCCGCAGCCCCTGGAGCGCCGATTCGGCGGATTCGCCGCCGCCGCCCAACTCACCCAGGCCAATCAGGCCGTTGTCGGCCTCAAGCTCGATCAGCGTACGGACGAAGCGACCCCAATGGCAGCCATTGGCGTGGCGTAACGGAGCCTCCAGCGGCACGGAAACCGTGGTAGCGCGCAGGTCGGTGATTTTCATCTCTTCCCGCCATAATAAATTGTGCCGGGGCCGCCGCCGACGGAAATTTCATGTTCGGCGGCTGCCCAAATTCATCGCGCCGGGTCGCCATAGACGATGCCGCGCCCGTCCGTGCCCAGATAGACCCGCCCGTAAATGCGGGGATCGCCGCAGACCACGTGAAAACGTCCGTATTGATGCTGCCGGTCGTTGATCCGCGCCCAGCTCTTTCCGGCATCGCCGGAGCGGAACACCGCCGTCTCGCGGCCGATTTCGCCGAATAAGTAGATGGCGGGGTAGCGATGGCCCGGCGCCGCTTTGCCAAAGCCCAACTGGAATGCCTTTTCGACCTCCGCCAGCCGGGTAAAATGCCTGCCGCCATCGGCAGAATGCCATAGCCCCGCGGGGGTGGCGATCCAGAGATCGCCGGCGCGTCCCGGGGCGGCGGCGAGTTGGGGAAAGTTGAATCCGCGCGCCGCCGAAACGGGGCGCGAAACGAGCCGAAAGCTACGGCCTCGATTGCGGCTGGCATAGACCGCGCCGGTGCGGCCGGCGAGGGCGTAAAATCGCCGCGCGTCTTCGCGGTCGGACACCGCCCGCGCTGCCGGCGGCAGCCCGCGGCTCAACTGCCAACTGCGCCCATGATCCAGGCTGACGTAAGTCTTGCCGCCGCGCAGAAACGCCATTCCCGGATGCCATGCCGGCCGCGGCGTCCACACAATTGCCGCCGCATCGGCCGAGACCGCGATCGTGCCCGATCCGCGGCTGCCCGCCGGGCGACGTGCAAACGCATGCCAGCTACGCCCGCCGTCTTCCGAGTAGGCTCCGAAAGTGGCGTGCGGCCAACCGCTGCTGCCGGCGCGCACGATGAATTCCGGCCGCTGCCCGGCAAAATCGAGCGAACTGGTGTTTTGAAAATACGGGCTTGAAAACGTTCCCTGGCGCGGCGAAGTCGCGAGCGAAGCATGGCGGAAGCCATCCAGATCGCCCAGCCCGCTGACCAGATGCGCACCCGCGGGCGGGCTGATCAGCGCCAGCGGCACGGTTTCTTCCAGCCCGCGATCGGAGAAGACCCAGTGCGTGCGCCCGCCGCGATCGGCGGCGGTGACATCCCGGCTGGCCCACAGGCCCCACCCGGTGCCATAAAGCACGTGGCCGGCATGAAACGGATCAATCGCTATCGCGCCCATCCAGCCGGTGGAGGCGATGCCGGGATGGAGCGGCAGGCGGGCATGCGCCGGCGGCCAAGCCAGGCCGATCCAGCGCAGCCAGGGCGCCTGCGAAGCATCCCAGCCGGCGCCGGGCGCCAGATTGCGCCAGTGCGCGCCGCTATCGGCGCTACGGAAGATCGCGTCGCCGCCGGCCCAACGATCCATCGTCGTCACCATCACCGTCCCGGCATGCCGGGGATCGAGCGCCAGTCCGCCGTAGCCAAAGCTTCCGCGGCTGCCGCCGGGATGAATTGGCGTGATGTCGCGCCATTGCCGATTGCCCGGATCGTAGCGCCAGACCGCGCCCCGGGTCATGCCGTTCGGGCCGGGAGCGTCGCCATAGGTCAGATAAAGCACACCGGCGCGGCTCAGCGCACCATGATTCACCCGCAGCCCTTTCGGCTGGCCGCGCAGACGCCGCCAGTGCTTGCCCGCGTCGCGGCTGGCGTAAATGCCCATCCGCGGATTGGAGACCCCTACGAAGATTCGCCGGGCAGGCGAGCCGCGGCGGCCGCTTTTGGGCGCAAAGAGCACGAACGCGATGCCGATGCGCGCGGGACCAAAGGC
>JAJYIU010000037.1 GCA_021789895.1 Acidobacteriota bacterium | reverse complement strand
CGGCGCCCCGCCCGGCGCCGCCAGCGCCGCGGCCGGCGGGCGGGCGCGGCCAGCGCAGCCCGATCCGCCTGCAAAACGTTCCGGCGACGCCCAACGTGGCGCTGCCGGGCATGAGCGCCGCCGATCAGTTGCGCGCAGCCCTGCGCGGGGCGGCGCAGTCGCGCGTCCAGGGCGGGCAATCGGCGGTGGACATCAACCGCATTCCGGCGCCGCAGGGAGTCCCGGGCGAGGGAGGCAGCGGCGGGCTGGCCGGGGCCGGGGTGCAGATGCTGACCAACACCCAGGGGGTGGATTTCTCCTCGTACCTGCAGCGCGTCGTGCATGCCGTCCGCGTGAACTGGTATGCGGTGATGCCGGAAGAGTTGTGGCTGGGGGTCAAGGGGCGGGTGGTCATCATCTTTGAAATTGACCGCAACGGCGGGGTGGCGGGGCTGCAGTTGGTTTCGCCCTCGGGCACCGTTTCCTTCGACCGGGCGGCGCTGGCGGCGATTGACGCCTCCAACCCGTTTCCGCCGCTGCCGACGCAGTTTCGCGGCCCGCACATCCGGCTGCAATTTTCGTTTTTTTACAATCTGCGGCCGCGGGCGTACTGAGATGAGCCCGAAGGGCACGCGGGGCGCCGCCGCCGCGCCGGCGGCGGCCCGGCTGGAAGAGTATTACACGGCGCTGCTGGAGCATTTCGGGCCGCAGCACTGGTGGCCGGCGCGCACCCGCTTCGAGGTCATCGCCGGCGCCATCCTCACCCAAAGCACCGCCTGGAGCAACGTGGAAAAAGCGCTGGCCGGGCTGCGGCGGCGCGGCTGGCTGACGGCGGCGGGGCTGCACGCCGCGCCGCGGGCGGAACTCGAACGGGCCATCCGCAGCTCGGGTTATTGGCGGCAGAAGGCGGCGCGCCTGGCGGCGCTGGCGCAGTTCCTGCACGCCCGCTACGGCGGGAGCCTGGCGCGCATGTTTCGCCAGGAGCCGGTCCGGCTGCGGGCGGAGCTGCTGGAAATTTCCGGGATCGGGCCGGAGACCGCCGACAGCATCCTGCTCTATGCCGGCGGGATGCCGTTTTTCGTGATTGACGCCTACACCCGCCGCATCCTGGAGCGACACCGGCTGCTCGACTACGCCGCCGCGCCGGCGCGTCCGCCGGCCTACGAAAACCTGCGGGCGGGGTTCGAGGCGGAATTCGGCCCGCGGGCGGCAGTCTATAATGAGTTCCATGCGTTGATCGTGGCCGCGGGCAAACGCTATTGCGGCAAGTCCGTCGCGCGCTGCGAGGCCTGCCCGCTGCGGCGGCTGCTGCCCGCGTCCGGCGCGGACCGCCGCTCCCATGCCGCCATCATCTCCCAATCCGGGCCCGTTTCGCGGGGCCGCGCCCGCCGCACGCAGCGGGGCCGCGCCCGCCGCGCCTGAGCCGGAGGCGGGCCGGCCTTCGACCGCGCAGCGCCGCCGCCGGGTGCGCATCAGCGCCGCGCTGCTGCTGCTCGCCGCCGGCATCCTGTTTTTCCAGCGCATCTTCCTGCTGCCGCTGCTGCCGAACCGGACCAGCGCTCCCAGCCTCACTTTGCTGGATGATCTGCTCGGGGTGGGCATCCTCCTGCTGGTCTTCATACTGTTCCGGCAATTGCTGAAGCTGTATGTGGAGCGCCGCGCCAACGTGCTCGGCGCCAAATTCCGCACCAAGCTGGTGATCGCCGCGCTGGGGCTCACATTGCTGCCGGTGGGGTTCATGTACATCTCGATCCATGCGCTGCTGAATGCCACGCTGCAGAGCTGGTTCAGCCAGCCGGTCAACCAGGTGCGGCAGGACTCGGCGCATTTGACGGCGATGCTGAGCGCCACCCTGCGCGCCCGGCGGCGCAGCGAAGCCGGGCTGCTGCTGCGGCAGACCCGGCTGCTGAGCCGGCTGCGCCAGGGCCAGCCGGTGCAGGCGCTGCTGGCGCGCTGGGCCAGCCGGCCGCCGGAGCGCGGCAGCTTCGTGGTGGTGGCGCGGGTGCACGGCCCGGTGCTGGCCAGCGTCCGCGCGCCGGCCGGCTGGCGCGATCTCGGCCGCGGGAACGGCGCCCAATACACCGTCGAACGCCGCCTGCTGGCGGGCCTACATCCGCCCACCCTGCTGGCCGTCGGCGCCCCGGTGCCGCCGGAACTGCTCGCCCTGATGCAGCAACTGGCGCGCGACCAGGCGCATTACCTGCAGCTCATGCACCAGCGCCGGCGGCTGCACCGCGCCTACAACGCCTACCTGCTGCTGATGCTGTTGACCATACTGTTCGCCGCCACCTGGTTTGCCCTCTACCTGGCCAAGCTGGTGACGGTGCCGATCGGGGCGCTGGCGCAGGCGACGCAGGAAATTTCCGGCGGCAACCTGCAATACCGCGTGGCGGTGCCGGCCAAGGACGAACTGGGCGAACTGGTCAGCTCGTTCAACCGCATGGCGGCCGAGCTGGAAAGCAACCGCGAGCAGATCGAAGCCGCGCACGGGCAACTCGCGCAGGCCAACCGCGAACTGGAAAGCCGCCAACGCCGGCTGGAAGTGATGCTCGAAAGCCTGCCTTCTGCGGTGTTGATCACCACCCGCGACGGCGAAATCGAGCGCAGCAACGCCGCCGCGCCGCGGCTGCTGGGCGGGAGCGCGGGGGCGGCGCGCAACCTGCGCGAGGTCTTCGACGCCACCAGCCAGGAAGAGATTTGGCGGCTGTTTCGCAAAGCCGACCGCCAGGGGGCGGTGACCGGGCAGTTGGAGATCCGGCGCGAAGGGGCGGCGCTTACCGCCGCCGCCACGGTGGCGCCGATTCCGCTGGCGGGCGACAGCGGCCAGCGCAGCGGGTACATCGTCGTGCTCGAAGACCTTTCGGACCTGCTGCAAATGCAGAAGCTGGCCGCCTGGCGCGAAGTGGCGCAGCGCATCGCGCACGAGATCAAAAACCCGCTCACCCCGATCCGGCTGGCCGCCGAGCGCCTGGAGCGGCGGTTGGAGCGCGACGGCGCGGCGGTGCCGGCGGAAACCGCGGCGCTGGTGCGCGCCAGCGCGGCCACGATTGCCGGCGAGGCGATGACGCTGAAGCAACTGGTGGACGCCTTCGGCGATTTTGCCCGGTTTCCGGCGCCGCAGCCGCGCCCGGCCGACCTGAACGAGGTGGTGCAGCAGGCGCTGGGCAGCTTTGAAGGCCGGTTGCAAGGGATCGAGGTCGCCACCCGATGCAGCGAGCTGCCGCTGCTCAAGCTCGATCCGGAGGGGCTCAAGCGGGTGCTGGTGAACCTGATTGACAATGCCGCCGATGCGGTGCGCGACATGCCGCTGCGGCAGATTCTGATCAGCACCCGGACGCTCGACGGGATGGTGGCGATCGAAGTCGCCGACACCGGCCACGGGCTGCGCGGGGTGGACAAGCAGCGGCTGTTTCTGCCCTATGTTTCCACCAAAAGCCGCGGCACCGGGCTGGGGCTGGCGATCGCGCGGCGCATCGTCGAGGAGCACGGCGGGAGCATCCGCGCGGAAGAAACTCCGCCGGTGGGCACGCGCATGATTATCGAGCTGCCGCTGGCGGCGGTGGAGACGGCGCCGGCGGGAGGCGGGGAAGAGGCATGAGCCAGGCGCACATCCTGATCGTGGACGACGAGCCCGGCATCCGCCAGACGCTGGCGGGGGTGCTGGAAGACGAGCATTTTTCGGTCGCCGGGGCGGCCTCGGCGGACGAGGCGCTGACGCGGGCGCGCCAGGATCCGTATGAGGTCATCCTGCTGGATATCTGGCTGCCCGATCAGGACGGGCTGGCGGTGCTGGAACAGGTGCGGGCGTTGCCGGCGGCGCCCGAGGTCATCATCATCAGCGGCCACGGCACGATCGAGACCGCGGTGCGCGCCACCAAGCTGGGGGCGTTCGACTTCCTGGAAAAGCCGCTTTCGCTGGAGCGCACGCTGCTGGCGATACGCAACGCGCTGGAACAGCGGCGGCTGCGGCAGGAAAACCAGGAGCTGAAGCAGCAATTCGCCGAGCGGGCGCTGCTGGTGGGCGAGAGCGTGCCCTTGCGCGCCCTGCGCCAGCAGATCGCGCTGATGGCTCCGACCCAGGGGCGGGTGCTGATTTACGGCGAAAGCGGGGTGGGCAAGGAGCTGGTGGCGCGCGCCCTGCATGCCCAGAGCGATCGCCGCCAGGCCGCCTTCGTCGAGGTCAACTGCGCCGCGATTCCGGAAGAGGCGATCGAGAGCGAGCTGTTCGGCCACGCCCGCGGGGCCTTTCCCGGAGCCGATGCGGCGCGCACCGGCCGCTTCGCCCGCGCCGACGGCGGCAGCCTGTTTCTCGACGAAGTGGGCGACATGAGCCTCAAAACCCAGTCGAAGGTGCTGCGCGTGCTCGATGAAGGCAGCTTCACGCCGCTCGGCTCCAACCAGGCGCTGACCACCGAGGCGCGCATTCTGGCCGCGACCAATAAAAACCTGGAAGAGGAAATTACGCGCGGCAACTTCCGCGAAGATCTCTTTTACCGGCTCAACGTGATTCCGTTTTTCGTGCCGCCGCTGCGCGAACGGAAGGAAGACATTCCGGCGCTGGCGCGGCATTTTCTGGCCGAGTTCAGCCGCGCCTACGGGCGCCAGTGCCGGGAGATCGCGCCCGAGGCGCTGGAGGTGCTGCGCGCCTACGCCTGGCCGGGAAACGTGCGCGAGCTGCGCAACCTGATCGAACGGGTGGTGATACTGCATCCGGCGGCGCGGATGATCGAGCGGCGGCACCTGCCGGCGGGGCTGCAACGCCGCCAGAACGATCTCGGCCGCCAGGATTTTCCCTCGCTGCAACAGGCGCGCGCGGCGTACGAGCGTGAATACATTTTGAAGAAGCTGGAGGAAAACGGGGGCAACATCAGCCGCACCGCCGAGGCCCTCGGCCTGGAGCGCAGCCATTTTTACCGCAAGATGAAAAGCCTGGGGATCGGCGGCCAGCTTTAAATTTCAGCGCTCAGCCCAGGGCGGGCACGCGGTCAAAATCCAGGTTTTCGGCGAGGCGGCGGCGAAGCTCATCCATACGGCCGTTGAGGAAGTGGTCGGCGCCGGGGAACCAGAGCATGCGCTTGGGCTCTTCGAGGCGGGCGCAGGCGGCTTCCAGGCCGGCGGGGGAGGCGAACTCGTCGCGGTCGCCGCTGATCAGCAGCTTGGGCCCGCGCCAGGCCAGTTCTTGCGGCAGCGGCTCCCGATCCACGGGCAGGCCGGCAGCCACCAGGCGCTCGATGCCGCGATCGTCCTGCCGGGCGAGGTAGCGCAAGGCCATGACCGAGCCGAAAGAAAAGCCGGCCAGCACGATGGGGACGGGAAAGCGCTGGCGGAGGAAGGCCAGGGCCGCGGCCAGATCGTCCACTTCGCCATGGCCAAAGCCGTACTCGCCGGCGCTTTTGCCCACGCCGCGAAAATTAAAGCGCAGCACCGGCATGCCCATTTCGTAGAACCCCCGCGCCAGGTGGTAAACGATGCGGGTGTGCAGGGTGCCGCCGTGGAGCGGATGCGGATGGCAGACCAGCGCGGCGCGCGCGCCGGGGGCGAGCGGCAACTGCAGCATGAATTCGAGATCGCCGGCGGGGCCGGGCAGGACGCCGGCGATGAGTTGTCCGGTAGGCATGAAGGCTGAAATTTCTACTGTACACAAAAAAATTCCGCGCCGCGGCGCAGCGGGCGTCCGCCCCGGCGCGAGGGGAAGCGGCGATTTCGCGGGGAAGCCGAAGGAGGCGGTTAAACTGAAAACATGGATGCGGTTTCCAACCCGAGCGCAGGGCCGGGGGTGGAGAAGAGCGCCGGCGCGCGCGCGGCGATTCGCTGCCGCGGGCTGCGCAAGACCTATGACGGCAAGCTGGAAGCGGTGCGCGGGCTGGATCTGGAAGTGCGGGAAGGCGAATGTTTTGGGCTGCTCGGTCCCAACGGCGCCGGGAAAACCACCACCATCGAGATGCTGGAAGGCCTGCTGGAGCCCTCCGGGGGGGAGATGGAAGTGCTCGGCCAGAATTGGGCGGGGCAAGGCCGCCAGTTGCGCGAGCAATTGGGCATTTCGCTGCAGGAAACCCGGCTCAGCGAAAAGCTGACCGTGCGCGAAACCTTGCGCCTGTTTGCCTCGTTTTACGCCGAGGCGCGGCCGCCGGAAGAGGTGCTGGCGGAGATGGAGCTGGGAGACAAAGCCGATGCCCGCGTCGGCAAACTTTCCGGCGGGCAGCGGCAGCGCCTGGCGGTGGCGACCGCGCTGGCCGGCAATCCCCGGCTGCTGTTTCTGGACGAGCCCACGACCGGGCTCGATCCGCAAAGCCGGCGGCAGTTGTGGGAGGTGGTGCGGCGCTTTACCCGCGGCGGCGGCACGGTCCTGTTGACGACGCACTACATGGACGAGGCCGAGCGCCTGTGCGACCGGCTGGCGATCGTGGACCGGGGCAAGATCATCGCCCAGGGCGCGCCGGCAGAGCTGATTCGCAATCTTGGCGGCGACCATGTGATCGAGGTCATGACCGATCCGCCGACGCCGGGGCTGGCGGAGATCTGCCGCCGGCTGCCGGGCGCGCAGGCGGTCTGGCCGGCCGCCGAGGGATGCCAGGTGCAGGTTTCGCAGCTCGAAACCAGCCTGCCGGAGCTGCTGCGCCAGTTGCAGGCGCAGGGGGCCGGGCTGGCGCGGCTCTCCACCCGCAGCACCAGCCTGGAAGACGTCTTCGTGCAGTTGACCGGCCGCCAGTTGCGCGATGAGTGAAAGGCCGCGCGCGGCGCGCGAAGAGCCGGCCGGCGGCGCGACAGGATCAGTTATGCAAGCCGAGGAAGAAAAAAACGAGACCGCGGCCGAGCCGCGGTTGCTGCATCACGGGCGCTGGTCGGGATACCGCAACCTGCTGTGGGCACGGATGCTGGAGCTGGCGCGCGAGCCGGAGGTCATCTTCTGGGTTTTCGCCTTTCCGCTGCTGCTCGCCATCGGGCTGGGCATCGCCTTCCGCCAGGCGCCGGTGGGGAAGACGCCGGTCGCTATCAGCGCCGCGCCGGGGGCCGCGCACCTGGCGCAACTGCTGAAACAGCAGCCGCTTATTCCCTTCCAGGTGCTGCCGGCAGGGGCGGCGCTGGACCAGTTCCGGCTGGGACGCTACGACCTGGTGCTCGAGCCCCAGCCCGGCGGCGGGGTGCTCTACCGCTTCGATCCCAGCCGGCCGGAGAGCGTGCTGGCAAGGCGGCGGGTGGACGATGCGCTGCAAGCCGCCGCCGGACGGCGCGACGTGGTCACCACCCGCAGCCGGCCCTACCGCCAGCCGGGCGCGCGCTATATCGACTTCCTGATTCCCGGGCTGCTGGGCATGAACCTGATGAACTCGGGCATGTGGGGGGTGGGATTTGCGCTGGTGGAAATGCGGCAGCGCAAGCTGCTCAAGCGGCTGATCGCCACGCCCATGCACCGCAGCCATTTCCTGCTGGCGCTGGGCTCCAGCCGGCTGCTGCTGATGGTGGTCGAAATCGTCTTGCTGCTGGGGGTGGGCATCTGGATTTTCGGGATGCGGGTGGAAGGCTCGTGGTGGACCATCCTGCTGCTGGGCGCGATCGGCTCGGCCAGCTTCGGCGCGCTGGGACTGCTGACCGCCTGCCGGGCGCAGAAGATCGAGTCGGTCAGCGGCCTGCTCAACGTCGTGATGATGCCGATGTGGGTGTTTTCCGGCGTGTTCTTTTCTTATCAGCGTTTTCCGCGCGCGGTCTGGCCGCTGATCCGGCTGCTGCCGCTGACGGCGATCAACGACGCGCTGCGCGCGGTGATATTGCAAGGCGCGGCGCTCGATGCCCAACTGGGGCGGCTGCTGGTGCTGGCGGGCTGGGGGGTGGTTTCCTTCGCGCTGGCGCTGCACTGGTTCCGCTGGAAGTAGGGCGAGGGAAGCCCGGAGGACGACCAAAATCGAATTGGATCGCCGCCTGACGAAAGCGCCGGCAGATTTATCGTGCCGGCCGGTTGCAGCGCCCCTGCAAAAATGCTGCAGTCGTGATCGCCACGTTTAAAACATCGGCTAAACGCTTAAAAAACATGGCCATTCGGAAACATGATTAAATTTGAATTTGCCCATGGACCTGTTTGCCTTCACGCGCGCGCTGGTGGACATCGAGTCGGTAACCGGCAACGAGGAGCGGGCGGCGCTGTTCGTGCGCGATTTTTTGCGCCGCGCCGGCTTCGAGGCGGAATTGTGGGAGGCCGAGCCGCGCCGGCCCAACGTCTGGGCGGCGGTGGGGCGCCCGCGGACGGTGCTGAGCACGCACCTGGACACGGTGCCGCCGTTTTTTCCCAGCGCGGAGGACGACCGCTGCCTCTATGGGCGCGGCGCCTGCGACGCCAAGGGGATCGCCGCGGCGCAGATTTTCGCCGCGCTGCGGCTGCGCGAGCGTGGGGCGCGGGATTTCGGCCTGCTTTTTCTGGTGGGAGAGGAAAAAAACTCGACCGGGGCGCAGGCCGCCAACCGCCGGCCGCAGGGGTCGGAGTTTCTGATCAACGGCGAGCCGACCGACAGCCGGATGGCCACCGCCGGCAAAGGCACGCTGCGGGTGGATCTCGCCGCCCGCGGCCGCATGGCCCATTCCGCCTACCCGGAATTGGGCGATTCGGCGATTGACAAGCTGCTGGCGGCGCTGGCGCGGGTGCGCGCGCTGGCGCTGCCGCAGGATCCGCTGCTGGGGCCGACGACGTGCAATATCGGCGTGATCGGCGGCGGGCGGGCGCCGAACGTGGTCGCCGACCAGGCGCGGGCGGAGCTGCTGTTCCGGCTGGTGGCGCCCTCCGAGGCCTTGCGCCAGGAGATCGCCGCGGCGGTGGCCGGACTGGCGGAGGCGAAGTTTTTGCTCGAGATTCCGCCGGTGCGCCTGGAAACGCTGGCGGGGTTTCCCACCGCGGCCGTCGCCTTCACCACCGACATTCCGGCGCTGAGCGCCTGGGGACGCCCGCTGCTGTTCGGGCCGGGCTCGATCCAGGTGGCGCATACCGAGCGGGAATATGTGGCCAAGGCGGAGCTGGCGCGCGCGGTCGAAGCCTACGCCGAGATCGTGACCCGGCTGAATGCGGGCGAGATTCAGGACGCGGAACCGAACGCGAAAAGCGGCTAAGGGCGGCGCAGGCGAAGCTGCAATTGCGGCGATGATCGCCAGCCAAGGCGGCCACAGCCGCAGGCCGGCGGCGATGCGCGCGGCGGGGCTTACCGCGCGGCGGGGCGGGATTTTTCCTGTTTTTTGCGCTCGGCCATCAGGTCAATGAAGGCATGCGCGGCGCGGGGCAGGCTGCGATCGCGGCGCCAGACCAGGCCCAGCTCGCGCCACAGATCCACGCCCTGCAGGCCGATGAGCTTGGCATCGCCGGTTTTGACTTCGTCGGCGGCGTAGCTGGCGCTGATCAGCGAGGCGCCGAGGTTGGCGGTGACGAAGCGCTTGATCATGCCGACGCTGGCCAGTTCCATCGAAATCTGCACCCGCGAGCGATAGGGGCGGTAGAGCTTGTCGAGCACCTGGCGGGTGTAGCCGGTTTTGGGAAAGATCAGCGGAAAATCGAGCGTGTCTTCGACCCGCACCGCGCCGCGCCCCGCCAGCGGGTGGCCGGCGGCGACCATCAGCATCAGCCGGTCTTTGAAAATCGGCAGCACTTCCAGGCTGGGCGCCTGGGCGGGGAGGGTGACGATGCCCAGGTCAATGGCGCCATCGTCAATTTTTTGCAGGATTTTGTGGCTGAAGTTGCGGTAAACCGTGATCTGCACCTTGGGATAGAGCTGCTGGTAGCGGGAAAAAACATCGGGCAGCACGTAGAGGCAGGTGGCTTCGTTGGCGCCGATGGCGAGGGTGCCGCGCGGGGTCTGGCGCTGGTCGGCGACGGCGCGCAGGCTTTCGTTGCGCAGCGTGACCAGGCGCTGGGCATACTCGGCCAGCACCTCGCCGGCGGGGGTGAGGCGGACGACTTTGCCGACGCGGTCGAAGAGCCGTTCGCCGTATTCCTGCTCGAGCTGGCGAATCTGGGCGCTGACGGCGGGCTGGGAGCGGAAGACTTTGTGTCCGGCGCGCGAGAAGCTGCCCTGCTTGGCGACCTCGAGAAAAGTGACGATCTGGTCGAAATCCATGGGGCAACCCGCGGTGGAGACAGATTATACCACCCGGGCGGCGGGCCGGCGGGGTCCAGGCGCATGAGCATTGCCATAAAGCCGCGGAGATCTTGGCAGGAATCCAAATCCCGCCGGCATACAGGCTAACGGGCGACGGGGGATTCTTCGAGATTCATCAGCCGCGGGGCGGAGCGAGGCTGGCGGCGGTCGGGCTTGAGCCAGTGCTGCAGTTGATCGAGATAGACGTAATAGACGGGGGTGATGTAGAGGGTGAGGAACTGGGAGAAGAACAGACCGCCGACGACGGCGAGGCCGAGGGGGCGTCGGCTGGCGGCGTTGGCGCCGAAGCCGATGGCGATGGGCAGGGTGCCGAGCAGCGCCGACATGGTGGTCATCATGATCGGGCGGAAGCGGACCAGCGAGCCCTGGTAGATGGCTTGCTCCGGGGGCAGGCCCTGGCCGCGCTCGGCGGCGATGGCGAAATCGATCATCATGATGCCATTTTTTTTCACCAGGCCGACCAGCAACACGACGCCGACGAAGGAGTAAAGATTGAGCTCCACATGGAAGATCATCAGGGTCAGCAGCGCGCCGAAGCCGGCGGCGGGCAGGCCGGAAAGGATGGTGACGGGGTGGATGAAGCTTTCGTAGAGGATGCCCAGCACGAGATAGATGACCAGCACGGCCATGGCGAGCAGAATGCCCAAGCCGGTCATGGATTGCTGGAAGGCCTGGGCGGTGCCCTGGAAGCTGGTGGAGATCGTGCCCGGGAGCACGCGGCGGGCGGCGGCGTCAATTTCGCCCACCACGGTGCCCAGCGCCGTGCCGGGGGTCAGGTTGAAGCTGATGGTGACGGAGGGGAGCTGCCCAATATGGTTGACAGTCAGGGGGCCGACATTGGTGGAGATGCGGGCCAATGCATTGAGCGGCACCAATTGTCCGCTGGAGGAGCGCAGGTATAAATCGGCCAGCGCCTGCGGATCCTGCTGGTATTGCGGCTCCAGCTCGGAGATGACGTAGTACTCGTTATTGGGCGCATAGATGGTGGAAACCCGGCGCTGGCCATAGGCGGTGAAGAGGGTATTTTCGATCTCCTGCGGGGTGATGCCGAGGGTGGAGGCGCGATCGCGGTCAATCTGCACGTTGGCCTGGGGGTTGTTCAACTGCAGGTCGCTATTGACGCCCTGCAGGCCGGGGATCGCGCGCAGGGCCTGCTCGAAGCGCGGGGCATATTGGTAAAGCTCGTTGGTGTCGGGGCTCTGCAGCGCCACCTGGTACAGTCCCTTGGTGAGCATGCCGCCGATGCGGATGGGCGGCGGGTTTTGCAGGAAGACCATGATGCCGGGGATGCGGGCCAGGCGGGGGCGCAACTGCTGGATGATCTGGTCGGGGTTGAGCGGGCGCCGGGAGGGATCGACGAGGTGGTCGAAGACGATGCCGGTGTTGCCGGCGCCGCCGCCGGGGCCGGAGCCGCAGCAGAACGACATGACGTTTTGCGAATAAGGATAATGCTGGACGATCTGCTCGACCTGGCGCTGTTTCTTGATCATGGCGTCGAAGGAGATGCCCTGAATGGCCTGGGTGAAGCCCATGATTTCGCTCTGGTCCACGCTGGGGAGGAAACCGGTGGGGACTTGCAGGAACATCCAGGCGGTGACGGCCAGGATCAGGAAGGAGAACAGCAGCACCGCCAGGCGGTGGCGCAGGGCGCCGCGCAGAGACCAGGCATAGAAATCGCGCATGCGGTCGAAGCCGCGCTCAAAAAAGCGGTACAGCGCGCCATGGCGCTCGGCCGCCGGCGGGCGCAGGAAGCGGCTGCACAGCATCGGGGTCAGGGTCAGCGAGACGAAGCCGGAAACCAGGATGGCGACGCCGATGGTGACGGCAAACTCATGCAGCAGCCGGCCGATGATGCCGCCCAGGAAAAAGAAGGGGATGAAGACCGCCACCAGCGAGAAGGTCATGGACAGGATGGTGAAGCCGATCTCGCGCGAGGCATCCAGCGCCGCGGCGAAGGGGGGCTTGCCCATTTCCATGTGGCGGACGATATTTTCCAGCATGACGATGGCGTCGTCCACAATGAAGCCGACGGCCAGGATGAGGGCCAGCATCGAGAGCGTGTCGATGGTGTAACCGAGCAGGTACATGACCGCGAAGGTGCCGACCAGGGAGAAGGGCAGGGCCAGGCTGGGGATGATGGTGGCCGAGAGGTTGCGCAGGAAGAGGAAAATGACCAGCACCACCAGGCCGATGGTGATCAGCAGGGTGAACTGCACTTCGTTCACCGACTGCATGATCGGCACCGACTGGTCGTAGAGCACGGTCAACTGCAGCGCCCGCGGCATCCACTGCTGGAACTGCGGCAGCTCGGCCTTGACCGCATCGGCCACGGCGACGGTATTGGAGCCGGGCTGCTTCTGGATGGCCAGAATGACGGCCGGCACGCCGTTGATCCAGCCGGCGCTTTTATCGTTTTGAATGCTGTTGACGACGTTGGCCACCTGATTCAGGCGGATGGGCGCGCCGTTGCGATAAGCGACGATCAGGGGGCGGTAGGCGGCGGCATCGTTGAGCTGGCCGTTGGCCTGCACGGTATAGGCTTTGTGCGCCCCCCAGAGGGTGCCGCTGGGCAGGTTGACGTTGGCATTGGCAATGGCACTGTTGACATCGCTGACGGCCAGGCCGAGCGAGGCCATCTTCAACGGGTTCAACTGCACCCGCACGGCGTAAATGGCGGAGCCGAAAACCTGCACCTGCGAGACGCCGCTGAGCATGGAAATGCGCTCGGCGATGATGTCTTCGGCGTATTCATCCACGGTGGACAGAGGCACGGTGGGCGAGCTGAGCGCCAGGTAAAGAATCGGGGTCTCGGCGGGGTTGACCTTGCGGTAGGTGGGCGGGCTGGGCATGTTCTGCGGCAACTGGCCCAGGGTGGAGCTGATCGCCGACTGCACGTCCTGCGCGGCGGCGTCAATATTGCGGCTGAGCGAGAACTGCAGGGTAATCGAGGTCGAGCCCTGGGAATTGGTCGAGGACATCGAATCCAGGCCCTGGATGGTCGAAAACTGTTTTTCCAGCGGGGTCGCCACCGACGAGGCCATGGTGGCCGGGCTGGCGCCGGGCAGCGCGGCGGAGACCGAGATGGTGGGGTATTCGACGTCGGGCAGGTTGCTGACCGGCAAGGCGCGGTAGGCGATGAGGCCAAAGAGCAGGATGGCGAGCACGATCAGCGTGGTCGCCACCGGGCGCTTGATGAAAGGCGCGGAAAGATTCATAGCCCCGCCCTGGCCGCGCCGGGGGCACTGGCAGCGGCGCCGCCGCCGGAGGGCAGCACCTGGACTTTGGCGCCGGGCAGCAGCCGCATTTGACCATCGGTAACCACGGTTTCGCCGGGCTTGAGCCCGCGCAGCACCACGGTGAGGCCGTGGTAGTCCGGCCCGATCTCGACCTGGTGGAGCTGGGCCGTCTGCTGCGGGGTGACGGTGTAGGCGTATTTGCCCTGCTGGCCGAGCTGAACCGCCTGGGAGGGCACGGCGATGGCATGGCGCAGGGTCGCGAGCACCAGGTTGACGTTGACGTATTGGCCCGGCCAGAGCCGCTCGTGGGTGTTGGGGAAGGTGGCCATCAAGCCGATGGTGCCGGTATTGGTATTGACGGCGTTGTTGATGAAGCTCAGACGGCCGCGCGCGGACGGGCCGGAGTTGCCGATGACGGCTTCGACCGCGAGGGGATGGCGCGCCATTTCGGCGCGGATTTCCGCCAGCGATTGCTCAGGCACCGAAAAGGCAACGTAGATGGGGCTCATCTGGGTGATGGTGACGATGGGCACATCGTTGGCCTTGATGAGGTTACCGGGCTGGATCAGCAGCGCTCCGGTCAATCCACCGATGGGCGAGGCGACCATGGTGTAACCGAGTTGGATGCGGGCGTTTTCAATCGCCGCCCGATCGGCGCGCACCGAGGCCTGCAGCGCCGCCAGATTCGATTGCTGCTGCTGGTTCTGCTGCTGGGAGACGATGCCGGATTGATACAGTTGGGCGTAGCGCGCCGCATCCACCGCCGCCTGCCGCGCATTGGCCTGATCGCGGGCCAGAGTGGCTTGGGCCTGGTTCAAGGCCGCCTGGAAGGGGCGCGGATCGATTTGCAGCAGCTTCTGCCCCCGGCGGACATACTGCCCCTGGTGGAAGTACACCTGTTGCAGCTCGCCCGCGACCTGCGACTTGACATTGATGGTGGAAATGGCCTGAACCGTGCCGATGGCGGGCAACTGATTGGGAATGTCGGTCTCAATCACGCGGGCGACATGCACCGGCGCGGGGGCGAAGCGCTGGGCCTGGGCAGCCGGCTGAGCGCGGCTGCAGCCGGCCAGCAGCACAGCCGCGGAGAAAAACACGGCCAGCGGCAGCCGCTGCGAGAGAAAGGCATTTCTAGGAGTCATGTGAGGCTGGAGGCAGGCGCAAGACTATTTTAGCTTGGCCGGGCAGCGCGGGGAGTATGCCGGAATCCGGGCACACTCCCGCGCCGGGCTGTCAATCCTTCCAATTGGATT
This sequence comes from Acidobacteriota bacterium, assembly GCA_021789895.1. Classification (GTDB taxonomy): domain Bacteria; phylum Acidobacteriota; class Terriglobia; order Terriglobales; family SCQP01; genus JAKASR01. The sequence goes on along the minus strand of JAJYIU010000037.1, from coordinate 16,090 downwards.
ACGATGCCAATGCGGCCAGCGTTACTCCCGTCTCCAGCCGGACGTAACGCGCAAAGTGAATGGAAGTTGAGGCGCGCAACTCCTCGAGCACCGAAGCGGCCACGGGCGCATCCACGGTGACCAGCGCGACGGCGCGCATCGGTTTTTCGCCGCGCAACTGTTCGGCGCTGGCATCGCCGGGCTCCTGCCGCCCCAGGGCGAAGCTGGCGATATTGATGCCGTTGCGGCCGAGCACGGTGCCGATGTGGCCGATGACGCCGGGAACGTCGTCATTGCGCAAGACCAGCAGGTTGTCGCCGAGCGGGGCATCGAGGTCAATATCGTCAATGTTGATCAGCCGCGGGACGGAGCCATGGAAGACGGCGCCGCCGAGCAGCAGCTCGCCGGCATCGGAGTTGACCAGCACCGAAAGCGAGCGGGTGAGGGCGGCGGGGCCGCGCCACTGGCCTTCGTGCAGGGCCAGGCCGCGGCTTTCCGCCAGGGCGCGGGCGTTGACCAGATTGGCATTGTCCTCGCCCAGGCGGGAGAGCAGGCCGGAGATGACGGCGTTGCGCACCAGCTCGAGATTGGCCTCGGGCCACTCGCCGGCGTAGCGCAGGGAAAGCTCGCGCGGGGTGGCCGGCTGCAGTTGCGCCAGCAGCGCGCCGAGCTTGCCCGCCAGGTCGAGCCAGGGCTGAAGCTCTTTATATTCTTCAAAGCCGAGCGAGGGCACGTTGACGGCGTTCTGGATGACGCCGCGGGTGAGGTAATCCTTAATCTGCAGGGCAATGCGATAGCCGACGCGCTCCTGCGCCTCGCGGGTCGAGCCGGCGATGTGGGGGGTGGCGATCACCTGGGGCAGGGCCAACAGGGGGGAAGCGGCGGGGGGCTCATGGGCGAAGACATCGAGGGCGGCGCCGGCCAGACGTCCGCTCTGGAGCGCGGCCAGCAGCGCGGCTTCATCCACCAGCTCGCCGCGGGAGCAGTTGATCAGGCGCGCGCCGGGCTTCATTTTCGCGAAGGCGCCGGCGTCGAGGAGCTGCTGCGTTTCCGGCGTCAGGGAGAGATGCAGGCTGAGGTAATCGGCCTCGGCCAGCACTTGATCCATGCTCAGCAGCCTGACGCCGGCCTCGCGCGCGACCACCTGGGGAACGTAAGGATCGCAGGCCAGCAGCTCCATTTCAAAGCCGCGGGCGCGGCGCGCGACTTCCAACCCGATGCGGCCCAGGCCGAGGATGCCGAGTTTTTTTCCGGCCAGTTCCGCGCCTTCGAGCGATTTTTTTTCCCAGCCGCCGGCGCGGGTGCTGGCGTCGGCAAAGGGCAGGCGGCGGGCGAGGGAGATCATCAGGGCGAGCGTGAGCTCGGCCACGCTGACCGCATTGCCGCCGGGCGTGTTCATCACCACGATGCCCTGGCGGGTGGCGGCGGGCAGGTTGACGTTATCCACGCCAATGCCGGCGCGGCCAATCACCCGCAGCCGGGATGCGTTTTGCAGCAGCTCGGGAGTGACCTTGACCGCCGAGCGCACGATCAGGGCATCGGCGTCGGCCAGCTCGGCGGCCAGCCGTCCGTCTTTGGCCGAGTCGGGGGTCAACTGCACCACTTTCCAACCCGGCTCGTTTTCCAGTTCCTGCAGCCCGCGGGGGCTGATTTTTTCCGGCACGACGATTTTCATAAAGGCTGAATCCTATGAAGTGGCACGCTAAGGGTCGCCGGGGGCGGCGGAGAAGGCCAACGCCGCGGATCAGACCGCGGCCGCGGCCGGCTGCTGCGAAGTTTGGAGCCAATATTCCTGGGCGGCGCGCACTCCGGCGCCGAGCTGCTCGCGCCGGAGCCGGCCGGACGCGGCCAGGGTCAACTCGAGCAGCGCGATCAGGGAAACGGTTTCGGCGAAGTCGTAATAGCCGAGGTGGGCAATGCGGAAGATCTTGCCCTTCATCTCGCCCTGCCCGTTGGCGACGATGGCGCCGAACTGCTGGCGCAGGGTCTTGACGATCACGCCCGAATCCAGGCCGGCGGGAGCCGCGAGCGCGGTCAAAGCGCCGGCCGGGGCGCCATGGCCGAAGCGTTCCAAGCCCAGGGCCGCCGCCGCGCGGCGGGTGGTTTCGGCCAGGAACCGGGCATTGGCGGTCAGCGCCGGACGCCCGCCGAGCTGCTCGATGTAGCGCAGGGCGGCGTCGAGCGCCGCCACCAGGGCGGTGGGCGGGGTAAACGCAGTCTCGCCCTGCGCCTGGGCGGCGCGTTCCCGCCGCAGGTCGAAATAAAAGCGCGGGCAGCCGGCAGTTTCCATGCGCTTCCAGGCGCGCTCGCTGACGCTCAGGTAGGCCAGCCCGGGGGGGATCATGACGGCTTTTTGGGAGCCGCCGATGAGCAGGTCGAGATCCCAGGCGTCGGGGTCGAGCTCGCTGGTGCCGATGCCGGTGATGCCATCCACGATCAGCAGCGCCTGGCTGCCGGCGGCGCGCACCGCCCGCGCCAGCCCGGCGGTATCGTGCGCGACCCCGGTGGACGATTCGGTGGCCTGCCAGAGCACGGCGGCAAAATCGCGCCCGGATTCCAGCTCCGGTTGCAAATGCGCGGCGGTAAAGCTTTCACCATAGGGCAAGCGGAGCTTGACCACATCCAGGCCGAAAGCGGCGGCCATTTTCTCCCAACGCTCGCCAAACTTGCCGGCGCTGAGCACCAGCACGCGCTCGCCGGGCGACAGCGAATTCGCCAGCGCGGCTTCCATCGCGCCGGTGCCGGAGGAAGCGAGCAGCAGCACTTCCTGCCGGGTCTGGAGAAAAGCCTGCAGGCGATCCAGCACGCCGCGCAGCAACTGGCGGAACTCCGCCGTGCGGTGATGCTGATGCATGGCCGCCATCGCCGCCATGGATTGCGGCAGCAGCGCGGTCGGGCCGGGGGTAAAAAGGCGTTCCTTGATGATCCGGTTCATGACTGTCCTTCATGCAGAATGCCCGCCCGGGGCATCGCCGGCGCGGGGCTATGCGTCCAGCATAGCCGATGCCCGGAGCCGCGCCGCGGGCAAGGTGAATTGATAATCCGTATCCAGCGCATTTAAAAATTAGCGCGGAGCGCGGGCAAAATCAGGGTTCGCGACCGCCGGCGGGACTTTATACTGAAAGATGACGCTTGCCGCCTCTCCCCGCGCCGTCCTGTTCGACATGGACGGCGTGCTCGTTGACAACAGCCGGCTCTACGCAGCGGCGTGGAACGAATTCGTTCGCGCCCACCCGGACGCCTGCCAGACGTATCCGGCGCAGCGCACCTTTGGACGGCGCAACCGCGAATTGATTCCGGAACTGTTCGGCCGCCCGATCGCAGGCGGGGAATTGCAGCGGCTGAGCTGGGAGCTGGAAAGCGGCTATTGGCGGCGGGTCGGCGCGGGGCTGGAGCCGCTGCCCGGGCTGCGCCCGTTTTTAGCCGAGCTGCGGCGGCGCGGCATACCCACCGCGCTGGCCAGTTCCGCCCCCGGCCACAATGTGCGGCGCGTGCTGGAGGCGCTGCGGCTGGAACACCGCTTCGACCAGGTGCTGGCGGAAGAAGACGTCAGGCAGGGAAAGCCCGACCCGGAGATTTACCTGACGGCGGCGGCGCGGCTGGGGGCCGAGGCGCGCGACTGCGTGGTGTTTGAAGACGCGCTGGCGGGCATCGCCGCGGCCCGCGCCGCCGGAGCCCCCTGCCTGGCGCTGGCGACCACCTATCCGGCCGACGCGCTGCGCCAGGCCGGGGCGGCGGCGGTGTTGCGCGATTTCTTCGACCCGGAACTGGGGCGGTACCTGGGCTGGCAGCCGGTCGCCGCCGCGGCGCTTACCGGCGAGGACGCGCTTCCACTTGCAAGCCGCCGCGGGGACCGCTAGTCTGGCTGAGGCGGAACGCATACGGTTCCGCTCAAGCGCATGTCCCATCTGATCCAGCAGTATTCCCTGGAGCGCGGCAGCCTCGAAATCGAGTACATGGAGCAGTATTTCGAGGAATTTCGCGATCGCAAGACCGCCGCCGAAATCACGCGCCGCCTGCGCGGCCGCGAGCATCTGATCCTGATCTCGCTGGCGCCGGCGGTGGACGATCCCGAGCACACCATTCCGGTAGCGTTCAAAGTCGGGCACGAGCTGCGGCCGCTGGAACCCGACCCGCCGCTGCAGGATCTGCAACAGCGGCTCTCCGACTGCCTCGACATCCGCGAGCGGCGCATTTTCTATAGCTGGATCGGGGGCACCCGCAAGGAATGGCGCGGGCAGGGACATTACCGCGCGCTGACCGAACAGCAGGAGGAGTGGGCGCTGCGCAATGCCTACGACGAGCTGGTGGTCAAGACCAAAAACAAGTTTTACGCGATGCGCGCCACGCTCGATCATCTGCACTTCGACGTATTGAAGTTCGAGCGCAGCCGGCTGGACAACGGCGATTCGAAGATGTACCTGCACAAGCGGCTGACGCCGGAGGTGATTCGCCGGCATCGCACCTTGAGGATGGTGATCGAAGCCGCCTGATTCGCTTAGCGCGCCGGCGCGGCCCGCGGCAGCTCCCGGTGCGGATCGAAGCTCACCTGGAGCACCCGGCCGGGCACCGGGACGGCGAGAATCGTGCTGCGGTTGTGCACCGCGATGGCCTGCCAGTAGACGCGGCCGGCGGTGGTCCGGATCAGGATGGGCGCGCGGAAGGTAAAGGGCAGGCGGGGCTGTCGAACCCAAAGCTGGACAGCGGGCCCGCTCAGCGGCAGCCGCACCCGCCGCCACCCGAACTGTATGAGCGGCAGGCGGCTGGACGTCAGCCACTGGCGCCAGAACCAGCCCCAGCGGGCGCCGGTGAAGCGGGACAAGCGGGCCAGCCAGAAGCGCGGCGCGGGCGGGGCGGCGAGGGGCGGATCCGCCGGCGGGCCGCCGGAAGCCGCGCCCGCCGCGGGAGCGGCGACGGCCGCGGCGAGCAGGCGGCGGAACAAGAAGGGACCGATTTCCAGCCGCAGGGCATTCAACACCAGCGCGGCGCGAGCGGCCTGAAAGCGGGTGAGCCGCGGCGGCGGGTTCGACGGCAGCAGCGGCCGGCGGGCCTGCCGCGCCAGCGCTTGCAGCAGCGCCAGCGCCTGCCAGCGCGCGCGCCGGCCGCGAAAGCGGCGCAGGGCCACGAGCGCCATCTGCAATTCTCCCCCGCGGCGCAGCCAACGGAAACGACGCCACTGCGGCGCGCGCCACCAGTAAGCCGCCAGCCGGCGCGTCAATTTCAATTCCACGGCCAGAGGCGGATCGCCGCCGGCAGCGCCGCTTGCGTCCGGATCGCCGCCCGGAGGCGCGGGCGGGGGCATCAGGCAGGCCGAGGAAACCCAAAGCAATCCGGCATCGCCGCCGGCCCGGCAAGCGGGCGCGGAGACCACCCAGAGGCGCATCATCCAGAGCGGGCGCGGGCGGCCATAGCGGGTTGCAAAACTGGAGTAGGCGGCCAGCAGGTCGCGACCCAGGCGGCGCAGGCTGGCCCGGGCGGCCGGCGGCAGCGCCGCGTCGCCGGCGGAAACGAGCACCGCTCCGGGAACCTGCTGCTCCCACGATTGCAAGCGCGGGGCGAGCACGATCCGCCAGTCATATCCCGGCTGGGAGTCGGTCCAGTTTTGCCATCCGTCATTGCTGGCGGAAACCTGCTGGCCGCGGGTGAAGAGTTTCCATCCGGCTGGGAGCTGGAGCCGCAGTGCGGCGGCGAACAGGAGGCGCGGGGCGAAGCGGGGAAGCCAGTTGCGGCGGCGCAGCACCAGCCCTTCCCGGCCGGCCTGGACGGAAGGGGACAGGATACCGGCATAATCCAGTTGCAGCGCCGGCGGGTTACGGGAAGACGGGGCTGCCGGGGAGGCGGCCAGTTGCAAACGGTAGAGGCCGTTGCCGGGCGGGGGCAGCGGCACGGCCTGTCCCTGCCGGCGGAGGGCCAGGAGCTGGAATCCGGGCGCCAGGCGGAAGCTAAGCCGGCGAGCGCCGGGCGGGGCGAACAGCCGCAGGCGCACGCGCAAGCGGCGGGGCGCGTCGGGCGCCCAGAGCAGGCGCGCCTGGCAGCGCCAAGCCGCCGGCGGCGGAAATTGCGCGCCGGCAGACACGGCGGCCAGCAGGATGGCGGCGGCGGCGAGGCCCGCGCGATGCGCGCGGCTCACGGATGGATACGCCCGGCCGCGGGCGCCGCCGCAGCCTGAACTTCAGCAATGATGCGGTCCACAATCGCTTCCGGTTCGAGCGCGCCGCAGGCGATGGAGCGGTGCGCCTGGCGGTAGTAGGGCAAGCGCTGGCGATAGAGCGCCTGAAAACTATCCACATCGCGAAATAAGGGACGGTTGGTCATTTGCGCGCAGCGCAGCAGCAACTGCTCCAGCGGGACTTCAAGGAAGATGCTGACCGCGCACTGTTGAATGCGCTGGAAGTTGGCAGGCTGGGCGAAGGTGCCGCCGCCGGAGGCCAGGACCAGCTTTTGCCCGCCGGCGGCCCGCTCCAGGCAGCGATCCAGGATTTCCTGTTCGCTGCGGCGGAAAGCGGATTCGCCGCAGCGGGCGAAAATCGCCGGGATATCCATGCCGAATTCGGATTCGATCTTTTCATCCAGATCGCAGAAATACCAGCCCAGGCGTTGGGCCAGGCGGCGGCCGATGGTGGACTTGCCGCAGCCCATGAAGCCGACCAGGACCAGGGGAGCGTCGGGCATGTGCTCAGTTTATCGCGGCGGTGAAGCGGCAGGCGGGCAGGGGTGAGGGGCAAAAGCAGGAGCGGCGGGAAAAGCGCGGCGGGCACTCCGGCCGGCCGGGCACGAGCGGCAGCCGGGGGGACGGCCGGGAAGGCTCAGGCCCGGCTGCGGCTGGTGCGGGAACTGTTGCCGCGGGGCTTGGGCGGGGCGGGCAGCGGCGCAGCCGCCACCGGTTCCGCTTGCGGCAGAGGATGGATGATGCCTTCCAATTCCAGCTGAAAACGGATCCTTTCCCACAGAGCGGGGCTGGGCTCGGGCGCGTTGAGCTGGCGCAGCTTATGCGCCAACAGTTCCAGATCGTGCACCAGGATACGGCACGCGGCGCATTCGGACAGATGTTGCTGGGCAGCCGGCGACCAGCGCCAGTCTCCCAGGGTTTCAAGCGATGCCTGCAGGGCTTCGCAATTCATACGAGTGGATTTCTCCGAAGCCATGAAACTATTCCCTCGCTCCGCGGTGCGGATGAGGCGCGCGCAGCAGATCGCGCAGTTTCATTCGCGCCTTATGCAGTTGAGATTTGGAATTGCCGATGGAGCACCCCATCATGCCGGCAATTTCGTTGTGTTCATAGCCTTCCATGTCATGCAACACGAAAATCGTCCGGTAACCGGGAGGCAGGCTTTCGATGGCGCGTTCCAAATTGACGCGGTCGAGCGAGCCGACCAGGTTTTTGTCGCGTTCGCCGATGTCGCGCTTGGGCCCGTCCTCCTGCAACGGCTGCAGAGTTTCTTCCAGCGAAACTTCCGGCAGTCCCTTGCGACGCAGGTGCATTAAAACCACATTGACCGCCAGCCGGTGCAGCCAGGTCGAGAAGGCGCTTTCACCCCGGAAAGTGCCAATCTTGCGAAAGAGCTGCAGAAAAGCCTCTTGCGCCAGATCTTCCGCTTCGGCGGTATTCCCGGTCATGCGCAGGCAAAGGGAATAGACGCGGCGCTTGTGCAACTGATAGAGGTGCTCGAACGCATCCGCCCGGCCGTGCTGCGCCAGGGCGATGGCTTGCGCCTCATCCTCGAAATCGGGGGCAATGCGTTTACTGACGGCCGGCTGCTGCCTCACGCTTGGCTCCTTGGCTGCTTGGCCCGTCCGTTGAAGCAGGTGGCTTGCATACGGGACGCGTACCGAGGCCGACATGCCTACCCGCGGCGCCACTTCGGCGCCATCGTACCATACAGTTTAGAAGCTGGCGAGCAGGCAATCGTTGTCTTTGCAGGGGACCTAAACGGCTCCTGCTCAAGCATTTTTCTTCCGGCTGCGGCGTTGGGTCCGTGCCGGGGCAGGTACATCGCTGGTTTCCAACTGTACGATCCGGGTCACGAACTTCTTGCGGCCGTGTTGATCGAATTGAATCTCTGTCCGCTGGTCATCGGAATGAATAATGGTCCCGTTGCCGTAAGCGGCATGTCGAATACGCTGATCGGAGGCAAATATCATGGACTTCCTTTCCTGACCCTGACCCTATACGTATTATAGAACTTCCCAGCCTTCGGCTGGCCCGCCCATCCCCGGGAGAGGAAAGAGATCCATGCAAACCGGCATCATCGGCCTGCCGCAATCGGGCAAAACCAGCTTATTCAACCTGCTGACCGGGCGGGCGCCGGGAGAATTCCGGCATGAAGACCGGGTGGGCGTGGCGGTGTTGCCGGATGCCCGCCTGGAGCGGCTGGCGCAGCATTACCAGCCCCGCAAAACGACACACGCCACGTTGGAATTGATTGACCTGGCGGCGTTGACCCCGGCTTCGCTACGCGCCGGCACCGGCATCCAGGCGCTGCGCGACGTGGATGCGCTGGCACACGTGATCGGCGCCTTCGGCGGCGGCCGCTCCCCGGAAGCGGCGCTGGCCGAGGTGCGGGAACTGGAGTTCGATCTCATTTTCAATGACCTCAACCAGGTGGAAAAACGGCGCGAGCGCGTCCTGCTCGACCTGAAAAAACAGAAAAGCCCGGCGCTGGAGCAGGAAGCGGAATTGCTGGCGAGGCTGCAAGCTCAATTGGAAGCGGAAAAACCCCTGCGCGAGCTGGAACTGACGGCGGAGGAAAGCAAACGCCTGCGCGGCTTCCAGTTCCTCAGCCGAAAGCCGATTCTGTATCTGCTGAACCTGGGGGAGGAGGAGACCGCAGGCCTTGGCAACGCTTTGGAACGCTACCGGTTGCAGCCGCTCATCGCGGCGAAGCCCCGGACCCACGGCCTGGCATTATGCGCCCTGCTGGAAGCCGAAATTGCCGCGCTGCCGGAGGCCGAGCGGACAGATTTTCTCGCCGGCTACGGGCTGCAGGAACCGGGGCTGGTGCGAATGGCGCGGGCGATCTACGACTTGCTGGGCCTGATCTCGTTTTTTACCGCCGGCGAGGATGAGTGCCGCGCCTGGACCATCGCCCGCGGCACGCGCGCGCTGGATGCTGCCGGCGTGATCCATACCGACCTGTCGCACCACTTCATACGCGCCGAGGTGATCGAATGGCAGCGCCTGCTGGAGGCGGGCAGCGAAGCCGCGGCGCGCGAGCATGGCTGGCTGCGGCTCGAGGGCAAGGACTATCTCGTGCAGGACGGCGACGTCATGCACATACGCCATTCCGGATAGCGGGGGTCACGGCGAAGCGCCCAGGGCGGCGAGCAATTGGCGCGCGCGCGCTTCGAGGCTGTGTTCCGCCAGCACCCGCCGCCGCGCCCGGCGGCCGAGCGCACGCCGCGCGCGCGGCGGCATCCGTAGTGCCTGTTCCAGGCCACCGCCATCCTCGAGCATGACGACCTCCTCGCCGGGACGGAAAAAATCTTCCAGCCCCGGCCAGGCATCGCTCAGCATCGCCGCCCCGCACGCGGCGGCCTCGAACAAACGGGCGGAGGGCGAATAGCCGGCGGCGCACATCTCGCCACGGGTCAGATTGAGCACCCAATCGCAAGAGCTGTAAAAAGCGGGCAGTTCGTCGGGGCGCAGATGCTCGAAAAAGCCCAGATTCGGCGGCAGCGCGAGCGTGGCGGGATATTGCGCCCCGGCCAGCAGGAATTTCCATTCCGGGCGATGCCGGGCCGGCGCGAGCAGATACCGTTCCAGCTTCGCCTGGCGGTCGGCAGCGTAAGTTCCGGCAAAGCCGAGGCGGCAGCGGAATTCCGCCTGCGCGGGCAAAGGCCGGAAGCGCTCCGGGTCCACGCCCAGGTACAGCGCCTGGCAGCCGCGCGCACCCCAATCACGGATGAGTTCGGAAAGAATCGGCCCGCCGCTGAAGCTGAAATAGCGCGCGAACTGCGGGATATGGGCGGGCAGCAGGTAATCCAGAATGCGCGGTTCCCGGCGGCGCAGGCCGGCCAACGTCACCGGAGTATCCAGATCGTAAAAGGCGATGCAGTTGCGGCAGCGGGCAAAGCATTCCTGCTGGATGCGGGCGCCTTCCGGGCAAAATGAGGTAAACAGCACGATATCGGCCGCGGCGGCCGACGCCAGCGCCTCCTGGCGGGCTTCCATCCAGTTGGCATAGAGCACCAGCTCGAGCGCGCCGAAATTTATCCGGTCGCGATGGCGGCGGTAATAAGGCAGGTCGCGCTCATAAAAGCGCACCCGATGGCCCCGGCGCGCCAGCTCACCCAAAATGCCGCGCATCGTGGTGACCTGGCCGTTTCCCCAGGACGAGGACAACGACAGGCCGAAAACCACCCAACGCATAGCTTTTGGGATGCTTTCAGAGCGGGAACCGCGCGGGGGCAATCATGCCGGGCCGGCTGCAAGAAAAGAAAAACCCCGGCCAATGACCGGGGTTTTTCTCGGTTGCGCCACTTCGTCTGCTCTATGCTTTGCAGCCGGCGTGCCAAATGCCAAAAAAGATGTAAGCCACAGATATTCTTATATTTGACTTTCGTCTGAGAGATCAGCAGGCGCAATTTTTTTCGCATAGGCCCGGGTAATTTCTGCGGGTTGCGGGTAAATTTTGCTCCAGGCGGCTGCCAGCGCGTCCGCGGACAAGGGAGTGGCGGCCGAGCAGACGCGATACCGGTCTAATCGTTGTAAAAAATCTGGAGAGGGCTGCGGATCGGTCAGGACAAGGAGGCGGGACAGCAGTTGGGGGCGATGGCGCACGAGCCAGTGGAAAACGGCGCCGGGGAGCGAGGAGGGCCAATTCCAGTCATAAACGACCAGGCCGAAGTCGCGGGCGCCAAGCAGCAGGCGGCCTTCATGCCAGCTTCGGGCCGGGAGGCAGAAGCAGCGCCGGCGTCCCAGGCGATCGCACAGCCATTCGGCCAGGGCGACATCGGCCGAAAGCACCAGCAGCCGCAGAGGCTGGCGGCTCTCCGGAAGCGGCCGAGGCTGGGGGATGCGCAGGCGGTAGAGCTGGCGGAGCTGAATGCACAAGGCGCCCGATGACGGCGCCAGCCCGAGGTGCAGCGCGCCAGCCTGGCGCAGCCGCTCAGCTTCACGCGGGCGGGGGAGGATATCGCGAGCGGGAATGCCGCGGGGCAGGAGTTCAAGCCAGACGACGGGGCCTTGCGGGGAGCGGCGCCCGGTTTCGAGCGAGGCATGCACTTCCGCCGCGCCCAGCCGCTGCCAATGAGCGCAAAGCGCCAGCAGGGCCGACCCGAGCGCGCCGGGAGCGCCGCTGATTTCCACCGCCGGCCAGGCGCTCGGGGTCAAGCGCAAAGGCAGCGGCGGGGAAGCCAGCGAGCCCACCCACTGAACCGCTTCCAGCAAGCCGGCCAGCGGCAGACGCCGCGGCGCCTGCGTAGAAGGCGCGGAAAACAGCGCCTCGATTTGACGCAGCCGCCATTGCCATTGCAACAAGGCGAGACGGGCACGCGCGGTTTCTTCCGGGTTTTCCGATTCCAGGCGGTAAATGGCGCTATTCAGGCCGCGGCGGCAGGCGCGGCAGAAGGATTCGAGGAAATTGGCGGGAGCGAGCATGATTCAAGCATGCCGGGCGAGAGAGGGGAAAAGATGGGCAAAGCGGGAAGGAAAATGGGGAGAAGGACTAAAAAGGAGCGAAAAAAAAGGAGGGAAGGGAAAAGGTTCGAAATGGGTGGGGAATGAATCGGGGGCGCTTCAGGCGGTCTCGTCAAAAAACTGACCCATGCGGCGCCAGCGTTGATAGCGTTGGCCGGGCAGGTCGGCAGCGGCATCGAGCTGGTTCAGGGTGCGTTCCAGGGCTTCGCCGAGCCAGGCGGCGGCGCGGGCGGGGTCGTTATGGGCGCCGCCTTCCGGCTCGGGCACGACTTCGTCAATCAGCTTCAGCTCGAGCAACTCGGGCGCGGTCAGGCGCAGGGCGGCGGCGGCAGTTTCTTTTTTCGCCGGGTCGCGCCACATGATGGAAGCGCAGCCTTCGGGACTGATGACGGAATAGATCGCGTTTTCCAGCATCAACACCCGGTTGGCGAGGGCGATGGCAAGCGCGCCGCCGCTGCCCCCCTCGCCGATAATGGTCGCGACCACCGGCACGCGCAGGCGGGCCATTTCGCGCAGATTGAAGGCAATGGCTTCCGCCTGCCCGCGTTCTTCCGCATCAATGCCGGGATAAGCGCCCTGGGTATCCACGAAGGTCAGAATCGGGCGATGGAATTTTTCCGCCAGGCGCATCAGGCGCAAGGCCTTGCGGTAGCCTTCGGGTTTGGCCTGGCCAAAGTTCCGCCGGATGCGTTCCTTGATATCGTGCCCGCGCTGCTGGCCCAGCACCAGCACCTGGCGGCCGCGAAACGCCGCGATGCCGCCGACCAGCGCCTCGTCATCGGCAAAACGACGGTCGCCGTGCAGCTCGAAGAAATCGGAGCACAACTCGCGCACGAAATCCAGGAACGAAGGCCGCTGCGGGTGGCGGGCCAGTTCCACGCGCTGCCAGGCCGGGTTGGAGCTGGAGGGCAGGTCTGCCATATTCATTCCATTCGCGCCACCGCCGGCTCGCCGCAGAGTTCGGCGACGCGGCGGCGCCAGGCGGCATTGGCCGCGATGCCCTGGTGGAGTTCGAGCACCTGGAGAAATCCCTCGCGCTCGGAGCGCAACTGCACCCGCACCCGGGTGGGCCCGGCGGGGCCGGAAAGCCGCCGTCCCAGTTCCTCGATGGTATCCGGCGCCAGCGCATCCAGCTCCAATTGCACCGTCACCTGGCGGGGCAGGCGGGGGCGCTGGCGGCTCAACTCGGCGACTTCTTCAAGCTGCAGGCGGGGCGCGCCCTCATCCGCCAGCAGCCTGCCCCGCACCCAGACCGGCACGCTCAGCCGCAGCGCTTCGCTCATGCGCCGGTAAGCTTCGGCAAAGCAGAGGCACTCCAGGCCGCCGTCCCGGGTTTCCAGGCGCACGATCGCCCAGGCGTCGCCTTTTTTATTGCGTTTGACCTGCAACTGGGCCAACAATCCCGCCAGCCGCACGGGATCGCCGGCGGATTTTTGCTGCAGACGATCCAACCGATCCGGCTCCAGTTCCTGCAACAGCTCGGCATGGCGGTCGAGGGGATGGCCGCTGACGTAAAGCCCCAGCACTTCATGCTCGAATTGCAGGCGCTGCGCCTCGTCCCATTCCGGCACGGAGGCGGCGGGCGGGGCCGCGGGCGCGTCGCCGGTGTCGAATTGCAGGAACAAGCCGGGCTGTCCGATGGCGGTGTCGCGCTGCTGTTTTTGCGCCGCTTCGAGCACGCCGTCGAGCGCGGCCACCAGGCCGGCGCGCGTGCCGAAGCGATCGAAGGCGCCGCCCTTGATCAGGCTTTCCAGCACCCGGCGATTGAACATGCGGCCGGCGCGGCCACAAAAATCGTCAAGGCTGCGAAAGGGGCCACCGGCCTCGCGCGCTTCCAACAGCGAGCGGGCGGCCTGCGCGCCCAGGTTCTTGACCGCCTCCAGCCCGAAGCGGATCGCCGGGCCTTGCGGGGTGAAGCGCGCATCGCTGACGTTGATGTCGGGGGGCAGCACCGGAATCTGCATTTCCCGGCACTCGCCAATGTACTTGACGATGCCGTCGCTGTCGCCGAGCTGCAGGCTCAGCAGCGCGGCCATGAACTCCACCGGATAATGAGCTTTCAAATAGGCGGTGCGGTAGGCGATGACGGCATAGGCGGCGGCGTGGCTTTTGTTGAAGCCATAGCCGGCGAACTGGGCCATCAGGTCGAAGATGCGCTCCACCGCCGCGCGCTCGAGACCGCGGGCGCGGGCGCCGGCGCTGAATTTTTCCCGCTGGCGCTTCATTTCTTCCGGCTTTTTCTTGCCCATGGCGCGGCGCAGCAGGTCGGCTTCGCCCAGCGAATAGCCGGCCAGGACGTGGGCCGCCTGCATCACCTGCTCCTGATAGACAAAGACGCCCAGGGTTTCGGCCAGGATCGGCTCCAGCTCGGGCAGCTCGTACTGGATCGGTCGGCGCCCGTGGCGGCGCTCGATGAAATCGTCAATCATGCCGCCCTGGATCGGCCCCGGACGGTAGAGGGCGTTGAGCGCGGTCAGATCGCTGAGCTGGCGCGGGCGATAGCGGCGCAGGATGTCGCGCATGCCCGGCGACTCGAACTGGAACACGCCGCTGGTCTGGCCGCGCTCGAACAAGTCGTAGGTGGCGGCGTCGTCTTCGGGGATCTGGTCCCAATCAATGCGCAGGCCGCGGTGAATCTGGATCAGGCGCTCGGCTTCCTGCAGGATGGTGAGCGTGGTCAAGCCGAGGAAATCCATCTTCAGCAGGCCCAGCTTCTCCAGCCCGTTCAAATCATATTGGGTGACGATTTCCGCGCGCGCGGTGCGGTGCAGCGGCACCAGCTCGGCGAGCGGGCGGGGGGAGATCACCACGCCGGCGGCATGCATGCCGGCATGGCGAGCCAGGCCTTCGAGGCGGCAGGCATGCTCGAAAATCTGGCGCACGCGCGCATCCTGCTGCTGCAGGCGGCGCAGATCGGGCTCCTGCGCGAGCGCCTGTTCGAGGGTGATGTTGAGCTGGTTGGGCACCAGCTTGGCCAGCCGGTCCACCTCGCCGTAGGGCATGTCGAGGGCGCGGCCGACATCCTTGAGCGCCGCCTTGGCGCCCAGGGTGCCGAAGGTGATGATCTGCGAGACGTTGTCGCGCCCGTAGCGGCGGGTGACATAGTCAATCACTTCGTCGCGCCGCTCCATGCAGAAATCCACGTCGATATCGGGCATCGAAACGCGCTCGGGGTTGAGGAAGCGTTCGAACAGCAAGACGTGCTCGAGCGGATCGAGGTCGGTGATGCCGAGCGCGTAGGAGACCAGGCTGCCGGCGGCGGAGCCGCGTCCCGGGCCCACCGGGATGCCCTGCTCGCGGGCATAGCGGATGAAATCCCAGACGATGAGGAAATAGCCGGCGTAGCGCATCTGGCCGATGACGGCGAGCTCGTGCCGCAGCCGCTCGCGGTAGGCTTCCGGGGGATGGCGCACCAGCCCGCGCCGCCGGCGTTCGTCAATGCGCGCGGCGCGCGCCTCCAAGCCGGCCTGGGCGATGGCGGCGAGATAGCTGTCGAGGGTTTCGCCTTCCGGCACATTGAATTCGGGAAAGGGATTGGTCACCGGCTGCAGCCGCAACTGGCAGCGCTCGGCCACCTCCAGGGTGCGGCGCAGGGCCGGCTCCAGGCCGCGGAAGACCTGCGCCATTTCGGCCGGAGTTTTGAGATAGAACTGATCGCTGGAAAAGCGCATCCGCCCGCGGTCTTCGATGCGCTTGCCGGTCTGGATGCACAGCAGCACGTCATGGGCGGCGGCGTCGGCGTGGTCGAGATAATGGCAATCGTTGGTGGCCAGCAGCGGCAGGCCGGTGCGCTCCACCAGCTGCAAAAACGGGTCGCGGATGCGCTGCTCCAGCTCCAGATTCTGGTCCTGGATTTCGAGATAAAAGTTGCCCGGGCCGAACAGGTCGCGCAGTTCGGCGGCGGCGGCGCAGGCTTTTTCCGGCTGGCCTTCGAGCAAGCGTTCCTGGACTTCGCCTTTCACGCAGGCGGAAAGGGCAATCAATCCGGCGCTGTGCCCGGCCAGAAAGGCTTTGCTGATGCGGGGCTTGTAATAAAAGCCGTGCAGGCTGGCCTCGGTCACGATCTTGACCAGGTTGCGGTAACCGGTTTCGTTTTCGCACAGCACGACCAGGTGGTTGTAGCCGCTGTCGTTGTCGGCGGCGGCGCGGTGATCGCCCTGCCGGCAGACGTACAATTCGCAGCCCAGGATGGGCTGCACGCCGGCGGCGCGGGCGGCTTCGTGAAACGCAACCGCGCCGAAGAGGTTGCCATGATCGGTGAGCGCCACCGCCTTCATGCCGTGTTGCTTGACCCGCTGGATCAGGTCGGGGATATGGCAGGCGCCATCCAGCAGCGAATAATCGGAGTGCACGTGCAGGTGGACGAATTCTTCGGCCATGGCTTACTTACGGCTGCGGCGGGGAGTGGCGGCGCCGGCGGCAGCGCGGGCGGCGGCGCGGTGGGTTCGGGCGGAGCGGTCCGCGGCCTCGCCC
>JAJYIU010000009.1 GCA_021789895.1 Acidobacteriota bacterium | reverse complement strand
CCAAGCAGTTTCTGCGCGAAAACCCGCCGCTGGCGCAGCGCCTCGAGCAAGAGCTGCGGCAGAAGCTTGGCCTGGCGCACGGCGCCGCTCCCGCGCCGGAGCCGGCTGCCCGCCCGGCGGCGGCGGACGCCGCCGCCGCGCCCCGCCGCGACGCCGCGCCCGCTCCGGCGCCCCGCCGCTGAACCCCCGGGCGTTGGGCCGGATAGCGTTGGACAGGCTTGATTTCAAAGCCAGATGAAGACAGAAGCCTGGAATTGGCAGGCGCTGCGAAGGGATTTTTGTCAAATTGCTTGCGTTGCCGCCGCACACCCTCTTAGGAATTTAAAATCAGGTGTTTACGCGTGGCGGCAAGTGAAAAATTGCCGCCAAGCTGCCGGCGTCACTGAAGGATGACTCTGCCGGAATCGAGTGACAAGGCCGGGATTGGTTTGATCGTGACGGGCGAAGGTAAACGTCGCTCGGCTCGCCCCGCATGCTTTGAAAGGCAGCGCCGCACGCCCTCTTGAATCAATGCTGTCGGCGGCCTTTTTTTTCGAACCTGCGCCGGGCGTAGGCGGGCGTTCGCCATTTTCCTTCGCTCGCCGGTCTGCGCTACTCTGTGACGGTCATGCCTACTTCGGCTCTCTCACCTCTGCGCCGGACCGCGCTGGCGGCCTGCCTTTTGCTTTCCCTAGCTGCGCTTGTCCTGGCCCAGGCCCCACCGCCGGTGCGCACCTTCCCGCCGGGCGCACGCCGGGTGGTGATGCCGCCCGTGCCCCATGTCAACCGCGCCCTGCTAGGCCATATTGCGCCGCTGGTCGAGCGCGCCATCGCCCGGGGGGCTTTTCCCGGCGCGGTTATTTTAGCCGCGCACCGCGGCCAGATCGTTTATCAGGGAGTGTTCGGCAGCCGCCGCATTTTGCCTTCCCCGGCGCCGATGCGCTATGACACCATCTTCGATCTGGCCTCGCTGACCAAGGTGATCGCCACCACCCCGGCAGTGATGCAATTGCTATCCGAAGGCCGCCTGCGCCTCGACGACCCGGTTTCGCGCTATTGGCCGGCTTTTGCCGATAACGGCAAAGGCGCATTGACCATCCGCGAGCTGATGACGCACTTTTCCGGATTGCCGCCGGATATCCCCAGCCCGGTGCTGCTGGAGCTGCTGCATCTGCCGCCGACGCATTTTCCCGGCTGGCCTGAAAATCAAAACGTAAATGTGCCCTGGCACGGCCTGCCCGCCGCCTTGCAGTTAATCGAGCAGGCGCGGCTGATCAACCCGCCGGGCCAGAAGTTCGTTTACAGCGACATCAACTTCATCGTGATGGGCTACCTGGTGCAGCGGCTCAGCGGACAGCCGCTCGACGTTTACGATCAGCGGCACATCTTCGGCCCGCTGGGCATGCGCGATACGATGTTCAACCCGCCGCGCGCGCTGCGCCGGCGCATCGCGCCCACGCAATTGATTGACGGCCATCTGCGCTGGGGCGAGGTGCACGACCCCACCGCCGCCGCCATGGGCGGCGTATCCGGCATGGCGGGGCTGTTTTCCGACGCGCATGATTTAGGCTTGTACGCGCAGACGCTGCTGAATGGCGGAGTGCTGACGGTGCGCCGCCAGCGCGGCGGCAAAATCGCCGCCCGCCGGGTGCGCATCCTGGGCCCGCTGGCGGTGTTGAAGATGACCACTCCGCAGTCCCCGCCGGGCAATCCCGATCTGCGCGGCCTGGGCTGGGACGTGGATTCTTCCTTCACCAACCGCGGCGTGCTCTTCCCCTTCGGCTCTTTTGGCCATACCGGCTGGACCGGGACTTCGATCTGGATAGATCCCTCCACCCAGACATACCTGATCATGCTGACCAGCCGCTGCCATCCGCAGCCGCTCGCGGGCCGCGATCCGCTGATCCGGCTCCGCCTGCTGATCGCCAATATCGTTGCCGCCAGCCTCGATGACGTGCGGTGGAATTCGCCCCGCTTGACCAATACCGGCCCCGGCGAGTTGTGGCGCGCTTACCCACACCCCAAACCCCGGCCCAAAACCAAATAAATCTCCATCAAACCCTGCGTGGCCGCGCCGGGCAACTTGAGCGCGCGCGATTTCCTTCGCCAGGAAGGGTTGCATGCCCAGGTGCGGATGTGCTTTGAAGACCTTTTCTTCGCTCAATGGATTGCCGGTTTACCGGACGTGGATGAGCGCTCCTGGTCAATGGCCAACGACTGGCCGGGGTGGCGGCCGTGCCGCTTCGTCGGCGGCAGCGCCGCGTTTTAAGCCTCAAACAACCGGGCTGCCTGCGGCCGCCGCATAATCGTCGTATGCGGATTCTGCCTGCTTCCGCCGAGGGTCCGCTGGGCGCTGTCCTCGACGCCGGCGGCGGCTGCACCTTCCGCGTCTGGGCGCCATACGCTTCCCAGCTCGAGCTCGAGCTGGCCGGCAGCGGCCGGCGCTTCGCGCTGCCCAGCGCGGGCGATGGCTATTTTGCCGGACGCTTGCTGCCGGCGCCGCGCCGCTGCCGCTACTGCTACCGCTTTCCCGACGGGCGGCGGCGCCCCGATCCGGCCTCGCGTTCCCAGCCCGAAGGCGTACACGGCCCGTCGTCGGTCGTCAGCCTCGCCCATCCCTGGCGCGATCGCGGCTGGCGCGGGCGCGAGCTTGCCGATCTGGTCTTCTACGAACTGCATGTGGGCACATTTACCCCCGCCGGCGATTTCGACGCCATGCACGCTCGCCTGCCCGAGCTGCGCGACCTGGGCATTACCGCGATCGAGTTGATGCCGGTGGCGCAGTTTCCCGGCACCCGCAACTGGGGCTACGACGGCGTTTTTCCCTATGCCGCGCAGCACTCCTATGGCGGCGCCGCCGGCCTGCTGCGCCTGGTGGACGCCGCCCATCGCGCCGGCCTGGCCGTCTTCCTCGATGTCGTCTATAACCATCTCGGCCCGGAAGGCAACTACCTCGCCGACTTCGGCCCTTATTTCACCGCAATCTATAAAACCCCGTGGGGCGCCGCCCTGAACTTCGACGGCGCGGAAAGCGATCAGGTGCGCCGCTTTTTTATCGCCAACGCGGTGGAGTGGGTGCGGGATTACCACCTGGACGGCCTGCGCCTGGACGCCATTCACGGCATTGTAGACCGCTCGGCGACGCCGTTTCTGGCGGAGCTGAGCGCGGCGGTGCAGGCGGAAGCCGCGCGCCTCGGCCGCCGCGTGCAGGTGGTGGCCGAATCCAATCTCAACGACGTGCGCGTGCTGCGCCCCCACGCCGCGGGCGGCTATGGAATGACGGCGCAGTGGAACGATGACTTCCATCACGCCCTGCATACCGCCTTGACCGCCGAGCGCAACGGCTATTACCGCGATTTCCACGGCGTGGCCGACCTCGCACGCGCTTACGAGCAAGGCTTCGTGTACCAGGGCCAATTTTCGGCTTACCGCCGCCGCCGGCATGGCAACGCCACGCGGGGCTTTCCTGCGCAGCGTTTCGTGGTGTTTGCCCAGAATCACGATCAAATCGGCAACCGCGCCGGCGGCGAGCGCCTCTCCGGCCTGGTTGGTTTCGAGGCGCTGAAGCTGGCGGCGATGGCCTGGTTTGCGGCTCCGCAACTGCCCTTGCTGTTCATGGGCGAGGAATATGGCGACCCAGCGCCGTTTTTATACTTCATCGAGCATGGCGACGCCACGCTGATCGAGGCGGTTCGCCGCGGGCGGCGCGCGGAATTCGCCGGCTTCGATTGGGGCCAACTGCCCGATCCGCAGGCCGAATCCAGCTTTGCCGCCAGCCGGCTCGATTGGCGGCTGCGCGCAATCGAGCCGCACCGCGCCTTGCTCGAGTTTCACCGGGAACTGTTGCGGCTGCGCCGCCGGCAGGCCGCGCTTGCGGCCGGCGGCCGGGCGCGCTGCCGCCTGTGGAGCGGTGGTTTGCTGCAAATCGTGCGGCAGCCGGCTTCGGCCGCCGCGGGCCGGGTGCTGGTGCTGCTGAATTTCAGCCGCGCACCGCGGCGGCTGCGCTTTCCTCTAGCCGGCGGCTATCGCCTGCTGCTGGCCTCGGCCGAGCGCCGCTGGCGCGGCCCCGGCGCCGCGCTGCCGCGGCGGATTGACGCCCGCGGCGCCTGGCTCGAGCTGCCGCCGCTCAGCGGCGCGGCCTATCTGCATCCAAGCCGGGAATCTTAAATATGAACCGTTCGGATTTAATGATCGCATCCGGCTGATTTGAGTTCCTATTGATGATATAGGATTGCATCCAGGCAATCTGGACTGCATTGCGCGAGCATGGCGGCAATCCAACACAAAAGGGCAAGCGGATTCGCCAAAGGCTTCAAGCTTGGATATTGCTGAACGCCGCCCGCAGATAGCGATCGTAGGCTGCCTGCAGATGGGGCGGGTCGAGCGGTGCGATCGGCGGCAGCTCGGCCAGCACCCGAACCCCGCCGGTCTCCTCGATTGCGCCGCGATTACCGCCCAGCGGATCGTCTGCCGCAATCGAAGTCTCCGGCCCGGAGGCGTTCGCCACGCAGCCGCTACCGCCATGATTGAGAATCACGCCGGCGATTGCGATGCCGCGCCGCTCGAGCGCTTCGAGCGTTAATAGCGTATGGTTGATGGCGCCCAGCCGCTGCCGCGCCACCACGATCGCCGGCAGTCCCAGGCGCATCATCAATTCGGTCATGCACTCGCGCTCGTTCAGCGGCGCCCGCGCGCCGCCTGCGCCCTCGACGATCCAGACCGTTTCCGCGGGCGCCTCCGGCCAGCGCAAATCTTCGAGCGCAATCCGCCGCCCCGCCTGCCGCGCCGCCCAGTGCGGCGAAGCCGGCAACGGCAGGCGCCAGGCTTCCGTATGGATGCGCTCCGCGCCGATGTCTGTCCACTGCGCGACGTATTCGCTGTCGGTGGGCGATCCGGTCTGCACCGGCTTCCAGTAGTGGGCCTTCAGACCCAAAACCAGCGCGGCGGATACGACCGTCTTGCCCGCATCGGTGTCCGTGCCGGTGATAAACCAGCCATGCGCCGGAGGCGCGGTCACGGTTGCGGCGTCCAGGCGCGAATATAGGGGGCGAGCACCGCGGCCAGGCGCCGGGAGGCGATTTGCGAGCCGCGGCGATTGGGATGCACGCCGTCGCGGAAGTCGCCCTTTTTCAGCCAGCCGGTGGTATCCACATAATGCACGTTGACATCGTGGGTCAGCTTGACCGCCTGCTCCGCAGCGGCCGCATGGAATCCCCCAAAGGGCCGCAGAACGAAAATTTTCGCATGCGGGTAATATGCCCGTATCTCGCGCAGGTAGCCGAGCATGGCCTGCAGATATTCCCGCGGCGGATAACGGCCGTCGTTGGTGCCCTGGTTGATGACCAGGAAATCGGGCGCGGGCTCATTCGCGACCGAGCCGGCAAAGTTCCAGCCGAAGGATAAGGTGGCGGGCGGAACCTCTCCATTGCCGGTGCGCAGCACGCCCTGACGGCCGAACGCGACCTGGTAATGCCGGGTGTGCAGCGCCTCGCCGCAGAGCCAGGCGTAGCTTTCGAGCGCATTGGAGCCGGCCACGCCGATCTGCATGCCCACCACGCGCACGCCTTGCGTAATCGAGTCGCCGAAAAAAGCCAGCGTGGGCGCGGGCAGCATCGCAGGCGCGGCCACGCGCCCCGCGGGGCCGACCTCCAGTCCCTCGAAGACAACGGCACTGGCAAAAGGCGGAAACCAGCGGTTGCCGCGCTCGTCCACGTCCTTCACCACCAGATCCAGTAGATGCTCGCCGGCGGAAAGGCCCTGGCAGAGAAGGAGGCGGCGGCGATCAATGGTGATCAGCCGCCGACGTCCGCCGTCCACGCGAACTTCAAGCTGCGCCAGGAAGGCCACATGGCGGACGTCGAAGTCGCCATAGACGCGATCTCCGCTGAAGCGGATAGAGGCTTGGGAACTGGAATTCACCGTCGCCATGGCCGGCCCGCGCGAGGTGTTCAACTCGCCCCAGCGGCCAATGTAGTTGAAGGCCGGATCGGTTGCGGGAATGAAGACCAGATTGGCGGCTTGGGCGCCGGCGGGCGGCGCCTGGGCCTGGGCAGGCCGCGCCGGAATCACCAGGGTGAGCAGCAGCAACGGAATCCAACGGTGTTTCATAAGCTTAGGAGGGCGGGTGGTGGCTCGGCGGCAGAGGCAGGCAGCGGCGCAGCTCGTCCGCCAGCCGCGCCAGCATGGCCGGCGTATGCGTGGCGTGCACGCTGAGGCGCAGCCGGGCGCTGCCTTCCGGGACGGTGGGCGGGCGTATGGCACGGCAATCGAAGCCGGCGGCGGCAAGCTGCCGCTCGGCCGCGACCGCGGCCTGATCCGGGCCGAACAGCACCGCCACGATCGGCGATTCCGGGTCGCGCCCGGGGGAATGATCGTCGGCCAGCCGGCAGCCGCTTTGATGCAGCGCGGCGCGCAGCTCCGCCGCCAGTGCTTTCACCCGCTGGCGGCGCCAGGGCTCGTTTTGGATGACATCCAGGGCGGCATCTAATTGCACCGCCAGCCAGGGGGGCGGGGCGGTAGTGTATATGAAAGGCCGCGCCCGGTTCACAAGCCATTCGCACAAGGTGCGCGAGCCGCAAACGAATGCTCCGGCGGCGCCGACGGCTTTGCCGCAGGGATGAACCCGCGCCAGCACGGCCTCGGCGATGCCGGCTTCCGCCACCCCGCCTTCGCCATTTCCGCCCAGGATGCCGGTGGCGTGCGCTTCATCCACGATCAGCGCCGCGCCATGCTGCCGCGCAAGTTTGGCCAGGGCGGCAAGCGGGGCGCGGTCGCCCTCCATGCTATACAACGATTCGACCACGATCCAGCGCCGCCCGCCGGCTGGAACCGGGCGGCGGAGCAGGCTTTCCAGCGCGTGCAGATCGAGATGCGGGAAGACGCGCCGCTCGGCGCCGGAAAGCCGCATGCCGTCAATCAGGCTGGCATGATTGAGGGCGTCGGAGAAAAAGACATCCCCGGGGCGCGCAATCGCGCTCAGCAGTCCGATATTGGCGGCGTAGCCGGAGGGGAACAACAACGCGGCTTCGGCGCCGCAAAACGCGGCCATGCGCGCCTCCAGGCGCTCAAATTCCGCCGCATTGCCGCGCACCAGCCGCGATCCGCCCGAACCCAGCCGCGCGCCCGGGCCGAGCGCGGCCAGCATGCGCTGCCGTATGCCGGCATGGTCGGCCAGGCCAAGATAATCGTTCGAACAAAAATCTTCGCCGGCCGCCGGCGCTAGCCGCCGCCGCCGGCTTTGCGCCTCCAGCCGGGCCAGTTCGGCTTCCATTTCCGCTTCGGCCGCCGTGATGGCGCTGCCGGTTCCGGGCGCGGGTGCCGCGGCAGAACGCGGCGGCTCGCCGTGGCGGTGGGGAGGCTCGGGGCGCAACCCCAGCCGCCGCAGCAAGTCTAAATCCCTGTCCGGCACGGGATTGGGCGTAGTCAGCAGCTTTTCGCCCATGAAAATCGAATTGGCGCCGGCGTAAAAGCACAGGGTCTGGGCTTCGTCGGTGAGTTCCAGCCGCCCCGCGCTGAGCCGTACCTTGGAACGCGGCATCAAGATGCGCGCGGCGGCGATCATTCGCACCATCTCCAGCGGCTCGACCGGCGGCTGCCGCTCCAACGGCGTTCCCGCCACCGGCACCAGCGCGTTGATCGGTACCGATTCCGGCGGCGCCGGCAGGGACGCCAGCACCTGCAGCAGGCGTATGCGATCGGACTCGCTCTCGCCCAGGCCCAGAATCCCGCCGCAGCAGACCTGGAGGCCGGCGTCGCGGACATGGGCCAGCGTTGCCAGCCGGTCTTCATATTGCCGGGTGCTGATGATGCGGTCGTAGAATTCCGGCGAGGTGTCCAGATTGTGGTTGTAGGCGGTTAATCCGGCTTCGGCCAGCCGCCTGGCCTGCTCTGGGTTGAGCATTCCCAGCGTGCAGCAAACTTCCAGCCCCAGCCCGGCGACGCCGCGCACGATTTCCAGCACCCGCTCGAAATCAGCCCCTGCCTTCGCCTGCCGCCAGGCGGCGCCCATGCAAAAGCGGGTCGCTCCTTCCTGCCGCGCCCGCCGGGCTTCGTCCAGGACCGTGGCGGCATCGAGCAGGGCCTCGGCCTTGACCCCGGTTTGATAATGCGCGCTTTGCGGGCAATAGGCGCAATCTTCCGGGCAGCCTCCGGTCTTGATGGAGAGCAACTGGCAGAGCTGGACTTCGCCCTCGGGATGAAATTCGCGGTGTATGGCGTGCGCCTGCTCGATCAGGTCCAGTAAGGGCCGGCGATACACGGCCTCGACCTCGGCCAGGGTGGGCGTTGAGGCCGCCCGGGAAGGTTGGCGGCTGCCAGGTTGAAAGCCGGCAATGCCGGAGATGTCGGTAATAGTGGACATAAAAGAACGAATTGGCGGCGGGCGTGCCGGAGTCTTCCACGGCGTTTGCAGACGAAGGCAGGCTTCCGCAGCTACATCAGTATGATAGAGGAAAAGCAGGGCCTGGCCTTCCGTTTCCTGCTTGCGGCTTAGTGGATGTAACCCCTGGCACTTCGCCAGCGTTAGAGGGGATAGTACGCGGTTGGGCCGGCCTTTGCCGGCTTTCGCCCGGCGGGTTGCGATGCCATGGAAATGAAACTGAATATCAAAAAATTGCTCCGGAGCCGCTCGGTACAGGCGGGGATTCTGATTGTGATCCTGGTCGGCGGCTGGGGCATACACCGAATGACTGCCAAGGCGCAGGCGCAGATTTTTACCGCCAATGTCCGACGCGGCAACCTGACTTCGATCGTGCAGGCCACCGGCACGGTGACCGCGCTGACCACGGTGCTGGTGGGGTCACAGATTTCCGGGCGCATCGTCAAACTGTACGTGGACTTCAACTCCCATGTGAAAAAAGGGCAGTTGCTGGCCGAAATTGATCCCACCATCTACGAAAATACCGTCCGCCAGGACGAAGCCAATCTGGCCAACACCCGCGCCAATGTCCAGGCGCTCTCGGCGACGATCCAGGTGGATCAGCAGGCGGCAGTCTCGAAAAAAGCGGGCGTGGCGCAGGCCAAGGCCGGCCTCAGCCAGGCGCGGCTGGATTACGAGCGCGAGTTGCCGCTCTACAAGCAAGGCATTATTTCCGCGCAGCAGCGCGATCAGGTGGTGGCCACCTATCAGGGCGATCTCGCCGCGGTGCAGGCCGCGCAAGCCGGTTACGATCAGGCGATCGCTCAAATCAAGTCCGCCCAGGCCCAGTTGCTGCAGGCCCAAGCCCAGGTCAAGCAGCAGCAAGCGGTGCTGCGCATCGCGCGCACCAATCTGGGCTATTGCCGGATTTACTCGCCGATTGACGGCGTGGTGGTGAACCGGGCGGTGGAAATCGGCCAGACCGTGGCCGCCTCGTTCCAGACCCCGACGCTGTTCACGATCGCGCAGGATTTGAGCAAGATGTACGTGGACGTGCAAACCGACGAGAGCGACGTGGGACGATTGAAGGTCGGCGATCCGGCGCAATTTACGGTGGACGCATTCCCCAACCAGGTCTTTCATGGCCGCATTGCGCAGGTGCGCATGAACGCTACGACCGTGCAGAACGTAGTCGAGTACGACACCATCGTGGATTTCAACAATCCCGGCAACCGCGTATTTCCCGGCATGACGGCTTATATACGCATCCCGGTGGCCGAGGCGCATGACCGGCTGCTGGTACCGAATACCGCTTTAAGCTTCCATCCGCCTCTTCCCGGCGCGCAGGTGCATGCCTTGCTGGCGCAATATGGCATCAGCCAAAGCGGCGGCAAGTCGCGTCGCGGGGGCGCCGGTGCTGCGGTGCATGGTTTTGGCGGCCGCGGCGGCCATGCCGATCCCCGCCCCGGAGGCAACGCCCGCCCGCAGGGGCCTCGCCCCGGCGAGCAGCCGGCGGTCACCAGCACCGCTTCCTCCACCGCGGTGATCTGGAAGCTGGGACCGAAAAAGAGCCTGATTCCGGTGATGATCCGCACCGGTATCACCGATTTCACCGACACCGCCGTCGAACGGGTGATAAAGGGATCGCTTGCGCCCGGCGACAAAATCATCATTGGCGAATTGCTGCCCAGCAGCTCGAGTTCGCCCTTCGGCGGCCGGCGCCGCTTCTAAGCCCATGACCTCCGCCGCCCCCCTCGCCGGTTCCTCGCCGCTGTCTACCGCGGATGCCGCCCGGCCGCAGATCGAGTTCCACGGCGTTCATAAAACCTACGACCTGGGCGAAGTGCAGGTGCATGCCTTGCGCGGAATCGATGTCACGATCTCGCCGGGCGAGTTCGTGGCGATCATGGGCGCTTCCGGCAGCGGAAAAAGCACCTTCATGAACCTGCTCGGCTGCCTCGACCGGCCCACGCGCGGATCGTATTTCCTCGAGGGCACGGACGTATCCCAGCTCGACAAAATCGCGCTGGCCCGCATCCGCAACCGCAAGATCGGCTTCGTTTTTCAGGGCTTCAACCTGCTGTCGCGCACCACCGCGCTGGAAAATGTCGAGCTGCCGGCGCTCTACGCCCACATGAAACCGGAAGACCGGCTGAAGCGGGCGCATGAAGTGCTGGCGCTGGTCGGTCTGGCCAACCGCGAGCATCATTTCCCCAGCCAGCTTTCGGGCGGACAGCAGCAGCGCGTCGCCATTGCCCGCGGCCTGATGAATCGCCCCGCCATTTTGCTCGCCGATGAACCCACCGGCAACCTCGACAGCCGCACCAGCGTCGAGATCATGGATATTTTTCAGCGCCTCAATGCCGAGCAGGGCATCACCCTGGTGCTGGTGACGCACGAGCCCGATATTTCGCGCTACGCCCGCCGCGTCATCACCTTCCGCGATGGGCGCATTCGCCGCGATGAACCCGTGGCCGAGCGCGCCATCGCCGCCGAGGTGCTGCCCACCTTGCCCCTGGTGGACGGCGAGAGCGAGGAAAATCAGGACTGAATTATGGATCTCCTCTCCATCCTGCGCATCGCCGGGCGCGCCTTGCGGCGGAATAAAATGCGCTCCGCGCTGACCATGCTCGGCATCATCATCGGCGTCGCCGCGGTGATCGCCATGGTCGCCGTCGGCCAGGGCGCCAATGAACAGGTGCAGGAACAATTGGCCTCGCTCGGCACCAACATGCTGTTCGTGATTGCCGGCAGCCACCAGGCCGGCGCCGTCAATTTTGGCTGGTGGGCGGTGAAAACCCTCACCCATCAGGACGAGCAGGCCATTCTCCATCTCGTGCCTACGGTCAAAGCCGCCGCGGTGCAGTGCCAGAGCCGCAAACAGGTCATCTACGGGAACAACAACTGGGCCACCAACATCGTCGGCACCGAGCCGGCTTTTTTCCCCATCCGGAATTGGCAGTTCGCTTTAGGCGGCCCCTTCACCGATCAGGAAGTCGAGCTTGCCGACAATGTCGCCGTGCTGGGCAACACCGTGGTCGAAAACCTGTTTCCCTATACCAACCCGCTCGGTAAAACCCTGCAAATCGGCAATCTGCCGTTCAAGGTGGTCGGCACGCTGCAGTCGAAGGGGGAATCGGCCAATGAAGGCCACGATCAGGATGATCTGATCGTGATCCCCTACACCACGATGCAGAAAAAAATCACCGGCCAGAACTGGGTGCAATTGATTATCGCCGAGGCCGTTTCCCGCCAGGCCTCGACCGCGGCGCAGCAGCAGATCACCGACCTGCTGCATGTCCGGCATCGCATACTGCCCGGCCAGATGAATGATTTTGCCGTCCGCAACCTGGCCGATATCGAGAATACCGCCGCGGCGACCGGCCACATCATGACCCTGCTGCTGGCTTCTATCGCCTCGGTCTCGCTGCTGGTCGGCGGCATCGGCATTATGAATATCATGCTGGTCTCGGTTACCGAGCGCACGCGCGAGATCGGCATCCGCATGGCCGTCGGCGCCACCGAAAAAGACGTGCAAACGCAATTCCTGCTGGAAGCGGTGGTGCTGAGCGCGATTGGCGGCTTCACCGGGATTGTGCTCGGCATCGGCGGCTCCAAGTTGATTTCTTCGCTGGCTCACTGGAAAGTGGATATCTCGACCATTTCCATCCTGGTGGCGGTCGTCTTCTCCGTTGCCATCGGCGTTTTCTTCGGCTACTACCCGGCGCAGAAAGCCGCCCGGCTCGACCCAATTGAAGCGCTGCGCTACGAGTAGCAGCAGCCACCCCATTGCCGTCAGTCCCACGAAGCCCCTTGGCAAGCTGCGCAAGACCTGGCTGCGGGCGCGCCTGTGACACTAAGTGCGGTACTAAATAGCGGTTTAGTGTCACGCGCAATCTCCTGATTTAATTGGATTTAACTGTTGTATGACACTAGCGCAACTAAAACCGCAACGGTCTGTTTTATCGTGAATGTTTCAATGATCCGATTGCTTTTCCTGCGCCCTGCCTGCCAGTGTGGCTGCCATCCGGGCCAGTGGCAGGTGGCGGCAATGCAGTCAATTTAAAAAAATTTGTGCGCGGTGTTGGGCTGAATCAGTTGCTTGCTTTTTCTGCCCTGGATGAGTCAGCCGGCGTTTGCGCTTGATCAATGCCAACCGGTGATCATCACCGCCGTGCCGATCACCGCGATTGCTACGCCGGCGGCGGCCAGCCAGCGGGTGGGGAAGCCATGCCCGCGCTCATCGGAAGCGGCCGGCGCATGCAGTTGCGCCCAGCCGCTGCGAATCGGCGGTGCGGCAACGAGCCGGCGGACCAGCCGGCCGGGCGCGAATGTTGGCGCGATGCGCGGAAAAGCCGCGGGCGCGGCGGCATGGGCCGCGGGCGGCGGAATCAGGAATGGATTCGAGCCCAGCCTGGCGGCGGCGGCGAAGTTGGCCGGCGCAGCCGCAATCCGGAAAAAATGCAGCCGGCGCGGCGCGGCCGCCCTCCAGCTTGCGCGCAGCGGCGGCGCGGCCGATGTCAACGGCGGAACGGCCGCCAGCGGCAGATTCAACAGGGCGAAAAGGGAAAGGCTGCGCAGGTTCATGGCTTCACTCCCGGCCGCGGCGGCGCGGCGGGTTGGGCGGCCTGGACTGCCGGCGCCGGGCTGATCACCGGAAACAGCGGCGCCAGCTCGAACGGCATCTTGTCGCGCGGCGAGAGGATCTCGAGCGGGCGATGGTTTTCCAGCGTGACTTCGTCATTCCAGGGATTGACGGCCAGCCGGCTGCCCAAGGGCAAGGCGGCAATCTGTTTCAAGTTGTCCGGCTGCAGCGGCTGGGCAATGGAAACCAACTTCGGCATCCAGCGCAACTCGCCGCGATGGAAAAAGGGGCGCCCGAACAATGGCCGCAGCAAATGCGGCAGGCCGGTTTCGGAGGCTTCCAGGGCGCGCAAATACAGGCCGGCGTTGGCCAACTGGGCGCGATAGGGCGAATGCGCGAGCAGCGCCCAGGCGCGCTGGTTGGCTTGCTGTTCCTCGAGCGCGGTGCCGCGAAAATGCAGTTGCCGGATCACCATCGAATCCGGGATCAGCATGCGGTCGGTGAAGGCATAACGCGTATTCAACTGCTGATCGAGCAGAATGCGCGCCAGCGCGTGGGCCAGCATTGCGGCTAACACCGGTTCGCTGGGCAGCGTGTCGATCAGCCCGCGGCTGAGCACGATGGTGTGCCCGATGGTGAAGCTCTCGAGCGGCGTGGTGAGCAGGACGCGGCAGCGCAGGCCGGGATTGAGGCGCAGATTGTTGCTGACGACCAGGTTGGCGGCCACTTTTTCCAGCACCTGGGTCACCGGGCCCGGCGGGGCGATCAGCCCGGCGCGCTCCAGCCGGTCGAGAACGTTGTTTTCCGCTTGCCGCTCCCACAGCAGCATCGCGCTTTGCGGCGAGCGCAATTGCACCCGCGGCGGCGGATCCTTGATCTGCGGCCCTTCGATGCGGATATGGGTCAGCGATTCCCGCCTGCCGGCGCGGCTGAGATCGTAGCCCCAGAGCCGGATCTGCGCCCGGAAGCGCAGCGTGCGGGCGAAGCCATAATGCATCCCGGTCTCTTCGCTGTAGATGTAAGCCGGCAGCCACTCGCCCGGAGCGGTATTGACCCGCCAGCCGTCGAAATGCAGGTAGCGGCGGGTCCAGCCGCTGCCCCAAAGCACGCCGTCGTAGCGCACCAGAAAATCGTTTTGCTCCTCGATCCATATCCGGCCCATGAAGCTGCCGCGGGCGAAACGCCGGCGCGGGGCGACATCGAAGAGATAGCAAGTGACATGGCCGGCCAGGCCGCGCCGCACGAATTGAAAGCGGTAATGCTGCCGGTCGAAATGATCCGGATCGGGAAACAGCATGCGCGCAAAGCCGTTGGGGACCCAGCTCATTTGCCAGCCGCGAAACAGCGGCCGGGTGAGGCTGTCGCTGATGGGCCCCAGCCAGCGCCGCCAGCGCGCTTCCGGCCGCGGCAAAAACGAGAGCAGTTGAAATTGATGTTTGCGATAGCCCAGCCGGCCGAGGAAATAGCGGTCGTTCACCGGCACGCTGCCGAGTTCGAGATCAGGGCGGAAATCTTGCAGATAGACTTCCAGGCGGGGATGCAGGCCTTGCATCCGCTGCGCCAGCGCCTGTTCGTGGGCGGCCATGCGATCGAGAATGGTCTGCGCGCGCGTGGCCGGTGGCGGGGCCTGCGCCGCCAGTGCCAAGCTCAGCAGCGCCGCCAGCGCCAGCCCGGCGGCCGCGCGCGCGCGGAAGCGCCCGGGCGGAACGAGGCAGCGGCGCATCCAATTCCGCCCGGCGGCATTGCAAGCTCGCCCGGCACGCCATCCCTGCGGCATGGTGTTC
Organism: Acidobacteriota bacterium; assembly: GCA_021789895.1. Classification (GTDB taxonomy): domain Bacteria; phylum Acidobacteriota; class Terriglobia; order Terriglobales; family SCQP01; genus JAKASR01. The sequence continues at coordinate 105,595 of JAJYIU010000009.1, read as the reverse complement.
ATGGCTTTAGTCCAAGAGTTGAAAGCTGATGTACAGAAAAACTTTCCAATCCACGGGGCGCGAGTTGATCTTGGCCGGGATGAAGCGTATGCCTTGGGCGGCGGTGCGGGCGCTGCGGTTGAGGCCGCCGCCCAGCCCGTGTACCACCCGCAGCACCTCCACCGCCCCGGTCGCGCTGAGCAATGCTTCCAGCACCACCACGCCTTGCAGCCGCTGCCGGCGCGCCAGCGCCGGGTACAGCGGGCGCGGCTTGTAAAGGATGCGCGGCGGGCTGATCGCTGGCGCCGCGGCGGCGGGGGCCAGGGCGGTGGCGTCCGGCGGCATCGCCGCGGGCTGGGCGGTCAGCGCAACAAAGCGGGTGCGGACCAGGGCTTTTCCGCTGGGATTGCCGCCGTGAGAAGTGGCCGCCGCCAGCGTCGTAAAGGCACTCGGGCCGCGGCCCGCGCCTGCGCCCGCCGGCGCGGCAGAGGCGCCGCCGGCCAGGCCGGGAGAAGTAAAGGCTCCCAGCGCCGCTACATTCGGCGGCACCGGCGGCGTCCGCACCGCCACCAGCCCCGCCGGAGACCCAAAACTGCCTAACTGCAGCGGTGAACGCGGGGTGGCGATATGCCGCTCCCAGGCCAGCCGGCGCAAAGGTTGCGCCAACTGCAGCGGGCCCGGCGCCGCCGGCAGTAGCGGCTTGCGCGGCGCTCGCCGCAGCCGCGGCGGCGGCAGCGGAATCAGCGCGCGAAACCGGCGCGGCACGCGCATGGCCACGCGCAGGCTCCGGGAGGGCCGCGCCGGAGTATAGCGCACCGGCGCCAGGCTGAGCCAAAGCGGTTTGACATGCGCGAGCAGAGCCGGCCGCGGCCCTGGGCCCGCCGGCGCTCGTCGGCTGAACCAACTCAAGCCCCCCAACAGCAGACTCTGTAACAGCAGACTGCATCCCAAACTGATGCACTTTCGCCTTCGCGCCGGCGGAGAGAACTGCAATAAACAGGCAATCTCGTCTTTCGGGGTGGGCTCGATCGCGGCCGGGACAGCGGCCAGGCCAGTCAGGCCCGCCGCGGTATGACTCGATTTCATAGCTTCCCCCGCGGCCGGAGGCGCGCCTCGCTCTCCAGCCGACATATCCAACGATGCGGCTATCTCGGGGCTGGTTGGGTTCAGCCGGGAAATACGCGTTTGATAACCCGGCGCAGATTCCGCCTTAGGACTGCGTCCAAAGTAGTAGGACCAAAGGGGAACGCCCAAAGAGCAACTCTGCTCCCGAAACTTTTTGCCGCCAACCAGCAGCTCTGCTTTTAGCGTCTGTTCAGCAGCGACTCTCATGCGACTCACTAACTCAAGCTTCCGAAACTGGCGGCGCGGGCTTTTGGGCCTGCTGCTGCTGCTGCTGCCGCTTCGTCTCGCCGCGCAACGCTATCAGCCCTGCCTGGGATGCGCCGAGCACGTCGAATACACCCACCGCTGGCACCGCCCGTTTCTGGCGATGCTGGCGGCGGAGGTGGTGTTGGCGGGGGAAAACTTCGCGCTGGAAGCGCATGCCCGCCATCTGGGGCTGTGCGAAGCCGATCCTTTGATCCGCAACCCGATTGCGGTCAATCACTGTCATTACTTTTCCTGGAAGCGGGCGCTGCTGATTGAAGCGCCGATCGAAGCCGCGGCGTTTGTCAGCCCCGCCTGGGGTTTGGCGCGCAGCGGGCATGCCCGTTGGGGCTTAAGTTGGCAACTGGTGCCGATGATCGCCCATGCCTGGGCGATCCGCCGCACCGCCGAGGCGATCCATCGCTGGAATCGCGAACAGTCGCTGCTGCATTAAGCACATCCGCCGCCTATGCATTTACCCTCCTGCCTTTCTCCCCTCCGCCGCGCGCAACTGGCCGCCGCGCTGGTGCTCGGGTTCGGCTTCGCCGGCCTGGCCGGATGCGGTTCGCGCACGCCCGTCGATCCCGTGGTCAGCATTGCCCCGGCGGTGATCTCGCTGCAGGCGGATTTGGGGCAGCAGAAGTTTGTCGCCTCGGTCGAGAACAGCCCCAGCGCGGCGGTCGTCTGGAAGGTGAATGGCATTTTAGGCGGCAATGCCGCCTTCGGCCTGATCAGCCCCGCCGGCGTTTACACCGCCCCGGCGGTGCAGCCGGTGCCGGCGCTGGTGCAGGTGACGGCAGTGAGCGTGGATAATTCCAACAGCCGCGCCACCGCGCAAGTCACGATCACTCCTCCCGTCAGCATCAGCTTGAGTCCGGCTACCGCGAATCTGGCCATCCGGCATACCCAGCAGTTCACCGCCACCGTCGGCAATGCCACCAATACCGGCGTGACCTGGAGCGTGAACGGCGTGGCCGGGGGCAGCGCCACGGCCGGCACTATCAGTTCCGCCGGGCTCTACACCGCGCCGGCGGTGTATCCCGGCCTGGGGCAAATCACCATCACCGCCACCAGCGTACAGGACCCCAACCAGACGGCCACCGCGCAGGTGATTTTGTCGAATGGGGTCGAGATCAGCATCAGCCCCACGCAGGCGACGTTGAACCTGGGCGCCAGCTTGGGGTTTACCGCGACGGTAACGAATACTTCCAATACCGCGGTTACCTGGAGCGTGAATGGCATAGCCGGCGGCAACGCCGGCGCCGGCATCATTACTGCCGCCGGCGTATATACCGCGCCCGCCGCGCTCCCCTCGCCGGCCACCGTGACCGTGACCGCCACCAGCCAGGCCGACCCCACCGCCAGCGCCAGCGCCGCGGTGCTGTTGACCCTGCCGCCTGGCGCCTTCACGCTGGCGCCGGTCTCAACCACCCTGACGCTGGCCAAAGCCACCAGCGCCACCCTGCCGCTCACGCTCAGCGTTTCCGACGGATTTCCTTCGACCATCACCCTGACCGCCAGCACCGCGCTGCCCAATGTGTCGGTCAGCTTCAGCCAGACGCAATTTACTGCCAGCGGCGTCGCCCAGGTCACGATCGCCACCGCCAGCATCAGCCTGGCGGTCTCGGCCGCGCCGATTACCATCACCGCCAGCGCCAATGTCAATGGCGCCAGCCAGGTGGCGACCGCCACGGTGCTGCTGACCATTACCGGCTGGCGCGGCCTGGTGCGAACCGTCGCCGGCGGGCCCGGCGGGGTGGGCTTTGAAGACGGCGCCGGCGTGGCCGACGAGCTCGCGGCCAATGCCATTGCCAGCGACGGCAGCGGCACGATCTATTTTCTCGATGGCCAGGGCTATGCCCTGCGCTCCACCGACTTGGCGACCGCGACGGTCAAGACGCTGATCGGCTCGCCCTATACCTTCCCCTTCCAGGATGGCGAAGGACTGGCGCTCGATAACTCGACGCATACGTTTTATATCGGCGATGCGCTTGGCAATAAAATCCGCCGCTATGTCGCCGGCGCGACCGCTATGACCGTGCTCGCGGGGGGCTCGACCTCCGGCTATGCCGATGGCGCCGGCGCGGCTGCCTTGTTCGATCGCCCGCACGGAATCGCGCTCTCGCCGGACCGCACCACGCTGTATGTTGCCGATACCGGCAATGATGTCATCCGGGCCATCAATATCGCCACCGAGACGGTCACCACCCTGGCCGGCCAGCCGGGCGTGGCCCAGAGCCTGGACGGCACCGGCGGCACCGCCGCCTTTTGCCAGCCCTGGGGCCTCAGCATGGATCCCAGCGGCGCCGCGCTTTACATCAGCGACCGTTGTTCCAATCAGATTCGCAAGCTGGTGGTGGCCACCGGCGCGGTTTCGACCATTGCCGGCTCGGGCGCGGCCGGCAGCGCCGACGGCCCCGCGCTCAGTGCCCAGTTCAGCTACCTGCACAACCTCGCCGTGGATCCGCATAGCGGCGTGCTGCTCTACATTGCCGACAACAATCGCATCCGCGCGCTGACCCTGACCGGCGCGCCGGTGGTCTTTACCCTGGCCGGCGGCAATCTTGCCGGAGAAAGCAATGGCAGCGGTTCGCAAGCCGCGTTTTTTGCTCCGCGCGATCTGACCGTCATCCCCGATCTGGTGGGCTCCAATACCAGTTCGATTTTTGTCGCCGACTCTGCCAACGGCCTGCTGCGCCGCATTGATTTTGCCAACCCGCTGACCGCCACCAGCACGCTTTCGGCCAACGTCGCCGTCTCCACCTTTGCCGGGCAGCCCTCGCATCGCGGTTACGTGGATGGCGCCGGCACCGGCACCGGCTACCTGTCGGCTTCCATCGCCAAATTCGATGCCCCCGCCGGCATCGCCACCGACGGCAAAACCGCCTATGTCACCGATGGAAACAACGGCGCCATTCGCGCCATTGACGTCGGCACCACCGAGATTTCAACCTTGGCGGGCCCCGGCTATGGGTATGTGGATGGGCCCGGAAGCTCGGCCCGCTTCCGCGATCCGCGCGGGCTGGCGCTCGATGCCGCCCATGGCCTGCTCTATATCGCCGATACCGGCAACAACCTGATTCGGAAACTCGACTTGAGTACGGATACCGTTTCCACCGTCGCCGGCTCGACCGCGGCCGGCAGCGCCGACGGCTCGCTCTCGGCCGCCCGTTTTTGGCAGCCCTATGGCATTGCGGTCAGCACCGACGGCGCCAAACTCTATGTCGCCGACACCGGCAACAACGCCATTCGCCTGATCGATCTCACCGCCGGCACGGTCACGACGCTGGCCGGCGGCACGCGCGGCGCAAACGATGGCGCCGGCGCCGCCGCATCTTTCAACGAACCGCTCGGGGTGGCTTTGAGCACTGACCAGGCGACGCTCTACATCTCCGACTACGGCAACCACACCATCCGCGCCCTGAACCTGGCCGGCGCTGCCGTGACGACGATCGCCGGCGCGCCAGGCGTCTGCGGCGCGGTGGATGGCGTGGGCGGCGCCGCCCGGCTCTGCACCCCGGCGCTGCTGGCGACTGACGGACATACCCTGTTCTGGGGCGAAGCCGGCGTCGGCCTGGTGCGCTGCCTGAACCTCGCCACCGGGCAGGTTTCTTCTCTCGATGGGGCGCGCGCCGTGCTGCATATGGCCGATGGGAATTATGTCGAGATCCCCGGCGATCTGATCGGACCGGTGCGCTACAACCAGGTCTTCGGCATTGCCGCCGCCCCGGACGCGAGCTTTCTGATCTTCACCGATCGCACCGCCAATACCATACGCATCGTGAATTAACTTCCGCCGGTTGGCAAAATCAGCCGTAGATCCGCGGGTGGCGATTGCCGTTTCCGCATGGTCGTGAGGCGCTTTTCCGGCACCACCCATACGCGTGCGCTTAGGAGTAGCATGCTGAGTAGCTGGATCCGCAGGAACAACGCTCGCCAGCTTGATTGCTCCGCATGGAAGGGTTCACAACGAACGCCTACGAGCCGCTTTGGGCCGAGCTCGACGCCGGCGCGGCGGTGGTCACGGCCAACGCCCATGCCGCGCGCCAACTGCAACGCGCCTGGGCGCGGCGGCAACTGGCCCGCGGACATGCCTGCTGGGAAACGCCGCGCATCCTGCCCTGGGATGTCTGGCTGGACCAGCTCTGGACCGAATCGGCGCTGGACCGGCAGGATGAATTCATACTCATTGGCGATCTGGAAGCCGAATGCCTTTGGGAGAGCATCATTTCCAGCGATCGCGGGGAGTTGATTGACGTATCCGCGGCCGCTCGCGCCGCCCGGATGGCCTGGCAACGCTTGCATGAATATGGCGCCGGGCATGGCGGCGAACGCTGGCGCGCCTGGCGGCCGCAGTTTCAGAGTGAAGACGCGCAAGCGTTTCTTGCCTGGGCCGATCTATATGCCCGGCAACTGAAAGCCAACCGTTGGCTGGACGCCTCCACCCGCCTGGCCCGCTTGGATTGGCCGCCGCCCGCGCCCGAGGCTACCGTCACGATTGGGTATGGCTTCCTGCACTTAACTCCGGCGCAAGAGCGGATTCGCGATCTCCGGCGCATGCGGATGCAATTCTGGCCGGCGGCGCCGCGGCGCCACGAACGCACCGCTGCGGAGGATGCCGCAGCCGAAGCGCGCGCGGCGGCGGCCTGGGCGCGGCGGCGGCTGGAAAGCGATCGGGAGGCGCGCATTGCAATCCTTGCTCCCGACCTGGCGCCGTTGAGTCCGGTTTTGGAGCGCGAGCTGCTGGAAGCGTTGGCGCCGGAACAGCTCGCCCATCCGCGTGAAACCCGCGCCGCGCCCTTTGCCATGTCGCTGGGCCGGCCGTTGAGCCATCGGGCGCTGGTGCTGGATGCGCTCGCTTTTTTGCGTCTACGGCTCGAACCCTGCACCCTGGCCGATGCCGGCCGACTGCTGCGGTCTATCTACTGCACGGACGCGGCGGAGGAATTCCATGCGCGCCAGCGGCTGGAATCCGAACTGCGGCAGCGGCGCTGGGTGGAGTTCGGCGGGGAGGCCTGGATTCGGCTGCTGCGGCTGGCGGAGACAAAAAATCAGCCCTGGCGCTGCCCGCGCTTGCGCCATGGGTTGGAGCAGGCTGCAGCGGTTTCGCTGCCGAACCGGGCCGCCCCAAGCGCATGGCGGGTGAAGTTCAGCGCCATCCTGAACGCCCTGGGCTGGCCGGGCGAACGCCTCGACAGCGATACGCACCAGGCGGCCCAGGCCTGGCGCGAGTTGCTGGACGATTTCGGCCGGCTGGATCGCGTCCTGGGTTCGGTTGCGGCGGAGAATGCCTTGCGCCGTCTGGAGCGCATGGCGGACGAGCGCATCCATCAGCCGGAGCAACCGGATGCGCGGCTCGAAGTGCTGGGCATGTACCAGATGGCCGGCTTGCGCTTTGACGCCCTGCGCGTGATCGGCCTCAGCGATCGGATATGGCCGCCGCCGGCGCGCCCGCTGCCGTTCCTGCCGCCGCGGCTGCAGCGCAGCCTGCATATGCCCAATGCCACTCCCCAGCAGGCCTGCGATTTTGCCTCGGCGTTGATGCAACGCCTGCAGGCCTCCGCCCCGGATGTGGTTTTCAGCTATCCCCGCCGCGAAGCCGACGTTGAACTGGCGCCGAGCCCGCTATTGCAAGGCTTGGAACCGGTAAAAGAGCCCTTGCCGGCGGCAGAATGGGTTTTCGATCCGGACTGGATGAGCCGCGATCCGCTCGAGTCTTATACCGATGCCGCCGTAGCGGCCGCGGGGACTTTTCGCGGCGGCGTGAATCTGTTCAAGGCTCAAGCCCGGTGCCCGTTTCGCGGCTTCGCGGAAATCCGCCTGGGCGCGGCAGAGTATGAAGTTCCGGAATTGGGCTGGGGCCGGCGCGATCAAGGCATTCTGGCGCATTGGTTTTTGGATATCGCATGGCGCCGGCTGTGCAACAGCGATGGCTTGCGTCAGGCCATCGAAGGAGAAACGCTCGGGGCCATCGTCGCCGAATGCCGCCGCGAACTCGAGTCTGGAGTGGAGAGCCAAGGCGACCGTCTGGCGCGGACGCTCAATCGCCTGGAATTGGACCGTCTCGGCCGCCTGGTCCGGGATTGGCTGACCGAAGTCGAGGCGCAGCGGCCGTGGTTTCGGGTGTTGTTCCGTGAAAAGCCGCTCGTAGCGGAGATCGGCGGCATTCAAGTGAAGATGCGCGTGGACCGCCTGGATGAGCACCAGGATGGCCGGCAGTTGATCGTAGATTACAAAACCGGCGATAACGGCAACGTAAAAGATTGGAGCCATGCCCGGCCGGATGAGCCGCAACTGCCGCTGTATTTAACTCTGGCGCCGCCGCCTGCGCCCTCGGCGCTGGCGTTCGCCAGTTTGCGCCGCGATCGTTTAGGGCTGTCCGGATGCGGCACCGGCCCGAACTTGCCGGAGGGCGTCAAATTCGTTCCCGCGGTGCAGTGGGAAGAGCAGGTGCGCGCCTGGCACGGCCACCTGCAAGCGCTGGCGCTGGAGTTTGCCGCCGGAGTGGCCGAACTCCGGCCGAAAACCCAGGCGATTTGCGACGACTGCCACTTGCATCCGCTTTGCCGGGTGCGCGCGCTGCATTCGAGCGGCGAAGAGGAAGACAGCGGCGCTGCGGAGGCGGGCGATGCCTGAGCCGGATTTTCCAGCTGCCGAGCGGCAGATTCCCGGCCCGCAGCCGCAGTCGGCAGAAGGCGCGGCGGCGCGGCCGGCGCCCGGGTTCAGCGATGCCGAAGCCCGCCGGTCGGCGCTGAACCCGGCGCAGTCGTGGGTGGTCGAGTCGCCGGCCGGGGCGGGGAAGACGGAATTGCTGATCCAGCGGTACCTCTGCCTGCTGGCCCAGGTGGACCGCCCGGAGCGTGTTCTGGCCATCACCTTCACCCGTAAAGCGGCCGGCGAAATCCGCCAGCGCGTGTTCAAGGCGCTCGATCCGCGGGCCGCCGCCAGCCTGCAGCCGGCAACCGCGGAGTACGCCGGACAGGTGCGGCGGAAAAATTGGGATTTGGAGCGTATGCCCGCTCAGCTTCGCATTCAGACAATTGACGCTTTCTGCGCCGCGCTGGCGCAGAGCCTTCCCTGGCAAGCCCGCCTGGGAGGCGTGCTGCAGCCGATGGAAGGGGAACCGGCGCAGCAGGCCTGCTACCGCCTCGCCGCCCGCCGGCTGATCTCCCGAGTGCGCGAATCCGGTCCGTTGGCCGGCGAGGTGCAGAAATTGTTGCTGCACTTTGACAATCAGGTGGACCGCCTCGAGCAGCGCCTGGTGGCGATGCTGGAGCGGCGGGACCAGTGGCAACGCTGGCTGGGCGTGCCCAGCACGCCGGATGATTTGCAGGCTTTTCGCGCCGGCATGGAAGCGGCCTGGCGGGAGCATATCGAAGCCCAGTTGCAGCGGCTGGCGGCCGCGCTTGGGCCGGCCGACGCGGGCTTGTGTTTTGCTTGCATGCAAATTGCCGCGGCCCGGCTTGGCCGGCAAATTGACGCCATGCCGCCTGCGGCCGCCGGCGCGCTGCCGGTCTGGAATAAATTTGCCAATCTGCTGCTGATAAAAGAGGGAGATTGGCGCAAGGCCTGGACAATAAACGATGGCCTGCAGCGGGAAGACCGGCAGCAAAAGCAGCTTCTGACAAGTCTGGTGGCGATGCTGAAAGTCCGGAAGGGAACGCAGTCTGCAGTGCGAAATGTCCAGATTCTGCCAAACGTGCGGGTGAGGGAGGAAATTTGGGAGGTGCTGCAAAGCCTGCTCCGGCTGCTTCCCTATGCCGCCGCCGAATTGAAGCTGATCTGGGCGGAAGCGGGCGCGGTGGATTTCATCGAGATGGCGCAAGCCGCGACGCATGCGTTAGGCGAGCTTGACGCGCCCACCGACCTGGAAATCGCGCTCGACGACCGGATTCAACACATTCTGATTGATGAATTTCAAGACACCTCGATCGCGCAACTCCTGCTGTTGCGCCGGCTGACCGCCAATTGGCAGGCGGGCGACGGACGGACGCTATTTGTCGTGGGCGATCCGAAGCAGTCCATTTACGGTTGGCGGCAGGCGGAAGTCGGCTTATTCGTCGGGATCGAGCGCCTGTTGCCCGCATTGAAGTTGCAGCGCCTGCAATTGCGGGCTAATTTCCGTTCCGATTCCGGCTTGGTGGAATGGGTGAATGCGGCCTATCCCGGAGTTTTTGAGCGGGATTGCGGGCCGCTGCCACACGAGGTCGCATTTTCGGCTTCCGAGCCGGTCAAGCACTTTCGCTTAGGATCGAGGGTGCTGCCGCTCCCGGCCTTCTACGATCGTTCCGCGAGCCCGCGCGCCGTGCCCGGGGAAGTTCGGCTACGGGAAGCGCAAGCGGTCGTGCGGCAAATCCAGAGCCTGCGGGAGCTGCTGGCGCAAGATCCTGAAGCGCGCGATGGCGCCCCGGCCACGGCCGACCAGCCGGCGCGAATTGCCGTATTGGTGCGCGCGCGCGAGCATGCGCGCGCCATCGTGGCGGAAATGCGGCGGCAGAAGGTGTTATTTCAAGCCGTCTCGCTGGCGCCCTTGGGCGACAGCCAAGTAGTGCAGGATCTGCGCGCCCTGGCACGGGCGCTGGCCTATCCCGCGGATCGCACCGCCTGGCTCGCCGTTTTGCGCGCGCCCTGGTGCGGCTTGACGCTCGAGGATCTGCACCGGCTGGCCGCCGAAGACCCGGAGGCGCCGGTTTGGGAGCTGTTGCGGACTCGCTCCCTGGCGGGCGAGGCGCGGGCGCGGGTCGAACGCGTCTTGCCTGTGCTCGAACAGGCGCTCGGCCAGCGATGTGCCTATGGCCTGCGGCGCGCCGTCGAGGCCGCCTGGCTTCGCCTCGGCGGCCCCGCCTGCCTGCCGCAAGATGAGCAATCGCAGGCGCAGCTTCCCGAGCAGTTGCAGGCTTTTTGGAATCTGCTGCAGGAATATGAAGCCGGCGGGGAGCTGCGTGACCGTACCGCCTGGGAAGAACAGCTACAGAATTTAATGGCGCCCCCGGCAGAGCTGAAAGGTCCACTAGTGACCGTGCAGATTATGACCCTGCACGCGGCCAAAGGGCTGGAATTCGAAGCCGTCGTCCTGCCCGCGCTCGATCGTCTTCCGGGCCGGAATGCCGAATCGGAACCTCCGATGGCATGGGTGAATTTAGACCCCGGCGTGGATGGGAGCGTGCTGTTGGGCATGGAGCCGGCGCGCGGCGGCGAAAGCGACCCGCAGCATGAATATTTGAAACGGTTGCGCCAGTCTCGCCGGCGGGAAGAAGATAAGCGCCTGCTGTATGTCGCGGCCACGCGGGCCATCCGTTATCTGGTTATATCCGCCTGCGTGGGCATGAAAAATGGGACGGTATGCGATCCGCCGGCGAGCAGCCTCTTGCATCTTTTATGGCCGGCAGTGCGGCCCGGCTGGATCGCGCTGGCGGCCCCGCCGGCGCCGGCGCCCGCGGCTGCCGCGGCCCCCCCGCGACATCCGCCGCTGCACCGCCTGCGCCTGGGCTGGGTTCCGCCGGCGCCGCCGTCCATGCTGGCTGCCGCCGCGCCGCCGGCCGCGGTTGCGCTCGCGCCGCTCAGCTTCGATTGGGTGGGTGAAACCTTGCGCCTGGTGGGGGTCGTGGTGCATGCCTGGTTGATGCGCATTCAACGCGACGGCCTGGATCGTTGGAGCGAGGAGCGGATTTCCCGGCTGCTGCCCCGCCTGCGCGCCGATCTGATTGCGGCGGGGGTCGCCGATGCGGAATTGGACGCCGCCATCGCATCCGCACGCCACGCTCTGGTTACCACCCTGCAGGATCCGCGCGGGCGCTGGCTGCTGGGCGGGCACCCGGAAGATCGTTCGGAATGGGAATTGAGCGGCATGCTGGGCGGAAGTTTGATCCAGGTCCGCATTGACCGTTCGTTTGTCGATGCTGAATCCGGCGAGCGCTGGATCGTGGATTACAAAACCAGCCGGCATGCCGGCGGCGGCCTTGATCGGTTTTTCGCCGAGGAAATTGAGCGTCACCGCGGCCAGCTCCAGCGCTATGCCGCATTGGTCGGAAAACTCGATCCGCGTCCGATCCGCCTCGGGCTTTACTATCCCTTGCTGGGCGCCTGGCGAGAGGTGGATTGATTGATGGCGCCACCCGATGGCCGTGGCCAACCGCGCCCCGATTCGTCAGCCTGCTTCAGTCCGCGCGAGCGCGAGGTGATTGCCGCCTTGCGCGAGTCGTGGCCGTTGCACGAGATCGCAGCGAAGCTAAAGATCACGCCCAAGACCTTGAAAACGCACATTGCGCGCATGTTCCAAAAAGCGGGCGTGCATTCCGTGCGGGAATTGATCGCGGCACAACCGCGGCGCGCGCCCGGCCCGCAATCGGATCGCCTGCTCAACCGGCGCCTGGAATTCAACCTGAGTAATCTCGAGTTGGCGTTGGATGAAGCCGAACTGCTATCGGGGCTGCTGCTCGCTGCCTGCGACTGCACCCATGCGCGCCAGGCCGGGTTGTGGCGCGTGATCTCGGCTCAGCCGCCGCGACTGGCCGCCTGGAATGACATTCAGCATGTGCTGGAGCCGAATGCCCAACTGCTCGCTTCCATTCTGGCCCGGGGTTTTCGTTTGTCTTCCGCGCCGCAACTGCCGCTGCAGCCGGAGGCCTGGCGCAGCCTGGAAGCCGAGGACGAGGGCCTGGCGGTGATCGTGCGCTCGCTGCCGCAGGCGCTCGTTTTGGTGCTCAGCCGGCCGCAGGAACGTTCCGGGTTTAACCACCTCCACCTCGCCGCCGTCGTTTTGTTGGCGCGCGCGGCCGAAGCCCGGCTATCCGCCTGACGCCGCTGCCGGGCGGAGAGAACGCGACGGCGCGGACATCCGCGTCGGACAGAACTACCGCTCCGAGAATGGGTGCCCGCGCGGCGCGGGAGTGGCGGCCGTCCCGCCTCAGGCGCCGAGCAGGTGCATGCAGGCTTTAAAGAGCGGCTCAAAATCCTTGGCTGTTCCGCCGGCCAGTGCGCGGGCGATGGTTTTTTCCGCCTGGTTGCGGGCATACCCCAGGTTGACCAGCGCCGAAAGCACGTCGGCGGCGGCGCTGGCGAGCGGCGCGGCGGGAGTTTCGCCGCCGGACGGCAATTTGTCCTTGAGCTCCAGCACCACGCGTTCCGCCGTCTTTTTTCCCACCCCGGGAATTGCCGTCAGCCGGGCGTGATCGGAGGCTCGGATCGCCGCCGAAAGCTCTTCCGCCGGCAGCCCGGAAAGAATGGATAGCGCCAGCCGGGGCCCGATGCCGCTGACGCTGATCAGCTTTTCGAAGAGCGCCTTCTCCAACCCCGTCGCAAAGCCGTAAAGCTGCAGCGCGTCTTCGCGCACATGGGTATGGATCAAGAGCTCCGCCAGCGCGTTTTCATTGGCCGGCAGCCGAGTGTAAGTCGAAATCGGCACGAAGACTTCATAGCCGATGCCGTTGATTTCGAGCACAATCCGGCCCGGAGCGCGTTCCAGCAGCAGGCCTCTTAAAAATGCGATCATGGCATCCGCACCCGTTTCGTTTTACAGCATGGGTTCCGTCGCTTCGCCAAGAAAATTCAGCATCCGGGCTTCGTCAATCAGTTTTTCTTCCGCCGCCAACTGGAGAAAATGGCGCAGCCCTTCCAGGTGGTCGAGCTCGAGGCGATGCTCCAGATTGTATTCCAGGTAATGCCGGATTTCTTCTTCGGGCAGGGCCAGCCGCCGCGCCCAATCGCGGCAGATCGCCTCCAGATGGGCGAAGCCTTCCCGGCGCGCCCGCAAGAAGCGTGCGGCCAGCCACTGCGCGTCGCTGCCATGCGTTTCGGGGAGCGCGGCCGCGCGCACCGCCCATAACGCAAAGACGAACGGCAGGCCGGTCCATTCATGCCAGTCCGCCGCCAGGTCTAAAACCTGCATGCCGGCCGCCTCGGCTTCGCCGCTCAGCTTTAACTGCAGCGCCGGATCGCCGATCAGCAGGCAGGCGTCGGCGGATGCGGCGGCCGGGCGCCAGCCGGGCGCCGCATCCGTGATTTCGAAGCGGGCGCCATAGCGCCGCTTTAAAAGGATCTGCGCCAGCGCCGCCGAGGTACGCGAGTTCCGGTCGAGCGCTAAACGCCGGACTTTTTCCGGCGGGCGGCGCAGGATCAACAAGATGCTGCGCACCTCGCGCCGCGCCGCGACCGCCACTCCGGGCAACACCCATAGATCGGGGATGCGCGCCAGTTCGATGGCTGGAATGATGCCAATATCGGCCTGCGCTGCCGCCAGCGCATCGGCGCAGGCCGAAGGCACGGTGGAAAATAGCTGCAGCCGCGGTTCGGTTTCCAATCCCCAGAGCAGGGGGGCGGTGTTGAGGAAGCGAATCGCGGCCACCCGCCAGGCGGCGGGAAGAGGGTGGTTTGCCGAAGTCAAATAGAATTATACGAGGGCTCTGCCGGGCCGGAAAATGCAATCTGAAAACTGCTAACGTACCGATATGCCCCGTTTGCTCTGCGTTACCGCGCATCCGGATGATGAAGCCGGCAATTTTGGCGGCACACTGGCGGGCTTGGGCGGCCAGGGGGTGCAGATTCGCTTGATTTGCCTGACCGGAGGCGAAGCCGCCCGCAACCGCGGCCCGGCCGCCAATGCCGCGGAGTTGATTCAATTGCGCGCGGGCGAACTGGCGGCCTCCTGCAAGATTTTGGGCATTGACCGGCACGAGATCTGGAATTTGCCCGACAGCGGTCTGACGCGGGTGGATTTTCACCAGACCGCCTCCCGGCTCGCCCAACAGGTGCGGGAATGGCGTCCGGATCTGCTGTTCGCCATGGGCCCGGAGGGCGGCCTGACCGGGCATCCCGATCACGGCATGGCCGGACTGCTGGCGACCGCCGCTTTTCATTGGGCGGCCAGCGAACGTTGCGTGCCGGCGGCGCAGGCGCCGGTATTTCAATGCCCCTGGCTTTTATATGGCAGCGGCCGCCAGCCGCTGCCCGCCTCGCCTGCGGTGCAGCTTTCGCCTCCCGACCTGGCCTGCGATATTGGCCCCTGGGTCGAGCGCAAGCGCGCGGCCTTCCATTGCCACCATACCCAGGCGCCGTTGTTTCCGCGGTTCGACGCTTATTTGGCGCATGGCGGTGCGCGCGAATACTACCATTTCGCCGCCGCGCCGCCGCACCGCGAACGGCCTGCCGGCGTGGTGACGGTCTCCCCGCCCGCGCTGTTCGATCGCCTCGGCGAAGCCGCATCCCCGCGGTAAACTGAATACAGGCGATGCTGGAAAAACTAGCCCAAATCGAAGCCCGCTACGAAAATCTGACCCGGCAACTGGCCTCGCCCGAGGTGTTGGCCGACAGCCCCCGCTACCAGAAGACCGCCAAAGCCCATGCCGAACTGGTGGAAATCGTCTCCCGCTATCGCGAATTCCAGCAGGTGGAAGCCGATCTGCAGGCCACGCGCGGCCTGCTGGGCGAAACCGACCCCGAGCTGCGGCAGCTGGCGGGCGAGGAAATGGCGCGGCTGGAGGCGCATCGCCAGCGGCTGGAAACCGAGCTGCGGCGCCTCTTGCTGCCGCGCGATCCCAACGACGAAAAAAACGTGGTGCTGGAAATCCGCGCCGGCACCGGGGGCGACGAGGCCAGCCTGTTCGCGGGCGAGATGCTGCGGCTGTATCTGCGCTATGCCGAATCCCAAAACTGGCGCGCCGAGCTGTTGTCGGCCAGCGAATCCGGCGTCGGCGGCGTAAAAGAAGCGGTGGCCATCATTGAAGGACGCAATGCCTATCGCCGCCTGAAATACGAAAGCGGGGTGCATCGCGTGCAGCGCGTCCCCGCCACCGAGCAGCAGGGGCGCGTGCACACTTCCGCGGTGACGGTGGCCGTTTTGCCTGAAGCCGAAGAGGTCGAGGTGGAGATCGATCCCAAGGATCTGCGGATCGACACCTTTTGTTCCTCCGGCCCCGGCGGACAATCGGTCAACACCACCTATTCGGCGGTGCGGATCACCCATCTGCCCACCGGATTGGTGGTTTCCTGCCAGGATGAAAAATCCCAGATTAAAAACCGCGCCAAGGCGCTGCGCGTGCTGCGCTCGCGCCTGCTGGAAATCGAGCGCGAGCGCCAGCATGAAGCCATTGCCGCCGAACGCCGCTCGCAGGTGGGCAGCGGCGACCGCAGCGAAAAAATCCGCACGTATAACTTTCCCCAGGATCGTGTCACCGATCACCGCATCGGCCTCAGCCTGCATCACCTGGACGCGATCATGGATGGCAGGCTCGATCCGCTGATTGACGCGCTAGCCGGGCATTTTGAGGCCGAACAGTTGCAAGCGGCGGTGGCGGAATGACCTTGGGCAGGGAGCGGCGTGGCCTGCCGCCTTCTATGCTAGGATGGCGGCTTTCGGGAGAAACTGCGCGTGAAGACCTACGAAACTTCGCTTCTGCGTAATCTGGCGGTCGCCGGGCATGGGGGCAGCGGCAAGACCTCGCTGGTTTCCGCCGCCCTGTACACCGCCGGCGCCACCCCGCGCCTGCTGCGGGTCGAAGACGGCAACACCGTCACCGACTTTGACGAAGAGGAAATTCAGCGCCGCATCAGCATTGGCTCCGCCCCCGCCGTGGTGGAGTGGAACCGTCACAAGCTCAACCTCTTCGACACCCCGGGCTATGGCATCTTCCTGCATGAAGTCGCGCTGGTGCTGCCGGTGGTGGAGGCCGTGTTGCTGGTGGTGGATGCGGTGGCCGGGGTAGAAGTCCAGACCGAAAAAATCTGGGAAATGGCTGCGGCCGCGCGCCGTCCGGTGATCATCCTGGTCAATCGCATGGACCGGGACCGCGCCGATGCCGGCCGCGTGCTCGATTCGCTCACCGCCGCCTTCGGCCGCGGCGTTTGCCGCGCCCAGCTTCCCATCGGCCAGGAGCGCGGTTTTCAGGGGGTGCTCGACCTGGTGCAGATGCGCGCCCTCATCGTCGCCGCCGGCGGCAATGGCGCCAGCCAGGAACAGGCCATCCCCGAAGCGCTGGCCACCGAAGCCAACGCCGCGCATGAGTCGCTGGTGGAACTGGTGGCCGAGGGCAATGACAAGCTGATGGAAGAATTCTTCGAGCAAGGCACCCTGCCGCCGGAGGATCTGGGCGCCGGCTTGCGCGCTGCCATCGCCGAACGCCGGCTATTTCCGGTGTTGTTCGCCACCGCCGCCCTCAATCAGGGCCTCGATGCCCTGCTGCAGTTCCTGGTGGATTACGCGCCTTCGCCCGCAGCGGGTGAAATCGAGGGACGCGCCGAGGCCGGCGCGCCCGCCCCGCGCCGGGCCATGCGCGACGATTTGCCGCTCGCGCTTTTCGTCTGCAAAACCCTGGTGGACCCCTTCGCCGGCCGCATCAGCATTTTTAAAGTCCGCTCCGGCGTTGCCCACAATGACGAGAACGTGACCAATTTCGGCCGCGGCGGCAGCGAACGCCTGGCCCACCTCAGCGTCCTACAAGGCAAACAATTGACGCCGGTCTCGGAGTTGCATGCCGGCGACCTGGGCGCAGTCGCCAAGCTGAGAGATACCTTTACCGGCGACACCTTGGGCGATAAATCCGCCGCCATCGCCTATCCCCCGGTCGCCATGCCCGAGCCCGCCATCAACTTCGCGATCGAGCCCAAATCCCGCGGCGACGAGGATAAAATCGGCGCCGCGCTGCATCGCATGCTGGAAGAAGACCTGGCGTTGCGCTTCTTCCGCGACGCACAGACGAATGAATTCCTGCTCGCCGGCA
Source organism: Acidobacteriota bacterium (assembly GCA_021789895.1). Classification (GTDB taxonomy): domain Bacteria; phylum Acidobacteriota; class Terriglobia; order Terriglobales; family SCQP01; genus JAKASR01. Next base: position 88,535 of record JAJYIU010000009.1, on the reverse strand, counting down.
CCGGCCAGCAGCACGTGGAAATTGCCGTCGCCAAGCTCAAGCATCGCTACCATGTGGAGGTCGCGCTCAAGGCGCCCAAGGTGCCCTATCGCGAAACCATCCGCGGCAAGGCCGATGCCCAGGGGCGTTATAAAAAGCAGACCGGCGGCCATGGCCAATTCGGCGACTGCAAGATCAAGATGGAGCCGCTGCCGCGCGGGAGCGGGTTCGAATTCGTCAATGATATTTTCGGCGGCGCTATCCCGCGCAATTTCATCCCCGCGGTCGAAAAAGGGATTGTCGAAAGCGCGCATCGCGGTTTTTTGGCCGGTTATCCGGTCGTGGATTTCCGCGTCGTGCTCTACGACGGCTCCTACCATGAGGTGGATTCCAGCGAGTTGGCCTTCAAAGTCGCCGGTTCCCTGGCTTTTAAAAAAGCCATGGAACAGGCCCGGCCGGTGCTGCTCGAGCCGATCATGGAAGTGGAAATCAATGCGCCGCAGGAATTCGCCGGCGACCTGATGGGCGACTTGAATTCCCGCCGCGGCCGCATTGAAGGCATGGAAGTGCGCGGCCCGCAGCAGATCGTCCGCGCCCAGGTGCCGATGGCGGAGATGCTGAGCTATCAATCCGATCTGACCTCGATGACCCAGGGCCGCGGCAGCTTCCAGATGAATTTTTCCCACTACGATGTCGTGCCCCAGTTGAACGCCGAGAAAATCATCACCCAGGCCAAAGCCGAGCGCGGCCAGGCGGTGGAAGAAGAAGCCTGAATCCCGCTTAAAACCCGGGCAACAGATCGAATTCCCAGACGTGGCCGGTCTGCGGGCGCTGGTTGGGAAATGCCAGCGTGATCGCCCCGATCGCATAGCCGAACAGGTTCACGCGCAGCGTAATTCCTTCGCTGGTGACGGCATGCCGGGCCAGATGTGGCAGCGCCGAGCCGGTCGGGCCGGACCAGGCGATGCCGGCATCGTAGAATGGCGCCAGCTCGACCGGCGGCGCGGGAACGTGGGGCCAGAGCCCCAGCGGCCCGAACAATTCCAGCCGCGCTTCCCCATTGGCGATGGCCAGCTTGCTGCCCAACAGGCGATCGAACAGCGGGCAATTCCCGGTGCGGTAGAAGTCGGGACCGCATTCGCTGGAGCGAATCGAATCCAGTTTGTAGCCCCGCACCAGGGTGGGGAAGCCGAGAAAATAATCCTGCAGCCGCGGATCGTTGGCGCCCGCGCCGTAGCGGCCGTAATGCAACACCCGCACGGCCAGGCTGAGCGGCCGCATCAGCGGGAAATAATGCCGGTAATCCGCCAGCACGGTGGAGAAAAAGAAGCTTCCCCCCGAGGCGCCGATCTGCAGCCGGTAGCGCTGCCCGCGCACCGGACTGGTGCCGCCGAACAGTGAGGTGTCATAGACCAGGGCGGTGTTCCCGGTGGCGAAGTTCAGGGATTTGGGCGCGGGGATGTTTTGGATGGTATCGGCCAGCAGCGCGCCGTTCACGGCGGAAAACGTCTGGGTCTCGGCTTGCGCCGCAAACCCGATGTTTTCCACCCCGCCGGCGAACTCGATTCGCTGGGCCCGGCTGAAGGGGTAATCGAGCGTGCCCAGCGCCTGGCGGTTCATTTCCCAGAACGTGATGAACTGGTTTTGCTGCACCGGCTGTCCCGAAATCGTGCCCACCCTGGCGCTGAACGCCCCCGTAATATAGGGCACCTGTCCGCCTTCCACCCCCCATTGCCAGCGATGGGCGTCGTTGAAATACGAGGCTACGCCGGAAAAATTGCGCAGGAAATTGGAGGTCCCGTTGGAGGTGATGGTGGCGATCTGGAGGGTGAGATATTCGGTGCCCAGCAGGTCTTGAAATTGCAGCGCGGTCCCGCCGCCGAACATGGGGCCGTAATTGCTGACTCCGAAGCCGATATTGGCGGGAATCACGCCGGTCAGGTGCAGGTGCGGATGGTACGGCCGGCTGGCGTATTGCGCTGTGGATGGCGGCAGGCCGTAGCCGGGGTTGCGCATGTAGCGGGCGACTTCACCTTGGGCGCTGGCGGGCGGCGGCAACCAGCCGGCATGCAGGTGGGCGAGTTGGGTCCGGGTGGGCAAGCCGGGCTGGTTTTCCGCCGGCGCCGGCAGCCGCCACAGATCGTAGCCGCTGTTGGCGAAGGCGCTATAGACGATCTCCCCGCTCTGCTGCGCTACCGAAATGGCCGGGCTGAGCGCGGTAATCCCGGCAACCCCGGTTTGCAGGTTGGTCATCGCGGTCAGCCCACCCCGGGTCATATCCATGCGATAGAGATTCGGGATGCCTTCGTAATTCGCCACAAAATACAGGAATCGTCCATGCGGCGACCATTGCGGATTGATCAGATCGGCGCCCGCCGGCGTCGCCAGCGGCCGGATCGCGCCGGTTCCGGGATTGAGGAAGGCCAGCCGGTAGGGCCCAAACGCCAGGTCCTGTAAATTCGTGGTGAAGCGGTCCGTGACAAATGCAATTTCGCGCCCATCCGGCGACCAGGCGGGTTGCAACTCGGCATAAGCGTCGTCGGTAAGGCGCCGGATATGTCGGGTGGCAAGGTTCATCAGGTATAAATCGGTCAACCCCTGGCTGATGGCGGAAAAAACAATCTGCTTCCCGTCCGGCGACCAGCTTGGATTGAAAACCTCTCCCACCCCGGGCACGGGTATGGCCTGCGTAATCCGGTGCTTCGCCAAAGCGTAGAAGGCCAGTTCCGCCTGCCCCGCCCGTACCTGGCCAAAGACAAAGTCCCGGCCGTCCGGACTCCAGGCGCCGGCCGAGTTGATGAACTCCAGATTGTTGAAATGCGGGCTGGTCGCGGTGGAGGTGATGCGCTGCAGGATTTTGCCGGTTTTCGCGTCGGCCATGTACAAGTCAATCGCGAACAAACCGCGGGAGGAAAAAAACATCACCCGGCGTCCATCGGGACTGAGCGCCGGGCTGACGTAGTATTCCCCCCCATGCTTGGGATTTCCGAGCAGCAGCCGCGATTCCGGCGCAGAGGGCGCCGTGACCGCCAGCACCGGTTTTTCCGTCGCGATCGTGGCATGATCCCAAAGTTTGGAAAATGCCGCTGGCTTGATCCGCAACACCCTTTCCAGGGCCTGGCGGCCCGAGCCGCTGGCGCCGCCGGCAATCAGCATGCGTCCGACGTTAGCGTCGCCGTACTGGCCTCCGACAAAGGCCCAAAAAGCCTGGCCGTAGCGGTAAGGAAAATATTTGGGGTTTTCCAGTTGTTTCAGTGTCGGCATCTGGTCGCGCCGCACCGCATCGCGCAGCCACATGGCGGTTTCCGGATCGTGCGGACCCAGCGAAACGTATTCCGCCATCCCTTCCAGGAACCAGAGTGGCAGGCGGGTGGCGCCCGGCACGCCATTGTGCAGCGCCGAACGGGTCATATCGAATTGGAAAGCGTGGGTCAACTCATGCCCGATTACATGACTGGTTTCCGCCAGCGGTCCGGCCAGAGGTATGACAATCTGGCGCTCCAGCGGAAGCGTCACCCCGCCGACTCCAGTCTGGATGAATCCCGGCACCACGGTGGTCTGCGCGAAATCCGGTTGGTCGGCATAGACAATCAGCGGTTGCGGTTCCGACATCTCATGTTTGAATAGCCGGGATTCGCGCGCGTACCAGCGTTCTGCCATGCGGGCCACGTATGGAATTGCCTTTTGCTCGCGGTCGTAATAGTAAATATGGAAGTGTGGCGTCGTTAAAACTTTAAAATGCAGGGTCTTATGCTGGACTTTGTTCTGGCCAAAATAGCCGTTCTGGCACCGAAGCGGCAGTGCGCCTGCCAGCCATAACAGGCACACGCACCCATACGCGACGATTTTCATGCATGAGCTAGATGCTCACGCCTGGTCAGGCGTTTCGAGCCGGGCGGTCCGATTGTCGGCAGTCAGTCTGAATTCGCCGCTGTGCAATTTCGTTTGGCTTGCGCATCCGCAGCGCTGGCAGCCGCTATTTTTGCACGCGCGCGACCACCGCCTCGAAGGCGGCCAGCCGGACCCGGCTCAAAACGATACTGGCCGGTTCCCGGTTCAGGCTGTCGGCCAGAATGCGCGCCCGCCTGGCTGTGATCCGGTAATGCTCCGTCCGCGGCTGGCCGCTCATATTCAGCATCACCAGCACCCGCTCTCCGCCCCCGCTTCGCAAATAACTCAATACGTTCCGATCCTTGCGGTTGACGGCTTGCCAGGCGCCGCGCCGCAGGGCGGGTTCGGTGCACTTTAAATAGATCAGCCGGCGATAATAATTGAGCAAAGACCCTGGATGAGCGCGCTCCCGGGCGACATTGACCTGCCGTGCGCTGGCCGGAATCGGCAGCCAGGGGCGGTGCCGGCTGAAGCCTGCATAGTGCCCTGGCGTCCATTGCATCGGCGTGCGCTCGCCGTCGCGTCCCTTGAACTTGGGCCAGAACCGCCTGCCCATGGGGTCAACCACGTCCTGTTTCCTGCGCGGCGGGGTGGTGGTCATTCCGATTTCCTGCCCGTAATAAAGGATGGCGGTGCCGCGCAGCGTCAGCAGCAAGGTTGCGAGCAGCCGCGCAATCTGCGGATTGTGCCGCCCGTCGCCATAACGGTTGATGTCGCGCGGCTGATCGTGATTGTCGAAAAACCAGTCCGGGGTCCCGTGGGCGGGGTTCCCGTTCCAGGCCGCGATGCGGGCGCGAAAGGCCGGCGCCGAGAGCCGGTTGACGTCGGCAAACAGGAAATCGAAGGGCAATTGCAGTTGCCGGTGCCGGCGGCCGTAAAACTGCGCCAACTGCGCCTCGGTCGTGCCGACCGTTTCGCCGATCAGCACGGCATGATACGGGTCCACCGCTTGCCGCAGCTCGCGCAGGATGCGATGGATGGCGGGCCGGTTGTAATTGTAAACATGCCGCTGCTGCGGCAGCGGAAAATCACCCGTATGGATCAGCCCGGGCGGGTTGTCGCGGAAGCGTGGATCCACCAGCAGCGTTCCCACCGAGTCCAGCCGGAAGCCGGCCGCCCCGCGCCGCAGCCAGAAGCGGGCGTTGCCGAACATCGCCCGTTTTACCGCCGGATTGCGCCAGTTCAAATCCGGCTGCTGGGGATAATAAAAATGGTAGTAATACTGCCGCGTGCGCCGGTCGTAGCTCCAGGCCGGCCCGCCAAACAGCGAAGTCCAGTTGTTGGGCGGCCCGCCGGCTCGCCCGCTGCGCCAGATATAGAAATTCCGGTAGGGCGAATGCCGCGACCGCCGCGAGCGCAGAAACCAGAGGTCGCGGTCGGAGGTATGCGCCAGCACCAGGTCCATCAGCACCCGGATGTGTTCGCGGCCGGCGGCGCGCACCAGCCGCTGAAAATCCGCCAGGCTGCCATAGGCCGGATCAATGGCGCGGTAATTGATAATATCGTAGCCGCCGTCCACCCCGCCCGAGGGGTAACACGGCGTCAGCCAGATGGCGTTCACTCCCAGCCAGTGCAAGTACGGCAGATGCGCAATCAGGCCGGGCAGGTCGCCGATGCCGTCGTCGTTGCTGTCGGCAAAGCTGCGCGGGTAGACTTCGTAAATCACCGCATGCGTCCACCAGGGCCGGGCTGGGGCGGGCTTCGCCGGCGGCGCGCCCGCAACCGGCAGGCCCCAGGCTGCAATCGCCAGCACGATCATGAATTTCGCGACTTTTCTCATGGCTGATTTCTATTTTGCCCCCGGCAGCCCCGGGGTGTGCGGGTGACCGCTGGGGCTTCGCGGCTTTTTGCGCTCGCCGTCTGTTTGTAACTGCGGGCTGTATACTGGCATCTTATTAAGGATGGTTTCAGGAGGTGGGCGATGAGTTATGCCAAAAGATTGGGATGTCTGGTGGCCACCGCGGCCTTGGCCGTGCCTGTTTTGCGCGCTCAGGAAACCGCGCGCCGTCTGCAAAATGCGGCGCGAGCATTTCGAGCCATCAATCGCGCTCCCGACGGCGGCGTGCCGCGCGAAATCCTGGAACATTCGCAATGTGTCATGTTGATTCCCGGCGTCAAAAAAGCGGGTTTCATCTTCGGCGGCGATTTTGGCCGCGGGGTGGTGACCTGCCGCACGCCGCATGGCTGGTCGGCCCCGCTCTTTCTGACCCTGGGCGGGGGCAGCTTCGGATTGCAAATCGGCGCCCAGGAAGAAGACCTGCTCTTGCTGATCATGAATCGCAACGGGGAAAAATACCTGCTGCGGGATAAATTCTCCCTCGGCGGAGATGCCTCCGCCACCGCCGGTCCGGTCGGACGCAACCTCTCCGCCCAGACCGACGCCCTGCTGCACGCCAAGATGCTGGCCTATTCCCGCAGCCGCGGCCTGTTCGGCGGCTTGACCCTGCGCGGCGGCGTGGTGAAGCAGGATCATTCCGCCAACCGCCGTTATTACGGCCGCGCCAAGGCGAGCCAAATTCTCAGCGGCGCTATCGCCGCGCCCGCCGCCGCCCGCTTTTTGTTGGACGAGATCGCCCGCGCCACTCGCTGAATAACCCGTACACCGCCACGCCATTCGCCGTCGGCGCATACACGCGCCCGTTCACCACCAGCGGCGGCGCAAATTTTACTTCCCGCCCTGGCGTGTCCCGCCGCGGATGCCAGGCGCTGCTGTAGAGTTCCCGCCCAAGATTGCGCGCATCGTAGGCATGCAGCACCGCGGCTTGGCTGGTTCGGGCATAGGCCCCCAACTGCAGCGCCCAGACGATGGCGGCGCGCCGGCCGTTGGCGGAAAGCGCCGGCGTGGCCCCGGGATAGTAGAATTTCTCCCGCGTCCGCGCCACCGGCTGCGGCCGCAGCCGGCCGTGCCGCATTTGAAACTGGACCATGCGCTGCCCGGCCGGCGCAAAATAAAGGTTGCCGTTCCACCAGGCCGGAGCGCCGAATTCCGCTCCCATTTGCCCGCGCACCGCCTGCACGATCTTGGCGTCTTGCGCCGATATTCCCCCCAGGGCATCGCGATTGAGCAGATAAATCGTGCCCGATTTGCCCGCCACCACCAGTTGCCGCCGCGGCAGCAGCACCGGCCCGCCGGAGCCCAGGTCGCTATCGGCCAGGTTGAGCGCATGATGATCGAAGGGGCAGAAAAAATCCAGCACCGGCATGGCGGCCCCGCCGGCGCCCAATTTGATGACGCTATCGCCGTAGTCGGCGCCTGCCGGGGAGCGATCAAAGCCGCCGTTGCCGATCGCGGCATAAATATTGCCCCGTCGGCCGGCGGCCAGTCCGGCTCCGCTTTGCCAGATGCCGCCGTCGTTGCTGTTGGGCGAAGGGGTCAACAACCGCTTGCGCTGCAGGGTGCGGGCATCATAGCCCAAAATCCAGCCGTGGTAGGGGATGGCGTCGCAAGGCGATGCCCAAGCCGCATAGATGATGCCCCCGGAATCGAGCAGCGCCGCGCGCGCATTATTGCGCATCGGGTCGAACCACACCCTTCCGCCGCGCTGTCCATCGCCGCTGCCCGGCGCCGAAGCCTCGATCCGCACCGGGCTGTCGGCCTTCTCCGCGCCGGTGCGAAGATCAAGCGCGTGCAGGCGCTGCACGAAGCGGCCGCGTTCCCAGGTACGGACGATGACGTACAGCGTTCCCAGTTGGGCATCAATGACCGGCGTCGCGGTGATGCCGATCTGCGGCGTGATTTGGGTGCAGCCGATCTGGGCGGGCGTAACCGTCGTTACCCCCTCGGCGGGATTGATGAACCGGTCGTGCCACAACGGCTGTCGCGGATGTCCTCCGGCGTCAAAAGCGTAAACGCTATCGCCCTCGGTGGCGAGGTATAAAACGTTATGCCGCCCGCGGCCGGGAATCGCCACTCCCGCCCTATACAACGGTTGCGCATAAACCGCGCCGTCCACCGCCAGGCGAAAGAGCTTTCCGAATTGCCGCGGATTGACATTCGCCGGCGTCAACCGCCGCTCTTGCAAATTGGCGCCGGTGCGCCGCCGGTTGTATTGCCAAGTGGCGACTGCGCGCTGGCCAGCCAGCCGGATGGCGCCGCAGATCAACACCATCCCGAGCGCGGCCGCGGTGAATGCTTTCGGCTGCCCTTGAGCCATATACTTCCATCCTACCGGCAAGCGCCGGTATATGCTGTTTTGGAAAGCAGCTCGGGAGACGGCGATCATGTCCCAACCGGCCGTGTCGGAGTGGATCAATGGGCGAAAAATCGTCTGGCTCAAAAACGATCATCTGCAACTGGCGGTTGCGCACGGCGGCGGACACTTGGCCGCGATCGCTCCTGCCGCCGCCGATGCCGCGCAAGACAGCCCGCTCTGGATTCCGCCCTGGCCCTCCTATGAGCCCGGTGTCCCCGGCGATGATTTGATCGAGCGCGAATACGGCGGCCCGCCTGAAGGCCGCACGCTCGCCTCCATCCTCGGCCATAATCTTTGCCTCGATCTGTTTGGCGCGCCTTCCGCCGAAGAATGCGCCGCCGGCGTGCCCACGCACGGCTTTTTCGGCATCACTCCCTGGCAGTGGAGCCTGCTGCCGGAGGGCCGGGGGCTAGTGGGCGGCTGCGAAGAACCACGCGCGCAAATCCGGTTCGAACGCCGCATCCGCCTCGATCACCAGCTTGTCTGGGTGGAGGAGCGCGTCGAAAATTTGAGTTGTTGGGATCATCCTCTCTGCTGGCAGCAGCATGTCACGCTGGGGCCGCAATGGCTGGAAGCAGGGCAGTTCTGGCTGGAAGCGAATTGCGACCGGGGACGCACCTATCCGATTCAACCCCATCCCGATTCGCGGCTGGCGCCGGCGGCGGATGCGGCCTGGCCGGAGGCGCCCGGCCTCGCCGGCGCGCCGGTGGATTACCGCCAGGCCATCGCTCAGCCGCGCGCCAGCGATTTCGCCACCTTTCGCATTTGCCCGGGCGATGACTGGGGATGGTTTCTGGCCGGGCATCGCCGCCGCGGTTGGGCCCTGTTCTACGTCTGGCCGCGCGCGCTTTTTCCCTGGCTCGGAATCTGGGATGAGAAATTCGCGCGCACCAGCCCGCCTTGGGCTGGCCGCACTTATACCCGGGGTCTCGAATTCGGCGCCAGCCCGTGGCCGCAAAGCCGCCGCGCCACCCTGGCCGAGCCTCGGCTGTTCGAGCAGCCCACCTATCTGCTGCTGCCGGCGCGCGGCGAACTACGGGCACGCTTCGCGCTCGGCCTGCTGCCCTACTCCGGCGGCAAGCTGCCCCGCTTCCGGGTCCCACCCGGTCAATTGGAATTATGGGAAGATGAGCGGCGCCTGGACTCGCGGGCCTGGCCCGCGGCCTGACCTTACCTGGAGACCCGGACCGCCGCCCGTGCCGCTTTACAGGATAATGACCTGCTCCGCCAGCAGCCCTTTCGGGCCCTGCTTGACTTCGAATTCCACCGCCTGGCCTTCGGCCAGCGTGCGATAACCGTTGCTCTGGATCGCGCTATAGTGCACGAATACATCTTCTCCGCTCATCCGCGTGATGAATCCGTACCCTTTGACGTTGTTGAACCACTTAACCGTTCCTTGCTCTTTCACGACTCAGAAACCTCAAAAAGGAAAATAATCAGTTTGATGCCCGGCTGGGCTTACCGCGGGAATTCTGACAGTGCGGCTCGCGCGGGCGGATGAAGCTCGCTCAAGCGATGGCAGATTCGGCCTAAGTGAAGCGGCACGGTCAAACCGCTACGAGCATAGCATAAGTTTGCACCCGGCCTGCGATGAAAAACTGCTCACTCAGTGATTCCACCTACATAAGTCCGCAATCAGCGCGCGCTTACTGATCGAGCATCGCCAGCGCGATCCGGTCGATCGCGGCCCGCATTTGCCGGCCGCCCAGGTTATCGTTATTGACCACGATGGAGTAGGCCAGATGATCGCCGCGCCGAGTGACGGCATAGCCGCTCAGCGCGCGCACGTGCTCCACCGAGCCGGTTTTTCCCAGCAGATTGCCCGCCGCCGGCGTGTTTAAAAACCGGTTTTCCAGCGATCCATCCCGGCCCGCTACGGGCAAATACGAGCGGAAATCGCGGGCCAGCGGCGCCGGCTGGCGCGCCATGTAGCGCAGCAACCGGACCAGGGCGCTGGGCTTGACCAGGGTTGCGCGCGACAGCCCCGATCCATCTACGAAATACACCGCGTTGGGCGCAATCCCCGCCTGGTTTAAAAACGCCTGCCGCGCTTGCATGCCGGAAGCGAGCGAGCCGTCGCCGCCCGCCCGCTTGCCGAGCAAACGCAGCATCAGCTCGGCATGCAGGTTCTGGCTGACCTTCAAGATCCATTGCAGGTCCTGGCCCAGGGGCGGCGAGGTCAGCTCCGCCACCGTCGCCGCAGCCGCGCTGGGGGTGCAGGGCGGCAGGGTCGTGCCCGGCAGCCGCGGATAGGCCCGGCAGTGCCGCGCCCGCGCCCGCCCATAGACCATGACGCCCTGCCGTTCCAGGTCGCGCTTCAGCAACTGCGCGGCGAAAAGCGCCGGATCGCCCACCGCCAGCGTTTCGTGATCGCCGCGATCGCCCAGCGGTATCGTGCCCCACAGGTGCAGCGTATTCGAGCCCACCGGCCGGTCAATTTCGATATCGCGCTTCCCCCCGGCCGGCACGGTCAGCAACTGGTTATCCACGCGGAAGGCGCCCAGCCAGGGATGCAGGCTGACACTCGCCCGTTCGCCCGCCTGCGCTCCCGGCAGGATCTGCATCTGGTATTGGTTGTCATCCACCGCCAGAGCCGAAATCGGCGCCCCATAACCCCACATCAGGTCGTCCTGCGCCCAATCGTCGGGGTAAGGCTGATAGCGGAAATAAGTGTCGTCGCCGACGATGTCGCCATCCACCGACTTAATGCCGCGCGCCGCGATCTGCCGCGCCAGCGCCGCCATCGCCGTATCCGGCGGGTTCGGCTTCAGCTTCAAATGCGGATTGGGATAGGGGTACAGACGTCCCGAGAGCGTGGGATCGCCGTGGCCGACCAGGATCAGATTGCCCTCCACCCGCCCCTGCGAGTCCGGAGCGCGGCTGGCCTCGACGCGAGTATGAAAGCGGTAGTTTGGGCCCACCCGGCACAATGTTGCGGCGATGGTGAACAGCTTGGTATTCGATGCGGGCACGAACAACCGGTCGCCGTGATAGCTGAAAAGCACCCGCCGGCGGTCCAGCGAGTAGATATAAATGCCCCAATCGGCGCTGGCCTGGTTCGGCTCGCGCAAAATCTGCTCGATCCGCGCGATCCAGCGGGCGCGCCGCCGCCGATGCCGGAAGGGCCAGGGCGGCGCCGCCGCTAACGTTCCGGCAAAGCAGGCCAAGGCCAAAACTAAGGCAAATCTCCGATGGCGGGCCGAAATTGTGCGGCGCATGTTGGCATTGTAGCCGTATGCACCTTCCCGCAATTTGGATTATTTTTGCCTTATTACTCGCGCTCGCGCCCAGCCTGTTCGTGCGCTTTTGCCGCTGCCGGCACCGCTTTGGACACCCTTTCGCCGGCCACGTCCGCTGCATGCGCTGCGCCCGCCGTTTCCCGATTCAGACCGGGCCCGATGGTGAATGGCACATCAGCTCGCAGCCCGATCCCGAGCCGCTCTAATCTTTTTGCTTAATCTCCTGCGCATACCGGCGGTCTTCCTGCTTACGCTGCGCCGGCGTGCCCGCCCAATCCGCCAGCCATTTCAGCTCTTCCCGCACCTTGATGCGCCCGTGCCAGGGATTATTCCCCAGGCCATGATGTTCGCCGGGCAGCATCAGCATCCGCATCGGCACGCCGACGGCGCGCAGTGAGCGCGCCAGCAGAAAATCCTCGCAGGTAGCTACGCGCTGGTCCGCCGTGCCCATAACGATCTGCGTCGGGGTTTTGACTTTGTACATTTGCCAGATCGCCGCTTCGCGGTTGTAAATCGCTTCGTTTTGCCAAGGCAGCCCCGCCAGGTACCAGGTATCGTCGTAATCCAGATCGTCATTGCCCCAGTTGGCGGTGTTTTCAATCGCTCCCGCGCCGGTCACCGCGGCGCGAAATTCCGTCGTTTGCGTGATCAGCCAATCGGTCATGTAGCCGCCATAGCTGTAGCCGCCGATGGCCAGATGCCGCGCATCGGCATAGCCGGCGCGTTCCAGCGCCGTGACGCCTTCCAAGATGTCCTTGCCCGGCCGGGAGACGATATGGGGCACGATCTGGCGCATGAAAGTGTCGCCGTAGCCGCTCGAGCCGCGGTAGTTGGGCTCGAACACCAGCCAGCCGCGGCTGGCCGCCAGCGCCCCCCATTGGTACCAGTCCGCTTCCCAGTGATTGACGTCGGCGTCCGCCGGCCCACCGTGGATCAGCACCAGCAAGGGCAGATGGCGGGCATGGTATTTCCCCGGCGGAAAAATCAGCATGCCTTCCACCCGCGTTCCATCGTCGGCCCGCCAGTGGAACGGGCGCCCGCGCGGGAGCCGCGCGGCGGCCAGAAAATCGTTGAAATGCGTTATCGCGCGCGCCTGCCCGGGATGCCGGTAATCTGCGGCCAGGTACACTTCCAGCGGCGAGGTCAGCGAGGAGTAGAGAAACGCCATCCGCCGGCCCTGGCGCGCCAGGCTCGGCGACTGGTAGGCGCCCGCCGCCGAAGGAAGCGGAGCCGCCTCATTCCGCCCCACCCGATAAAGCGGAATCTGCACCCCGATCTGGCCGGCGGCGATCACTTGTCCGTTTGGCGCGAGCGCAAACCGTGTGAATGAACCGCGGTAACCGGCCGCCAGCCGCACCGGCTCGCCGCCGGCCAGCGGCTGGTAATAAATCCGCCCGGAAAGATCGCCATAGGGGCCGGGAATATCGCTGTTGGTGGTGAAATACAATCGCCGCCCGTCCGGCGTCAGGCGCAGGTGGTCCTCCAGCGCCTGATTGTGGGTCAACCGCCGCGCCGGATGCACCGCAGCGTTGAGTTGGACGGTGTAAATTTCATGTTTTGTATAACCGTTGGTTCCGGTGATGTAAATCGGGCCGCGGGGATCGCAGGTGAGGTAGATCAGTTCGCGCCCGTCCGGCGTCGCCAGCAGTTGCTGCACCCGCAAGGGGGTGTGCGCGAGGAACGCATCCATCCGGGTGGTCTTCGGCGGCTCGGTCGAAAATTGCGCCACCGCCGGCAGCACCACGCGGTAGAGATCGTCGGGACGGCGTCCGCGCCTGTAAAGCTTCACGTCATGCCACGCCTGCCGCCGCGCCTTTTTTTGCGCTTCGGTTAACGGCTTGCGGGCGGCGTAATAAAGCCGCCGTGAATCCGCGCTCCAGGCATAGGCATGCACTCCGCCCTTAACGAAGGTCAAAAGGTCCGCTTCGCCCCCGCCCGCCGCGACCACATACAACTGCTTGCCATGATGAGCGCGATCCGATAAAAACGCGACCCAGCGCCCGTCCGGCGACCATTGCGGCGCGGTATCGTGGCCGGAGGCCGCCAGCGGCAGCAGTTCGCCACCGCTGCCTTGAATGCGGTAAACCCACAAATCGCTGCGAAAGCGGTTGAGGACGTAATCCGCGCGCCGGGCCTCGATTGCCACCGCATTGCCGTCCGGCGCCAGCTTGACTGCGGGAAAGCTGACCGCATGGAAAAAATTGCGCAGCGTGAGCGCCGGTTTCGGTTTAGCCGCTGCGGCCGCCAGGGCGGCCCACAGCAGGATTGCGAACGCCGGGCGGATTCGTTGCATCGCCTTGCCTCCGGTACTGCAAGGCGCCAACTTACTGAATTTCCAGGCTGCGGACAAGTCCTGCAGTCCACGATCCGCCGCTAACGAGCCAGGCCGGGGGTTAAATATAAGACCATGGCCGCCAAAATCAACGCTGCCGGCACCAGCAAGCCAACCAGATAACCCATGACCAGGCCGGAGATCGCCAGTCCCCGGCCGCCGGCATTCCCCTGGCTGCGCTTGATTTCTCCCAACGAAATGTGTCCCAGGATGATCGCGGCAATGGCCGGGAAATAGAAGAAAAATCCGGTAATGCCGCAGATCAGGCTGGCAAGCGCCTTGCCGTTGGTTTCAGGCGCTGTTGCGGCGCGGCGAACCGCATAAGGAGCCGCGCCAGGAACGTAAGCCGGCGCGCCGGCGGGAGCCGGAATCTTGGCCGACGGCTGCGGATTGAACGGTACGCTGGCGGGCGACGGCATGCCGGCCGGTACCGGCGCGCCGGCGGGAGCCGAAGCGCTGGTTTGCGCTGGCGCGGGTGCGCTCGCCATGGCGGGTGCGCTGGCCGCCGGACCCGGTACGCCGGCAGGCGCTTGTGCCGGCATGGACGCAGCGGGCGCCATCACCGACTGCCCGCAATTCCCGCAGAAACGCGCTTCCCCGGCGATTGCCTGGCCGCAGTTGGAACAAAACATGGGGGATCCTCTAAGCCGCTCAGTTCATTACCTTAACATCGCTGTCAACCGCATTCCGGGAATTTGATCCGGGAATTTGACGCGGTGAGCTTCCCGCCCTTGTAGGTATACGGCATGAAGGCGTTTTAGGATTCTTCTGCACTTTTAGTTGTTTTTCTAGTCTCCAATGCTTGCATAAATTCTTCTCTTGTTAACTTAGCAGTACGAATTAGACCCATAATAATGTCTAATCTAACTTCATCGTATCGAGGAATAATCAAAGGTCGAGAATGGCCACGTTTTTCCATTTTTATGTGGCTGCCCTTTTGGCCAGCACGGTTCCATCCTACGCGTTCGAAAGCTGTGACTATTCGATGCCATGGTAAAGGTATTAAACGTGACATGCTATAGCTCTTTCAGACATTAATGGAATATTTATTGGTAGCGGGAATGAACCTCTTGGACGCATAGGGCGGGCGTGTGCAGATGCTTGAAACCCTAATTCTTGTAATGCTTGAAAAATTGTTCCACGTTCCAAACAACTTGCAAAAAAAAGCTGTACTGCTTCAATCAAATTTTTTTGTGCTTCTTGCTTACTATGACCTTGGGATGCAACATCAAGTGGTGGACACACGGCGATAAACCAATCACCATCTTTCTTGATACATCCCCATAATTTGAATTCGCCTTCGATTACGATTGCGGGCACACGGCCTCCCTTAGTTTTGTGCATTATAACCCTACCATAAAATGGGATGTGGTTGCAATATAAGCAGTTGCCTTAATTTTTTCTTCTAAAGTGCATTTTGACAGCTCTTTGCGGTTTTTAAGCTCTTTTCAGAGTGGAAGGTTTATACGCGTTTTGAACCGTCGTAAAACGGCCGCTATTCCTCTTCATAGCAGATCCGCCCCGGTTGGCATGACTTCGGCTCGACCAGGTCCCGGTCCGGACCATCCGGACGCTGTGTCCGCAGGCACCAGTACGATCCGATCGCCGAAGCCGCCAGCTCCGCCCCGTCGGCCTGGTAATAATACGTCTTGGCGCGCAAATGCCGGCACGCGCGTCCCGTCCTTCCGGTTACACCCGGCTTGTCGGCTGATTTCAATTCCCGTTCCGCCATAGTACCTCCCTAATAATTCGCCGCTTGCATGATCTAGCCGCAGCTTACACGTTGACGATTTCCCGTCCCGCCGCAGCCTCGACCGCGCGCCGCACCAGCGTTTGCGCCAGCGTGATTTTGTACCAGTTCTGGCGCAGCGGCTCGGCCCCGGCGAGCGCCGCCTCCGCCGCCAGTTTCAGCCGGCGCTCGCCCAGTGCCTCCTCCAGCGGCAGTCCGGCCAGCGTTCTTTCCGCCGCCTGCGCCCGCCAGGGAACGGGGGCAACGCCGCCCAGCACGATGCGCGCTTCCCGCACCCTTCCGGCCGCGAGCTTCAGGTGCGCGGCGCAGGAAACCAGCGCCCAATCATGCGACGGCCGCTCGCGGAACTTCAAATACCGGCTCTCGCCCGCCGGCGGAACGATTACTTCCACCAGCAGCTCATGCGCTCCGAGCAGGGTTTCTCCGCCCACCAGCCGTTGGGCCGGGGTGCGGAAAAACTCCTCCAGCGGCAGCGTGCGGCGCCGCAGCCGGCGGCGCGCGTCGAGGCTGGCGATGCGCGCCCGCGCGTCGAGCGCGATCAGCGCCGGCGCCAGGTCCGACGGATGCGCATAAAACGCCGGCCCCCCGCCCAGAATGGCGTGATATTTGTTTTCGCCCGCCAGCGCATAGCAGATTCCGCCGCCTTTTTTCAGGCAGTGATGAAACTCGCTGCGGTAGTACCAGCAGCGCGGGCGCTGGCACAGGTTCCCGCCGAGCGTGCCCTGATTGCGAATCTGCGGCGTGCCCACGCTGGCCGCCGCCTCGGCCAGGGCGCGGTAATGCCGCCGGATTTCCGGGTGCATCTCGATCTCATCCAGCCGGACCAGCGCGCCAAGATGCAGGCCGTCGCTTTCCCGCCGCAGCGTATTCAGCCCGGGCACCCGCTTCAGGTTCACGATCCGCTTCGGCGCGGCGATATGATCTTTGAGTTCGCCCAGCAGGTCCACGCCTCCCGCCAGCGGCTTGGCCCCGGCGTCCAGCGCCGCCAGCGCTTCCTCCAGCGTCCGCGGCTCCAGCCATTCGAAATTGCGCATCTTCGGCCTCGATTCTGGATCTGGAAAAGTTCCGTTGCGTCTTGACTCAGGCCCGCGCCGCCAGCGCGTTGAGCACCCGGTCGGGCGTCATGGGCAGTTCCCGCAGCCGCAGCCCCAGCGCGTGCGAGGCGGCATTGGCGATGGCCGCGGCGGTGGGCACGATCGGCGGCTCGCCCAGCCCCTTGGCGTTCACATTGTTGCCGCGGGGATCGATCGCGTCGAGCAGGATCGCTTCGATTTCGGGTATTTCCCGCGTTCCGGCCAGCTTGTAGAAATCCAGGTCCGTGTTCATGACGCGGCCCGTCGGCCTATCCACCACGCGCTCTTCATAGAGCGCGTAGGAAAGCCCCATGATGACGCCTCCGTTGACCTGGCTTTCCGCCAGCAGGCGGTTCATCGTGCGGCCGCAGTCGTGCACCGCCACGATTTTGAGCACGCGGATGCGCCCGGTTTCGGCATCCACTTCGACTTCGGCAAACTGCGCGCCGTACATTTCGGTCAAGCTGCGCTGGTAATTGGGCGCGCGGTCCGCCTGGGCGCTGATCGTCGCCTGCCGCAGCCGGGCGCAGGCGCGCGCAAACGGCAGCGGCGCGCCGGCGCCGTGCAGCATGCCGCCGGCGAGGCGCAGCTTGTCCGGCGTCGTGCCCAGGCCCGGCGCCAGCGCCTCCAGCCACTGATTTTTGGCCTTCCATGCGGCCGCGCGAATGGCGGGCGCGATGCTGGTGACGGTGACGCTGCCGCCCGAAGCCGGCCCGTACAGTTCCCAGCGCGTATCGCCCAGCTCGACCCGCACCTGGTAGGGCGTCAGGCCGAATTCTTCCGCCGTCACCTGGGCGGCGATCATGCGCGTGCCGCCGCCGAGATCCTGCGAGCCCACCGTCAGCGTCACGGTTCCATCCGGCTGCACCGTTACCCGCGCCGTCGCCGGCGGCCCGCCAAAGGTGGGCCAGCAGGCGGTCGCCATGCCCAGGCCGCGGCGCACCGGGCCCGTGCCCCGCTGCCAGTGCGCCCGCCGCTCCCAGCCGATGCGCTCCGCGCCGATTTCATATTGCCGCCGCAGCGCCTTGAACGGCTTCTCGCGGTAATTCTTGCGCCGCAGCTCCAGCGGATCCATCTCCAGCTTGTCCGCCAGTTCATCCAGCGCTGATTCCAGCGCAAACGATCCCTGCGGCCAGCCCGGCGCGCGAAACGCCGCCGCCGGCCCCAGATTGGTGGCGACGTCGTGTTCCTGCTGCCGCACATTGGCGCAGGCATAGATCCGGCGCGCCGCGCCGCCCACGCCGGCGCCGTGGCCGATGCCAGGCGTCCCATACGAGATCACCTCGATCGCAGTCAGCGTGCCGTCTTTCTTCGCGCCCAAGCGCACCTGCTGCTGGCTCGAAGGACGGTTCCCGGTGGCCAGGTTTTCTTCCTTCCGGCTGTACATCAGCTTCACCGGCGCCTGCGCTTCGCGAGCCAGCCAGGCGGCGACGATTCCGGCCATGCCGGCGCCGAATTTCGAGCCAAAGCCTCCGCCCAGGTAATCCGTGATCACCCGCACCCGGTGCGGCGGCAGATGGAAAAACTGCGCCAGGTCGCCGCGCACGCCAAAAATCCCCTGCGTCGCCGCCCAGACAGTGAGCTTGTCCCTGGCTTCCCAGCGCGCCACCACGCCATGGGTTTCCAACGCGTTGTGCAGCGCCACCGGAGTGCGGTATTCACCCTCGACACGCGCCTCCGCGGCCAGCAGGCCGGCGTGCACGTCGCCCCGGTCGCCATCCTCGCCATGGGCCGCCGGCAGTTCGCGCACATTCGGCTGCCCGGCATGCACGCGCGGCGCGTCCGGCGCTCTCGCCGATTCGATATCGGCCACGAACGGCAGGGGATCGTATTCCACCACCACGGCCCGCGCCGCATCTTCGGCCTGCTCTTCGCTCTCGGCCGCCACGGCCGCAATCTCATCGCCGGCAAAGATCGGATTCCGGCTCTGTCCGCCCGCCTGCCGCGGCTGCACCGCCGCCGGCGTACCCGGCTCCGCCGCCGCCGCGGCTGCCGAACTGTGCTGCAGGTCGGCCGCATCCAGCCGGATCACCGCCCGCACTCCCGGCATCGCCCGCGCCCGCTCCAACTCCAGCCGCGTGATCTTTGCGTGCGGATAGGCCGAGCGCACGATCTTGCCATACAGCAGGCCGGGCGGATGCTGATCGTAGGTGTAATCGGCCCGCCCGCTGACCTTCACCGGGCCGTCGAGCCGCGCCAGCGGCTTGCCCACCACCTGGGGACGCGTCTCCACGTCCCACAGTGGCGGCTCGCCTTCCGGCACCGCCACCTCGACCGTCGCGGTATCCACCACCCGCCGCTCCCAAGCCACCGGGCGCAGTTCGCCCGCCGCCGCCGGCTGCTCGGCCGGAAGAATAATGCCGCCCTTGGCGCGCACGTTTTTTTTCGCCATGGCTTACCTCCGCCCTCCGCGCCCGCCGGCGCTCGCCGCCCGCTGCTGGCGGCCGCCCTTCGAAGCCGCCTTGACCGCCGCAAACAGCTTGGGATAAGTGCCGCAGCGGCACAGGTTGCCGCTCAACGCTTCCCGTATCTCCGCCTCGCCGGGCTGCGGATTGCGGCGCAGCAGCGCCGTGGCCGCGGTGACGAAGCCGGGCGTGCAGAACCCGCATTGCTGCGCGTCGTGGCGCACGAACTCGCGCTGCAGCCGGCTCAGCCGCCGCGGCGTTCCCAGGCTTTCCACGGTTTCGATCCGATGCCCGGCCGCATCCACGGCCAGCACCATACAGGCATAGACCGGCCGTCCATCGAACAACACCGTGCAAGCGCCGCATTCGCCGCGATCGCAAACCCGCTTCGGCCCGCGAATCCGCAGCCGCTGGCGCAGCGCATCCAGCAGCGTAACCCGCGGTTCGACTTGCACCCGCCGCGCGCGGCCGTTGACATGCAGCTCAATCTCGCGCGCCGCCGCTGAGCCGGATTCCGGCGCCGCCGGGCGCAGCTTGGCCAGCGCTGCCGGCGTCAGAACACCCGCCGCGCCCGCGCCGGCGCCGATGCCTTGCAAAAAACCGCGCCGGCTGAGGGCGCCTCGCTTGCTATTTTGGTTTTTCATCGGAGAACTTCTCGACTCTGGTGCCGTGTGGATCGGAATGGATATGCGCGACGGCCGCATGCCGGGCGCGCGCCTGACCTCATCGTAGTGCCGCCGCTCTTTCCTGTAAAGCCGCTGTGATCGCGGCTACAGCCCGGCCGCCGGCGGCCGGCGGCCGGGCTGAAATCTTTTTCCGCATTGCCGCGCCGGATGCCAGAAAAATTCATCCGCGAGGATGCGGTTCCGCATCGAAATTTTCCACTCACCTGCCGCTGCGCGGGAATCGCGCCGGGGCCCCTGCCCAGCGTCTGCCCCCCAGCCCGGGTTTTGCATCAGACCTAGAGACAATTGCAACCGTGCGGTAGCGGCGCTCGGGCGCTGTACGCCGCGAGGCTCCAGCCACACGGCCAACATCCCATCAGCGAGGTAAGCAATATGCAACGTTGGAGAGTCTTGGCGATCGTTATGATGTTGTTCGCCTGGGTGGCATGGGCGGCGGCTCAGACCAGTGCCGGTTCATCGCAGAATCCATCCGGCACGGCAGCGCAATCGCAACAACAGGGCACGGGGCAGGCCAATCCGGCCAGCCCGGCCAGTCCCAGCACCACCCCGAATGCCTCCGGCAACGCCACCGGGCAGTCCGGACAATCCGGCAATGCCCAGGGCAACAGCGGCATGTCGGGCATGCGGAATCACCGCCGGCACCGCAGCCGGTCGGGCATGCCGGCCACCTCGTCCCCGCTGCCGTTCATGGCTGCGCTGGGCGCCGGCCTGCTCGGCTTGGGTGTAGCGCTGCGCCGCCGCCGCTATCAAAACTAAGCGCGGGCAAGCGCAGGTTTAGCGTCTTCGCGTCTGGGCCTTCGGCGGGCGGGCGCGAAGGCGCTTAATTTTTATACGGCGATGGGCGTCAGCCTTTCGCTGCAGGCTGAATCAGCATACGGAGGGCGAAGGGATAAGCATCGCATAGCTTCGTTGGTTCGTCGCTCGGCAATCCTCATGTACGTCCATGTACACTGCGGTTGCCTCGCGCCTCCCGCCTCGCTCTGCTCGCTTCTCCCTTCGCCTTTGCATTACTGAATCGCGGAGGGTCGGGACCTGACAGGAAACCCCGACCTTCCCACTCGATCTCAGCGTTTCTTAACTCCCATCGGTGGACTCATGGGCCGCCGCTAGCGGCAAGCAAAGACAATTTACCGATGAAATAGCTCTAAACCTAAAAGCGGCCGCGCCGCTTCCGGCCGGCGTGGCTGCTGCCGTGCTCCGCTGCCGCCTGGCGATTGGCGGCGCTCACCAGACGCACGAAGCGGCGATAGCGGCGGTCATGGATTCGCACCAGGCCGTAGTTGCTATCTTCCCCATCCAGCGCCCGCCCCTGGCGCGGCTCGTCGCACCACTCGAACCAGTGATAGCCCACCGCCTGGGGCAGCGATTCCAACCGCTCGACATATTTCGCGTAGGCTTCCCCGCGCGCCCGCTGGTTGGCGACCCGCGGTCCCGCGCCTTTTAAATTGGGCGTGACCGCGTCCCGCGCGCGGAAAGCAAACTCGGTCACCATCACCGGACGCCCGCTCAGCCGCGCCGCCCGCGCCGCCACCGGCCGCGGATCGCGGGCGTAAATGTTGACCGACACCACGTCCGCCCACTTTGCCGCCGCCAGCACCGCCGGATACCACGGCCAGGCAATCCGCGCCCCTAAATACAAATGATTGGGATCGGCGGCATGAATCGCCTTGGCACAGATCTGGAAATAGCGCCCCGCCGCCTGGCGCAGGAATTGCCGCGCGTCGTAGCGGTAGGCCGCGGTCTTGCCCATTCCGCGCAGCCGGCGAAAGCCGGCGGCGTGCACGCCCCAGGCGGAGTCGAGAGCGGCGATGCGGCCAAAATATTCGCGCTTTAAATACGCGACCGCCGCCTGCCGTCCCGGCGCGTCCGCCGGCAGCGCCAGGTACATCGCCAGCAGCGTCTGCTTCCCCCGCCAGTCAGCGCCCCAGCGCAGTTCGTTGTCGCTGAAATAACCCAGCAGGTTGGGATCGTTGCGGTGCGGCCGGCAGATGCGCGCGGCCAGCCGCCGCGCCGCCTGCTCGAATTGCGGAGAATAAAAGTCCGCCACGCGCCCCTTTTTCCAGTTCGCTCCCGCCCGCGCGGCGATATCCAGCACGATCGTATAGGGCAGCCCCGGCGGCGTCTCCATGCGCCGGTCCGACCAGGCGCCGATGGTGTTAAAGCCCCAAGCCCGCAGCCGGCGCTCGGTCGCCTGCTTCCAGGCCGCGTAGCGGCCGTAGCGCGCCATCACCGCCGCCCTATAGGGATAGCCGCTCCCTTGCCAAACCCCATCGCCGCGGAAGCTGACGTGGTCCACGCCGGCGGAGATCATCTTCCGCCCGTCGGGACGAATGAACCACCAGACGCCGCGGATTTGAGCGACGCGGAAAAATTCTCCCGGCGTTGCCGTCCGGCCCGCCGCGGTGCCGGGCGCGTTGTTCACCGCGCCGCCGGGCGCCTGGGCCCGCATTGCCATGCCGGCCAGCGGCAGTGCGCATAGCAGCAGCGCGGCGGCTTTTCCGCGGGGCCAAAAATAGCGGCGCGGGATGGGATTGAAGCCGAAGCGGTTTCGAACGGAGCGGGGAGGATGGCGGAGTGAAATGGCGGCTTGCATGGTTCCGGGCATGAACCTTAAAGAACTCCGCCTCAATTGTCAAATCACCCGGCTACAGAATCAACGGAGGGCGAAGCGATAAGCATCGCTGGGCTTCGTTGTTTTGTCATGCTTTAAGCAAAACCTGCGGTTTTGCTATTGGCTCGGCAATCCTCATGTACGTCCATGTACACCAGGTCGCCTCGCGGCATTGCTAAAAGCAATTTCTGCGAAATTGCTATTGCACCTCGCTCTGCTCACGACTACTCCTTTCGCAAAACCTTCGGTTTTGCTTGGCTTCGCCTTGGCGTTACTGAATCGCGGAGGGTCGGGCCTGACAGGAAACCCCGTCCTTCCCACTCGATCTCAGCGTTTCTTAACTCCCATCGGTGGACTCATGGGCCGCCGCTATTGGCCGCTTTCTTGCGGACTCGATTCAGCGCCACATATTCGCAGATAGCTGCGGCGGCGATGAAGGAAAGCCAAGGTTCGCAAGCCGGAGCCGGCGGGAGTTCCGAACGGCATGCTGCCACTGTCGCAAAACGCGACAGACGAATCCCGGAAGCGGACATCCCGGTTGCGCCCAAAACGGCTAACCAATTGATTTTCAATGCCCCGACGCTTGGCAGCACAATTGCAACCAGCGTTGCCATGCCGCCAAAGCCGCTCCGCTCACCCTCGCCGCGCCCCCGCTTTCTGGAGACGCTTATCCAGGATGTGCGCGTCGGCTGGCGCGCGCTGCGCCGCGCCCCCGCCGTCAGCCTGCTGGCGATCGCCGCCATCGCGCTCGGCATCGGCGCCAACACCGCCATCTTCAGCGTGATTGACGCCGCCCTGCTGCGGCCCCTGCCCTGGCCGCACCCGAATCAGCTTGTGCAAGTCTTCGAGCGCGAAAATTCGCCCGGCAATTATCCGTTTTCCGGGCCGGATTTCGTTGACTTCCGGCGGCTCAACCACAGCTTCCAGGGGCTGGCGGCTTACTTTCCCTGGAGCTCAAAAAGCCTGACCGGCGCCGGCCGGCCGGTGCAGGTCACCACCCCCCAGGTTTCGACCAATTTCTTTTCGCTGCTGCGAGAGCAGCCTTACCAGGGGCGCTACTTTTTCCCGGGCGAAGATCAGCCCGGACGCGATCATGTCGCGGTGCTTTCCTATGCCTTCTGGATCGGCCAGTTTGCCCGCCGCCCGATGGTGGGCAAACAAATTCAATTGGATGGCACCAGCTATCGGGTGATCGGCATTCTACCGCCGCAATTCCGTTTCCCGGCCGGCCAGCACGAGAAAATCTGGCTGCCGCTGCCCATGACGCCGCAGGCCTTGCGCGAGCGCGGGAGCCACTGGCTGAGCGTGCTCGGCCGGCTCAAACCCGGCGTAAGCGTTGCGCAGGCACAGGCTGACCTGCAGAATGTGGCCGCGGAACTGCGCCGGGAACATCCTCAGCATAGCTTGCCGGGCGCCGCGGCCATGAGCCTGCGGGAGCTGATTATCCATAATTCCCGCCCGGAACTGCTGATGCTTTGGGGTGCGGTGGGGCTGGTGCTGCTGATCGCCTGCGTGGACGTGGCCACGCTGCTGCTGGCGCGGGCGATGGCGCGCCGGCATGAGCTGGCGCTGCGCAGCGCGCTGGGCGCCGGACGCGGCCGGCTGGCCCGCCAACTGCTGACGGAAAGCCTGCTACTCTCGCTCTGTGGCGCCGGCCTGGGCTGGCTGTTCGCCATCTGGGGAGTGCGGCTGCTGAGCGCGGCCAAGCCGCTGGGGGTACCGCAACTGCACCCCGTACAGCTCAATCTCCCGGTGCTGCTGTTCACCCTGGCCCTGGCGGCGGGCGCCGGCTTGCTCTTCGGCTTGCTTCCCGCCTGGCAATTTTCCAGCGCCGCCGGCTATGACGAGCTCAAAGCCGCCGCCGGCCGCGCCGTCAGCCCCTCGCGTCATCAAAATCTGCTGTCCGACGGCCTGATCGTAGCCGAAGTGGCGCTCTCGCTGCTGCTGCTGATCGGCGCCGGCTTACTGCTGCGCAGCTTCTACCGCCTGGCGCATACTTCCGCCGGCGTGCGAAGCGAACATGTCGCCATCGCCCGCATCGGCCTGCCCAAGGCGGGCTATGCCACTCCGGCGGCGCAGGGCGAGTTCTGGCGCGACTTTCTGCAGCGCGCGCAGCGTGAGCCGGGCATGCGCGCGGTTGCGCTCGCCAGCCAGCTTCCCTTGCAGAAAGGCTCAAACGGGTACGCTTACGTTCCCGGCGCCCCCAAAGCCACGCACAAACAACTCGTCTGGCAAACCAACGCCTCGCCCGGATATTTTCGTGCGCTCGGCATCCCTTTGCTGGCCGGCCGCAACTTCCATGCCGCGGATGCGCAACAGGATCTGCAGATGATGACCGCCTACCTGCGCCTGCCACAGCCCATCACTGAACAGGAATTTCAGCAGGCTTTTGCCCATTTCGCCCCCATCCCGGTCATCATCAACACGGCCATGGCCCGGATGTACTGGCCGGGGAAAAACGCGCTGCAGCAGGTCTTTTCCCAATCGCCGGAGGGCGGGCCAAAATATCAGGTCATTGGCATTGCCGCGGATACGCGCGATTCGCTCCAACAGCCTTCCTGGCCGGAAATGTATCAGGCGATCGGAGAAGGCAACAGGTATATGGTGGTGGCGCTCGATACGCGCGGCGCCGGCGCCGCCATCGCCGATTTACGCGACGCGCTGGCCAGCCTCAATCCCGATTTGCCGCTGTACGGCGTCAGCTCGATGCGCCGGCTGTACCACTCGCAAACCGCGCCGGCGGAGTTTCGCGGCTGGCTGCTCGGCGCCTTTGCCGCTTTCGCCCTGCTGCTGGCCGTCGCCGGCATCTACGGCGTGCTGAGCTACCGCGTCACCCGCCGGCAAGGCGAAATCGGCGTGCGCATGGCGCTGGGCGCCTCGCCGGGAAACATTCTCGGCCTGATTGTCAAAGAAGGCATGCTGCTGGTCGGGCTGGGGCTGGCGCTGGGGCTGGCCGGCGCCTGGGCGCTGATGCATGCACTTGCCGCGCTGCTCTTCGGCGTCGGTGCCTTCGATCCGGCCACCTATGCGTTAGGACTTTTGGCGCTGGCGCTCGCCGGCTTTGCCGCCAGCTATCTGCCTGCCCGCGCCGCCGCCCGGGTCAACCCGCTTGCCTCCATACGATATGAATGAGCGCCAACCCGCTAAGGCTTAATCCGCAAACGTACGTTTAACCTCACCGTTTTCCCTGGCGGCAC
Source organism: Acidobacteriota bacterium (assembly GCA_021789895.1). GTDB lineage: Bacteria > Acidobacteriota > Terriglobia > Terriglobales > SCQP01 > JAKASR01. Next base: position 63,179 of record JAJYIU010000009.1, on the reverse strand, counting down.
CTTCACGCCGCGAAAAACGACGACCTGAAAACCGGGGTTGACGAACCGCACACGGTACAAACCTGGCTGGATACGGTTGAGCCGATAGGCGCCATTCCGCCGGGTTTCCGTCGAGTACTTCCCGCCATGAGGAGCGCGCCCGGCCGTCACCCGCACCAGCGGGACGGGAGAATTTTTCTGGTCGGTTACGCGGCCGGCGATGGCGCCCGCCGCCAGCTTTGCCACGGCAGCGGGCTTGCAATCGTCTACCGCAATCACGTTTCGTCCCGTAACGGCGACGATGGCCACTCCCCACGGCTGGCTGAGCACTTCAGCCGCCATGCCTCGCGGCGCCTGCACGCAAAAAGGCACGATCAGCCGCCGGCCCTGCCGGGTGGGCGCGCCGAATTTCACGATATAGCCGGCGGTGGGCTTCTGGCCGGCAAACACCGCCACGGCGCGCTGCCGGGAAAAATCTATCCGCGGCGCCGGGGTTGCGGGCTGCAATTCCGCCCAAATATTTTTCCATTGGGTTTCGCTGCCGATGATGAGATGCCGGGGGGCAATCTCCCCGCTATATTGTCCATGCCACTGCCGTACGAGGATGCGCCCTTGCGGCTGCGGGCGGGCATGGGACGCCTGGCGGAGTAAGGCACGGCGGGAATCAGCAACGGCGGCGTCGATGCCGCGGGCAGGCTTTGGGGCCGAGGCGGGCAGCAGGAGCAACACCGCCAAAAACGGCTGCAGGCGCATAGTCATTCGACGCCAGTATGCACCAGGAGCGCGCGGATGCGGCACTCGATCTTATGGCTTACACTAGCGGCGTGAAAACCAACTCCCGCCCTTCCCGCCGGCAACTGCTGCAGGGCTCCGCCGCGCTGGCCGCCGCCGAAACCCTGGCCCCACTCGCGCCGCTGGCCGCGGCGATGAAAGATGCCGGGCCGCGCCGCGAGCTGCCGCTGCCCGGCGGCTGGCGTTTTCTGCGCGAAGATGCCGCCGGCGCCGAAGCCCCCGGCTTCGACGACCGCGGCTGGCAGCCGGTGGCGCTGCCGCACGCCTTCCCGCTCGAGTGGCCGGCCAAGCCGGCGCCGGGGCTGCCCAACGGCGCCGCCGAAAAAGACGGCCAGTTCTACCGCGGGGTGGGATGGTACCGGCTGCACCTGCGGCTGCCGCGTCCGCTGGCGCGCAGCCGGGGCAGTTATTTTCTGTATTTCGACGGCGCCGCCACCGTGGCCGACGTCTATCTCAACGGCCGGCATCTCGGGCAGCACCGCGGCAACTTCGCCGCTTTCTGTTTCGACGCCACCTCCGCGCTGCGTCCCGGGGGCGACAACCTGCTCGCCGTGCGCGTAGATAACCGGTGGCAGGCCGACGTGCCGCCCTTGCAAGGCGATTTCAACATTTTCGGCGGGCTCTACCGCGAAGTCCGCTTGCTGGCGCTCTCGCCGGTTTCCATCTCCCCGCTCGACTATGCCTCGCCGGGGGTTTACATCCTCGCCCGCCGGGTGACGCCCACGGCCGCCGCGCTGGAGCTGCGCGCGATGCTGCGCAATGCCACCGCGCGTCCGGTCACGGTGGAACTGGAATGGCTGGCGCGCGACCGGCGCGGGCGCATCGCCGCCCGCGCCCATGCCCGCCGCCGGCTTGCGCCGGGCGCGCTCAACGCCATCAGCGCCGCCCGCATGCGCCTGCCCCATCCGCGGCTCTGGCAGGGCCGCGACGATCCTTACCTCTACCGCATCGAGCTGCGGCTGCGCCAGCCCGGCGGGCGTGAGCTCGACCGCCTGGCGCAAAACTTCGGCGTGCGCCAATTCACCGTCACCCCGGAGGACGGCTTCCGCCTCAACGGGCGCCGCTATCCGCTGCACGGCGCCAACATGCATCAGGACCGTCCCGGGCTGGGGCGCGCCGTTCCCTATGCTTTGCTGGCCGAGGATTACCGCACCCTCGCCGAGCTGGGCGCCACCTCCGTCCGCCTGCCGCATTATCAGCACGCGCAGCCGTCCTACGACGCCGCCGACCACAACGGCATCGTGGTCTGGACCGAACTCGGCCTGGTCAACCGGCTGGAATCCACGACCGCCTTCGTCGGGAATGCGCACCAGCAGTTGATCGAGCTGATCAAGCAGAATTTCAATCACCCCAGCGTGTGTTTCTGGAGCCTGTATAACGAGCTGCGCTTCGACTACCAGGGCAAACGCGGGATGGCGGCCGCGGCGCTGCTCGAGGCCGACGCCCAAGCCGGGAAAATCACCCTTCCCTGGCAGCAGTTGTTCGAGCTGCAGCAATCGGCACGACAGCTCGACCCCTCGCGCCTCACCACCGCCGCCACCGATCAATCCGCGCTGCATCCGATCAACTTCATTACCGACGTCATCTGCTACAACCGCTACTTTGGCTGGTACCGCGGCACGCCCGCCGATTGGCCGGACGGGCTCGACCAGATTTATCAACGCGTGCGCGGGCGCGCGCCGCGGCGCGCCATCGGAGTCAGCGAGTACGGCGCCGGCGCCAGCCTGCGCCAGCACGAATTCCCGGCGCGCCAGCCCAAGCCGGGCGGCCACTGGCATCCCGAGGAATGGCAGTGCGTGGTGCACGAAGCCGCCTGGGGAGCGATGCGGCAGCGTCCCTGGCTGTGGAATACCCTGATCTGGGTGCTCTACGATTTCGCTTCGGCGCGGCGCCATGAAGGCGACCGGCGCGGGGAAAACGACAAAGGCCTGGTCAGCTTCGACCGGCGCACCCGCAAAGACGCCTTCTATTTCTACCAGGCGCAGTGGACGAAACGGCCGATGCTGCATTTGAACGGCCGCCGGTTTGTAACCCGGCCCGCCGGCGCGGCCGAGTTCAAAGCCTACTCCAACTGCGCCCGAGTCGAGCTATGGCTGGACGGGCGCTCGCTGGGGGAAACTGCCGGCCGCGATGGCGTTTTTACCTGGAAACTCGACAACCTTGCCGCCGGGCGGCATGCGCTCGAAGCCCGCGCGCGCAGCGCCTCCGGCCGGCGGCTGCGCGAGCGCTACCGCTTCCAGGCGGGCTAACCCAGCAGCTCGCCGCGCAAGACGGTGACCGCCTGGCCGGCAATTTTCACACGCTCGCCGGCAGGGCGCAGCCGCAGCCAGCCGCCGCGCGCCGAGGCCTGGTAGGCGGTGAGCTCGCTTTTGCCCAGCCGGGCGGACCAATACGGGGTCAGGGCGCAATGGGCTGAGCCGGTGACGGGGTCTTCTTCGACGCCGACGCCGGGGGCGAAAAAGCGCGAAACGAAGTCGCAATCGGGAGACGCGGCGCGGGCGGTGACGATGACGGCCCGCAGCGGAAGATGCTTCAAGCGGCCATGGTCGGGCTCGAGCTCGCGCACCGCCTGCTCGGAGTCGAGCTCGACCAGGTAATCGGGCGGCTGCGGCGGCATGCCGGGACGCAATCCGGTAAAGCGCACCCCCAGGGGATTGCCCTTCGCGCCCGCCAGAGCTTCCAGCAGCCCTGGCGGCGAGGTGGCGGGAGCGACGGCGCAGGCGGGGAAATCGAGCTCGATCCAGCCGTCGCGGCGCCCGGCGCGCAATTCGCCGCTGCGGGTAAAAAAGCGGGCGACCTCGCCAGGTTGTAAACGTCCTTCTTCCCAAAGCACGTGGGCGCTGGCGAGGGTGGCGTGTCCGCAGAGCGGGACTTCGGCGGCGGGGGTGAACCAGCGTAAATCGTAGCCGCCGCCAGGGCGCACGACCAGGAACGCGGTTTCGGAGAGGTTCATCTCGCGCGCGACTTGCTGCATCCAGTCCGGCGCGGCGGGCGCGGGCAGCAGGCAGACGGCGGCGGGATTGCCGGCGAACGGGCGGTTGGTGAAGGCATCCACTTGGGTAATGACCAGCGGCATACAGGGATGATTGTATTTTATTGAAATTCTAGTGCCCGGGGCCGGACTCGAACCGGCACGTCCGTCGCCGGACTCGGGATTTTAAGTCCCGTGCGTCTGCCAATTTCGCCACCCGGGCCGCAGCCAATTCAAGCCATTATGGCACGCAAGAGCGCGCAAACCGATCGTGCTAGCATGCGCTATGCGCGGTACTGGAGCGCATGCGCGCGCGCGACTGGCGATTGCCGCCATGCTGGCAGGCTTGCCGGCAATTGCTGTCTGCCAGGGCGCCGTTCCGGAACCATTTTTCCAGCCGGCCTGCAAACTTTCGACGAAGGCAATGCCCCCATCGCCGACTGGCCGCGGCCTGCCGGACTAAGCCAATTAAATTTATGATGGCCAAGACGGCGATGGAGGGAACGCCCGCGCTATGAAATCCCGGTTTGCGAAAACCACGCCATTACGATTCCGGCGGCGTCGGCTGGCGCGGCTGGCGGCCGCGCCGGTCGCGGCGGGGTTGATGGCGGCCGCCGCCGCGGCGCCGCGGCCGGTGGCGCCCGTCGGGCGAGCGGCGCCACGCCGGGCAGTCAACACCCGCCGGACGGCAGCGCGATTCCATGCCATCTTCGCCCCGCTGGTGACCTCGCCGCGGCAGCCCGGCATCGCCGTGCTCATACGCCGCAACGGGCGCACGCTGTTCGAACGCGCCTACGGAATGCGCGACCTGCGCTCCAACCTTCCGATCACGCCGCGCACCAATTTCCGGCTGGCCTCCTGCACCAAACAATTCACGGCGATGGCGATCATGCTGCTCGTACACGACGGCAAGCTCCGCTACGACGAGCCGCTGACCGAAATTTTTCCCGACTTTCCCCGCTACGGGCGCAAGATCACGGTGCGCAACCTGCTGCAGCACACCTCCGGGCTGATCGCCTATGAAGACCTGATGGCTAAAATGTACGCCGGCAAGGACTGGAACGAGATTCCCCAGATCAGCGACGCGCAGGTGCTGGCGCTGGCCGAGCGGCAGACGGGCACGAAATTCCCGCCCGGCTCGCGCTGGGAATACAGCAACACCGGCTACTGCATTCTCGCCATGATCGTCGAGAAAGTCTCCGGCATGCCGTTCCCCCGGTTTTTACGCCGGCGCATCTTCGCCCCGCTGCGCATGGATCACACCGTGGCGCACGTCTATGGGCGCGACCCCGTGTTTCAACGCGCCTACGGCTACACCCTTGACGCCGGCGTCTGGCTGGAAAGCGACCAAAGCCCGACCTCGGCGACGCTCGGCGACGGCGGCATCTACAGCTCGCTCACCGACCTGGCGAAGTGGGACGACGCGCTGCGCCGGCACACGCTGCTCAGCGCGGCGGAGTTCCGGCCGGCAATCACGCCCGAAACTTCCGCGCCCGTGCTGCCCGCCGCCGCCAGCGATCTGCCCCGCGCCGCCGAAGCCGGGGCGCCGCTGGCTTACGGCTTTGGATGGTTTCTCGACCCCTATCGCGGCCATCGCCGCATGTGGCATTACGGCAGCACGATCGGCTTTCATTCCTACATCGAGCGCTTTACCCGCAGCCATCTCACCATCATCCTGCTCGCCAACCGCACCGACGCGGATCTCGCCGCGCTGGCGCAGCGCGCCGCGGATTTAGAGATGTCACATTAATGCGGTGCGTCAGGCGCGCCGGCCTGGCAGCAGCGCGGAAACCGGATTCGCCGGAACCGGCGAATGCACAAACGGCGAATGCATACTTTGCAAACGCAAAACGGCCGGGTGCGACTTTAGTTGCGCCAGTGTCACAGGCCACTTAAGCCAAGCCATATCTATAACTTCCATGTGACACTAATGCAGTCTTTAGCGCCACGTTAGTGTCACAACGCCAGCGGCGGGCCATATAGCTCCACAGTGGAATCAAGCGGCATTCCGGATGAAATGGCCAAGACGATGGCGGGTCAGAGTTCGCGCAGGGCGAGGGCGACCGGGCGCCGGGCGGCGCGCACGGCCGGCAACAGGCCGCCCAGCACTCCCATAACCAGCGCGAAAGCGACTCCCAGCGACAGCAAGCCGAAGGTGATCTGAAAGGCGAAGGCGACGTTGGAGAACGATTGCATGTTCATGGTGCTGGTGGTCCAGCCATTGAGCGGCAGCACGGCCAGGCAGCCGAGCAGGCCGGCGATGAAGGCGATCAGCAGCGACTCGAACAAGAACGACAGCACCACGTTCCAACTCGAAAAGCCGAGCGCGCGCAGGGTGGCGATCTCGCGGCCGCGCTCGGAAATGGCCGCCATCATGGTATTGAGCGCGCCAAAGACGGCGCCGACGGCCATGATCAAGGCCACCAGGCCGCCGAGCACGGTGATGAGGCGAGTCATGGTCGAAGACTGATTGGCGTAATAATCCACTTCGCGTTCGACTTCGAGATTCAGCCGCGGATCGGAAGTGATGGCATCTTTGAAGCGCTGAAACGCGGCGGGCGAGGTCAGATGGACGGTGGCGGACTGGAAGATATCCGGCGGACGCTGCAAGACCTGGCTGAGGATGCGCGCGTCGCACCAGATTTCGGAATCGAAGGCCGAGCCGCCGGCATTGAAAATGCCGACCACTTTCCAGCGCACGCCGCCGAAGTGCAACGTATCGCCCAGCGCCAGGCCACGGTAGGTTTGCAAGGCATTTTTCCCGACCACCACCTCATCCAGGCCGGGGGTGAACATGCGTCCCTGCGCGAGCTGGACGAACTTGCGGATCTGGAGCACGTTGGCGGAGACGCCGCGCACCTGCACGTTGGTATCGGTGCCGGTGCGGATGAGCGGGATCGGAATGACGCCGACCACTTCCTGGGTGACCAGCGGCGCGCCGGCGGGGGTGTGGGCGACGCCGGGCTTATCCTGCACGATGCGGATGGAGTCGAGGGTAATGCCGCCCATCATTTCCGAAGTCGAGCCGGCGCGCATGACCAGGGCATTACCGGGCGAGCCGGAGGCGACCAGGGTGGCGTGGAAGCCGTGGGCGAGCGAGAGCATGGCGACGAAGACGCCGACGGTGCCGGCGATGCCCAGGATGGCGACCAGGGTGGAAGCCCAGCGCACGCGCAGGCTGCGGAAGTTATAGGAAACCGGCACCGCGCCGAGGAAGGGGGCGAGCAGGCCGGCCAGAATGCCGCCCACGATCAGGAGCAGCAAGAGCAGCGCGGCCGCCGCGGCCAGCGCGAGCCCCAGGCCGAAGAGCAGTTTCAGCAGCATGTCAAACCCTCCGCAGCGCGTCCACGACGCGCAGGCGCCGGGCGCTGAGGGCGGGCAGCAGCGCGCTGGCGAAGCCGACGGCCACGGCCGCCAGCACGCCATAGCCGAGCACCGCGGGGGTGACGACGAGGGCGGGCAGCAGTCCGGCGAGCGGTTGTCCGAGGGCGGGGATGAGCACGCCGGCGAAGACCAGGCCGATGCAGCCGGCCAGGGCGATGAGCAGCGATTCGGCGAGGATGAAGCCGAGCACGGCGCGGTCGGAAAAGCCAATGGCTTTCAGGATGGCCAGCTCGGCGGTGCGTTCCCGCACCGAGGTGGCCATAGTATTGCCGGTGACCAGCAGCAGGGTAAAGAAGACGACGCTGCCGATGGAGAGGATCAGCAATTTAATGTTGGCGAACTGCTTGACCCAACCGGCGGCAAAGGCGGATTCGGTTTCGGTGCGGGTTTCGTTGGGCGAATTGATGAACATCCGATCTACGGCCCTGGCGATGCGGGGGGCATCGTCCGGATTCCGGATGCGCAGCACATACCAGCCCACCTGGCCTTGCAATTGCGGCGGCACGCTTTCTTTGTAGTATGCCCACTGGATCCAGAACTGGGTTTGATCGTCCTGGGGCTGGGTGCCATGATAGATGCCATCGAGGTTGAAATCCCAGACCTTGCCGGCCAGGCCGTACAGGGTGGTGGTGAGGGGAATGCGATCGCCGAGCTTCCAGCCGAAGCGCCGCGCGGTGGCGGCGCCCACCACGGCGCCCATGCGGTCGTTTAAAAACGTTTGCCATTGCGCCTTGGGGACGATCAGCTCGGGATAGACGCGGCGCTGGTTTTGAGGATCGATGACGAACTGGGGAAAGAAGTTTTTGGGGTCCTGGTAAACGCCGCCGAACCAGTTGTTGTGGGTGATGGACTGCACGCCGGGGACGCGCAGGATCTGGTCGCGGTAGGAGAGCGGCAGCAGGTTGATGATGGAGGTGCGGTTGGTGATCACCAGGCGATGCGCGCTGACGACGCCGTTGGCCAGGCTGAAGGTGTTCCCGACCACGCCCAGCAGGGCGAACAGGAACAGCGCCGCCGCGAACGAGCCGATGGTCAGCGCCAGACGGGTTTTCTTGCGCAGCAGATTGGCGAAGATCAGGCGGGCGTATTTCACGAGACCGCTCCCGCAGCCGCGTCCTGGCGGGCGCCGGCTTCCACCAGCACGCCTTTTTCCAGGTGCAGCGTCAATTTCGCGATGCGCGCCACCAGCGGGTCGTGGGTCACCATCAGCACCGTTTTGCGATGCTCGTTCACCAGGCGCTGGAGCAGGTCCATGACCTCGTCGGCGCTCTTGCGGTCGAGGTCGCCGGTGGGCTCGTCGCAAAGCAAAAAGGTGGGGTCGGCGACGATGGCGCGGGCGATCGCCACCCGCTGTTCCTGGCCGCCGGAGAGCTGGCGGGGGAAGTGTTGCATGCGGTCGGACAAGCCGACGATGGCGAGTGCGGTCTCCACGTGCCGGCGGCGCTCCGCTCGCGAAAGCCGGGTAAGCAGCAGCGGCAACTCGACATTCTGCAACGCGGTCAGCACCGGAATCAGGTTGTACATCTGGAAGATGAAGCCCACGTGCCGGGCCCGCCATTGGGTCAGCCGGCGGCGCGACATGTGGGTGATCTCGTCGCCGGCGACGGTGACGCTGCCGCGCGTCGGCAGGTCGAGCCCGCCAAGCAGGTTGAGCAGGGTGGTTTTGCCGGAGCCGCTGGGGCCCATGAAGGCGACGAAATCGCCCTGGTCCACGTCGAGGTTCAGGCCCTGCAGCACGTGTATGTCTTCGTTGCCGCGGCGGTAGGTTTTATCCAACCCGCGCACCTGAATCAAGCTGTTCGCCTGGTTGCCATTCACGCTGATCATCATTGTTCTCCCGTCTCTGGCGCAACCGCTGCCCGGGAAATTCCGGCCGCGGCGGCTCAAGGCCGGACAGCCACGGCCTCGCCATCGCGGAGATTGGCCGGGCCGCCGACGACCACCCGATCGCCGGGCGAAAGCCCGGCCAGGATGCGGGCGTTCGCGCCATCGCGGCCGCCGAGCTTGACCGCACGGCGGGCGACGCGGCCGCCTTGCACCAGGAAAACCACCGCCTGCCCGCCCTGGCGGCGCACCGCCGCGGCCGGCACCAGCACGCCCGCCAAAGGCTTGGTTTCGCCCCGCCTGGGCCGGCGGTAAAACGTCACCTTGACGCCCATATCGGGCAGGATGCGCGGATCGAGGCGGTCGAAGGCGATGCGCACCTTGACCGTCGCCTTCTCCCGATCGGCGGTGGGAATGATGGTGCGCACCCGGCAGGGGATTTTCCAGCCGGGATAGGCATCGAGCACCGCCGTCACCGGCTGTTTCGGCTTCACCCGGGCGATGTAGTTTTCATTGACATCCACCTCGATTTCATTCGAGTTCATGTCCACGATAGTGGCGATGCCGGTGCGGGTGAAACCGCCGCCGGCGGAAATGGGCGAGACCATTTCGCCCACCTGGGCATCTTTGGAGACGACGATGCCGGCAAACGGCGCGCGGATGACGCAGTTTTCGACCGCCTGCCGGGCTTCCTGAATGCGCGCATTACCGGCCAGCACTTCGGCGCGGGCATAATCAATCCGTGCCTGCAGGCTGTTGACCGCCATGCGCGCGTTGTCGAGATTTTGCTGCGTTTGCACTCCGGCGGCGAGCAGCAAGCGGGCGCGGCGCAGGTCCACGCGCGCGTTTTGCAACTGCACCTGCAAATCGAGAATGCCGGCCCGGGTTGCATTCCGGTCGGCGATGGCCGCGGCCAACTGTTTTTGCGCGTCGGAATCGTCCAGCCGCGCCAGCACGAATCCTTTTTGCACCCGCATACCTTCGGTGAAATAGACGCCGACGACGCGTCCGGTGATCTTGGCCGCCACGGTGGCGCGCCGCTGCGGGGTGACGTAGCCGCTGGCGTTCAGCAACGCCGGCGGGCCGGCGCCGGGCGCATCCACGGTGGCCACCTGCACGGCGGGGGCGCGATGGGTATAGGCGAAATACGCGCCGCCCAGCACCAGCACCACGAACAGAATGGCCAAAAGAATGCCAATCCGCCTTCCGGTGCGCGCCGCGCCGCGCTTATGCTCGGCGATGCGCAGGCTACTCAGGTCCGCCTTGGGGGATTCAGCCATGCGTCACAGTTGCGCCCGGTAAGGTGTCGAGGCAGGTTGCCCGCAAAGACTTAATAACACCTATCCCCTTGCCGCCGCAGTGATTCCGATCATCGGGCGGCAAGCCGGCAAAGCCGCAGCCGAGCTGCATTCGCCGGAAGCCGCCGCGATTCACTTGCTATACGAAACCCACGCGAAATAAATTTCGTGCCCCGGCCGGATCCGGCTTATAGCCGATTTCTTGCCATAAAGTGCGAAGATAAGCGTCCGGCGCCGCCTGGTGGCGGCGCCGGACGCGGGTTGGCGGCATTCGCCGGCGGCGGCGGGCGCAATAATCAGACTATGCCGCGCTCCGGTTTTGCCGACCTTCCCTTGCACGGCGGCCGCGTACCGGCCTGGCTGGCCGGGCGCATGGCGCGGCTAGGCGAGGCGGTGGTCGAGCATATACTAGCCGGCTATGGCCCCTCCGGGCTCCTCACCCGGCTGAGCGATCCGTTCTGGTTTCAGGCGCTGGGCTGCGTGCTGGGCATGGACTGGCATTCCTCCGGCATCACCACCGCCGTCGTGGGAGCGCTGAAGCGCGCGATCCAGCCCCGGGCGGCGGAATTCGGTTTGACCATTTGCGGCGGCCGCGGCCGGCACTCGCGCCGCACCCCGGACGAGTTGCGCGCCTATGCCGCAGCCGCCGGCGGGCTCGACGGCAACGCGCTGGCGCGCGCCAGCCGGTTGACCGCCCGCATCGACAACAACGCCGTCGCCGACGGCTTTCAACTTTACCTGCACGCCTTCGCCATCAGCGCCGCGGGCGAATGGGCGGTGGTGCAGCAGGGCATGAACGCCGGCACAGGCATGGCGCGCCGCTATCATTGGCATTCGGCCACGGCCGGCGATTTCACCGCCGACCCGCACACCGCCATTCACGGCCGGCCGCAGGGCGTCATTCTCAACCTGGTGGACGCGCGCGCCGGCCGCGCGCAACAGGCCATGCTGGAGCTGGCCGGCCAGCCGGTGCTCAAGACCCTGGGCGAGGCGCGCCGGCTGGCGATGCCGCGGCGGCACGAGGTGCGGGCGCAAGACTTGGATCTGAAGCGATTGGGCGCGGTGCTGGCCGTGGCGCAGGAGCGCGAGCTGCGCGATTTCGCCAACCTGCTGCTAGTCGAAGGGCTGGGGCCGCGCACGCTGCAGGCGCTGGCGCTGGTGGCCGAAGTCGTACACGGCGCGCCGGCGCGGTTTCACGACCCGGCGCGCTTTGCCTTCGCGCACGGCGGCAAAGACGGCCATCCCTTTCCGGTACCGCTCAAAACCTACGATGAAACCATCGCCGTGCTGCGCCGCGGACTGGACGCCGGACGGGTGGAGCGCAGCGAAAAACTCGATGCCTTTTGCCGCCTCGACCGCCTCGCCCGCGCGGTCGAACGCGGGCTCGAGCCGGCAGCCGATTTTCCGGCGGTGATCGCGCGCGAACGCGAGCTTTCGCCTTCGCTGCAGGGCCGTACGGTGTTTGGTAGTGCGCGGCGCCGGCGCGCCGGTGCGCAGCTCAGACTGTTTAATCTTTCCCGCCGCGATTAAACTGGTTGAAACAGCATCGTCGCCACTTTATATACTTGTGTATTCGTGTTCGCAGTTTCATCATAATCACATATTCTTCCGTCCCAGAGATGAAAATGCTTATACGGCAAATTTACGGCCTGGCCATGGTCGTTCTCCTTAATGCTAGCGCCGCATTCGCATCACCAGCAGCGGTTCTGAAGGCGAAATGGGTGCCATTGTTCCAGAACGGCAAAATTAAACAGGCGCGTCAACTCTGTCAAGCGGCGCTGCGTGCGAGCGATACGGCTACTCAGGTAGAGGCGCAAAAATGCCTGGCCAATATCGACCTTGATGGACAGGATGTTATCTGCCTGGAAGGCAATGACCAAAAAGGAGGTATGATTCACGGTTGCTTTTTACCCAAGGCGGCAAAACGCGCCTTAGCCCATCTAAATGCAGCTTTAAAGCTGGCGCCGCAAGATTTAACTCTACATAATGGCCGGCTATATATTTTAAAGCGCGCCCAACTCTATAACGCCATGGCTAAGGCACTGGCTAGAAGTTGCACGATTTATAGCGGTCCGCATGCCTTGAGTAATTGGATTCAATATCCCAATCAATTCTTTGAAGACCGGCAATTTCGGTTGTCCCTGCTTTTATTGAATGTGTTGGAAAAAAAATATCCCAACTCGCATCGAATCGAAGGCAATATCGGTGCCGCATACGAAATGCTCGGCGAAGATCAGAAGGGCTTGCCACATATCCAGCGTGCGGTAGCGCTGGCGCCTGCCGATCCAATCGACAACTGGAACCTGGCGCGTGCCTATGATTATTTGAATCAAATTCAGTTGGCACGTATTCAATATCCCAAAGCCTTGTCGCTGGAAAAGCCCAGCGACAAGTATTACCGTTCCAATTTCTGTATCTATGCGCATTTTGTGGAAATTAAGCTAAAGCATCGCCGGCGTGCGTGCAAGGAGGAACGGAAATATTGCCCTGCAAAAGATCAGATGGCCTGCCTGCCGCTGACGCCAGACGTTAAACCGGCAAATTAAAATGGCCAAAAGCAAGAATTCAAAATCGAGTGATATTGGGCAATCGACCGGAATACATTATCCAATTCCGAATTTCGCACGATGGATAATGCTGACCATATTATTGTCTTTCATTCCGTTCCTGCTCGCCGCCCAGCCACCCGCCGCGGTCAGGATTACCGTCAACGCCGGCGCGCCGGTTAGCGCCTGGCGCCCGCTCTGGAACGGGTTCGGCTATGACGAGCTGAACACCACGACGACGGCGCACGGCCGGCGGCTGCTGCGCGAGCTGGCGGCGCTTACGCCAGCGCCGGTTTATATACGCGCCCATAACCTGTTCACGTCGGGGCGTGCCAGTGTGCGGCTGAAATGGGGCGCCAGCGGAGTCTATAGCGAAGATGCCCAGGGCCGCCCGGTTTATCACTGGGCCATTCTCGACGCCATTTTCGATGCGTATCGCCAGGCCGGCGTGGTTCCCGATGTGGAGCTGGGCTTCATGCCCAAAGCGCTCTCGACCCATCCGCACCCGTATGCGCATCATTTTCCCGTCGGCCCGCTCTTTACCGGCTGGAGCTATCCGCCCCAAAGCTATCGCCGCTGGGGCGGGCTGGTGTATGCCGTGGCCCGGCATCTGCGCCGGCGCTATGGCAGCGCCGCGGTGCGGCGCTGGCGCTGGGAAGTCTGGAACGAGCCGGACATTCCTTATTGGCACGGCACGGCGGAGGAGTATTTCAGGCTTTACGATACCAGCGCCGCCGCCCTGCACCGGGCGATTCCCGGCGCCGTGATCGGCGGGCCGGAAACGACCGGACCGCGGGCGCCGCGCGCGGCCGCCTTTTTACGCGCTTTTCTGCAGCACTGCGCCCGGGGGCGCAATGCCGCCACCGGCGGACGCGGCGCGCCGCTCGATTTCATCAGCTTTCATCCTAAAGGCGACGCCCGGATGGAGCATGGACGCCAGCGCATGGGGCTGGCCGCGCAATTGCAATCCATTGACGCCGGATTCCGCATCGTGGCCGCCTCGCGCGCGTTTCACCGCACCCCGATCGTTTTGGGCGAAAACGATCCCGAAGGCTGCGCCGCCTGCTCGCCGCGCCGCGACCCGGGAGTGGATTACCGCAATGGAACCGTCTATCCCGCCTATAACGCCGCCGTCATCAAGGCGATTGCCGGCCTCGAGCGGCGCGATCGGGTGCGCTGCGAAACGGCGGTCACCTGGGCCTTCGAATTCGAGGGCCTGCCGTACTTTTCCGGCCTGCGGCAATTGGCCACCAACGGCATTGACCTGCCGGTGCTCAACGGCTTTCGGATGTTCGGCAGGCTGGGCTCGCAGCGCTTGCGCCTGCGCAGCTCCGGCGCGATTCCGCTGGTGCAACTGCTGCGCCAAGGAGTGCCGCCGGGCGAGGACGACGTGGACGGCATCGCCACGCGCCGCCGGCGCGAGGTTGAAGTGCTGCTCTGGAACTATGCCGACCAGCGTCCGGCCGCGAAAAGCGGAAGTCAAGAAATCGAGCTGCGGATTGCCGGCCTGCCGGCGCACGGACGCCTCCGGGTGGCGCAATTCCGCATTGATCACCGGCACAGCAACGCGTACACGGTCTGGCTCGCCATGGGCCGGCCGGCGGCGCCCAATCCGGCCCAGTTGCGGGCCCTCCAGCGGGCAAGCCGGCTGGCGCGGCTGCAGGCTCCCGCGCGAAGGCCGGCTCCGGGCGGAACGCTGGCCTTGAGATTTCGCCTGCCTTGTCCGGGGCTATCGCTGCTGCGAATCCGCTGGTAGCGGCCGCGCCCGGATGCGGATGCCGCGCGGGCTAATCCACGCCCAACAGCCGCGCGGCGTTTTCAAAATACACTTTGCGCAGGATCGAATCCGGCAAGCCGAGGCCATAGATGCGCCAGCGGCCCTGGGGCGGCACGGCGACCGGGGCATAGTCGAAATATTCGTCTTCGGTTTCGAGGAAGCGAAAATAGATGCGGTAGAGCTCGGGGCCGAAAATCTGCTGCGGCATTTCGCGCTGGCCGGGGGTCGCATCGGTGCCGAACAGGATGCGGTCCTGGTAGCGGTCGAAAAACTGCCGCGCGCGGCGGGGCTGGCGTCCGAGCTCGTTGATGCGGGCGGCGATATCCACGCTGACGTTCGGAAACTGATCGAGCAGCGCGGAGACTTCGTCGAGATCTTCGGGGTGATTGGCCACGTGCAGCGCGACGAAGCGGGTGCGGGGATGGCGCGCAAAGACGCGGTTGCGGGCGGCAAGCAAGGCCCGCTTTTCCGGCCATTGCGCGCCGTGGAACGACCAGTCGGGATGATGGCTCAGCTCTTCAAAGCGCTCGTTGAAGCGGTCGAGGGGTAGAAAAAAGGCATCCGGATCGGCGGTATGAATGGCAGCCGGGATGCCGAGCCCGGCGCAGGCCTCCCACATGGGATCGAAGCGCGGGTCGTCTACCGCGACCAGCGGGCCGGGGGCACCGCCGTCGCGCAAATACAATCCCAGCGTCTTGAGCACCTTCAGGCCGCGGGCGCCGGCGCGATAGGCTTGCTCGATGGCCTCGGCTTGAAAACGGGCATAGCCCGGTTCGCCGGCGCGTTCCCAGCCGGGCTCGGTGAAAACGGCAAAGCGTCCGGGGTGAGCCGCGGGGAAGCGGGCGACTGCGGCTTCCAGTTCCGGCCCTGCGCCGCCGGTCAGATCGACCAGCAAGCGGAGATTGCACTGGCGCATGATGTCCAGCGCGGCTTCGGGGGTGATGAGAAAATTCAGCCGCTCGCCGACGGCGACGCCATAGTGCGCGTCGTTGGGAAAGGTGAGATGGGTGTGGAAATCAATTGCCGGGTATCGCGCCTGGCGCAGTTCCGTTTTCCGGCGGCGCAGGGCGCTGCCGGGTTGGAAATCGTCGAGGGTGAGGGGGCGGGGCGGGGATGGCATGAACGCGGTATGAACCCGGAGCCCTGAAGCGCTCCGGGACAACTTTCAGGTGCGGCGGCGGAATGCGAGTGCGTAGCGCGGCGGGGCGATGCCGGGGGCGAGCCGCGGATCGGGGACCGGGGGCTGCGGCGCGAGCGCCAGCGGCAGCACCCCGGCCCATACCGGCCAGGAGTAATCTTCTTCGTCGTCCATGGGCGGGCCGCTGCGCACCTTGGCCGAAGCCTCGGCGATGGTGAATTCGATGACGGCGGTGGCCTTCAGCTCCTGCGGGCTGGGCGGGCGCACGTCGGCCCAGCGGCCGGCGAGCAGGTGTTCGGAAATCACGCGCAGCGCCTCCACTTTCCGCTCCGGCGCGGCGATTTTCCGTGCCTCGCCGAAGGCCACGACCGAGCGGTAATTCATGGAATGATGAAAGGCCGAGCGGGCCAGCACCAGGCCATCCACCAGCACGACGTTGACGCAGGCGGGCGCGCCGCCTTCGAGCGTATCCAGCATGCGGCTGGCGGCGGAGCCGTGCAGAAAGAGAGTGTTTTGCTCGCGGCCATAGAGGGTGGGGATGACGAACGGCTGTCCGTTCACCTGAAAGCCGATATGCGCCAGAAAGCCGGCGTCGAGAATGGCGTGGATGGCGGCCGTCTCATGCGAGCCGCGCTGCGGCAGCCGCCGCAGGCGGCTGCGCGGGCCCGGCGACGTGGTGGAATGCTGAGCGGACATGCGGGTTCGCTCATTATAACTTTGGCGGCGGGCAGTAAACGCTCCGCGCAAGAGCGGGGTTGACGATCTGCGCGGCCCCGCACGCGCGGGCCGGTGGCGAGCCGTTTTCAGCGCGGCAGGCGCACCAGCGCCAGCGCGTATGGCGCCAGCGTCAGCCGCAGGCGTGGATGCGCGGGTGAAACATAGGCCAGGCGCGGCTGCGGCAGACGCGCGGCGCGGCGCAGGGCGCGCACCTGGCGGCGCGAGGGAAATGCCGGACTGCCCATCGCCCGCCAGGCGGCCAGCGCATTGCCGTGGCGCGGATCGAGCACCTGTATGTACACCCGGCGGCCGCGACCCAGCCCGGAAAAGGCCAACGTGAATCGCCGCGGCGCGCCGCCGCCCGCCACCGGAGCGTAATTCCAGAGCGCGAGCGCGGCGTTGCCCGCCGCATCGAGCGTGGCGAGGGCGGCATCGGAGGCCAGCGGCAGCCGGCGCGTGCCCAACTCGTGCAGCAGCCGAAAGGCGTTGAACGCGGGCTTGGGAATATGATCTTCGGCCAGCAACCCGAAGCCGCCGTAAAAGGGGGTGTGAATCACTCCCCCTTCCTCGAAGACGTCGGAGAAGGCCCAATAGGACATGATGCTGACTTTGCCGGCACAGAGGCGTATGGTATTGGCCAGCCAGGGCCCCATGTAAGGGGAATCGGTGACCGGCACCTGGTTGCTGTAGCTGGCATTGTATTCGCTGAAGATAATGGGCAGATGCGGCCGCGGCGAGGCCTTGACCTGGCGATAGACCTTCGCCACCGCCAGCGCCACCAGCACCCGGCGCGAGACAGCATGGTGGGCGCCGATCACGCGCGGGCTGTCGTTTCCATAGACGTGGGTGGAGACGAAATCCAGTGGGACATGGTTTTTTGCGCAGTGGGCAATGAAGGCCGGCACCCAGGCGGCCTGCGCGGTGGACGGGCCGCCGACCCGCAATCGCGGGCTGACGCTTTTGAGCGCGCGCGCGGTGGCGTCATAGAGCTGAAAGTAAGTTGCCTGCTTCGGCACCCCGGCCCAGAAGCCGATATTAGGCTCGTTCCAGACCTCGAAATACCAGCGCGAAACTTCCGCCAGCCCATAACGGGCGATCAGGTGGCGGGCGAAATGACGAATCAGCGCCGACCATTGGGTATAACTTTTCGGCGGCGCGATGAAGGGGTGGTACCAGAAACCCTGCCGGGCCGGATTCGCCGCGAGTTGGCGCGGCATGAAGCTCAGCTCGACATACGGGCGCACCCCTTGGGCAAGCAGGCCGTCATAGATCTGGTCGAGGTAAGACCAGTTATAAACCGCCTGCCCGTTTGGAGCGAGGTGCACAATGCCGACGCCGCGGTCGAAGATGCC
Source organism: Acidobacteriota bacterium (assembly GCA_021789895.1). Lineage (GTDB taxonomy): Bacteria > Acidobacteriota > Terriglobia > Terriglobales > SCQP01 > JAKASR01. The sequence goes on along the minus strand of JAJYIU010000009.1, from coordinate 45,401 downwards.
GTGAAAGCGGATGTAGCGAAAGCCCGTAGCCCGGCGCACTGCGGCCAGATCGCGGCGATAACTGGCGCGCAGCGCCAGAATTGCGCGTCCGGAGCCGAACATGCGTTCCCAGAAGTGGGGGAACGGCCGCGTGGGCGCATTCAGGTTAATGCGCAAGAGCGTGCGGGCGGCGGGCGCAGGCGGGCGCAAGGGGCGCGGTGAAGCGCGGCGCGCCGCCGCGGACCCGCCCGGAGCGAGCGCGAAGGCGAAAGCCCCGACGCATGAAATTGCCAGGCTGCGCTGCATGTACATCGCCAGTCTCCGCTGCCGCCAGTATACAAGCCGGCCTCAGCGCCGCCGGGGTATTTACATTCACGCAATCATTACCGCCCAACGGCGAGGGCCTCGGCCAGGCGGGTGAGGAAGACGCATTCGCCGGGATGGAGGAATTCGGCGGCGGCGGAGAGCGGGAAAAAAGCGGCCCGATCCACTTCCGGAAAGACTTGCCGCCGGCCGGAATGCGGCGGCCATTCCAGCTCGAAAGTATTGCTGCGCACAGCCGCGGGATCGCAATCCCCGGCAAAAGCATATATATGGATAGTTTTGCCCCCGCTCCGCCGGGTCTCGCCCAGCGGGAGATAGGCGGATTCCGCCGCGCTCGCCGGGCAGGGAAAGCCGGTCTCTTCGCTAAATTCGCGGCGGGCGCCGGCGAGCCGATCTTCGCCGGCTTCGAGCTCTCCTTTGGGGATGAACCAGGCGCCTTGATTTTTACGCGCCCAAAAAGGCCCCCCGGCATGAACGAGCAGGATTTCCACCTCGCCGCCGCGGCGGCGATACATCAACAAGCCTGCGCTATGGACCGCCATACCTGTATGCTGAGATTTGTCTTGCAGCAGCGGCTTCCCTTTATAATTATGCAAAAGGCCCCAGCCCGAATGCGCAACCCTACAGAATTGGTCTCATAAGCATGCTTTATGCCCCGGGTATAATTTCTGCGGTTTTTCTTCCGCTCGCGATTCCGCCGATGGCGTGGGATGCCGCTGCTGGAATTGCCGCAACCATCGCCCACCCCTGCCTGTTTGACTGTTTATGAGACCACCTCCAGCCGCTGCAAAATCGTTTTTTTTCTTTTCGGCCGCTGCTTTCCTGCTGGGCTGCGCCGGCGCGGCGCCGGCACGGGCGGCGGCGCCGGCCGCGGCGAACACTCCGCAGTCGCGTTTTGAGGCGGCCTACCGCCGTTTTCAGGCGGCGCGCAGCCAGCCGTCGCGAGCGGCAGCGCTCAACCGGATGGAATATTTGCGTCCCTGGCTGCCCAATCCGAGGCAGGCGCTGGCGGCCTGGCAGCGGCTGGCGGCCGCGCCGCAGCCGCCGCTGATTGCGGCGGAACTCGACAACCAGATCGCGCGCGAACAGGAACGGCTGGGCGATAGGGCAGCGGCCGCGGCTACCTGGCAGCGCCTGAATTTGCTCCGCGACTGGCAAATCGTGGGGCCCTTTGACGACGCCACGCCGGATGCCATCGCCCATGTCAATGGGCCGGAGCGCGGAATCAATCTGGCGGCGCATTACAGCGGCCATTCCGGCAATGTGGGCTGGCGTCCCCTGATCTGGCCAGCCAGCGTGGGCCGGGCGAAGCTGTGGCGTTTTTTCAGCCCGAGCCAGGGGGTCGCGGCGTATCTGGCCACCTGGGTGTACTCGCCGCAGGCGCAAAAGGTGGCGCTGCGGCTCTCCGACAGCGGCTCGACCCGGCTTTGGGTGAACGGCCAACTCCTGTTTTCAGAGGCGGAAATCCATCCCGGCGACGGCTTCGATATGCACACTGTGGCGGCGCGGCTGGCCGCCGGCTGGAATGAAGTGCTGGTGAAAGACGGCATTCTGGAAAACGGGCTTTGGACGTTTGCGTTGCGCGTCACCACCCCCGGCGGCCGCCCGCTGCGGCTGATCTCCAGCGGACATCCACACCCGGCCCCGAACCGGGCGGCGCAGCCGCCGCCGAAATTCACCGTCGCCGACCTGACGGCGATGGCGCGGGCGGCGGCGACCACCGCCGCCGGCTGGCAGCATTACGCCTGGATCCTGTACCAAAAAGCCAACTTCAATCGCGGCAGCCAGGATTTGGCTTCCGCCTTCGAGCAGGCCGAGGCGCTGGCCGCCCCGGGCGGCGCCGCGCCGCAGGGGGCGGCGGCGCTGCCGCTGCGGCGCATTGAGTTGGATTTTGCCGAAATGGATACCAACCAGGGGCGCGCTTACCGCACCTTGCGGCGCGTGCTGGACGCCGGCCCGGGGCCGGGCTATGCCGAAGCGCTGGTGCAGCGCGGCAACATTGAGCTCAGCCGAAATGAATTCAGGCCGGCGCGGCGGGATTTTGAAGCCGCGCTCCTGGCGCGCGGCGCGCAGGCCGCGCCGGGAGCGGTTCCCCTGCCGGCCGCCATGCTGTTGCGCGCGCCGCAGGCCGCCTTGGGCCTGGTGGAAACGTACGCCGGCGTGGGATTGAAGGCGCAGGCGCTGCAACTGGAACGGCAGCTGCGCGGCGCCGGCGCCGCCGCCATCAATGCCCTGGCGGCGCCGATGACCAATACCCTGGCCGCGCTCGGTTTGCATGCCGACGCCCAGGCTTGGGCCGCGCAGGCCTGGCGCGACGATCGCATCAGCGCGGCCGTGTACCACCGGCTGGCATACGAGCAATTGAATAATGGCGACGCGCGCGCCGCGGCGCGCACGTTGAGGGCGGTGCTGGCCCAGGATTCCACCAGCCGCGTGCAATGGATGCTGGCCGAAATTGAAGCCGGCGAAGGCAATTATGCCGCCGCCCGCCGCACGCTTCGCGCCGGGCTGCGAGTGCAGCCGCAGGGCGCGCAGCTCTGGCGGCGGCTGGGCGATCTGGAATACAACGCCGGGCAGCCGGCGGCGGCGCGGCAGGCCTGGGTGGCATCGCTCAAACTCAATCCGCAGAATTCGGCGCTGGCCCAGCGCCTGCGGCTGCTGCAGGGCGGCAAGCAGCAGGCCAGCTTCTATAATCCCTACCGCGTGGCTGCCGCCCGGCAGATTGCGGCGCTGCGGCGCTCGACTCCGGCGGCGCTGCTGGCCGGCCCGATCGGCATCGTGGCCAGCACCACCGTGGTGCGCATCTTTCCTTCCGGCAACGTCGGCCGCTACGTGCAGCAGATCTTCCGCGTCAACAACCCGGTGGGCGCGGAGGAACTCGCCAGCTACGCCGTCACCTACGATCCCCGACGGCAGGCGGTCTATTTTCTGGCCGCGCGCGTTTATCACGCCGACGGCACCACCGCCGATGCCGCCGAACCCGGCGATCAGTTGATCAACCAATCGGTCGGCTATGAAACCTACTACAACGTCCGCAATCATTACGTCGAGTTGCCCTCGCTGAGCCCGGGCGACTACGTGCAGATTGCCTACCGCATCCTGCCGACCACGCTGGAATCGCTCTACGGCAATTATTTCGGCGAGCTGCAGCCGTTTCAAACTTCGGCGCCGTCGCTGTTCCAGCAACTGGTGGTGCTGGCGCCGGCGGAGTTGCCCATCTATTCCGACGCGGTGCGCTTCCCCGGCAAGGCGCCGGTGGAAACCCGCGACGGCATGAAGGTGTACCGCTGGCGGCTGCGCAACGAACCGGCGTTTACGAATGAGCCCAACGGGCCGCCCTCGATCGAGCAGATTCCCTATATCATCGTTTCGGCCTTCAAGACCTGGCCGGCCTTCGCGCGCTGGTACCAGGGGCTGATCCGCGACACTTTCGTCATGAGCGACGCCCTGAAGCGAACCACCGACGGGCTGGTGCGCGGGCTGAACGGGGATGCGGCCAAGGTCAAGGCGATTTACAGCTACGTCATCCGCAACACGCATTACGTGGCGCTGGAATTCGGCATCCATGGCTACCGCCCGTACCCGGTCAGCGATGTTTTTCGCCGGCGTTTCGGCGACTGCAAAGATAAAGCCTCGCTGCTGGTGGCGATGCTGGCGCGCGCCGGCATCGCCGCCGATATCGTGCTGGTGCGCACCGCCGATCTGGGCCATATCTCCACCCGCATTCCGGCAGTCGGCGATTTCGATCATGCCATCGTCTATGTGCCCGAACTCGACTGGTATCTTGACGGCACGGCGGAGTACAACGGGGCGCGCGAGCTGCCCGCCCTCGATCAGGACGCGCTGGTGTTCCGCATTCCAGTGAGCGCCGATCTGCGCGCCGATGGGCTCGATCCCAAGCCCTCGCCGGCGCCGGCCGCGGCCATGATCCAGGCCCCGGTCATTACCCCGGTGCTGCCGGCGGCCATGAATTCGATCGCGCGGACGGTGACCGCCCGACTGCAATCCGACGGGCAGTTGAACTTCCGGGAAGAGTTGACCGTGGTCGGCCAGCAGGCCCCTTATTTCCGTCATGGCATGCAGATTCCCGGCCGCCGGGCCGGCGTGATCCAGGCCATGCTGCGCAGCGAGCTTCCCGGCTTGTCCGTTTCCCGCGCGCGCGCGATCAACGCCAACCATTACGACCGCCCGTTGACGATTGTGTTTCGCGCCCTGGCGCCGCGCTTTGCCGCTCCCCAGGCGGATGGCAGCCTGCTGTTGCCGCGCCAACTGGAGCCGATGGTCTGGGTGCCGCGCATGGCCCCGCTGGCGGCGCGCCGCACCCCGGCGCATATCGGCTCACCCGGGTTACAGACGGAAACGCTCGACATTGACATTCCGGCCGGCTGGACCCTCACCCCGCCCGCCCCGCTGCATCTCGTTCGACCGTTCGCGCAATTCGATTACACCGCGCAATGGCAAAATGACCGGCTGCAGTTGGCGATGCGGCTGGTGACCCGCCAGGCGGTGATTCCCGTGGCCGAATATCCGGCCTTTCGCCGCTTCTGGCTGCAGGTGGATGCCAAGCTGGATGCCGGCATCGTGCTGAGCCGCCAGTCGGCGGGCCCGGCCGGCGCGGCGGCCTTCCCCGGCGCCACGGCAACCTCTTCGCGCAGGCGGATTCCATGAAGATTTCCATGCCCGGGCCGCGTTCGGCCACCGCGGCGCTGTGTTCCCTGTTGATGGCGCTGGCGGCGGCGCCGGCGATGCGGGGCGTCGCGCCGGCGCCGATTCCCAGTTTTCTGAATCGCCTTTCGCGCCCGCTCCCGGCCCGCGGCCTCAGCCTGGGCGCGCGCGCCTGGCGGGATTGGTTCTACGGCACGCCGGCGCAAAAGCAGGCGGCGCGGCAGGAGTTGCGCCGGGCGCTGGCCGCGAATCCCGGCAGCCGCGCGGCGTTGTGGACGGAATTTTCCATCGCGAGCAGCGAAGGCAACCAGCGCCAGGCTTCACGCGCCGCGCTGGCGTTGGTGCGCCTCGCGCCCAACGATCCCGCGTCGGAATGGGCGGCGCGGTTCTTAAGCGCGCATCTGGGCGATCAAGGCGCGCTGCTGGCCGGCGCCGCCGCCGAATTGCGCGGCCTGCTCAAGCGCCCGCTGCAGGATCCGGTCACCGCTTATATGCTGGGCCGGCTGCTGCTGCAACTTCCGCCGCCGGCATTGTCCCCCCGTGCTGCCGCCGCTTCCGCAAATGCGGCCGCGGCGCTGGCCAGCGCCGGACGCCCGGAGTTCTGGCAGCTCTATGGGCCGTTTGGCTTTTGGCCCAATCTCGCCTTCGATGCGACGCAGCCGATCGTCACGCAGCCGCAAGGCCCCTATCGCGACGGCGCACTCATCCGCGCGGCCCAACCCTACGACGCGCGCCGCGGCGGCGTGCTGTTTCCGCTCGACTGGCGCGGGCGCGGCGCGCTCTATGCGATCGGCTTTCTGCGCGCTCCGCTCGCGGTGACCGCCGGCTTGCGAATTTATTCGCCCAGCTCGCTGCGGGTGTGGATCAATGGCGAGCCGGTGGCCGTGAACGATCGCCGCGGGCGGTATGCCGGCGATACCGTGGTGGCGCGGCTACGGCTGGCGGCTGGCTGGAACCGGGTGGTGGTGATGCTGGCCGGCGACGGCGAGCGGGTTTTCAACCTGATGCTGCGCGCCGAAGATGGCGTCCCGCTGCTCAGCCGCGGGCAATTGCCGGCGGGCGCGCGGCTGGCGCCGCCGCCGCGGCTGCTGCCCCCGCCGCCCACGCTGGCGGCCTGGGGGGCGCAAGCCGCGCAGCCGAACCCGGTGGCCATCTGGCTCGAGGCGAGCGAGGAATTGGAAGATGGCAATGCGGTGGCGGCGCGTCATCTCCTGCTCCAGGCGGTCCAACTGGCGCCGCGCTCCGTGCCGGCATGGTTGGCGCTGGCGGAAGCGAATGTAAGCCTGCCCGATGCGGGACCGGGCTGGTCGGCGGCGCAGGCGACCGCGGCCGCGCAGCATGCCTTGGCCGATGATCCACGCGCCTGGCCGGCCTGGCTGCGGCTCGCCGAAATTGCCCAATCGCAGGGCAAGACCGGCGCCGCCGCCTCCGCTTTCGAGCGCTGTTGGGGACGAGGATTGGCCGGTTGCGATTGGCAGGCGTTTCTTTTTTTCCGCCACCAGGGTTGGACGCCGGAAGCGCTGCGCGCCCTGCGCCAGGCTTGGGCCGAGACCCCCAGCGACTGGAGCTCGCTCGGGGATGCAGCCGGCTTCGCGCAACTGAATCAGGCGCGGCTGGCGCAGCAAATATTGACGCATTTCGCCCGCCAGCCGCGCGCCATTCCTTATCTGGGGATGTACTGGCTGCAGCATGGCCGTCCCCGCCGCGCGGCGCGCTTGCTGACGCTGGCGATTCAACGCGATCCCAGCTCCGCGCGCTTGCGCCGTGACCGCATACAGGCCCTGCTTGCGGCAGGGGATATTGCCAGCGCCGCCCAGGCGGCCGAAGCCGATACCCAGGCTTTGCCCAACGATTGGAAGCTGGCGCAAACGGCCGCGGGTGCGATTGGCCAGGCCCGCGGCGAGGCGGCCGAGATTGCCTGGCTCAATGCACACGATGTCAATCGCTACGGCCTCCGCCGCGATGCCGATTTTTTGTCCGCGGATAAATTCTGGCAGCCCTGGTATCACTCCGCGCGCCAAATCCTGGCCCATGCCCCGGACGCGGCCCAATATCCGAATGCCTCCGCCATCCTGGTTTTCGATCAGATGGTGGACCGCATTAATCCCGATGACAGCCGCGACGCGTATATACACCAGATCTTCCGCGTGCTCGATAAAACCGGCATCGCCATGCATGGCACGGTGCAGATTCCGCCCGGCAGCGACCTGCTGACGCTGCGCACGCTCAAGCCGGACGGCAGCATCTGGCTGCCCGACCAGGTGGGCGGCCGCACCAGCATCTCCATGCCCGCGCTGGAGCCGGGCGATTATATTGAGACCGAATATATACAGCATTTTCCCGCCTCGACCGTGGTCAATCACGCGCTCGACAACGATATGTACTTCATCTTCAATTCCAACCGCGAGCCTTACAACTACTCCGATTACATCGTGCTCAGCCCGCGGCATTTTCCACTTGCCATCCAGCAGGCGCGCTTTCCCGGCAAACCGAAAGTCAAGCACGGGAGCAATTGGACATCGCGGGAATGGCTGATTCAAAAAACCCGCATGGTCATTTCCGAGCCCAACATGCCGCCGTACCAGCGCCTGGTCCCCAAAGTCTGGGTCAGCAGCCCCCTGCGGTGGCGCCAGATTGCCGCCTATTGGGCCGACCGGCTTTATGCGGTGCGGCGCTATACCCCCGCCATGCAGGCCAAGGCGCTGCAATTGACCGCCGGCCTGGGAAGCGACGCGGCCAAAGCCGATCGCTTGTTTGACTGGGTGGCCAAGCGCATACGCCCGGCGCCGGGGCGCGATTTTTCGCCCGCGGCGCAGGCTTTCCAGGGCCGCAGCGGCAGCCGGCTGGCGGTTTTTCTTGGCTTGCTCAGCGCCGCGCGCGTTCATTGGCAATTGGCGCTGGCGCGAGCGGTCACCGACGATTCCAGCATCAAAATTCCCAACCTCTATCAGTTCACCTATCCGCTGGTTTGCGTCGGGCCGGCGGATGCGCGGCACTGGTATGACCTGAATCAGCGCTTCGCCCAGCCCGGCTACATCGCCCCGGCGGTTCGCGGCGGACAGGCGCTGTTGGCGGGCAACGAGCCATCTTCGCCGCTGACGAATGTCCCCGAATCGGGCTCGACCCTCGATGCCACGGTCGAAACCGTCCGCGCCCAATTACAGCCCGACGGCTCGGCCCAGGTGAATTTGACCCTGGAGTTTCGCGGCCTGGATGCGCAACAGATCCGCCAGGCGCTCGAAAGCCAGCCCGCTTCCCGCCTGCCGCAAATCTATCAGCAGTTGTTGCTCGGGACTTATCCCAACGGGATTGCCAGCAGCGGGCAGATTGAAAATCTTCACCACCAGGAACGGGCGCTGCTGATCCATATTCAGGGCGACGCCGCCGGGTTTGCCACCATCACCGGCAACCAGTGGACGATTCCCCACCTGGTCAACCCGGTCGGCCTGCTCCGCCGTTTTGCCTCGCTCTCCTATCGCAAATACCCGCTGATTCTGCCTTCCACCCTGTTTGGCATTACCCACGTCGAACTCGACCTGCCGGCCAACTTCAATCTCGCCGGCCTGCCCGCCTCGGATAAACTCAGCGGCGGCTATGGCGTCTTTACCTCCGCGTTCAGCCGCCAGGGCAACGTGATCCATTACGATCGCGTGCTCGACCTGCCGCCGCTGCTGATTCCTCCCGGCCGGTATCAGAATTTCCGCGATTTCGCCCTGGCCGTTACCGGCGCCGACCATATACGGCTGCAAGGTACACTGGCCGCCGCCGCCGGCAAATAAGCGGGACGCGGCTGAACCGGTTAGCAGGCGCGGACAATAGAAACGGCTATCGAATGAGGGTTGCCCCGGGGAAACCCGCCTTCCAGCCGCCGCTCCCCGGCTGAGTCAAATTGCCCAGCCATGGGTTAATACACGCAGCCCGATCAGGTATTTGCGGGTTTTCCTGCACCCCCGTTGCAGTTGATTCATCGGCTTAATTTGATGCTGGACAATGAAAAACGACGGCTATGGCAATAGCAACCCCGCTCCCCCGTTTATGGCATTGCAATTGCCCGAAAAGTGACTGGTCTAAGGATAGGTGAGTAATTATGCCCTTTCAGCTCGGCCACGATCCTCAATGTGAAACCTGCCATATACATCAACTTTGCGCTCAATCCGATACCGGGGTTGCCGAAGGGCTGGTACGGCAAATGCTTTTGCGCGGCGATACGCTCTACCTTCAGGATGGCGATTGCGGCCAGATGCACTGGCTGTGCTCGGGGGCGGTCAAACTAGAGCGCCGCGAGGGCGGCGGCGGAGTGGCCATGCTGGCCATTATTACTCCCGGGCAGATGATCGGGCTGGAAGACATGTTTGCCAATGGGCATTTTGCCCGCGCCACCGCGCTGCAGGATACCGTCGTCACCTCCCTCGACCGGGAAAAGTTCGAGAAAATGCTGGAGCTGCCCGGCCCCCTGGCCAAAGAGGTAATCCGGGGCATCGCCTCCTGGGCGCGTCAGATCGGAAACCACTATGCCCGCTCGGCTTATAGCAACACCCGCCGGCGGCTGGCCTCGGCCCTTCTCGACCTGGCGGCGCAGTATGGCACCAGCGTCACGCGCGGCATCTACCTGCCCATCCGGCTGAGCCGTTCCGAACTGGGTGAAATGATTGGCGCTTCGGCGGAGACCATCAGCCGCCAGTTGAAAAATTTTAAACGCCAGGGGCTGCTGCAGGAAAAACACAAAGGCGAGTTTATTTTGCTCGATAAACACCGGCTCCAGCGCATCGGCCGCAATTGGAGCGTGCCCGAAACCCTGGCCGCGAATGAATTGGCGCGGGAACCCGACGGCGAACCCGACGAGCCCGCGCCGGAGTCAACGCTGGAGTTAGCCGCTGCCGCGAACGGCCACAACCGGTCCCGGGCCCGGCGCTGAACACCTGGCCGGAACCCGGGCTTTTCCGCCAGATATCAGCTTTCTTAATGCCTCAGCGCTGGAATCGTTTGCCGCAGCGCAGAGCTAACTGCTCGCCACCTTGCCCAGCGAACGGGATGCCGGTTCGTAGAGGCAGGTCGGATCCGAAGCCAGCCAGTCTCCGGTCAAGGCGTAAGCGCGCGCGCGCGACCCGCCGCAAATGTGGCGGAATTCACAGATACCGCATTTCCCGCGCAACTGATCGTGGTCGCGCAAGGCGCGGAAGATCGGGCTGTGACGATAGATATCGGCGAGCGGCTGGGTGCGGATATTCCCGCCGGAAAGCGGCAGAAACCCGCTGGGGAAAACATCGCCGATATGCGAGATAAAAACGAACCCGGAACCGTCGCTGACGCCGCGCGGCAGCCCACGCGGCGCCCAGGGATTTGGCGCCGTCTGCGGCGCCCCCTCCTTTTTGCGCTGCAGCAGGAACCGGCGGTAGTGGAGCGCCTCGGTGGTACGCACCGGGAACAGGTCGCGGCGCGCCACCGCGTACAGCCGTTCGAATGCATTTTCGGTTTCTACCGCATTGAGCATGTCCTGATAGCGCGCGCGTCCGGTGGGGACGAGAAAGAAAACGCTCCAGGTTTTGATTCCCCACGCGCTCAACAGCTCGGCAATCTGCTCCAGCTCATGCTGGTTGGTACGCGTCAGCGTGGTGTTGATTTGAATTTCCAGCCCAAGGCGGCGCGCCCAGCCGACGGCCGACAGGGTCTGCTCGAACGAGCCCTCGATGCCGCGAAAGCGGTCGTGGGTTTCGGCGATGGCGCCATCCAGGCTGAGCGCCAGCCGCACCAGCCCGGCTTTCTTCAAATCTTCCACCGCGGCTTCCGTCAGCCTCGGCGTGGCGCTCGGGGTCAGGGCCGGCGCCAGCCCGATGCTGGCCGAGTAGCTGACCAGCTCGTAAATGTCGGGCCGTTCCAGCGGGTCGCCGCCGGTAAACACCAGCACCGGCGCGCCCATCGCCCGCACCTCCCGCAGCAGCCGCTTGCCTTCATCCGTGCTTAGCTCGCGCGGATCGCGCAGCGGACGCGCCGATGCGCGGCAATGAACGCAAGCCAGCCCGCAGGCCTGCGTGACTTCCCAAATCACGACCCACGGCGTCTGATTGAAATCTGGACGTTCGAACATAGAGATTCCACCTTTCACAGCCGCACTCCCGGCAAGAGCCATAAGGTGAGGACATTCGACCCGATCAGGGCCCAGCCCAGGCGGCGCAGGTGCCGTGGCGATGGCGCGCGGAAATAGAGCAGCCCGGCGATCGCCAGCGCCGGCATCAGCGGGATGGCAAACCGCTGCCACGCAGGGTATTTCATGCCGGCTGCGGCCAGCAGCAGCATCGGCGTGGCCAATACCGCCACCGCAGACCCGGCCATCGCACCCGGGCGGCGCTTGGCGCGGGCAATGATCCCATGGACAGCCATGACCGAGCCGCATTGCACCAGCCCCCAGATGGCCGCGATCGCCGCCATCCGCCTGGCGGATATGCCGGCGGCTAGTCCCACCGGGAAAGAACAAAGCGCCAAACCCAGGCAGGAGAACAACTCAAATCCCGGCTTGCGGTCCAAGCCGCGCCGGCAGCCCTCCGCAACCAGCAGCGCCAAGGCGGGATATAACCCCAGGCTCCAGCGCAGCTCCCTTCCTGCCGCCATCCACGCGCCTGCGCCCGCGGCGGCGGCCAAGGCGCCCAGTATCCCCGCCTCGATCCAGGCGGCGCGGCTAAACGCGCTTTTTCGCCGCTCTCCCCGCCGTCCGGCCAGGATCATGGCCGGTTCATGCAGCCAAAAACCGGCCACGCAGGCGAGTGTCACCGCAGCCGCCAGCCAACCCGGCCGGCCTAGTAGCCACACTGTGATAAGCGGGAAGCCAAGTTGGCCATAGGCGCCATGTTCATGCGGGAGCAGCAGTACTATGCGCTTACGCTTCGGCTTCGGCCGCTGTGAATCGCCCTGGCGATCGCTTGCCTCGACCATGGCGGCTGTGTCAAATGCCCCAACCGTTTGTGTGTTATTTAGCCCCATACCAGCGTGCTCGCTCGAAAATTTGCCTTTTTAGGGTTCAATCGGCCTTTTCGAGCCCGGATACGGGCTATTACAGCAATTCTCGCGCCAAGCCGACGCCACCCATAGGCGGGCGAACGTAAATGGCTGTGGAAGCGGCTGTGCCGCCGCCAGGATTGGCCGGCTTTTAGGCGGACGTGGAGAGCGACTGCTGCGCTGCTTCCTTCCGTGCCGCCAGGGGAATCAGTATGTTTTCTTCCAGCCCGAAATTGCGGTGCAGTTCCGCTTCCAAAGTTTCGAGTTGGCGATAAAGATTACGCCAGGAGGTGCAGGCTCCCTCCGGCAGCCGGTAGCCGTCGGAAGCATGCCGTATCCCGGAGAGCGAGGTTTCGATCTCTGCATGTTCACGCGCCAACTGTTCAATGCAGGCGGGCAAGTTGTCGCACGCCGGCTCGGGCGAGACCGGCGCGAGTGTCGCCAGCAGCCGCTCGATGCGTGGAAAGAGCACCTTTTCTTCTTTATCCATGTGAATCAGCAACTTGGAATTCAGGCGGGCCGCGCAGGTCCAGATTTCATCCAGTTCAGGGTGATCCATCACATGATGCTCGACCACGTTCTCAGCCAGCCGCATGAGCTGTGGTAAGCTGCCGCGCAGGTGAAGATGAGATTTGAGCAGAAAACCAAGCACCGCGGCCAGTTCGTCCTCTGTCCTGCCGTGAAATGGAGCGCTGGTAGGAGGTGATTTCATCGCCGGCCTCCGTCATGCAGGCTGTGTAGCGGCGCAGTCTGTAAATTGAAACTGCATATAGGATGCCAGCCGGGAAACTTTTGGTGCGGTTAAGTTTTACTTTTCGAAATCATGAAAAAATGGGTAATTCTCCACCGCGGCTGCGGCATATGCCGCAACCCGCATGCGTGTTTTAACGCGTTCGCGTTTCTTTTTATGCGTCCTCTACCGCTTTCTCCAGCTCTTCCGCACGGGGAAACAGAATCTGGTTTTCCAGATGTATATGCGCATGCAGCTCCGCTTCCAGCTCCGCCAGGCTTGAATAAAATCTGCGCCAGGAGGGGCAGGCATCGCCCGGCATTACATAATCGCCCGACAGACGCCGCATGGCCGCCAGGGCCTCGCCGGCGTCGGCATGCTCCCGCAGCATGACGCTCAACGGATGCCGCAAGCTGCCGAACGACGGCCGGGCATGCCCCGCCTGCCCGGGAGTAAGCTGCGCCAATTGTTCAATATACGGGAAGAGAATATATTCTTCCTTTTCCATGTGCGAGCGAAGCTCGGTCGCCAGGCTTTCAAGCTGAAGCCGGAGGGACTCTAATTCTGCGTGCTGGCTTCCATGCGCGCGCACTACTTTGCTTGCCAGGGCTTCGAGCTCCGGCAGCCAGGCGCGCAAGCGTTGATGATAGGCTGCGACGATATGCGCGATCAGGTCCGGCAGTGCCGCCTGAGTCCAATCGGTTGCGGTGGTCCCGTTCACCGGCGCTGCCGCTGCTATTTCCCGGCTCAATTGTTCGACCGTTATGCCCGCGCTGGAGCAGGCTGCCTCGATCTTGGTTGAGCCGCCGCAGCAGTAGTCCATCTGATAATGCTCGAGCACGGGGGCGGCGGCCGGCTGGCGTGCTACCAGCTCGCCCAGGGTTTGATTTCGATCAAGGGTGGATGGCATGTTCCCGATCCTCAGTCCTCAATACCAGTTTTGGATGCTTGCCGCCGATTCAATATGACGTCCGTCATGCCGCCGGCCGTTTCCATAGCCGGGCGGACATGCCGCCGGCGGCGGCATTCCATTCTGCGCCGGCTGGGCCGCGATGTGTTAGCTTCATTATGCAAATAGTGTTTCCGCATACTTGGAAGCCCGCCATGCAGTTGGAGCACGAGCACACTTACGAGGCGATTGCGCAACGGCTGGCGCGGCCGGCGGCCAATTATCTGCGGGACTGGCTCTACGGCGGCCTTGACGGCGCGGTGACGACCATGGCGGTAGTCGCCGGTTCGGCGGGTGGGGATGTGGCGCGTTCAGTGCTTTTGCTGCTGGGCTGCGCCAATGTGCTGGCTGACGGCTTTTCCATGGCGGCGAGCAATTATCTGGGCACGAAAGCCGAGCGCGACGATTATCAGCGGTTGCAGGCGCGCGAGCGCCGCCATATCGAGCTGCACCCCGAAGGCGAACGGGAAGAGGTCCGCCAGATCTTTCAATCCAAAGGTTTTAACGGCGCCGAGCTGGAACGCGCCGTCGAGGTCATAACCTGCAACCGGGAACAATGGGTAAGCCTGATGTTGACCGAGGAATATGGCCTGGCCCGGGCGCAGCGCTCGCCGCTGCGCGCCAGCGCCAGTACATTTATCGCTTTCGTGCTTTGCGGCCTGGTGCCCTTGCTGCCCTATTTCGGAGATTTTAGCCACCCGCTGCGCCTCGCCGCCGGCGTGACCGCGCTCATGTTTTTTGCCATCGGGGCGGGGAAAAGCCGCTGGTCGGAACAGGCCTGGTGGCGCTCCGCCCTGGAAACCCTCGCCATCGGCCTCGGTGCCGCCGGCCTCGCTTTCCTGGTCGGTCGCGATCTGCGGCATTGGCTTTGATTCCGCCGCCGCTCAGCGCGGCGGCCGGGACGGGCGCGGGCTGCGGTGCTTAGAGCGGGTGGGGTTGTGCCGCCGCGGCGGGCTCCTCGTGCTCCCCGCCGCCGTCGAGGTGGAACTTCTTCATCTTGTAACGCAGCGCATCGCGGCTGATATCGAGCAGGCGGGCGGCTTTCGATTGATTGCCGTTGGCCTGCAGCAGCGCCTGCTCCACCATGGCGCGTTCCATCTCTTCCAGCGAGGTGCCGGACGCGGGAATTTCCAGTTTCGGCAGCATCCGCCCCGATGGCAGTTGCTGCCATTCCGGGCTGCTCGCCGCCGCGGACGCGTTGGGAAAGGCTTCCTTCGAGGTCATCAGTTCCGCGCCTTCGCTGTGCAGCGGCAGGTAAGTCGGCCGGATCCATTCCCCGTCTTCCAGAATCATCGCCCGCTGGATGGCGTTCTTCAGTTCGCGCACGTTGCCCGGCCAGTCGTACGCCTGCATCAACTCGCGCGCCTCCGGACTGAGCCCGCGAATGTTTTTCCGGAATCGCCGGTTATAGTGGGCGACAAAAAATTGACTCAGCGGTTCGATGTCTTCCCGCCGCTGCCGCAGCGGAGGAATGAAGATCGGTATCACCATCAGGCGGTAGAACAGATCCTGGCGAAATTGCCCGGCGCGCACCGCGTCTTCCAGGTTGCGGTTCGAGGCGGCAATGATGCGCACGTCCACCACGATATCCTTCAGCCCGCCCACGCGGCGGAAGTTCTGTTCCTCCAGCACC
Source organism: Acidobacteriota bacterium (assembly GCA_021789895.1). Lineage (GTDB taxonomy): Bacteria > Acidobacteriota > Terriglobia > Terriglobales > SCQP01 > JAKASR01. Next base: position 30,131 of record JAJYIU010000009.1, on the reverse strand, counting down.
CGCAGCAGTTTGGCTTGCAGCAGCATCGGCATCTCGCCGATTTCATCGAGAAACAGGGTGCCGCCGTCGGCGCTCTCCAGCAAGCCTTTCTTCGCGGTTTTTGCGTCGGTAAAGGCGCCGCGCTCATGGCCGAAAAGCTCGGATTCGAGCAGTTGCTCGGGGATGGCGGAACAGTTGATGGCGACAAAGGGACGGTCGCGGCGGGCCGAGCCGGCATGCAGCGCCCGCGCGAACAGGTCTTTGCCGGTGCCGCTCTCGCCTTGAATCAGGATGGCGCTGGCTTCGCTGGCGGCCACCTTGCGCACGAACCCGATCAGCGTCAGCAGCTTGGGCGAGGCGCCGATCACTTCCAACGGCGCCGTCTGGCGCTGCATCTGATCGCGCAGCGTGCCCACTTCCTGGCGCAGCCGGCTGGTTTCCAGCGCGTTGGCGATGGTGATCTGCAGCGCTTCGAAATCGATCGGCTTGGTCAGGTAATCGTAGGCGCCCAGCCGGATGGCGCTCTTGACGTCGTCAATGCGCGGGTCGGCGGTGATCATCACCGCCGGCGCCAGGCTGCCTTCGTCGCGCAGCCGGCGCAGCAGTTCCACCCCGTTGCCATCCGGCAGCCGCACGTCGAGCAGCAGCAGATCGGGCGAATTGGCGCGCACCGCCGCCAGCGCCGCGGCGCAATCGGCGGCTTCCTCCACCTCATAGCCCCACGCCTCGCATTTGCGGCGCAGCGGCCAGCGCAGCAGCTTCTCGTCGTCCACGATCAGGATGGAAGGTTTCACCGCGCCGCCTCGCTGGGAATATGCAGCGGCAGCTTCACCTCGAAACGGCTGCCTTCGCCGGGACGGCTGTGAACCTGGATCGAGCCGCCGTGTAATTCGGCGATCCGCCGGCAGAGCGAGAGCCCCAGCCCGGTGCCGTGCTTGCCCTTGGTGGTGTAAAACGGGCGAAAGATCTTTTCCTGCTCCTCGAGCGCGATGCCGGGGCCGTCGTCGCGCACATTGATGGTAGCCGCCTCGGCGGCGGCTTCAAACTGGGTTTGGACGTCTATCTGCCCCCCCGGCGGCAGCGCCTCGATCGCGTTCATCACCAGGTTGAGCACCATGCGCTGGATCTGCTCCGGATCGTGCTCCAGCTCGGGCAATTGCCGCGGCAGGAAGGTCAGCCGCAACTGCCGCAGTTGCGCCCGCGGCAGCGCGAACTGCACCGCCCGCGCCACCGCTTCGTTCAAGTCGCCGGGCACCAGCGCCGGCGGCCGGGGCCGCGCGTAATTGAGCAGCTCGTCCACGATCGAGCGGATCCGCACCACCTGCTGCTGCACTTCCGACATCAACTCGCGCGCCTCGGTGGCGTCGCCAAAGCTGCCGGCCAGCACTTCCAGCACCGCCGCGATCCCCGCCAGCGGGTTCTTGATCTCGTGCGCCAGTCCAGCCGCGATTTCCCCCAGGCTGGCCAGGTGTTCGGTCTGCGCCAGCTCCAACTGATGCAGCCGGCGCATCGCTGCCTCGGCGCGCTTGCGCTCGCTGACATCGCGGATGGCGCTGGCCACCACCCATTCGCCGTCAATTTCAATCGGACTGAGGCTGATTTCTACCGGAATCTCCCGGCCGTCCCGACGCCGCGCATATAAATCCAGCCCGGTCCCCATCTGCCGGGTTCGAGGCTCGCGATTATAGCCCGAGCGCAGTTCGCGATGATGTTCGCGATAGCGCTCGGGCATGAAATCTTCGATCATGCGCCCCAGAATCTCCGAACGCGGACAGCCCAGCAGCTTTTCCGTCTGCTGGTTCGCCATCAGGATGCGCCCTGAACCGGAACTGATCAGAATCGCATCCGGAGCCGATTCCATCAGCGCGCGAAACCGCCGCTCCGCCTGCTCATGCTCCCGCCCGCTTAGCAGAGTCCGCGCCAGCGTGGCTTCCTGTTGCTTGTAATGCGTGACTTCCACCAGCCATCCTTCTGTAATCTCAGCGCCGGACTGGCAGCCGCTCATCAGCACCCAAATCGAGCCGCCATTGCGGGTAAGCAGCGATAATTCCAAAGCCTGGCCGGGCGCTTGCCGGACCCATTCCTGCCAGCGCTGCCAGCTCTCCGCTCCGAGGGGATGCCGCTCTGCCAATTCCTCCGGCTGCTCGTAGCCCAGCAGCCGGGCGGCGGCGGGACTGGCCGCCAGCACGCCGCCATCCGGCGAGAACCGCAGCCATGCAAGATAGGGGCAAAGAACCGGCGAATCGAGTGCGTGTGCCTGCACGATGCTTCTAAAACTATCATCCCATTGCCTCAAAGGCCACAGCGCTAACCTGCACGCCCTCTGCCAAGTCGTCCAGAACACGCGCACTATCAATTAAATGCGGTAAATTCATGGCCAGCATCGGCTCCCGCCGGCCGCGGCTACCGATCTGCTTCCCGTCCAACCCTGGGCATATCCCACACCAGTGCGTCTTTTCACTCAGGGGGCGGAAGGGTGTAATTCCACCTCCACCCTGCCTCGGATTCTTTGCGGCGCGCTCAAATGCCTGTATTTATTAGGAAAATATGATGGCCGTCGGAAATCCAATGCCGTGCGGCGGAGATTGGCAAAATTCATGCATAACTGTAAAGTGCCATGGGCCTCAAGCCCATGCATATTGCAGGAGGACTCATAATGCGTACCTTACGGAATTTAGCAGTACTGTCGTTGTTAAGTTTGACGGCGCTGGGTGCCACCGGCGGCATCCACGGCAAGGTAAACGGCGGTCCGCCGCCGAAGGCAATGCCCGGGGCCTTTCCGCCCCCGCCGCCGCGTTCAGTCGTCTGGGCCATCGGGCCCGCGCACTACACCCCGGTCGCATCCAAAACCTACACCCTGGACCAGAAATGGACGGCTTTTCAGCCGCACGTGCTGGCCGTGCCGGTGGGCGCGACGGTGGTGTTCCACAATAACGATACGGTCAAGCACAACGTCTCCTGGAAAGCTATCGGCGGCAATCGCGCTTTGGCGAAAAACCTGGGCAATGCCGCTCCCGGCCAGACGCTGAGCTTCCGTTTCACCCATCCCGGCGTGGTGCACCTGCGCTGCACGCTGCACCCGGATATGAGCGCTTATATCGTGGTCGTGCCCACGCAGTATTTCACCACCACCCAGCGCTCCGGCTCGTATCAACTCAAAGGGCTGCCGGCGGGCCACTACCGCGTCGTCGCCTGGCATGAAGGGCGGCAGCAGCAGACCCGTACGGTCGCGGTGGGTTCGAGTACAACTACAGTCAATTTCAATTTGAGCAAATAATTAAATGAACATTCCGAACGCAGCCGGGGAATTGGCCCCGGCTGCGCCCGGACTGCAACCTCTCAAGATTCGTATTCCGGAGGACTCATGCGTACGACGATGGTGAGGCAATGGATAGGTGTGTCGCTGCTGGCGATGGCCGCCTCGGGCGCGGCTTGGGCGGTGCCCAGCTTCGCCCGCCAGACCGGCTTGCCCTGCAGCCGCTGCCACATCACTTTTCCCGAACTGACCGACTTCGGCCGCCAGTTCAAACTGAATGGCTATACCTTGAGCGGAAAAATCATGCCCAAGGTCTCGCAGCCGGGCACCAAAAAACAGGCGGGGCTGTGGTTGAACGGCAATCTGCCGCTCTCGGCGATGTTTCAAATCTCCGACACGCTCACCCGCAAGGCGCAGCCTGGCACCCAAAACGGCAATATCGAGTTTCCCCAGCAGTTGAGCTTGTTCCTGGCGGGCGAACTGACCGAACACATGGGCAGCTTCATACAGGTCACCTATAACACCCAAGGCGACCATTTCTCGATGGATAACACCGATATACGCTACGCCAACATTCATTATTTTGGCAGCACCCCGCTGGTGTACGGGCTCGATCTGAACAACAATCCCACCGTCGAGGATTTGTGGAACGATACGCCGGCCTGGGGCTTTCCCTGGTCGGGGCCCGACAGCTCGCCTTCGCCCATGGCCGCGACCCTGATTGACGGCGGCCTGGCGCAGGATGTCGGCGGCGTGGGCGCCTACGCCATGTATAACCATCACTTCTACGGCGACTTTACCGTCTATCGCTCCATGCATATCGGCGGCCCGCAGCCGCCCGACGGCAAAAACTTCGGCATCAACATCTCCGGCGTGGCGCCCTATTGGCGCGGCGCCTTCCAGACTACCTGGGGTAACGGCCTGAACTACCTCGAAATCGGCACCTACGGCCTGCACGTCGCCAGCTTCCCCAATACCATCGGCGGAACCGAGGACCGCTACACCGATGCCGCCGCCGATGCCCAGTACGAACGCCACCTCGGCAGCGATACTCTGACCCTGCACACGACCTACATCCACGAGAGTTCAAACCTGGCCGCTACCTACGCCGCCGGCAACGCCGCTCTCGCGCAACATAAGCTGCACACCTTCAAGCTCGATGGCATCTACCATTTCGGCAATCGCTACAACGCCGGCGGCGGCGCTTTCGCCACCAACGGCACCGCCGACCCCACCCTGTATCCCACCGGCGCCGTCAACGGCAGCAACAACGGCAGCCCACAAAGCACCGGCTACCTGCTCCATTTCGGCTACTGGCCGGTGCAGAACATCGAGCTGGAAGCCTATTACCTGGGCTTCACGAAATTCAATGGCGCCTCCACCAATTACGACGGCGCCGGCCGGAATGCCAGCGATAACAACACCGTGTATTTGAATTTCTGGCTGATGTTTTAAATAAATAAAATGAGCCTCCTCTAGGACGGAATTGGCGGCCGGACCCGTTGTCCGGCCGCCGTTTTTTAGCGGCACGGCCGCCATCCACGCACCGCGCGGGCACCCGTTCCCGGATGGAAATGCGGTCCGACCCGGCGCCGTTAACGCTGGCTGCGCGCGTCCGCCCACTCCGCGCGCATGCCGCCCGGGATCGCCGTCCCGCCGCCTAGCGCCGCGATCGCCCCAGGCCAATCGGCCCGGCGCCGCGAAAGGCGATGAAGAGAAACGCAAAGCAGTAGAGCACGGCCAGTTCGCCCCCGTTGCGGATCGGCCAGAAACCGCGGCGCGCGTGCACCCTGAAATACGCCACCGCCATCTCGCCGCTGGCCAGAAAAGCAGCCGGGCCGGTCCCAACCCCCAGCGCCACCAGCAGCCCGCCAAAAAACTCGATCCCCCCGGCGGCCGCCATCAGCGGGTCGGAAAGTTCGCTATGGCCCGTCCAGGCGCCAAACAGTTTTTCCGCTCCGTGACAGGCAAACAGCAGCCCCACCACAATGCGGAACACGGCGTAGCACCAGTCGGAAAGTCTTCCCCGCCATTCGGCCATCGGCAATCGCCCTCCCCGGCGTATGGTATGCAGAACGAAAGCATTTTCCAGTATGCGTTAATTTTTTGCCGGACCGCCCGGCTTCACCGGCGCCGTGCCGGGCTGGCGCTTGCTAAAATTCATCGCATGGCAAATGCTGATCTCTATCAACCCCGGCCCGAACATAAATTTTCCTTCGGCCTCTGGACGGTCGCCAACCGTGGCCGCGATCCGTTTGGCGATTGCGTGCGGCCGGTGCTCCCGCCCGTCGAAGCGGTCAAGCTGCTGGGCGAGGCCGGCGCCTGGGGCGTGAACCTGCACGATAACGACCTGGTGCCGATGGATTCGCCCCCCGCCGAGCGCGACCGCATCGTAAAAGCCTTTCAGGCGGCCTGCCGGGATCACGGCATCGTCGTCCCGATGGCCACGGTCTCGCTCTTCTATCACCCCGTCTTTCGCGATGGCGCCTTCACCGCCAACGATCCCGAAGTGCGCGCGTATGCCCTGCAAAAAACCATGCAGGCCATGGATCTCGGCGCCGAGCTGGGCGCCAGAATCTTCGTCCTCTGGGGCGGGCGCGAGGGCGTCGAAACCGACGCTTGCCGCCGCGCCGATGAGGCCGTCAAGCGCCTGCGTGAGGCGGTGAACTATCTCTGCGCCTATAACCTGGATAAAAAATACGGCTTCCGCTTCGCGCTCGAGGCCAAGCCCAACGAGCCTCGCGGCGATATCTACATGGCCACCACCGGCCATTACCTCGGCTTCATTCCCACCCTCGATCATCCCGAGATGGTAGGCGTCAATCCGGAATTCGCGCACGAAACCATGGCCGGCCTGAACTTCATGCACGGCGTCGCCCAGGCCTGGGAGGCGGGCAAGCTCTTTCACATTGATCTGAACGATCAAATGCCCGGCCGCTTCGATCAGGACCTGCGCTTCGGCTCCGCCAACCTCAAGGCGGCCTTCTGGCTGGTGAAGTTCCTGGAAGACGCCGGCTACGACGGCCCCCGCCACTTCGACGCCCATGCCTACCGCACCGAAGACTACGAAGGGGTCAAGGACTTTGCCCGCGGCTGCATGCGCAGCTACCTCGTGCTCAAGGCCAAGGCCGAGCGCTGGAATGCCGACCGCGACATCCAGGCGATCCTGGCCGAACTGGCCGCCGCCCCGCCCAGCCTGCCGGCCACCGGCGCCTATTCGGCCACGGGCGCGGCGGCGCTGCTGCGCCACCGCTTCGACAAAGACGCCATGCTGAAAAGGCGACTCCCCTACGAGCGCCTCGACCAGCTCACCTTCGACCTGCTGGCCGGCATCCGCTGAAGCGCGGTTTAAAACGGTAAATTTTCGCCCTTGACAGCCGCCGCCCCCTAGTGTTACAAATTGTAGCGTTACAATGTTTCGCACCAAATCCCCCTCCGCCCAGCCTGCCCTGAGCCCACTTGAACAGCAGGTGATGGATTGTCTCTGGCGCGGCGGTGCCCTGACCGCCGAGACTTGCCGGGAACAACTTCGCCCGCTGCGCACGCTCAAGGATTCGAGCATTCGCACCATCCTGCGCCGGCTGGAAGAAAAGGGCTATTGCCGGCACCGGCTGGAAGGCCGGACGTTCATTTACGAAGCGCGGCAGCCGCGGCCAGCGGTGGCGGCGGCGGCGGCGCGCCAGGTGCTCGAACGCTTTTGCGGCGGCTCGGTCGAGCAGTTGCTGGTCGGGCTGGTCGAGCACGAAGGCCTGGATCCGGCCGAGCTGGAGCGGCTGGCGCGCCGCATCAAGCAGCGCTCGGGGGAACGGGCGAAGCCGCACTCGCTGTCGCCCGGCGGCGGCGAAACCGGCGGATAGCGCAAATTCGATGGCTGCCGGCATTCTTTCATGAGTGCCGCCGCCGCGTGAAGGAGTTCAATCATGCTTTCCCCTATCTGGATGGAACGCTTCTGGCATTGGCTGGCGCTTCCGGCGCTGCGGGCGGGGATGCTGGGCCTGATTCTGGCGCTATGGCTGCACCGCCGCCGCTGGCCGGCGGCCACGCTTTCCCGCTGGTGGCGCGGCTTGCTCTACGCCGCCCTGCTGATGCCGTTCCTCTCCTGGCTGCCGGGCTATCGCCTGGCGGTGCCGTGGCCTTTCTCGGCCCCCCGGGCGCCGGCCGCCGCGCCGGCGCCCGCGGCCGCGCCGCTCGCCGCGGTCGCCCCCCTCTCCGCGCCGGCCTGGATTCCGGCAAGTCAACCTGCAGGAATTTCGTCAAAGCTGAAGCATGCCTTTCTCGGAAATTTGCCGGCATCGCAACTGCCGCCGGCCGGCGCGATGGATGCCGGCTTTGCCACCCCGCCGCCGCCTTCCCGCTCCAGCCCCGCGCGCAGCCATGCCGGTTTGCCGGCTGCGCCGGCAACGCTTGCCAGCGGGGCGCCGCGCCCGGCGCCGGGCTTCTGGCCGCTGCTGGGTGAGATCGGGTTCGCGCTTTATCTGGCGATTGCCGCATTGCTAGGCTTGCGCTGGCTGGGAGCCTGGATCTTGAGCCGCCGGCTGACGCGCTCCGGAAAAAACGCGGCGCTGCCGCTGGCGCGCCAGGTGCTCGAACAAGAATGCCGGCGCTTGGGCTTGCAGTGGATTCCTTCGCTGCGCATCGCCGCCGCGCCGGCGCCGCTGACCACCGGCTGGCCACGCGCGGTGGTGTTGCTGCCGGCTGACTGCGGCGCCTGGGATGAGGCCAGGTTGCGCATGGTGCTCGCGCACGAGCTGGCGCACATTGCCCGGCGCGATTACCTGCACCGGCTGCTGAGCGGCCTGCATGTCTGCCTGTTCTGGTTCAATCCGCTGAGCTGGTGGCTCGACCGGCGGCTGCACGAATTATCGGAATTGGCGGCCGACGAGGCCGCCGTCGCCAGTGGCGCGCCGGCGGCGGATTATGCCGCCATGCTGCTGGGCTTCATCGAGCGCTTGCGCATGCCGCAGCCCTGGGCCTGGACTTGGCCCGGGCGCGGCGTAGAGTCGCCGCTGGCGCAGCCTAGCCGCATGGCGCGGCGGCTGGAATGCCTGCTGGAGCCGGCGCCGCCGCCGGCCGGAAGGCGTGGCGCCCGTCTAGCCGCGATCGTGGCCGGCCCTCTGATTTACTCGCTGGCCGGTCTGCACCTGGGCGCGGTCAAGCCGGCGGCCCTGCGGCCGTCGGCTTGGAAACCGGCGGCGTCGCAGGCGGCCGGCCAAAAGTTCACCGGCCATCCTCCGGCCGCCGCCGCGCCGCGCGCTACGCCCGCACCCGCACTGCCGGGCGCCCGGCGGCCATCGGCGCCCCGGCCGCATCCCCTCTCCCAGCCCGCCGTTAGCGCCTATGTGCTGCATACTCGCCATTTCACTTTTTCCAGCGGCCGCGTGAGTTACCGCGCGGGGAAATTGCATGTGCGCGCCCTCGCCGCCATCAACGGCCACGCCGCGCCAGCGGGCGAATATCTATGGTTTCGCAGCGGCGGCAAAAGCTACATCATCCGCGATCCGAAGGTGCTGAAGGCGGCAAGCAGAATCATTGCCGGCCTCTCCGCTCCCATGAGCATGCATTTTTCCTGGAGCCCCGGCGTCCCTCCCTCCTTGCTCAGCCCGCAGCACATGCTCGAGCATCTGGAAGGGCAGTCGCAAGCCGGGCAGGCTTTGCTGGCGCAATCGCTGGCCCGCATACAAAAACGGCTGCAACGCCAGCAGTGGCTTTCCAGCAGCCAGTTGCAGGCGCAGCTCATGGCCGGCCAAAAAAAATGGCAGCAATCGCTGGCCGGATTGCAACTCCAGTTGCAGCGGCAGCAGTGGCTCTCGCGCGCTCAGTTGCAGTCGCAACTGCAGGCCGGGCAAAAGGCGATGCAGCAAGCGTTGACTGAATTGCAGCGGCAGCGCCTGGCCATGCCCTCCTTTTCCGGCGGGCAGCCGAGCCTGGCGCAAATCCCGCCGCCGCCGGGCAGCGCGCCCGGCACACCGCAGGCGCGGCAGCAGTGGCAAAAAGAAATGGAGCGCGCCCGGCAGCAATGGCAGCAATCCATGGCCGCGGCCGCAGCGCAGATGCAGGCGGCGCAGCGCCGCATGGCGGCCGCGCAGCAGCAGTTCGAGCGCGCCCAGGCGCAATGGCAAAGCCAGTGGCAAAGGAGTTATGCGCAGCAGATGGCGCAGGCGCGGGCGGGCATGGAGCGGCTGCGCCGCCATAACTGGGCCGAGATGCAGCAAAAAATGGCGCTCGCCCAGCGGCAAATGCAGCAGCAGATGGCCCGCATCCAGTCCCGCTTTCAGCGCCGTATGCGGGCGCTGCGCGCGCGGCAGCAGAGCATGCGGCGGCAACTTCAACAACTGCTGCAACGCGCCATGCGCACCGGTATTGCCCATCCGGTCAAACCCGCCCCGCCGGTCAAACCGGTCAAGCCCGCCAAGCCGGTCAAGCCCGTCCGGCCACAGCAGCGGCAATGATCAGCCGCGGCCGTGCCCGCGCCAATCTCTGTTAGGCTAAAACCATGGCGCGGATGGTGCATTGCGTAAAGTTGGGGCGCGACCTGCCGGGCTTGGACGAGCCGCCTTGGCCGGGCGAGCTGGGACAGCGCATCTACGAACAGGTTTCGGCCGAGGCGTGGGCGATGTGGAAAGACTACGCCAAGATGCTGCTCAATGAATACCGGCTGGCGCCCTGGACGCCGGAAGCCCAGAAGCTGATTCAGGAGCAGATGCAGGTCTTCTTCTTCGGTACCGGCGCGGAAGCCCCGCCCGGCTACGTGCCGCCGCCGCGCTGAATTCCTGCTAAGCGTCCGCGTTCTTTTCCCGCCATCAATGCGAGCCCGCCGGCGGCGGCATATGCGGCCCCGGCGGCGGAGGAGGCGGCGGAGGCACGTGCAGGCGCGCGCGGCCGTGCCCTTTCGCGCCCAGCTTGGAGAGGTCCATGCCCGCTAGGCCGCTCAATGAGCCCAACTCATTGAGCCGAATCGGGCCGACGATATTGACCAGCGCCAGCTCCCGGGGCTTGGCGTCCACCACCGCCAGCGCCGTAATCAGCTCGCGGTTGCGCTGCACCGAGACCCAGACGTTTTCGTGGGCGCTGCGCGAGCGCACGATCGTGATCCAGGCAGGATTGCGCAACTGCCGCGCGATCGCGGCGATGGTGGCCATGGAATATTCGCCCGGGCGGGCGAATTTCAGGTCTTGCACATAGACGCCTTTCAATCCGCGAAACGCATGCGCGGCTTGGCCCGCTTGCCCGGGCTGGGTTTGGGCCGCACTGAGAAACATCTGAATCATCGAGCGGTCGAGCGAAACCTGGGTGTATTTGCTGGCTCTTTTCACCAGCGTGCCGAGGTGGAACAGGATGCGGCCCGGCTCGGCCATGGGCGGCATGCCGGCGTTCTGCGCCCAGGCGGCGGGAGCGGCGGCCGGCAGCGTCAATAAAACCCCGGCAGCCAGCCGGCGCAAGAGAATGAAGGCGGTCGTTTTCATAATGTTTCTCCTCGTTGTGAATCTGCGCGATGCAATCCGGGCAGGGCGCGCAACACGATGCGCCGCAGCCGGACGCGCGTGAATTGAAAAGCAAACTGAAGCTGGTGCTGCACCTGCTGCGCCTGGGGAGTGAATTTCGCCCGGGGCGCCGGCGCGGGCGGGCGCAGGCTCAAGCTCAGCGCCAACACGGCGATCAGGCCGGCGGCGAGGCTGAAGCTGAAGCGCCAGGCGCGCGCGCTCCCGAACCGCGATCTTGCCGCGTCCGAGCTGCGCGCCGGCAGGGCGACTGCGCGCGCGGCGGCGCGCCAGGCAAAATCGGGCGAAGGATGGCGGCCGGCGAGCGCGGCGCGCAGCTCGGGCTCCAGCCAGGAAACTTCATCGCGGGACTTCACGGTTGCTCTCCTCGAGCGTTATTTGGCAAATCCGTTGCCGCCGCTTCGGGCTCGGCGGCATTGCGGCTTTCGTTCCCGCCGGGACGCAGCGCCGGCGGCAGGCGACGGCGCAGGCGGATCAGCCCGCGCCGCAACAGGCTTTTTACGGTGGCGCGCGGCAGCCGCAACACCGCGGCAATCTCTTCCGGCTGCAGATCCTGCTGATAGCGCAGCAGCAGCGCCAGGCGCTGGCGCGCCGGCAGCGAGGCCAGCAACTGCCGCAGCCGGCGCGCCAGCCAGGGATCGGTCTCCACCACCGGCACCGCCGGCCAATCCTGGCCCAATTCGTCGGCGTTGCTGAAAGCGCGCAGCGACCGCAGCCGGCGGCGCCGGTCGAGGCATCGCCGGCAGGTCACTTGCCGCAGCCAATGGGTCAGGTGGCGCGCGGATTCGATCTTTTGCCGGTGTTGATACAGCGTAAGAAAGACATCCTGCGCCAGCTCTTCGGCTTCGGCCGCATCGCGCAGAAAATATAACGCCAGGCTGAACACCATGGCTTCATGCCGGCGAATCAGCTCGGCAAAGCCCCGTTCGTCGCCGGGCACAATCGCGCATGCTTCCGCGCTCGCCTCAGCCGCCGCCGATAGGGGGGCGCTGGGCGTGGCCGGCAGATTCGCCGGCGCTTCGGCGGCGCCGCAGGGGAAACCCGGGGTCAACTCGGCAAGCGCGGGTGGATTGGAGATCCAGGCCATACAGTTGGGGCTACGCAGCCCGGCGGTCCGTCGTTCCTTTTACCTTTATATATACGCGCGCCGCCCGCCGGGAGAACGCAGCAATTTATGCAGCCCAAACGTCTGGGAGGCATGAAGATAGCCGAAATTCACCCCCCGAGGCCTGATATTGTAAAAAGCTGGAGGGCGTAATAACGGCATGAACGCAACGCCGGCAGTCGAAGTGCGCGATCTGCGGAAAAACTATGGCGCGTTGGAAGCGGTGCGGGGCGTCAGCTTCAGCATTCCCGAACGCACTATCTTCGGCTTGCTGGGACCGAACGGAGCGGGCAAAACCTCGATTATCGAGATGATTGAAGGGTTGCGCGCGCCCGATGGCGGCCAGATAAGGGTGATGGGGCTCGATCCGGTGCGCGATGCCATACGGGTCAAGCAGTTGATCGGGGCGCAATTGCAAACGACTTCGCTGCAGGACAAAATCCGCGTGGAAGAAGTGCTCGACCTGTTCGGCACCTTTTACGCCCATCCCATGCCGCTGAACAGCCTGCTCGACCTGGTCGGGCTGGTGGCCAAGCGCAGCGTCTATTTTCAGTATCTTTCCGGCGGAGAAAAGCAGCGGGTGGCGCTGGCGCTGGCGCTGGTGGGCAACCCGAAAGTATTGTTTCTCGACGAGCCCACCACCGGGCTCGATGCGCAGATCCGGCGCGAGTTGCACCAGCTCATTTTGCGCATACGCCAACAGGGCACCACCATCCTGCTTAGCACCCACTACATCGAAGAAGCCGAGCGGCTGTGCGACCTGGTCGGCATTCTCAGCCAGGGCACGCTGCACGCCATCAGCCCGCCGAAGGAGCTCATCCGCAACCTGGGCGAAGGCGACCGACTCGAGGTGACGCTCAAGCAGCCCATCCCGCTGCAAACCCTGACCGCGCTGCCGGGCGTGACCGAGGCCACCCAGAGCGACGGCCGGCCCGAGTACATCCTGCGCGGCCCCAGCGCCGGCAAGATGCTGGCCGCGCTGGCGGTGCACGCCGACCGCGCCGGCAACGAGTTGCTCGAAGCCCACGTGGCCCAGGCCACCCTGGAAGACGTTTACCTGCGCATGACGGGAAGGAGAATCGAGCATGCATAAGATCTGGAAAATGACCTGGGTGCAGGTCAAGCTCTCCTATCGCATTAAAATCGCCTTCTTTTTCATGTTCATCATGCCGATGGCGTTTTTCTTCATCTACGCAGGCCTGTTCGCGCGCGGCAACCCGAATGCGGTGGCGCAAGTGATGGGCCCGCTGGTCAGCCTATCCGTGATCAGCAGCGGATTGATGGGCCTGGGCATGCAGATTGTGATGATGCGCGAGCGCGACATGCTGCGCCGCTATCATCTGGCGCCGATCACCGCCCTAGACGTAATCGTCAGCCGCCTGATCGCCAATTACCTGCTTTATCTCCCTGTCGTGGTGTTTCAATTCGCCCTGGCGATCTGGATGTTCCACATGCCACTGCAGGGCTCGCTATTCGGATTGTGGCTGGTCTTCTCCCTCGGTTTCCTGTCGCTGGGCGGGCTGGGGCTGATCGTGGCCGGGGTGATCAACACCATGCAGGAAGCGCAGGCGGTCAATAACATCCTCTTCTTCGCCATGCTGTTCCTCACCGGCAGCACCGTGCCGTTGTCGCAGTTGCCGCACTATCTCCAGAAACTTTCCCTGTTCCTGCCGCCGACGCTGATGGTGATCGCCAGCCAGATGATGATGCTCGGCAACCAGGGCGTCGCGCAGCACTGGCCCGAGATCATCGGCCTGGTGCTGTCGTTTATCGCCTCGCTGGGGCTGGCGGCGCCCTTGTTTCGCTGGGAAAAAGAGGAAAAAGTCTCGCGCCGAAATCGCCTGAAGGCGCTCTGGGCGCTGGCCCCGCTGCTGGTGGTAGGTATCTGGCTGAACCTCTCGTCCGGGTTTCAGCGCACCAACCGGCCGCTGTTCCATCCTTCCGCCCAGACCGCCGCCGCCGCCAAGGCCGCCGCCAATTCCGCCGCCCGGCATCTGTTGCCCCCGCACGGCCGCTAGCGGCGGCTCTGCCGCCTACGTGGCCGGCGCCCGCTCGCCGGCTTTCGCGCCATAGAGGCTGAACCAGGCGATAAAAACGTAGCAGGCCAGCGGGATCGTCATCGCGACGGCCATGCCGGCTTTGGATAGCCACCCGATCAGCGGCGTCAGCACCCCGCCGCCGATGATCGCCATGATGATGATCGAGCCGCCCAGCTTGCGGTCGGGGCCCAGCCCTTTCACCCCCAGCGCGAAGATCGTCGGAAACATCAGCGACATGAAAAAGCTGGAAAGCGCCAGCGCGTCCACTCCTCCCCAGCCGGCGGCAATCTGGCCGTGGAGGTTCAAGCCCGGCAGGTGGGGCGCCCCCACCGCGACCGCCAGCAGGCCGGCGTTGATCAGGCAATACAGGCCCATCAGCACGCGGGCGGAAACGAAGCGCATCAGTCCGGTCGCTACCCAGCGCCCGGCGGCGAACAGCACCAGGCTGGCGGTCAGCACGTAGCCGGCGATCTTCTCGCCGGCATGGGCGTAGCTCTGCACGTAGGCGATGGTATAGCTCCAGGTGCCCACCTGGGCGCCGACATAAAAGAACTGCGCCACCACCGCCAGCACCAGGTGGCGATAACCGAAAAGCCGGGCGAAACTGCCTTTTTCCAGTTCCAGCGACTCCGCCGCCGCAGATTCCGGCGGAAATCGCGCCCGCCCGATCAGCAGCGCCATCGCCAGCAGGATGCCCACAATCACCATGTACGGCGGAATCACCCGCAGATTCTCGCTGCGCACGTACGCGGCGTAGGTGCCCGCGCGCTTGGCGGCGGCGATCTGGGCGGGCGAGAGTTCGACCCCGGAGAGGATGAAGTAGGTGCCGATCCAGACCGCGGTAATCGAGCCCAGCGGGTTGAACGATTGCGCCAGGTTCAGCCGTTGTTCCGACCGCGACGCATCCCCCAGGTGGGCAATGAAGCTGTTGGCGCCGGTTTCGAGAAACGACAGCCCGCTGGCGATGATGAACAACGCCAGCAGGAAAAATGCATAGGATTGCTCCAGCGCCGCCGGCCAGAATAGGAACGCGCCGCCGGCGAAAAGCAACAATCCCGTCACCAGCCCGGGCTTGTAGCCGAACTTTTGCATCAGTAGCGCCGCCGGGATGGCCAGCAGGAAGTAGCCCAGATAAAACGCCGATTGCACCAGCCCCGCCATGCCGCGCGACATGGCAAAGGCGTCCATGAACTGCTTGATCAGAATATCGTTGAGATTGTTGGGCAGTGCCCAGAGGTAAAACAGCGCCGACACCAGAAAAAACAGCAGGCCGAAACCGGGCAGGAACAGCGGCGCGCGGCGAGCGGTTTCAGCACGGCGGGCGGGGGAAGATGTATTCAACGGCAGTTCTCCGGGAGGCGGTCAGGCGCAGTCGGCCCATCTTGCCCCAGCCGCTGCCAAAACGCAATCCGGCGCCGGCCCGCGTGCCCCGAATTTTAACGTAAACATTGGGGATTTGAGCCCACTGCCCAGGTTTTGGCCCCGCCTTGCCGCCTTGTTTGCCGTGCTTAGCGATTAAGCCGGAGGGCGCCCCGGCAATTCCGGGTGTTCCCGTCCGGAAGCCCATTCCAAGTCCCGCACCGGGGCGACCGCGCGCCCGATTGCCTCCAGCAACTCGGGCGGCAGGCGGTAATCGAGCGCGCGCAGGTTGGTTTCCAGCTCCTCGACGCTGGTCATGCCCACCAGCACCGAACTCAAGCCGGGCTCATCCAGCGCGAAACGCAGCGCCGCCGTCGCCACCGGCGTTCCATGCCGGCGGCAGATTTCCACCACCTTGCGCCCTGCTTCCAGCACCGCCGCCGGCGCGGGATGCCACTCGGGCGGCCCGCCCTCGGTCAGCACCCCCATATGCAATGGCGAGGCATTGATCAGCCCCAGCCCCAACTCGCGCGCCACCGGCAGCAACTCGCTTTGCAGCCGCGTGTTCATCAGATTGTCGTGGCAATAGGAAAGCACGAAATCGAGTGGCGACTGCCGCGCGGCGTAGGCCAGCACGCCCAGCGGGTATCCCGAAACGCCCAGATACCGCACCTTGCCCGCCTCGCGGGCGCGCTGCATCGCCGGCAGCGTCTCCTCCACCACCTGCCGCAGGCCGCCGAACTCTATATCGTGGGCGATGAATAGATCCAGATGATCGGTGCGCAGCCGGGCAAGCGATTCCTCTAGGCTGGTAGCGACGCGGCGGGCGGAAAAATCGAATTCGTCCAGCCCGAATCGGCAGCACTTGGAGCAGAGAATGATTTCCCCGCGCCGGCCCTCGAGCGCCTCCCCCAGCCGGCTTTCCGCCAGCGTGAGGCCGTAATACGGCGCGACGTCGAAAAAGTTGATGCCGGCGTCAATGGCCGCACGCACCGCGCGGCAAGCCTCCGCGCCGCTGGTCGGATGATAGACTCCGCCCAGCGGCGCGGCGCCAAAGCCGATCGCCGAAAGCTGCAGCCCGGTGCGGCCAAGGAGGCGGTATTCCATCTGTGCCTAAGCATAAAACGTTAACGGCCGAGCCGGGCAGCATTTCTGCTTGAGAACGGGCACCCACGCGGTGCGTGGGTGCGGCCGCGCCGCCGGCCCGCCGCCAAGCCGTCCAGGATTCAGGTAAGGTAGTGTATTGGCTTAGCTTTCACAACGAGGACTCGTCATGAACCTGCTTCGCCGGCGCGCACTGATTTCTCTGGCCGTATGGGGCGCTTTCGCCGCCACAGCTTGGGGACAGGCCCCGCCGCCGCCTCCCCGGCGCCCCGTTCGCCTGCCCACCCCGGCTGAAGCCATTGCCAATGCCCACCAGCCCGCTTCGACCGTGTTCCGCAATCTTAAGGTGCTGAAGACGATTCCCGCCGGCGAGCTGATTCCCACCATGCAATACATCACCGTGGCGCTGGGCGTGCGCTGCACGTTCTGCCATGTCGAAGGCGCGTTTTACAAAGACACCAAGCGCCCCAAGCGCACCGCGCGCCGCATGATGCGCATGCTGCTGGCGATTGACGGCCGGAATTTTCACGGCAATCCGGTCGTGACCTGCTATACCTGCCACCGCGGCCGCCATAGCCCGGTGGGCATTCCGCCGCTGGCCGGCATAGCCCTGCCTGGCGCCGGGGCGCCCGGGGCTGCACCGCCGCCTGCGGGCATGCCGCCCGCCTCCAGGGCTCGCACGGGACGCCCGCCGCGCGTCTCGGCCGCGGGTCTGCCCAGCCCGGTCGAAATTCAAGCCCGTTACCTGCGCGCCCTGGGCGGAGCATCGGCGCTCGCCGCCATCCACAGCCTGGTCGAGAGCGGCGCCCTCAGCTCCGGCCGCGGCCCCCAATTTTCCATCCGCATCGAGCGCCGCGCCCCCGGCCTGGCGCGCACCGTGATCACCACCCCGCGCGGCAGCTTCGCCAACGGCTTCGATGGCCAAAACGCCTGGGAGCAGTTGGGCCCGCGGCTGGAAATCCTGGTCGGCGCCCAGCGGCAAACTGCCATCGCCGAATCGGCCTTGTTTCCCGCCCTCGCCCTGGCGCGCGATTATACACGGCTGCGCGTCGGCCTGGCAGCGCTCGACGGGCGCCCCGCTTACCGCGTGTTCGCCCTGCGGCGCGGCGGCTTCGCCATCTTCTTCTTCGACCGGCAGAGCGGCCTGCTGCGACGCCGCATCCTCTTCACCCGCAACCCGCTTGGCGTCCTCTCCGAAGCCACCGATTTCGGCGATTACCGCTTGGTCTCAGGCGTGAAAATCCCTTACCGGATTCGCGTGCATCAGCCGCAGGGCGTGCAAACCATCACGCTGCGGCAGGTGAGCGCGAATGTGCCGCTGCCGCGCGCCGATTTCGCGCCCCCGGCTACCCGCGCCCAGCTGACCCGCTAAACCGCCGGGCAGCGGCGGTAATTAGCCCTAAAGCGTTAACGGCCGCGCCGGGCAGAAGTCATGTCCATGCCGCTGCGGCGCAGCCGTGCCGCTTCGGCCTTGTAGAATAGAACGTTCGCCGGAGGTGGCTCCATGTACAGCCGTTTAGATCGTCACGGGTTCCTTTTCCTTTCATCCCTCGTTTTATTCGTCACCACCGCCGCCGCCCGCCCGCCGCATCGCCGCGCCTCGAATCTTATGGTGCTCAGCCACGGCTGGGCGATCCAATCCTCCGCCGGCATGCCCAGCGGCGGCGCCGAAATTTCGCGCCGCGGGTTTCAGACCCGCGCCTGGTTCCCGGCGCTGCAAATGCCGGGAACGGTGCTGGCCACGCTGGTGCGCGACCGCGTCTATCCCAATCCCGATTTCGGCATGAATCTGCGCCAGGTGCCCGGCACCAGCTATCCGGTCGGAGCCAATTTCGCCAATCTGCCCATGCCGCCGGGCAGCCCATTCGCAGTGGGCTGGTGGTACCGCACCACCTTTTCACTGCCCGCCGGCTGGAATGGCCGGCAGCTCTGGCTGCACTTCAACGGCATCAACTACCGCGCCGCGATCTGGCTCAACGGAGAGGAAATCGCCGGTCCCGATCGGGTGCAGGGCACTTGGCGCACCTGGCGCTTCAATGTCACCCACGCCACCCGCCCCGGAGCCGTCAACTGCCTGGCGGTCGAGGTCTTCGCCCCCACTCCCGACGATCTCGGCCTGACATTTGTGGATTGGAATCCGCTGCCCGCCGATAAGGATATGGGCATCTTCCGCCAGGTCTATATCCGCACCTCCGGGCCGGTGGCGATTGCCTATCCCCAGGTGACGACGCGCTTCGATCTGCCCTCGCTCTCCGTCGCCCACCTCACCGTTGCCGCCACCCTCCGCAACGCCGGCGATGCTCCGGTAACCGGGCGGCTGCGGCTGCAATTAGCCGGCCGCGTGTTTTCGCAACCGGTGCATTTGCCGCCCGGCGCCAGCCGGCGCGTGGTCTTCACTCCCGCCGCTTACCGCGGGCTCAATCTCCGCCATCCGCGCGTCTGGTGGCCCTGGCAATACGGACGCCAGCCGCTCTATCGCGCCCGCTTCTCCTTCTTCGCCGGCCGCCGGCTCAGCGACCGCCGCCAGGTGAGCTTCGGCGTGCGCCAGATGACTTCCTATGTCGACGCCGCCCGCCACCGCGTCTTCGTCGTCAATGGCAAGCGCATCCTCATCCGCGGCGGCGGCTGGTCGCCCGATATGCTGCTGCGCCTGAAACCGCAGCGCACCCGGACCGAGCTCGAATATCTCAAGGCGATGAACCTGAACGCGGTGCGGCTCGAAGGCAAGCCGATGAACCAGAGCTTCTACGCCCTCTGCGACCGAATGGGCATTCTGGTCTTGCAGGGCTGGTGCTGCTGCTCGCGCTGGGAGCATTGGAACGATTGGCGCCCGATTGACAAAAAGGTCGCCGCCGCCTCGCTGCGCGACCAGGTCCGCCGCCTGCGCGATCACCCCAGCCTGCTGGCTTACCTTTACGGCAGCGACAATGCCGCCCCGCCGCCCATCGAGCGCATGTACCTGGCCGTCTTCCGCAAGTACCACTGGCCCAACCCCACCGTGGCTGCCGCTTCAGCGCGCAAAACCACCGTCGGCTGGACCGGCGTGAAAATGACCGGCCCCTACCAGTACGTGGCGCCCTCGTATTGGGACCTGGACACCCGCCACGGCGGCGCTTACGGCTTCAATACCGAGACCAGTCCCGGCCCCGCCATTCCTTCGCTGGCGACGCTGCGCTCGTTCCTGCCTCCCGGCAAGCTTTGGCCGATCAACTCCACCTGGCTCTTTCACGCCGGCGGCGGCCAGTTCAAAAACCTCGATGTTTACAACCACGCCATGGACGAGCGCTATGGCGCTCCCCACGGCCTCGACGATTACGTCGAAACCGCGCAGTTGACCGATTACGAGGGCGAGCGGGCGATGTATGAAGCCTACGGCGGCCACAAATACGTCTCCACCGGCGTCATCCAGTGGATGCTCAACAACGCCTGGCCCTCGCTGATCTGGCATCTGTTCGATTACGACCTGCGGCCCGGCGGCGGCTTCTATGGCGCCCGCGAGGCCTGCCAGCCGATTCACATACAGTACAACTACGGCGATGGCGGCATCACGGTGGTGAATTCGCGCCGGGTGAATTACCGCCGCCTGCACGCCTGGGTGGATGTCTATACCCTCGGCCTGCGGCGGCGCTTCCATCGCGTCGTGCGCGTCAATGCCCCCGCCGATAGCGCCCGCGAGGTGTTGAAGCTGCCCGCGCTCCAGCACCTGACCACCACTTACTTTTTACGCCTGCGCCTGACCGGCGCGGGCGGCAAGGTGCTGAGCCGCAACTTCTACTGGCTCTCCACCCGGCCCGACGTCTTCGACTGGGCGCGCTCGACCTGGTACTACACCCCGCTCAGCGGCTTTGCCGATTTTCATGCGCTGCGGTCGCTGCCGCGCGCGCGCCTGCGCCTCCGCGCCGCCGCCCATCGCTGGCGCGGTCGGGTCTATGAAAATGTCACCGTGGTGAATCCCGGCCCGCGCCTGGCCTTCTTCGTCCACTTGAAAGTCCGGGCCGGAGCGCGGGGCGAAGATGTGCGGCCGGTGTTCTGGTCGGACAACGATTTCGAGCTGATGCCGCATGAACGCCGCCGGCTGACGGTCTATTTCGCCGCCTCGGCGTTGCAGGGCCGGCGGCCGGTGGTCGAAGCTTCCGGCTGGAACGTGCCCCCCACCCGCGCCCGCTAGCGCGCCGGCTGCGTGAATGGTCAAGTCGGACAAAAGTTCTGTCCAATCACTCTATGGCGGCAATATGGCGGCAACTTTGAATTTGCCGCCATATTTAACTTATGTAATTGCAATGACTTGCAGTGGCATGGAGGCATGGAGGCAAAATTTCAGCGGGTTGTGTATTAGGCTCGTTTGGGAAAATTTACTAATCTGGATAATCACTGCCGCCAAATTGGGAATCTATGATTATTCCCCGCAATGATTCTATGGTGGCAATATGGCGGCAACTTTGAATTTGCCGCCATATTTAACTTATGTAATTGCAATGATTTGCAGGGGGTATGGAGGCATGGAGGCAAAATTGCGGTGGAATGTGTAGCGCCCTTCAGATGCCGGCGGCGATCGGCTCCAGCGACAACGGCTTGTTCAGCTTGAGCTCGACATGGTCGCCGGTATAGAGCCGTATATCGCGTTTCCGGCTGGCGATCACCCCGCCCGTGCCCAGAATCGTTCCGGCGATGACGCCGGTGGCGATCCCGCGCATCCCGCCAAAAATCCCGCCCAAGACTCCCAGCGTTCCGGCTTCCACGCCGATGTGGCGAACATCCTGGCCTTTTTTATTGGGCTGCCCCACCCCGCCTTCGCCGTTGGTGCGCGCCGTTCGCCGGCTGACGCCGGTGGTGCTGGCAACCAGCGCGTAATTGTGCCCGCCGGGCAAAATGATGCGCTGGTAATCCAGCATCAATTCGGCCGAGCCGCCCAGAAATCCGCCGCGCTTGACCGTGGCGAGCGTGCCTTCAATCCGGCTGCCGGAGGGAATCGCCACCGCTCCATTGCCGGCATAAACGGGAATGTTCACCGTGAGGCTGAATGCATCGCCCTTGTGGCTGCTCTTGGTGCTGAGATAGCTGTCGAGCAGGCCGTGGATCACGGTGCCGGCGGGCAGGACCAGATTGTTGTTCCGGATCGGCGCGATCGCGGCGCTGCTCCGTGTGCGCAGGCCGATGGCGGAGTTATACAGACGGTGATTGAAGCCGTCGCCGTAGCCGAGCACGAAGCCGTCGCGGAATTCCTGCTGGAAATCGGCGAAGTTGCCCAGGTTGGCGCTGTAACCGGCTGAAGCCTGCCGGTATTCGCGGCTCGCGAGCGGAGCGTTGGCGGCGCCGCGGTCGGAGTCGAACTGCCCGGCGCTGTAGCCTTCGCGGTAGCCGATGGCGCGCGCGCGCTGTTGCTGCGGCGTCAGTGTGACCGCGGCGGGCGTTGCCGGCGACGGCGCCGGCGTGGGCCCGTACACCCCCGGCGGCGCAGCCGGCGCCGGAGCGGCTGCCGGCCCGGTCGCCGGAGCTTGTGTAACTGCCGGCCCTGGCCCTGGCGCTTGCGTGGCTGCCGGCCCTGGTCCTGGCGCGGGGCTGGCCTGGGTTTCCTGCCCCGCCGCGCTGCCTACGCTGGGCCGGCGCCCCTGGTAGGCGTCGCCATAGCCGTCCTGGAATCCGCTGCGGAAGCTGGCCTGGTAATCGGCGCGGCTGCCCGCGCTGGACTGGTAGCCGGCGAGCGCTTCCTGGTAGGCCAGAAATTTGTGGAAATTGAAGGCTTGCGCCGCGGCGCGATCGTGCGCTCCGGCCTGGTAGCCGGCCCGGTAGCCGTTCACATACGCCGGATCGGTTGCCGTTACGCTCGCCGCCGGAGCCGGCGGGCGCGGCGCGGCCTGCGCCCAGGCGGCGATGTACAGCCCCAGCGTCAGGATTATCCCCAGCGCGATGCGCACCCTCGCACGCAATGGTGTTCGCATGACAGCACCTCCTGGCTTTTTCTCTAATTTCGGCAATGGACGGGAGCGCTCCGCAATTGACGCTGGCATAAACCTATAGAGCGGTCTTCTGGTAATCATTGTAACGTTATTGCATTGGCCGGTTCCGGCGCTTGGGACCCGCCTCTCATGCCCATGATTTCCCCGCGCCCCCTCCGGATTTGGCAGCTCGGCGATCGCCGGTTGGAGCTCGGCCGCCGCACCTTGTTGATGGCGATCCTCAATCTCACCCCCGATTCCTTTTACCCCGCCAGCCGCCTGCCCCCCGACGCCGTCGTGGAAGCCGCCGAGGCGGCGCTGGCTGCCGGCGCCGATCTGCTCGACCTCGGCGCCGAATCCACCCGCCCCGCAGCCGAGCCTTTGCCGCCGCCGCAGGAACAGGCGCGCCTGCTGCCCGCGCTCGAGCGCCTGCGCCGGCGCTTTCCCCAAATCCCGCTGTCGGTGGATACACGCCATGGCGAGACCGCGCGCGCGGCCCTGGCCGCCGGCGCCGATATTATCAATGACGTGTCTGGGCTGGCCGATCCCGTCATGCTCGCAACCGCCGCCGGCGCCGGCTGCGGACTGGTGCTCATGCACCTGCGCGGCTGCTTCGCTACCATGCACCGCCTTCCGCCGCTCGCCGATCCGGTGGACGAGGTGACACGGGGCTTCCGCGCCCTGCTGGCCCGCGCCCGCGCCGCCGGCATCGCCGCAGATCGCATCGTGCTCGATCCCGGCTTCGGCTTTGGCAAAAACCTGGGCGAAAATTTTCCCCTGCTGGCGCGCTTCGATTCCTGGCATGCGTTCGGCCGCCCCCTCCTGGCCGGGGTTTCGCGAAAATCTTTTATCGGCTACGCTCTGGCCGCTCCGCCTTCTCCCGCCGCTCCGCCTTCGCCGCCAGTCCCTGGCGCCTCGCCCCAACTACCGCCGCCCGATGCCCGCCTCTACGGCTCCCTGGCCGCAGTCACCGCGGCCATCCTCAACGGCGCGCACCTGGTGCGCGTGCACGATGTCGCCGCCGCACGCGACGCCGCCCGCGTCGCCGACGCGATTCTGGCCGCCAACCCCGTCGAATCCCCCGCTGGTTGAAAGAACGCCGCCGCGACCCCGCCTTGCAGCTTCGGCTCCCGTCCGCCGAACCGTCCTGGTTTCCCTGGATAATAAATTTTATGGCCCAGATTCTTCCCTTTCGCGCCTACCGCTATGACCTCGCCCGCGTAGAACCCGGCGGCGTGTTCACCCAGCCCTACGACAAAATCTCGCCGGCGATGTACCGGCGCTACCTCGAACTGTCGCCCTACAATCTGGCTCGCCTGATCCTGCCCTCGCCGCCGGCCGAATCCCACGGCGGCGCCGGCCCGGCCGAGCCCCGGGCTTACGAAGACGCCGCCGCCCGGCTGCGCGATTGGATTGCGCAAGGCGTGCTGCGGCGCGAGGACGAGGCCGCGATCTACCCTTATCGCCAGGTCTTCACCCCGCCCGGCGCCGCGCGCGAGCTGACCCGCCAGGGCTTTATCGCGCTGGGACGCCTGGAAGACTACGATCGCCGCGTCGTCTTTCGCCACGAGCAGACGCTGGCCGGCCCCAAGGCCGACCGCCTGGCGCTGCTGCGCGCCGCCCGCACTCATTTCGGCCAGATCTTCATGCTCTACAGCGATCCCGCGCAGCGGATCGAAGCCGAAATTTGGCAGCGCGCCCGCTCGCCGCTGCTGCAGGTTACCGATGAATTTGGCGTGCGCCACCTCCTCTTCCGCGAAACCGATCGCGAAGTGATCGCGCACCTCGCGGCCGGCATGCGCGAGCGCCAGTTGGTCATCGCCGACGGGCATCACCGCTACGAAACTGCCCTCGCCTGGCGCAACGAGCAGGCCGGACGGCAGGCAAAGGAGCCTGGCGCGCCGCCCGCGCAAGCCGGCTGGAACTTCGCCATGATGACCTTCGTCAATCTGGATTCGCCCGGCCTGGTCGTGCTGCCCACGCATCGTCTGGCCGGCGGCCTGACGCATTTCGACCCCGCCCGCTTCCTTTCCGCCGCGGCCGAATTCTTTGCCCACGCCCAACTGGATTTGGCGCCGGCGCAATGGGCTGCCGAGTGGCCGAAGATTGAAGCCGCCATGCAGGCCGGCCCCGGCAGACCGGTGGTGGCGGCCGCGGCCCTGGCCGGCGCTCCCGGCCTGCATCTCTTCCGCTGGAAATCGGAGGCTGATCGCGAGCGCCTGCTCGCCGCCTGTCCCGCGCCGCAGCGCCAGCTCGACGTGCTGGCTCTGCACGAGTTGCTGCTGCATCGCGGTCTCGGCATCACCCCCGAAGACGTGCGCGCGCAGCGTTACCTGGGCTACGAACGCGACCCGCGCGCGGCCCTGGCGCAGGTCGCCGCCCGGGAACAGCAGGCGGTCTTCCTGCTACGCCCGCTCTCGCCCGCCCTGGTTCGCGACGTCGCCTTCGCCGGCGGCGTCATGCCGCAGAAATCCACCGACTTTTATCCCAAGCTGCTCAGCGGCCTGACCCTCTACCGCCTGGAATAATTTCGCGTTAGCGGCGGCGAACTTCGGGCGTTGCGCAGCCACGGCTGCCGGCTGAGCGTTGATCGCCTGCGGGCGTTATGCAGCAATGCTGCCGACTGAAGGCTGATAGCTGGCTTTATTTCCCCGGCAGTTGCAGCACCGCCCCGTCCGCGGCCGAGCCGACCAGCGCGGCGTAGCGGGCAAACACCCCGCGCGCATACCGCGGCGCCGGCGGACGCCAGCCTGCCAGCCGGGCTTCCAGCGCCGTGGGTTCGAGTTCGACTTCCAGCTTGCCGGCCTCGGCATCGAGCACGATCATGTCGCCCTCGCGCAGCGCGGCGATGGGGCCGCCGCAAGCCGCCTCCGGAGCGACATGGCCGGCCATCAGCCCATGCGTGGCGCCGCTGAACCGCCCATCGGTAATCAGCGCCAGCTCGCCTCCCAGGCCTTCGCCGACGATGGCCGCCGTCACCCCCAGCATCTCGCGCATCCCCGGCCCGCCGCGCGGCCCTTCGTTGCGGATCACCACCACGTCCCCCGCCTGCAGCCGCGCCAGGTCGGGACGGCTGCCGGTGACCGCCGCCATCGCTTCTTCTTCCGACTCGAATACGCGCGCCGGGCCGCGATGATACCGCCGCTCGTGTCCGCTCAGCTTCACCACCGCGCCCTGCGGCGCCAGGTTGCCGCGCAGCACCACCAGCCCGCCGCTCGATTTGAGCGGGCGCTCCAGCGGCGCGAAGACTTCCTGCCCCGCGGTTTCCACCGCGCCCGCGGCCTCTTCCGCCAGCGTGCGCCCGGTCACCGTGCGGCAGTCGCCCTGCGCGTAGCCGCCCGCCACTAGCCGCCGCGCCAGCACCGGAATCCCACCCGCGCGGTGCACGTCCACCGCCATGAAGCGCCCGGCGGGCTTGAGATCGGCCAGCAGCGGGGTGCGCCGGCTGACGGCGCTGAAATCTTCCAGCGTCAGCGCCACCCCCGCCTCGCGCGCGATCGCCAGCAGGTGCAGCACCGCGTTGGTCGAGCCGCCGCTGGCCGCCACCGCGGCAATCGCGTTGTGGAACGCCGGCGGGGTCAGGATGTCGAGCGGCCGCAGCCGCTGGCGCAGCAGCTCCATCACCCAGGCGCCGCACTGCCGCGCGATGGCGGCCTTTTGCGCGTCCAGCGCCGGCACGCTGTTGGCGCCCAGCGGCGAGAGCCCGATCAGCTCCATTGCCGTGGACATGGTGTTGGCGGTGTATTGCCCGCCGCAGGCGCCCGCGCCGGGACAGGCGGCGTCTTCCAGCGCCTTCAACTCGGCATCCCCGATGCGCCCCGCCGCATGCGCCCCCACCGCCTCGAAAACGTCTTGAATGCTGACGTCGCGTCCCTCATAGCGTCCGGGCGCTATCGTCCCGCCGTAGAGCACCAGCCCTGGCAGATTCAGCCGCGCCAGCGCCATCGCCGCCCCGGGGATGGTCTTGTCGCAGCCCACCAGCGCGATCACCGCGTCGAATAACTGGCCGCGGCACACCAACTCGATCGAATCCGCCACCACCTCGCGGCTCACCAGCGATGCCCGCATTCCCTCGGTGCCCATCGTCTCGCCGTCGCTGATGGCGATCGTGTTGAACTCCATCGGCGTCGCGCCCGCCGCCCGCACCCCCGCCTTGACCTCTTCCGCCAGCCGGCGTAGATGGAAGTTGCACGGCATGGTCTCGATCCAGGTGTTGGCGATGCCGACGATCGGCCGCGCCAGGTCGGCGTCGCTGAAGCCCACCGCTTTGAACATCGCGCGCGCCGGCGCGCGGTCGCGGCCCTCGGTGATTTCGTGGCTGCGGTGCTTCAACTGGCGCAGTTCGTTGTCCTCGCTTGGCATGGATGCTCCTACTCGGCCTTTCCCGTTGAAATTCAACATTGTACGCTATAAGCGGCGGGGCCACTCTGCGGATTGGTAGCAGGCGGGGCCGGGCGCAGGGCCGCCCCGCGGGAGTGATTCCATGGCCGAAGCCGGTCGCATCATTGCCGAAAACCGCCAAGCGCGGCATAACTATCACTTGCTGGAGTCCTGGGAAGCCGGCCTGGCCCTCACCGGCAGCGAGGTCAAATCCCTGCGCGCCGGCCAGGTGCAGCTTAAGGATAGTTTCGTGCTGGTGCGCGCCGGCCAGGCCGAGCTGCTCAACTGCCATATCAGCCCCTACCGCAACGCCGGCTACGCCGGCCACGAGCCGGAACGCAGCCGCCGCCTGCTGCTGCATAAAGCCGAAATGGACAAGCTCGAAGGCAAAACCCGCGAAAAAGGCCTTACCCTCATCCCGGTGCGGCTCTATTTCAAGCGCGGGCGGGTCAAATGCGAAATCGCCCTGGCGAAAGGCAAGCAGCTCTACGATAAGCGCGAATCCGAACGCCGCCGCGAAGCCGAACGCGAAGCCCGCGCCGCCCTCAAGGCCCGTGGCCGGCGCTGAAACGTCTGGGGGTGCCGTTTGGGTGCCGTTTTAAAAACAAAACGGCACCCGGTTAAACGATTGAATTATCATCTAGTTATGCTCGAAATTTGGCCTCGGGTGCCGTTTTGCAAAAAAAATCGCTACCCTCTTTTTTTTGATCGGCTGATACTGTCTTTTTTTGCCCGATCGTGCGATCAATCTCGAACTTAAATAAGGGTTTATCCCAGAATTCCCTTGCAATCATGCGATCTGGGTGTCTCACAACGGCGGATGCAGTTAGCTTGACGGTTCATTGAGCCTGCTAATGCTTGGTGCTGGCTGCCCGATACTGCTGCTCAATCCATGCCTGCACCGCCGCGGCCACCGAAAACGCTTCCTGCGGCTGCTGCGCGTACCGCCGGGCCAGCTCGAACCCGTGCCGCTCCAGCAAGATATCCTCGAATCGTCCGCTGGCGAGAAAACCTTTCACATAGTGCTGCATGAATTTTTGGGTTCCCAGTTGCCGGAATTGTTCGGCATGCACCAGTTCGTGGAAAAGCATTTCCGGCGTATAGGGGACCTGGAAGACGATCACATCCACGAACGTCACTGCCGGCAGCGAAGACGGGTCCAATAGCGGGCCGATGCCCATGATCTTCAACACTGAGAGGAACTCAGGATTGGGAACGCGTTCGCCTTCCAGCTTGAGCACCCGCGTATCCATGATCGCGGCGGGAAAGAATTTGGCAAGGCCGGTTCGCTGGGATGGCGGCAGCGGCGCCGCCGCCGGCCGGTAGTGCTTGCGCTGTTCCTCAATGTAGTTCACCAGCAGGCCGATGAACTTTTCCAGCTGTTCCGGGCTGAGTTCAATTCCCGCCATGATTAGCAGCTTAGCGTCCCGCCGCCCGCTCGAGCAGCGTTTCCAGCCCGGGAATCATGATCAGCAGCAGGTCGGCGTGCGGCTGCGCGGCGCGTTGCAAGCGGCGGCGCGCCGCCGCCGCCTCCGCCGCCGGCAGGGTTAGGCCGGAAGCCAGCGCTGTGACGCAGGCTTGGCCCACACCGCCGGCCTGGGTCAGGGCGGCGTAGAGCGGCGCCAGTTGTTGCAACTGCGGCGTGCGTTCCGCCAGCGGCTGGTACTGGGCGTAGGCCTGCTGCCAGCTTGCAAACAGCCCCAGCAGCCGCTGCCGCGGCTTGGCCGCCGCCGGCTGCCGCACGAAGGCGTTCACCAGTTTTGGAAACCAGCGCCGCGCTGCGCTTTCCGGCGGCACGGCGTAAATCATCCAGTCGGGCGGAGTGAAGATGTTGTAGGGCAGGCTGTGCCAGCTATAGCCCTTGGTCGGCTCGATCGCCTGCGTCAAAACCTGCAGCGGATACGGATGCTCGTTCCCCGCCAGCCGGCGCAGCAGTTGCCCCGCATGCGCGCGGTGCGTGCTGCCCAGGTCTTCCAGTTGCAGGCTGGCCGGCTCCAGCCGGCGGTACATGTCGTCCGCGTCGTTGACCTCCGCCGGCGACCAGAAGCGCTCCGCGATCGCCGCCGCGCGCGGCCAGATGTGGCTGTCCAGCACCTGCGGCGGCACGTATTCGCCCCACATGCAGGCCTCGCCGCCGAGCACCCGCGCCCGCTGCCCGGCCGTCAGCGGACTGTTGGCGGGAATCGGATCCACGGCATAGTGCTGCGCCGCCGGCCACATCAGATCGAGATAATAGCCGGCCGAAAGAATCCCGGGATAGCCGCGGCTGACGATTTTTCCCAGCGCCTCGACGCTCAGCCAGGCCTCCACCACTACGTCCTGCGGCAGATGGGGATGCAGGATTTCTTCCCAGCCCATCATCTTTTTCCCATGCCGGCGCACGAGCGGCTCGATGCGGCGGTTGAACAGCGTCTGCAGCGCCCGTTTGTCCGCAATCCGGTGCCGCCGCATGTAGGCTTGAATGCGCGCATTGGCGCTCCAGTCGTGGCCGTTGTTTTCATCGCCTCCGATGTGCAGGTAGGCGTCGGGAAACAGCGCGGACATCTCCGCAAAAAAGCTGTTCAGGAAGCGGTAGGTCGTGGCCCGCGTCGGGTCCATTACCGCGTTGTGCACCCCGAAGGTGCGCGCGATATGGTAAGGTCCCGGGGCGCTGCCCAGAAACGGATAGCCCGTCATCCAACTGGTCGAGTGCGCCGGCATATCGAACTCGGGCACGATGCGGATTCCGCGCGCGGCGGCGTACGCGATAACCTGTCGCACTTCCGCCTGGGTATAGAACTGCCCGTCGGAGCCCTTGCGCGTGAGCTGCGGATGCCGCCGGCACTCCACCCGGAATCCCTGATCGTCGCTCAAATGCCAGTGGAAGACGTTGTACTTGAATGCCGCCATGCAGTCCAGCGTCCGCAGCACGTTCTCCAGCGGCTGGAAGTGCCGGCTGCAATCCAGCAGCAGCCCGCGCCAGCGGAAGCGCGGCCGGTCTTGGATGCGGCAGGCGGGCAGCACATATCCTCCGCCGTTCGTTTCGGGTAATTGCAGCAGCGTCTGCAAGCCGCGCAGCGCCCCGGTAACCGTGGCCGCCTCCAGCGTGGCGCGCTGCGGCCCGATCTCGAGCGTATAGCTTTCGTCCTCGCCGAGCGCCGGCACGGCGCGGCCGGCGGCGCGGCAGTGCACCACCAGGTTGGCCGCTCCCGGTTCCGCGCGCAGAAAAGGATCAATGCTCAATCCGGTGCGGCGCCCGAGCGTCGCCAGGGTGCGCGTCAGCGCCGCCTCCAGCCGTTGGTCGCGGTGGGCGCCCAGCGCGGCATTGAATCCGGAATTCAGCGCCATCGCTCCCTCCCGCCAGCTTGCCTCCGCCGGCACCGGCATCAGGTTGCGGCTGTGCGCGGCAGCGCCCCGCCAACTTCCCGGCGGCCCCGGCGCCGCGCCCGCCGCCGCCGGCTCCGGCGTGCCGCGGCCGCCCGCCTCCGCGTGCAG
>JAJYIU010000036.1 GCA_021789895.1 Acidobacteriota bacterium | reverse complement strand
CTCCAGGTCTGCGCCCCGCAACAACTCTGTGACCACGGCCATTTTGCGCTTCGAGGACCAGCGCCCATGCGGGCGCCTCGCCCCGGCATCAGGCTCCGCTTCGGTCGCCCTCCGGGCTCCCTCCGCGAAGCCTGATGCAGCCTTCTCATCCTTGGACATACCCTCTCTCCTTTTCCCAAATCATTGTCCAAGAAAATCGTAGGGCGGGAGACTCACGGCTCTATGCAAGCGTGCCGTATTACGAAGCTACGATGACGAAAATCCAAGCACTATGCGCGGCTGCAGGTGTCCTGCCATGCGAATTTGATGCCGCAGTTTTCGTCAACGCAGACGCCGATGAATGGCCAGAGGCCGATGACGTTTTTTGAGCCAACCTAAGAATCTTTGGAAGACGACTGGGGACAAAGTGACGGCGGAGTGACAGCAAAGTGACGGCAAATTTCGATTTGGTGTCACTCGTAAACAACTGATAATAAACACCATAAATGGTAAGTGACACCAGTGACACAAATTTTTCGATGCTTTATGTGATGCCCGGATTCGAATGCTTGCGTGGCGAGAATCTACGCCGGTTCGCGCATCGCCGGTGCCTCCACCCATTCCCAGGCCGGTTCGCCTTCAATCGCCGCCGGACGCAATCGCCGCGCCGCTTCCAGCCTGCGCAGCGTCGAACCCCCCGGCGTGATCGCCGCCCCCTAGCCCGAAAGCCGCCATCAGTAAATTTTATTCAATGTAGGCTGTGCCTTAAGTGGTTATATTTAAAGGGTTTATAGTTGTTTATATTATTTCAAAAGAGGGTGTTTATTTGTTGAAATCATTAATGGTGGCCTACAGTCATGGAATGATACGGAAATGATACGAATATGAGTTCGACTTGACAAGTCGTTTATAATCGCAGTGTCTGCTGGGTTTTGAAATGGAAGAGGTATTTTTTTGATTGTAGAAGAGAAAACAGGATTGTTGGCTGTTGGGGTTCAGGAATATGAGGAACTTGAGCTCTCTAGTGAATTGTCTTGGTTTAAATATTGCATAAGTAAATTTGTCGGGGGTGGAATATATTTGATAGCAGGGCAGCCCGGGATTGGGAAGTCTACATTAGGTATTCAAATAGCGATAGATTTGGGGAAAAGAGGATGTAAAACAATATATATATTAACTGAGCAATCAAAAGATGATTTAGCTAAACGAGCTAGGCTGATGTGTTCTGATTTGTCAATTACTGAGAGAGATATGGCGTTAAAAAATGTTGAACCCGAAGAATCTATTTATGATTTGGAAACTCTTCCAGCATTTTTATCACATCAGGTTCAGAATCCGCATGGCAAATATTATGGTACAAAATTTATAGTTCTTGATTCTATTCAGGGGCATGGTTTATCTGCGACGGCAACAAGGAAATATAAACAAGTTTATGAATTTTGTAGATTATGTAAATCTGCGGGAATCGCTGTATTTCTTGTGGCGCATGTTACTAAAAAGGGTGATATTGGTGGTCCTAAAGATTTAGAACATAATGTCGATTGTGTCTTGGTAATGAGAAAGGCTATGATATATCGTCCGCTTTTTGTACCTAAAAACAGGTATGGTCAGGCTGTTTTAAAGGCAGTGCCATTAGAGATGGATAAAAATACTACTAAATTAAAGTTATCACCACATAGTGAATCTGTAAGTAGCGTAGCAAAAACATTTTTAGGCATGGATGTGGGTATCGCCGAAGCTCAGGCGGCAGTAGCCTTGCCAGCATATGGGAATAGAGGTAGAATAGTAGCACCGGGTCTTCCAAAAAAGGAAATCGAACAACTTACAACGTGTATCAGTCAAATTCCGGATATGGAAATAGAAGATTTAGATTATGCTATTCAATGTAGACTTCCAGGCGAGCGTAGATATAGAGGGATCTTGGGCTTACCATTATGCATGGCATTAATAGCTTCTTATTTGCAAAAGGATATACCTCAACATCATATTTATATAGGTGAAATAGATCTATTAAGAAAGGTGAGGGAAATACCTGATCAAATCATATTAGATTTATGGGAGTCGATTCAAGATGGTAATATTCAGTTGCCGATTAGGGTGTTTTGTCCACAAAAGAGTGCTGAATTGATTCAGCAAGAAGTTTCCGGGGCAACTATTATGGCATGTGATAAATTAGATGATGCTGTGCGTAATACTTGGCCTGAGCTTCAAAAATGAAAGAGGAAATTTACATATCATGACACTTTATGAAATAATCCGTGAAGATAGTAGGCCAATTGAAATAGAAATGGGCGAACTAGAAAAGAGGCGAGGTAAGTATGTTTCAGAAATATTAGGAAGTGAAGAGCATATTAAAAGATTATCCACGGAAATTACTAGGTTTAGAAATCAGGAATTAAATAATAAGGAATCACTTAAAAGCACAGAGGATAAATTAAGTGAAATACACGAGCAATTGAATGAATTAGATGAAAAAAGAAGAAATCTTTTAGACAATTTAATTTCTTGTGAAGAAGAAAGGGAAAAATATACACGATTAGTTAATGATTCTAGAGATGAATTGAATCGTATATTTGTGAGAATTAAAAAATCAAAGGAAGCTAAGGAACTGGCTATAGTTAATGAAAAAAAATGCATTGATAATAAGGAAAATATAGAAAATAAATTAAATAATATATATAGTGAAAGTTTGTTGAAGTTTATTCGTTATCAAATAAGTAGTATAGAACAGGCATTCGCTTCATATGAAGATTATAATAAAAAGCTAAAAGCTGCTGAAGAGTTTAATTTGGCTAGGCATCAAAGGACAGAGATTGCCGACTTGTGTGAGCAAAGAGATCAATATAAGGAGTTGTTAAAAATGGCTACTGTCCCTGGTGTTAAACAGATGATTTTAGAGGCTTTAAAAAATATTGAAATCAAACTGAATGATTTATTTCCAGGTGCTTTGGCGGCAATTGAGCCGATAAGTAAGCTGGATGTGATTGAGGAAATATGGTGGGCTGGGGATAAAAATAATGTGTATATTATTATGCCAATTTCAGAATGTGCATGGCTTGAAATGAGTGAAGGGAAACGATCTGTTTCAGCAGAATGTGCTGCGAGATTAATATGGTCTTTGATATCAGATAATAATTTGAAGTCTACAGATGGTAATTTTAAATTTAATAAATATTGTGTTTACATTGCAGGTAATTCTAATGATTTAATGTCTGCATTAAATGGTTTTACATGTCAAATGCCTTCAGGTAAATTTCAATTTATTTTTAATCGTCTTCCATCAAAAATTGAGGAGGTATTTTTAAGTGAATATCAAATTAGCTAGTGCAGCAAAAGAGTTAAATTTGCACCCGGCAAATATATTTGCATACTTAAAGGAAATTGGTGCAAATTTTGAGCAGATATGGCCTGAAGTTGATCAAACATGGATAAATATAATAAGAGATAAAAATAGAAATGATTTTATAAAAAATAAAGAAAATACATCTAAATATAATGATAAAACTAATATATTAAAACAAAACATTAATATTTCCGAATTTGAAAAAATGATATTAAAGAAGCTTTACTTGGCCAGGAAATGGGGAGGGGCTCGGGTAAGCTTTGAACAACTTCAAAAGCATACGCGAATTCCAGGCCCAAATCTTGAATTGGCACTCTTAGAGCTTATTGAAATTGGATATATAAATTCAGAAAATCGATCTGGTCCATATAGTCTGAATTCTGCAAATAAGGCGATTATTGAAAATATCGTAAGTGTTAAATGAGAATGATGACGTCAATGAAAAGTTTGGTTGCATTTTATTGTGTGCTTGTATTTTGTATGTATGCTGTAGCGCAGTCTACTCGTTGGCTGGCGGTTCAGGGACTTTCAGCCGGTTCGTTGGTTGAGGTTCGATTGTCGTGGGCCTCAACCGTCGAAGGTAAGTTGCTCGCGGTTTCTACTTCCGGCATGAACATCCAAACTTCGGATGGTACTATGCGATACATCGCCGGGTCGCAGATTACAAAAGTTTATTTGATCGGAAAATCTCACAAACTTCGTGATGCTCTGATCGGCGCTGGAGTCGGCGCCGTTGGCGGTGACTTGTATGGCGCTGCACATTTCAAGTGTTACTCTTACGGTGGCCGATGCCAAAAAGTTCAATCGACAGTTGCAGTGGGTGTCATATTCGGTGCCATAGGCGCCGCCATAGGCGCCGTTATCAGTCGAATAGATCCCTCAAGAAAACTAATCTACCAGCGCGAATCCGTCGGCGCCATGGCGATAGGAAGATGTCAGATCAGTTCAGCACCGCATCCTTTCTGCGCCGCGGCCTTGGCTCACGCCGCCGTGGCTGCGCAATGATGGCATGGAGTATGCCTCTCTGAAGGTGCCTTTAGATTGCCGGCTCCGAGATCGTGCTGCCGGGCGAATATTAATCTCGGGTGCCGTTTGGGTGCCGTTTTAAAATTGCAAACGGCACCGGGTTAAATGATAGAAGACAAAGTATTTAAGTCTGCATTATCGCTTCGGGTGCCGTTTTGCTAAAAAAAATTTGAAGAAGTGTTTTTTAAAATGCCAAAGTGTCTCTTTTTCCCGGCCGCGGCGCGGTATCCTTCATTGCCACAAAGGCTTAGCCTCGAAATCTGGTTGCATGGCGCATATCCGGGTGTCTCTTTTTTCGTCTATCCGGCTGAAAATCAAGCATTTGCATCAACGGCAATTTGCGCGAACTTTAAAATTTTGATTATTGAATATGATCTGGCGGCGGCGATTTGTGTTATCGCCCCGGGGCGATTCGCCGGCGATTGCTAATTTACTGTCAGTGATGCTAAATCCTGGTTTCGAGGATGAAAAACAAGATCGAGAGAAGGGAGGAGGGCGAGGTGTTCACAAAAATGCCGGAATAATGCTGGTTTTGCCTTGTCGGATCACTCCAGGAAGGCTCGGCAGCCATTCGCTTTGATGCCAATGACGATTTTGCCCACTGCAATCGCCGCCGGGTGTACACTACTGCCGTCTGGAGCAGTCAAAAAGGTAATTCCCGATAATTATGGCTCGCGACTCAAAACTTACGGCGGGACCGGTGTCGGACGCGGAAGCGTCGCGAATCGGCCGGCGGATCTTTTACGGCATCGGATGTAAGAAAAGTTACCGAAGGGCTTTTCCGTACTTGCTCCAAGCAGCAGAGGCCGGGTATGTGCATAGCCAAAACCTGGTCGGCTTCTGTTACGGCGAGGGACTTGGGGTAAGGAGAGATTTCAAATCGGCCCTTTACTGGTTCCGTGCGGCGACGAAAGGTGGGCACCAAGAAGCTCCATTCAACCTGGCGCTCGCTTACGAAAAAGGCGAGGGAACGTCCGTCGACCTGAGAAGCGCGATCAGGTATTACAAGCAGGCCGCGCGGCTTGGGAATCCTGCCGCACAGTGCAACCTCGGCGTTGCCTACCTAGAGGGTCTCGGTACAAGACGGAACACAGCCGCGGGCTTGCGCTGGCTCCGAAGGGCTGCGGCGCGCGGCGACGCGCGGGCCCAATATAATCTCGGTAACGAATACCTGAGTGGGGAGGTGGCCCCGAAGGAGCGTCGGCGCGGGATCATGTGGCTTTCGCGCGCAGCTAAACTCGAACATAGGAGGGCGGCCGAGTCCCTCAGGCGGCTTGCCAAAGTGGCATAAATGGGCGCTATGCCCTCGCCCGCTGCGATCCGGGCTTGACCGCTCCTCGGTCGGCGTTGTGGCGGGGGCGCGCGTTGCATGGCGCATATCCGGGTGTCTCTTTTTTCGTCTATCCGGCTGAAAATCAAGCATTTGCATCAACGGCAATTTGCGCGAACTTTAAAATTTTGATTATTGAATTATGATCTGGCGGCGGCTAGCGGCGGCCCACGAGTCCACCGATGGGAGTTAAGAACGCTGAGGTCGAGTGGGAAGGTTGGGGTTTCCTGTCAGGTCCCGACCCTCCGCGATTCAGTAACGTCAAGGCGAAGCCAAGCAAAACCGAAGGTTTTGCGAAAAGAGAAGTCGCGAGCAGAGCGAGGTGCAATAGCAATTTCGCAGAAATTGCTTTTAGCAATGCCGCGAGGCGACCCGGTGTACATGGACGTACATGAGGATTGCCGAGCGACGAACCAACGAAGCTATGCGATGCTTATCGCTTCGCCCAGCCTGGATTTGTGTTATCGCCCCGGGGCGATTCTCCGGCGATTGCTAATTTACTGTCAGTGATGCTAAATCCCGGATATGCAAGGGTATAAATCTGTTTTTTCGCGTTTTTCTCCGGCAGTAAATTTTCGTTTACTGTCAGTGAAATCTATTGATTCTAAAGGGCTTTTTGGCTTGCTGACAGTACTGACAGTAAATTTGCGCGAAATTGAAATTTTGCATCTCAAACTCGATTTTATGCCTGATTGATTCGCGCCCGTTCGCGTAGCGCCGTCTCCTCTACCCACTCCCAGGCCGGCTCGCCTTCAACCGCCGCCGGACGCAATCGCCGCGCTGCCTCCAGCCCGCGCAGCGTCGAGCGCAGCATGTGTGCCGGCGCCAGCGGCTCCAGCAGGCGCTCCAGTTCCGCTTCCGTCGTCGCCAGCCATTGTTCCAGCACCGGCAGCAGCAGCTCGCTGAGCGCCGTCGCATGCGAAATCGCGGCGGTTTCCTCGGCCAGTCCCGGCCAGGCCTGGCTTAGCGCCTGCCAGCGCAGCTCGTCCGTATCGCCGCCCGCCAGCACCACGCGCAGCCGGCGCGCCAACTCCCAGGCCGCTTGCTCGATGGCCGCGTCCGAAGTGCGCTGAAAACCGAGCGTTTGTCTCAACTCGGAGGTGGTCATGGCGCCTTCCCGCTCCAGTCGTGCGTCAATCTCGCGCGCCAGCGTCGAGGCGGATTTTAGCGATGCGCGCGTGCGCGCCCCGATCCATACGTATATAGGCGGCAGCAATTCGCGGCTGGCATAAACCGGCTGCGGCCACAGACGCAGCTCGAACGCTTCACGCCCCAGCCGGGGCTCGATTTGCTTCCGCAGGGCGGCGCCGTCCGCTTCGCCGGCGGCCAGCGTTGGCAGGCTGCCGAGCGGAAGGCCGGGCAGTTCCAGCGCCGGCAGCAGGCCGGCGCGGCGCAGCAGCGTCGCCGCCGGCGCCTCCGAGGTCCGCGCCTCGTCCAGCCAGCTTTCCCAGCGTTCCCGCCGCCGCTGTTGCAATTCATTCCAGGTCATGGCTCATTTCTATGGTAGTGTAGGCCCGTCCGCTTTCGCATACGCCGCGGCTCGCGCCGAATCGGCGCCGGAAGTTGGCCCGCCGTACCTTTGCTGGAGGTAGCCCCATGAATCGCAGCTTCTACCCGCCCGCGCGTTTTCTGCTGGCGGCGATCTTTGTCTGGTCCGGCTACAGTAAGCTCGTGCATTTTTCCGCTACCGAGGGTTTCATGGCCCACGTCGGAATCCCCGCGGCGGCGGCGGCGCTGATCGTGGCGATTATCGTCGAATTGGGCGGCGGCTTGCTGGTCATCGCCGGGCTGTTCACCCGCTGGGCTGCCGGCGTGATGTTCCTTTATCTCATTCCGGTGACCTGGTATATGCACCGCCACGATACGGTGCAGATCATGAAGAATATTTCGATCATGGGCGGATTGCTGCTGCTGGTGGCTGGCGGCGGCGGCGCCTGCGCGCTCGACGCCTCCCGCTCGCGCGCCAAAGTCGAATCCCAAACGGCTGCGTAGGGTGGCCGCCTTTTATCCCATCCTCGATTGCGATTTGGCGCGTTCGCGCGGCCACGATCCCCTGCGCCTGGCCGCGGAAATAGCCGGGCTCGGCCTGCCCTGGCTGCAGTTGCGGGCGAAGACCCTGCCCGCGGGTGAATTTCTCGAGCTGGCGGAGCGTATGCAGGCCGCGCTGGCCGAGCGCGGCGGGCGCACCCGCTTGATCGTCAACGATCGCGCCGATATCGCCGCTCTGAGCCATGCCGCCGGCCTGCACCTCGGCCAGGACGATTTGCCGCTGGCTGCCGCCCGCCGGCTGCTGCCGCCCGCGGCGCTGATTGGCTTTTCTACCCATAATCCATCCCAGATCCGCGCGGCGCTCGCGCAAGACGCCGCCCTGGCCGGCGCCGCCGATCCTATAGACGATCGCGTAGACGATCGCGCCGCCGCCGCGCCGCCGTCCTTGCGCGCTCTGGCCTACCTGGCTTTCGGCCCGGTCTTTCCCACCGCGACCAAATCCAATCCCGATCCCGTCACCAGCCTGGAAGGCCTGCGCCAGGCGCGCGCGCTGTTTCGAGGCCCGCTGGTGGCCATCGGTGGCATCGGACGCGAAAATTGCCGCGCCGCCGCGGCCGCCGGCGCCGACTACGTCGCCGTCATCTCCGCCTGGCTTTCAGCCGGCGACCCCCTAGCCGAAACCCGTGCTTTTCTGCTAGCATTGGCCGAATCTCCCGTGGCATGAGCAGGTTGCGGGCTGCACGCGCGCCAGCCGGACGAAACCTTTGAATTCCACTGCCCAACCTCAATCCGCCGGCGAAATCCGTTCCAGCCCTGGATTTGTTCAGGGCCTGGGGCTGCTCAGTTCCACCACTATCGTCGTCGGTTCGATGATCGGCTCCGGCATCTTCATCGTCTCGGCGCAGATCGGCCGCATCGTCGGCTCGCCCGGATTGCTGCTGCTGGTCTGGCTGATCACCGGCTTTATGACGCTGGTGGCCGCCCTTAGCTATGCCGAAATGGCGGCTGCCTTGCCCAAAGCCGGCGGCCAGTACGTTTACCTGCGCGAAGCCCTCGGCCCCATCTTCGGCTTCCTTTACGGCTGGACTTTTTTCCTGGTGATGCAGACCGGCACGATTGCCGCCGTCGCGATCGCCTTTGCTAAATTCCTCGGCGTGTTGTTTCCCTGGATCTCGGAAACTCACTGGCTTTTCCTCTGGGGCCATCTCGGCCCGCTCTCGCTCGGCGTCAACACCGAGCAGTTGATCGCGGTGGCGATGATCGCGCTGCTGACCGGCATCAACCTGCGCGGGGTGCGCACCGGCGCCCTGGTGCAGAACATTTTCACCTCGGCCAAGGTGCTGGCGCTGCTGGGATTGATTGCGTTGGGCATCTTCATCGCCCGCAATCCCGCCGCGATCTTCGCCAACTTCCACCATTTCTGGCAGCGCGCCGCCCCCTTGCACGAAAACGGCTCGATCAACGCCAGCCTGCTTTACGCTTCCACCCCCGCGCTGGTGTTTCTCGCCATGGTGGGCTCGTTGTTCTCCTCCGATTCCTGGTACGACATCGCCTTTGCCGCGGGTGAAGTGCGCAACCCGCAGCGCAATTTGCCGCTGGCGCTGGCCATGGGTACCGCGCTGGTCACCGTGCTCTACCTGCTGGCCAATGTCGCCTATCTCTTCGTGCTGCCCTTGCATGGCTCCGTCCACGCCGCCGGCGTCATCGGCCGCGGCATACAGTTCGCCCATGAAGATCGCGTGGCGACTGCGGTCCTGTCCGTGCGCTTCCTCCACGCCGGCGCCGGTTTGATGGCGGTCGCCATCCTGATTTCCACCTTCGGCTGCAATAACGGATTGATCCTGGCGGGCGCGCGCGTCTATTACGCCATGGCCTGCGACGGGCTGTTCTTCCGCTCCGCCGCGCGCCTGCATCCGCGCTATCACGTCCCCTCCTGGGCGCTGGGCGTGCAGGGGGTGTGGGCGGCGCTGCTCTGCCTCTCCGGCACCTACAATCAATTGCTGAATTACGTGATGTTCGCGGTGGTGCTGTTTTACATTCTGACCATCTTCAGCGTCTTTGCCCTGCGCTGGAGGCGTCCCCAACTGCCCCGCCCCTATCGCGCGGTGGGCTATCCCTGGCTGCCGGCGATTTACATCCTGCTGGCGGCCTATTTCGACCTGCAAGTGCTGCGTTTCATGCCCTACTATGCCGTTCCGGGCCTGATCCTGGTATTGCTCGGCGTGCCGGTGTACTGGGCCTGGAGGCGGCGGCCGGCGCCGGCCGCCTGATGCGAAAATTTTCGGCGAAGGAAATTTGATGAGCCTTAATCTGTTTGCCAAAAAAGATCTGAATTCGATCCTGCGCGAGGCCGAGGGGGAAAAAGGCGGCCTCAAGCGCGCCCTCGGCCCGCTCAACCTGATCACCCTGGGCATCGGCGCGATCATCGGTACCGGCATCTTCGTGCTCACCGGGCCGGTGGCGGCGACCACCGCCGGACCCGCCATCGTGCTCTCGTTCATCGTCGCTGGCATCGCCTGCGCCTTTGCCGGGCTTTGTTACGCCGAATTCGCCTCCTTGATCCCGATCGCCGGCAGCTCCTACAGCTACGGCTATACCACCCTGGGTGAAATCGTCGCCTGGGTGATCGGCTGGGCGCTGGTGCTCGAATACGCTTTCGGCGCGGCAACCGTCGCCGTCGGCTGGAGCGGCTACGTCAATAGCTTTTTGCAGGACCGCGGCATACACCTGCCGCCCGCGATCTCCGCCGCTCCCGGCACCCCCATGCTGCTCTACCAGGGACGCTGGGAACGCGCCGCCACCCTGGCCGGAAAAATCAGCGCCGTTGCCCAAGCCGCCCTGCCCCACGTCAATGCGCATATTGATCTGCTGGCGCTCTTCGGCATCCTGCTCATGACCGCCGTGCTGGTGAAGGGCATTCAGGAATCGGCCAACTTGAATACCGTCATCGTCGTGGTCAAGGTTTCGGTGCTGTTGATCTTCATCGGACTGGGCATCAAGTTCCTCGCCCTGCATGGTGCGCTGGCGCATGCCAATTGGCATCCCTTCATTCCGCCCAACACCGGGCACTTTGGCCATTTCGGCTGGACCGGGGTCTTGCGCGGCGCCGGCATGATCTTTTTCGCCTACATCGGCTTCGACGCCGTCTCCACCGCCGCCCAGGAGGCCAAGAATCCGCAGCGCGATATGCCGGTCGGCATTCTCGGCTCGCTGGTCATCTGCACCGTCCTCTATATCCTGGTGGCCGTCGTGCTCACCGGCCTTGTCCCCTATACCCACTTGAACGTGCCTGACCCGGTGGCGCTGGGCGTGGATGTCACCGGCGTCCGTTGGGGCAGTTTCCTGGTCAAAATCGGGGCCATTGGCGGCCTTACCTCCACCATGCTGGTGATGCTGCTGGGGCAAAGCCGCATCTTCTTCACCATGGCGCACGACGGATTGCTCTGGAACTGGGCCGGCCGCGTGCACCCTAAGCTGCGCACCCCCTGGATCTCCACCATCGTGATCGGCCTCTGCGTCTCGATGCTGGCCGCCTTTTTGCCCATTACCCAGCTCGACGAGCTGACCAGCATTGGCACCTTGTTCGCGTTTACGATTGTTTGCGCCGGCGTGTGGATCCTGCGCCGCCAGAATCCCGCCATGCATCGTCCCTTCCGCACCCCCTGGGTCCCCTTCGTGCCGATCATGGGCATGTCCGTTTCCCTGCTCATGATGTTTTCGCTGCATGCCAAAACCTGGGTGGTCTTTGTCTCCTGGCTGCTGTTGGGCCTGGTCATCTACTTCAGCTACAGCCGCAAGCACAGCCGGGTGCAGCAACTCGTGGCGGAAACCGGCAAGTCCGCCATCCAGCGCGGTTGATCGGGCAGGCGGCCCGGTTGTCAACCCGCAACTGGCGGCGCCGGCGCTGGGGCGCCGGGCCGGCCCCGGGCTGCGTTTATACTGGCATCGGGAGCGGGCCGCTGCTCCAGCTTGCGCCGGCCCGCGAGTCCGCTGTTGGGAGTGAAAAACGCTGGAATCGAGTGAGTCAGCCGGGGTTTCCGGTCAGGTACCGGCCCTCCGCCATTGATTTTCGCTAAGGCGAAGGGGGAAGCGAGCAGAGCGAGGCGTAGAGCAATTTCGCGGAAAGTGCCAGGAGAAAAGCCGCGAGGCAACCCTGTGTATATGGAAATACATGAGGCTTGCCGAGCCATTGGCAAAACCGCAGGTTTTGCTGAAAGCATGCCGAACGAAGCCCGGCGACGCTTATCGCTTCGCCCACCACCCATTTAAATGCCCGGCAACTGGCGCCATTCCCTCCATCTTTTTTCCCGCGATCGCTGGGTCCGCGTGGTCTTGCTGGCGGGCGCGCTCGACCTGCTCTGGCATGCCCCCCGCCTCTGGCGCGGAGCCGCCTGGCCCGGCGCCGGTTTCCTGCAATTCCTCTTTTATCTCGGCCTGTTGTGGCTGGCCGTGCGCTGGCTGGCGCGCATGCTGCCCCGCTTCATGTGGGCGGTGCGCAATCGCATGCTGGTCACCTTCTTTTTCCTCGCCGTCATTCCGGTGCTGCTCACCCTGGCGCTGTTCGGCATCGCGCTCTATATCTTTTACGGCCAGTATTCGGTCTATCTGCTCTCGCACGATTTCAACGCCAGCATCGAACAGGTTAAGGACGCGAATGCGTTGGTGGTGGCCGCCCTGCGCCAGCAGCCCCATCCCGGCCGCCTCGCGGATGCCGAAATCCGCTATTACAACCACATCGTCTTTCCCGATCATTCGGTGCTGGCTTATTACTACGACGCCTCCGGGCGTCCGCGGCAGCCGCACGCGCTCCCCCTGCCCTCCTGGCTGCGGGGTGGTTTTGAAGGCATTCTGATGCTGCCTGGCGGCTATTACGTGGCCGCTTATCGCTCGCTCTACCCCACGCATGCCCGCTCGCCGGCGTTGCTCACCTTGCTGCCCATCGATCGCAGCTTCATTGACCAGGTGACGCGGAGCCTGGGACAGGTGCAGTTGCTGACGCGGCAGCGGCTGCTCCCCCGGCCTTCCCGCGGCGGGCCGCAGGCCACCCCCCTCAGCCAGCCTTCGCCCCGCGCCGGCGGTCCGGGCGCGGCGCCGGTGCAGTCCTTGCATGTCCTCCCCCTGCCCGAAAGCCGTGTCGGGCTGCCCCCGGCGGGAAATATCTTCGACCTGCGTATCTATTTCCCCGCCTACCTGCGCGTGGTGGATGCCCGCACCGGCGTGCATTGGTCGCTGCTGCTGTCCGTCTCCACCCGCCCTTCGCTGCTCAACCGCCGCCTGTTCAGCGCCATGAACCTCAGCCCTCATACCGGCTCCAATCCCGCGCTGACCCTCCTGGCCACGGTGGGCATCATCTTCCTGATTTTCGAGCTGATGTCGCTGCTCTTTGGCCTGCGCCTGACGCGCACCATCACCACCGCCATCAGCGACCTGTACATCGGCACGGAATACATCAACCGCGGCGAGTTCGATTACCGCATCCCGGTTTCCACCCGCGATCAGTTGGCGGCGCTGGAAACCTCGTTCAATACCATGTCGGGCTCGATCCGCCGCCTGCTGCGCGAAGAACAGGAAAAACTGCGCCTGGAAAGCGATTTGAACATCGCCCAGGAAGTGCAGGCGCAGTTGTTTCCCAGCCGCGTGCCGCGGGTGCGCGGGCTGGAGCTCTGCGGCCGCTGCCTCCCGGCGCGCCTGGTGAGCGGCGATTATTTCGATTTCATTCCCCTGGATGAGGCCGCCGGCAGCGAAAGCCCGGCGATGCGGGTGGCTTTGGCGCTCGGCGACGTTTCCGGCAAAGGCATCTCTTCGGCATTGTTGATGGCGACCGTCAGCAGCGCGATCCGCGCCTACCAGATCCTGCCCGCCGGGGCTTTGGCCGCCCCGCCGGCGGCGGCCGATGGATTCGACGCTCCCCCGGCGGCGGGCATTGCCGCGCCGCGGGCCTCGGGAGCGGCGGCGCCGCCGGCGGCCGGCGACGGGCCCGGCGCCGGTGCCGGCCTGGACCCCGCGCCGCAGGCGGTGCTGCAGCGCTTGAACCGGCAGCTCTATCTGGGCACTCCGCCGGAAAAATATATCACCCTCTTTTACGCCGTTTACGATGCCGCCCAACAGACCCTGGCCTATAGCAACGCCGGGCATCCGCCCCCGGTGATCTTGAGCCGCAATGGCCGCCGCCGGCTGGATCTTGGCGGAACGGTGGCGGGCCTGTTCCCCGAGGTTGGGTACGAGCAGGAAACCCTGGCGCTCCGCCCGGGCGACCTGCTGGTGGCTTGGAGCGATGGCCTGACCGAGCCGGAAAACGAGTATGGCGAGGAATTCGGCGAGGAGCGCCTGCTGGATCTGCTGGAGCGCCACCGCCAGCGCCCGCTCGCCGAAATTTGCGAGCTGCTGCTGCGCTCGCTGCGCGATTGGTGCGGCGAGCAGGAACAACCTGATGACGCCACTTTGATCCTGGCCCGCGCCATCTGACTTTTGTGCCTGGACGGTTGCGGCGTTCTACTCTTTATTCCACCCATTCGCCGCTGCGCATCAGCGGCTCGGCCCCGCCGCCCGCGCTGATTCCGTCCACGTCAATCCGGTTCGAGCCGATCATCCAGTCCACGTGAATCAGGCTTTCGTTGGCGCCGCGCGCGGCCAGTTCTTCCGGCGTCAGTGTTTCGCCGCCCACGAAACAGGTGCTGTAGGCCTGGCCGAGCGCAATGTGGCAGGCGGCGTTTTCGTCGAATAACGTATTGAGAAACAGCAGCCCGCTGGCGGCGATCGGCGATGAGTGCGGCACCAGCGAAACTTCGCCCAGCCGGCGCGCGCCGGCATCGGTCTCGAGCAGTCGGCGCAGCACCGCTTCGCCCTTGGCGGCGCGAGCCTCGACAATCTGGCCGCCGGCAAAACGCACCGCGATTCCCTCGATCATCGTGCCCTGGTGCGAGAGCGGCTTGGTGCTGGCCACCGTGCCTTCCACCCG
This sequence comes from Acidobacteriota bacterium, assembly GCA_021789895.1. Taxonomy (GTDB): domain Bacteria; phylum Acidobacteriota; class Terriglobia; order Terriglobales; family SCQP01; genus JAKASR01. Next base: position 16,708 of record JAJYIU010000036.1, on the reverse strand, counting down.
GTCCCGATGCGGCGTGGTGAAGATTTCTTCGGTGGGAATATTGGGGATGCAATAATGGCCGTTGGCCGAGGCCGAGCCGCCGCCAAGCCAGAGATGGCCGTCGGCCAGGCCGACTTTCAGATCGGTGCCGGGGCCGCGGAAATGCAGCGCCGCATAGCGCTTGCCGTTAAGCCGCCCGGCGCGGGCGTGCAGGTTGGCATCGTGCTGCTTCCAGGCTTCGACCGGATCCGGCCGGTTCACGCGCGAGGCGGCGAAAATGGCTTCCCATAGCCGCTCCAGCGCCGCCTTCGCTTCCATCTGCGGAAACACGGCTGCCGCCCAGGCCGGGGTAGCGGCAGCGATGATGTTCCAGTTGGTTGCAAAGCGGGTAATCAACTCGAGCGCCGGACGGTAGGCTTGCGACATGGCGCGGTTCGCCCGCGCCACGTGCTCCGGGTTCTCGCCGGAGAGCAGGGAAGGATCGCCGCCGGTGACGGCCAGCCGGGCCGCGCCGTTGCGGTAGGCGGCGGCCATGCCCTCGAACAGCCAGCCGGCGGCGTGGCTGAAGCTGGCCTCCGAGGCGTGCCGGTAGCGCAGCAGCGCCGATGCTTCATCCGTGTACAGCGTCGTGACCAGCGCCGCGCCGGCGCGATAGGCCTGCGCGGTGATGCGCCGCACCAGCGGTATGGCCTCCAGGTTGGCGGTCACCACCAATTCCTGCCCCGCCGCGAGCCCCAGGCCCGCCCGCACCGCGACCTCGGCCAGGCGGTCGAGTTGCCGCTCGAAAGGAGTGGAAGATTCCGTCGTCTGGGACGATGCGTCCGTTTGCGGGGTTTTCATACTTCAATTTTAACGGCGGTCCAGCCGCTCTCGATCGGCGGTAATGGCCGAAATCTTCCGCGGATGGCTGAAGGCCGCTTGGTTTACCAGCTCCCCGGGCGTATCGGCGAACAGCAGGGTGGGCGCACCGGATGCGGCCCCATCATCTCGATCCGCGAGCCGGCTTGCGTGTACAGGTTCAGTTGCCATTTGCCGTCGCGCCCGATCTGCGGCTGCTGGGTGGGTTTCCAGCCGCGCGCCACCAGCTCGCGATAAACGGCGTGCATGTGATAGACGCCGAGCGAGAAATGGTTGGCGACGGCGCGTTGCCGCAGCGATGGATGCGCGGGCATGCGCAGCATGTATTCCAGCCAGTCGGGACCGTCGGTGGTGCGGCGGTCAATCCAGTTGGTGACGCCGGCATGCATCCCGCCATGCCACATGCGGTGGAAGTGCAGGCCGGCGCGGAACAGACGGTCTTCGGCCGCGGGGCTGCGCACGATGTAGCCGGCGTGAATCAGCCGCGGCGACAGGCGGCGCGGGGAAAGCAGGCGCCCGCGCAGCCGGCCGGTGCGCGAGCCGGCCTGGTACTGCACGAACAGCAGACGGTGTCCCTCGGGGTCGCGCATGTGGAAACCGAAATTGCCGTCGGCCAGCGTTTCCAGTCGCCCGGGGTGCAATCCCGCCCGCTGCAGCCGGGCGTGCAGCCGGCGGGCGTTGCCGGTGCGGTACCCGACGCTGATCAGGCGCGGCTGGCCCCCACCGCTCCAGCCCGGCGTGATGCGCAGGTATTGAAAGTCGTTGACTTTGTAATAGAGCGCCGGCTGGCCCCGTTCCACCGTCTCGAATGCCAGCTCGAAGCCGAGCAGATGATGGAAGATGAACTGCGCTTCCTGGCGCGATTTGACCCGTAGGTGGACGGAAGCCAGGCCCAGCACCGCCCCGCTGGCGGTTTTGCGGGGCGCGGGCGCGGCGGCGAGCCCCAACCCGCAGGCTAAAGCGATTGCCGCGGCCGGCGCGCCAAACCAACCGCGCCGCGGCGCTTGCATTGCATTTCCGGATTCAGGCATACACGCTCCTTGTCGGGTTCCGTTTTCCGCGCCTCGAGCCATCGTTACCTTCTCGACTTGGTTTTCTTCGACTTGGCGGGCTTTTTCTGCGCGCCCGCAGCCGGCGGCGCCGTTGCCAGCTCCGTGGCGGCGGCCCAGGGCTCGCCGGTGTTGTAGTTGGGGTAAGGCGGTTGGGCGGCGAGGTGCAGCGGATGCAGGCGCAGTTGGCGCAGGGCCAGGTGGATGGCGGTTTCCAACTGCGGGTCCCGGCCCTCGCGCCAGAGATGCGGATTCATCTTCACCTGGACATCCGGTTCGACGCCGTGGTTTTCGACGTCCCACTTGCCGTTGGGATAATAAATGGCCATTTCCGGCGCGGTAATGACGCTGCCGTCGAGCAGCGTTGGATAGCGGCCGATGCCGACCAGCCCGCCCCAGGTGCGGGTGCCGACCAGCGGGCCCACGTGCTGCTGTTTGAACATGTACGGCAGTGCGTCGCCGCCGGAGCCGGCAAAATGATTGGCAATCATCACCTTGGGCCCGAAAATCGCCGCCGGCGTCAGCTCGTTGTGCCCATGGCGGTAGGTGATCATGTTCAGCAGCGGCTGCTGCAGTTGGTTGATGATGGAGTTGGCGATGTAGCCGCCGTGGTTGAAACGCTCGTCCACGACCACGCCCTGCTTGCCGATCTGGGAATAATAGTAGCGATTGAAGTAAGTCCACCCCCCGACGGCGGTGTCGGGTAGATAAACATAGCCCAACTGGTGATGGCTCAGCCGGTCCACCAGCATGCGGTTCTGATGGATCCAGGCGCGCTTGCGCAGCGCCATCTCGTTGCCGATGGGAACCACCCGCACCTGGCGGGCATGGGCGCCGTCGGGCGAGGGCCCGACCGTCAGCACCACCTGTTTGCCCGCGGTGTTCTGGAAAAGCCGGTAAATGTTATCCGAGCCGAGCAGCGGGCGGCCGTTGACGGCCAGCAGGTAATCGCCCGCCTTCACGTTCACCCCGGGTTGCGTCAGCGGCGCGCGCAGCCCCGGATTCCAGTTTTCCCCGCTGTATATGCGGTCGAAACGGTAGCGGTCGTGGTCAATGCGGTAGTCGGCGCCGAGCAGCCCGACGGAGATGGGGTGCTCGGCATGATAAGGCGAGCCCTCCAGAAATAAATGCGAAACGGTGATATTGCCCAGCATGTCCTGGAACAGGAAGCCCAGGTCGGAGCGGCTTTCGACGCTGGCCAGATAGCGGGCATAGTAGCGTTGAATCTCCGGCACGCTCAGCCCATGCATCTGCGGGGAGTAGAAGAAGTCGCGCTCGATGCGCCAAACTTCGTTGTACATCTGCCGCCATTGCCGCCGCGGGTTGACGTAAACGCGAAGTTTGCCGGTCGCGAGCAGGCCCTTGCCGGGCGGAATTTTTGCCGCGGCGGGGACGATGCGCCATTGCCCGCCCTGCTCGATCAGCATGGTTTTGCCTTTGGCGGCGAGATAAACCTGCCCGACCGCCGGCAGCACCAGTTGGGTCTTGCGTTTCTTCAGCGAAAAACGATACAGCCGGTTCGCCGGGTGATCGGGCCGGCTTTCCGAGACGATCGGGCCGGCGGTCAGCCAGAGAATGCCGGGTTGGGCGATCGCCAGCGAATTGTAGGCGCGCGCCGGCAAGGGCAGCGCGAGAATGCGCTGGTTCAGCCCGGGGAAGTCAATCCGCACCGCCGCGGGCGCGGGTCGGGTCTTGGGCTTGGCGGGGGGCGCGGCCGGCGGCGCCGCTTCTTCGCCGCTGCGCGGCGCCAGCGGCGAGGGGAGATCGCGCCGTAGCACCGCCACGTACACGCTCCGCACCGTGGGTTGATTGTAGGAAGACAGTGAAATATTCAGTTCGCCCGGATTGGGGTTGGTGCTGGCCAGAAAATAGAGATATTTGCCGCTCGGGTCGAAGCGCGACAGGAAGGCGTCGCTCATCCCGTCGGTGATTTGCGTGGAATGGCCCGTGGCCAGCGAGTACACGAATATGGCATGCAGGTAGTTGGGCAGCACGTCGGTGTAGGTCAGCCATTGGCTGTCGCCCGACCAGGCGAAGAGGAACGCCGGCCCGTCCTGGTCGTAGTAGGCGTTGGTGACTAGGGTAAGCTTGCCGCTGGCGACATCGGCGATCCAGAGCCGCTGGGTGATGTCGCTGAAAGCGATCTTCTTGCTGTCGGGCGACCACACCGGGCGGTAATAGTACGACGGATGCGGCCCGAGTGCGATCTTGCGCACCCGCCCGAGCCCGTCCTGTGGGCTGATGTCGAGTTGATACTCGCCCGACGCGTCGGAAAAATACGCGATGGATTTGCCGTCGGGCGACCAGGCAGGATAGCGCTCGGCGGCGCCGGGCGTGTTGCTGATGTCTTCCGCGTCGCCGTGTTTCACCGGCACCGTGACGATGTCGCCGTGCGCCTCGAAAACGGCGCGCACCCCGTTGGGCGAAATGCCGGCATGGCTCAGCTCGTGCCCGGCATTTTCAAAATGCGGGCGCGCCAGCGGAAAATCGGCGGCGATCTGCACCCGTATGCGATGGATTTTTCCCGAGCCCAGGTCGAGGCGGAAGAGCCGCCCCAGCTCGCAATAGACGATGGCGGCGCGCCCCGTGCCCACCGCCCCCGCGCTGGCGAAAAGAATGTCGTGGCCGTCGGCCGGCGAAATTGCGGTTACCTGCTTCGACCCCAGCCGGTAGCGATAGAGCCGGAAATGATGGCCGCTGCGGTCGGAAAGGAAATAAACCGCGTTGCCCACCCACATCGGATCGAAATTGTTGCCGCCGCCGCGCGGCAGGCTGAAAACGGTGGAATCGCTGAGCTGGGCAATGCGGATGCGCGGCTCCATCCCTCCGCGGTAATGTTTCCAGGCTTCCCAGCGGGCATGATTGCGGAAGGGAACGTATGCCAGGCGCAGACCGTCGGCGGAATACGAGCCTTGCGTCGCCCAGGGCAGCGGCAGCGGCGTCGGAAATCCGCCGTGGATCGGGATGGTGAACAGCCGGTTATAGGCATCGACGCTGTAGCGCGGCGAGCGGAAGAGCACCCGCTGCCCGTCCGGCGTCCAGCCCACGGCCATGTCGGCGCCGGGATGCCAGGTGAGCCGGCGCGCCGCGCCCCCGCCTCCGGGCATGATGTAAACGTCCAGATTCCCGTGATCGTCGCCGGTATAGGCCAGCCATTGCCCATCGGGCGAAAAGACCGGCCCCATCGTTTCCTGGTCGCCCGCCGTCAGGCGGCGGGCCACGCCTCCCTTGCGCGCCACCGTCCATAAGCTCCCGCCATAGGCAAATACGATCTGGCGGGCGTTGATGGTAGGGTGCTGGAACAGGATCGGCGCGCTCTGGCCGCTCGCTCCCGTCGCCGCCAGCGCCGCCGCCGCGGCCGCGCCCAAGATGAAACGCAACATTGTTTTCAACATGGCAATGCCCTCGCCAGCGTAGTCATGGCAATTCCGCGGGAAAAAAGGAAAGCGGTTCCGTGGGATTTTCGTTTAGAAATGCCAAGCCAAACGAATGCTAGCAACATTCAACCGTTAGCTCAAGCCGTCCGCTTAGAACCTTATGCCAATCGGCCAGCATTTTGTCCGCAAGCGGCAATCCGTGCATGTGCCGGGGCAGATTGAAAATGCCGCCTATGCCTGCGCCCTCGCCGAGATTGTAAAGATGCTCGCTGGCTACGACCCAAACGATTTCACAGCTCTGACGCTCGGAAAAGTGCCGGCGCAGGCGCTCGACGCCCTCGGACGAACTGGTTTTTTTCGCCGTCAGATCGGCGGCGTAATCGAGGGCGGCGCGTTCCGCGTCTGAGAATAATGGACTGCTGCGGTAATCTTTCAGCCGGTCGAACTTCGCCTCAGATGATTGCATTATAGGGCGGGACCGGCGGCTGGACGTTCAGAGAGGCTAGGCTGGCCGTTAATGCCCCGGCCGCTTCGCGGCCGCCGCTAAAAATTCGCTGCCGGGCTGAGGAAGGGAAAACTGCCGGGCTTCAGCAAGTCCTGCATGGCGGCAATCCATTTGCCCGGCACCGAAATTTCCGGAAAGTTCAGGTCGGCGCCGGCCAACTCTGAATGATGCCGGTTCAACGCCAGCACGACGCTGCGGGGAAAACGGTTTTTAATGAACCAGCAGATCGCTTCCCGCTGGCCCGCCGCCCCGTCGCCCAGGATGAAATAATCATAGCTTTGCATCAACCCCAGCACCACTCGCGCGGTCTCGTTGTTCTGGTGCGTAGTTACCGTGTAGCCCAGCCGCGACAAGCTGGAGGTCACGTTGGCGCTGGCTGCGGGATCGCGGCCTACGTAAAAAAATGCCTTGCCGCGGTCGGACATGGCGATGTTCAGACGCGCCACAATTTCTCCGCTCCGCAAATGCTGAAGGTAAACTTCTGCCGGAGTTTGCTCGGCTTCTTTTTCCAGCCGTTCGCAGGCTTCCTTTAAGCCAATGATGGAGTAAAGCCAATGCGCCGATTTTTCATGGCTGCGGCGGAATAGATCGTATTCGCGGTGCATTAGTATTGAATTTACACATTCCCGCGGTCCTGCGAAATCGGGAAATTCCCGGACGTCTGAATTAAGGTATTGCCGCCGGCCAAAGTGGATTTTTTCGCCCGCGGCGGCGTTTAGAATGGCTGTTTAGGTTTCGTTGGCATGCCTGGTAGGCGCGGCAGGATTCGAACCTGCGACCCTCGGCTTAGAAGGCCGATGCTCTAGTCCAACTGAGCTACGCGCCCCTGAATGACCGTCTCCATTATAGGCGCGGTGATTTTCCGGGATGCGCCATTGGCGCTTTCAGTTAAGCTGCTAGCGGTGGCCGTCTGGTCCAGGGCGGCTTTTTGTTGCCCCTGCCTGGAGCGCATGGCTACTACGCCGCTGCCAGCCGTCGCGCCGCTTTTCTATGCCTCAAAATTCGCCTTTTATTGCCTGCTTTATCGGTCCCCGTGGCCTGCGCGCCGGCTGGCGCGCGGCTTTGTTTATAGTCTTGACTGCTTTGTTGGCGGCCGCGATTTACCTGCTGTTATTCCTGCTGAAAGTTCATGCCGCCGGCCCGCGCGGTGTCATTACGCCGGCCATGGCCCTGCTGAATGAAGGCATTTTACTGCCCGCCGCGCTCGCCGCAGCCTGGATCATGAGCCGGTTGGAAAATCGGCGCTGGTTGGATTACGCCGCCCCCGTCCACCGTCGAATGGGCCGGAATTTCCTCGTCGGCGTGCTCTGGGGATTGGCCGCCATGTCGGCCCTGCTCGGCTTGATGCGCTGGGCCGGGGTTTACGACTTTGGTTCCCTGGCGATACATGGCTCCGCGTTATGGCGATATGCGCTGATCTGGGCGGCGGCTTTTCTACTGGTTTCCGGTTTTGAGGAATTCAGCTTTCGCGGCTATCTTCTCTATACTTTCGCCACCGGCATCGGGTTCTGGCCCGCCGCCATCCTGTCTTCTTTGTTCTTCGGCGCCATGCACCTGGGCAACCGGGGGGAAGACATACTGGGCGCGCTCTCGGCGGGCTTGGCCGGATTGTTTTTCGCCTTTACCGTCCGCCGCACCGGTAATCTCGGCTGGGCGCTGGGCTTTCACGCCGCCTGGGATTATGCCGAATCCTATATTTATGGCGTGCCCGACAGCGGTGCGCGCTCACTTGGAGCCCTGCTTGCCCCCCATGCCCAGGGCTCTGTCTGGCTGACCGGCGGGAGCGTCGGGCCTGAGGGCAGCCTGATTGTCTTTTTCATTTTGGGAATTTTATTCCTCCTATTCGGCCGCCTATATCCCCAGACGCTCTATCCCGGCCTGCGTCCCGTAAGTCTAACTCCACAAATCGAATCCGCCGGCAACGCCTGATCCGCCCCCCTGATTTTTTTCTCTTGACAATACAGATACCTGCACGCATGATGGTGGTCGTGAGTGGAGAATTATGGCTGAAAGTGGTCAAAATCAGACCTGAATAAGCCGAATTCGAGCCCTCAGTGACTGGAACTCAGCATCATGTTGCGCGGCAATTACACGGCGCGGGTGGACGAGAAAGGGCGCTTGAAAGTGCCGACGGAGTTCCGCGCGGTTCTGGATCTGAACTTTCCCGGCGGCCAGTTCTACATCACCTCGCTCGACGGCCAGTGCGCGCGCATTTACCCCATGTCGGAGTGGAAAAAAATCGAAGAAAAACTCGCCGCGCTGCCCAGCATGAACCCGGTGCGGGAAAAACTGCTGCGCCGCTCCAACTACTACGGCCAGGTCGTGGATATGGACGGGCAGGGACGGGTGTTGATGCCGGCGGTCTTGCGCGAAGCGGCCGAAATGAAAGGCAGCGTCGCCGTGATGGGTTATTTGCGCTACCTGGAAGTTTGGAATCAGGAGCGCCTGGTGGCCGATATGCAGGCCAAGCCGTTCACTGACGAAGATCAGCAGGCGCTCTCGGATCTGGGCATATGACGGCGTCCATGCACAACCCGATGTCATCGAGTGCCGCGCCGGAGGAGGCGGACGATGTCCGCGGGCGAGCCATTGGCGCATACGCCGGTCATGGCGGCCGAGGTTCTCGAATTGCTGTCGCCGCCGGCAGGCGGCACGACGGTGGATTTTACTGTCGGCGCGGGCGGACATGCCCGGCTGCTGGCGGAGCGTTTGGGCCGGCAGGGGCGTTTGCTGGGCTTCGACAAGGATCCGGAAGCGTTGCGCCTGGCCGAGGCGCGCCTGCGTCCTTCACCCCAGGAAGCCGCCGCCGGCTGGCCCGCGATCGAGCTGGTGCAGGCCAGTTTTGCCGCGGCCGCGAGCGAGTTGGCTCAACGCGGCGTTGCGGCGGTGGATGCCGCGCTTGCCGACCTGGGCTTGAGTTCCATGCAGTTGGCCGCGCCGGGGCGCGGTTTCAGTTTTCTCGCCGAGGCGCCGCTGGATATGCGTATGGATCCGCGGCAGGCGCTGACGGCGGAGCAGGTGGTCAATCAATTCAGCGAGCGCGAGCTGGCCGACTTGATTTACCAATTCGGAGAGGAAAGGAGGTCGCGGAGAATCGCCAGAGCCATTGTCCGGGCGCGGCCGCTGCGCACCTGTGCCGAGTTGGCGCGGGTGGTGGCGGCTGCGTCCCGGTCAATGAAATCTTCGCGCCGCGCCCAGCGGCTGCATCCGGCGACCCGCACCTTTCAGGCGTTGCGCATCTGCGTCAACTCCGAATTGGAGGAATTGGAGCAGTGGCTCGAGCAACTGCCGGCGCTGCTGGCGCCGGGCGGCCGCGCGGCGGTGATCGCCTTCCATTCGCTGGAAGACCGGCGGGTGAAGCAGGCGTTTCGCCAGGCCCAAAACGCCGGGCAGGCGCGGCTGCTGACGCCGCATCCGCTGCGGCCCTCGGCGGCAGAACAAATTCAGAATCCCCGCGCGCGCAGCGCGCGGCTGCGCGGCTTGGAGCGCATGCGGGAAGGAGACCGCGGCCATGACCGAACTCTACGTGCAGAGAATAGATAACTCCCGGCTGCGCCGGAAAGCCGACCCGCGCCGCCAGCGCGAGTTGGCCATCCTGGTGGCCATTGCGGCGCTGGCCGCCATGCTGTTTCTCGGTTATGGCTGGCAGCGCTTCCAGATCGTCCGCCTCAATTACCAGACCGCCGCACTGCGGCGCCGGGAAACCGGGCTGCGCGGCTGGAACCGCGCCCTCTTGCTCGAGCAAGCCTCGCTGCGCGATCCCATGCGCATTTATGCCGTCTCCGAGCGCGAGTTGGGGTTGAATTCGCCCTCGCCCGGCCAGGTGATTGCGCTCGCCGCGCCGGCGGCCGGCAGCGCGGCTCCGGTCTTGGCCGAATCCCGCCGCCCGGCGCTCCGCTATTGACCGGCGCTTCCCTAAAGGCATGCCCCGCCATGGCTTCCGCGGCAACCTTCCCGCCTGGGAGCAACTTGGCGGCGGCCCGGCGGATTTGATTTATGGCGGGGAACGCGGCTACTAACGGCAATCCCATTCGGCGTGCCTGGCTCTTGCAAGCCCTGTTGCTGGGCTGGGCGCTGCTGGTCTGGGGACGCCTGTTCGCCCTCCAGGTGCTCGATCATCATGCCCTCGTGCAAAAAGCGCGGCGCCAGCAATCGCGCCTGGTGAAAGTCCACCCCGAGCGCGGCCTCATCTACGACCGCCATCTGCATCCCCTGGCGATGAGCCTGCAGGTGGATTCGGTTTTCGCCATGACCCGCCAGGTGGCGCACCCGCGCGCCGAAGCCTCGGCCCTCGCCGGCGTGCTCGGGCTCGACTCGCGCCTGCTGCTGGCGCGCCTGCGCGCCGCGCACGGCTTTTGCTGGATCGCCCGCAAAATCACCCCCGATCAGTCGCGCCGCATCCACGCGCTCAACCTGCCCGGCATCTATTTTCAAACGGAAAGCAAGCGCTTCTATCCCAAACAGCGGCTGGCGGCGCAACTGCTCGGCTACGTCGGCATGGACGGCAAAGGCTTGGGCGGACTGGAGCTCAGCCTCAACCGCGAACTGGCCGGGCGCGCGGGTCGCGAGTTGATCGAACTCGACGCGCACGGACGCCCGCTGCAAATCGTCGAGCGCATGCCGCAGCCGGGCCGCAGCTACATCCTTACCCTCGATCAGAACCTGCAGTACGTCGCCCAGCAGGAGCTGGACCGCGGCATGCAAGCCACCCACGCCATGCGCGGCGCGGTGATTATCGAGCGTCCCCAGGATGGCGAGTTGCTGGCCGTGGCCGGCGCCCCCGGCTTCAATCCCAACCATCTCAACCGCGCCTCGCCCGCGGCGCTCTCCGACGTCGCCGTCTCCGACGTGTTCGAGCCCGGCTCGACTTTCAAGCTGGTGACTTTATCGGCGGCGCTGAACGAGGGCTTGACCCATCCCAATCAGATCATCAATTGCCAGATGGGCGCCATCCGCGTCGGCGGCGTCCTCATACACGACCACAAGCCCTTCGGCGATCTCAGCGTCACCCAGATTTTGGCCCAGTCGAGCGACGTCGGCGCGATCAAGCTCGGCTTGCGCCTGGGCAAACGCCGCTTGTATCGCTATATTCGCGCCTACGGCTTTGGCCGGCGCAGCGGCATTTCGCTGCCCGGCGAATCGGCGGGCATTCTGCGCCCGCCGCCGCAGTGGAGCGGCATGTCCATCGGCGCCTTGAGCATGGGACAGGAAATTGCGGCGACGCCGTTGCAAGTGGCCTCGCTCTTCTCCACCATCGCCGACAACGGCGTTTATCATGCCCCCCATCTGCTGCTCGATAACTTCTCCGGCGCGCTGCCCGCCGCGCTGCCGCAGTTCCTTTCCTCTCCCGGCCGCCGCATCGTCCGCGCCCGCGTCGCCGAGCAAATGCGGATGATGATGGAACAGGTCGTCCTGAACGGCACCGCGCCTCAGGCGCAGTTGGCCGGCTACACCGTCGGCGGCAAGACCGGCACGGCGCAAATGGTCATGCCCGGCGCGCATGCCTATGCGCGCAACCATTACGTCGCCTGGTTTGGCGGGCTGGTGCCGTTGAACAACCCGGCGGTGGTGATCCTGGTCGTGCTCGAAAATCCCATCGGCCTGCACGATGGCGGCACGGTCTGTGCTCCCATCTTTCACCGCATTGCCGAACGCATACTGCCTTATATGGGCGTGCCGCGCGATTTGCCGCTGCAGCCCGGTTTGAGCGAGGCCGGCTTGCATGACCCGCCGGCGGATTTTCACCCCCGGACTCTGGCCGCTTCCCCCAGCGCCTTCCGCCGCGAAGCCGAGCAGGCGCGCAAGCTGCTTGCCTCACTCGCCCGCGGCAGCCGCCCCGCGCGCTCCCCCGTGCCGGCAGGCACTGGCAACAGCAGCATAGTGCTCGATTATTCAAGTGGAGAACGTTTGCCCGATTGGACTGGACGTTCCGTCCGCGACGTGGCGGAAGATTGCCAGCGCCTGGGCCTCGATCCACTGCTGATCGGCAGCGGGCTGGCGCGGCGCCAGTCGCTGCCGCCCGGCGCTGCGGTGCACGCCGGCGAGCGCGTTGAGATTGATTTTTCCCGTTCGCCGGCAACAAGCGCGGTAAATTCCGCCTCCCCTATCCCTCCTGCCCGCTGACGCCCGCCTCTAGATGCGTTAATGGCCGAGTCGGACAGCTTTTCTGTCCGGGAATGGGTGCCCGCGCGGTGCGTGGGTAGCGGCCGTGCCGCCTCGCCGTCCGGTTCGCCATTCTCGGATATTCCGCCGCTACCGCCATGTAAGGCGTTTTAGATCAAGAGGATAGTTCGTCGTCAGGCTTGTATGCCGGTATTCACTGCTCAATTTATATTTCGCAATCCATCCTGTCGCCCCGCGCCCTCGTATCCTCTGCATTGAAACTATGAATTGGACGCGCCCGGCACGCGGCTTTTAGATTCAAATGCATGGACTCGACGCACCTTGCCGGAACCAGCCTGGGCGAAGCTGAGCTGTTGGAGATGTTGCACGCGGCGGCGCTGCGGCTGAATCGGCAGGAGGACCCTGTCCTGCTGGCCCACGATCTGGTGGACGCCTGCCGCGACGCCACCCGCGCCGATTCCTGCTTCGTTTACCTTTATGAAGAGCCCGCCGGCGATCTGGTGCTGCGCGCCTCCTCCAATGCCCATCCCGGCGAGGTCGGCCGCTTGCGCATGCGCCTGGGGGAAGGCATTACCGGCTGGGTAGCCGAGCAGCGGCGTCCGGTGGCGCTGGCCTCCGACGCCATGCGCGATGCGCGCTTTAAGTTTTATTCCAACCTGCCCGAAGACAGCTATCAGGCCATGCTCTCGGCGCCGATTTTGCATGGCAGCCGCGTCTGGGGGGTCATCAACCTGCAGCACCGCGAATCGCATCACCACTCGGCGGCCGAAATCAAGGCGGTCAGCGCGCTGGGCATGATGGCGGGAGAGGCGCTTGCCCGGCTGGGCTGGCGCCAGGCGGCGCAAATGCACGAGCGCCGCTGCCGCATGCTGGAAACCTTGCGCGCGCAGTTCGAGGCTCAGGGGGAAGGCGGCTTGCTCGCTCCCCAAGCCATGCCGCTGCTGCTGCAGACCGTCGTCCAGGCGGCGGGCGCGGAACGCGCCGCCTGCTGCTGGCAGTCCGGACGCGATCCGCTGCCCTGCGTCTGGCCGGCCGGCGAGTCCCAGCCCGAATTATCCGAAGCAGCGGCTTCGCTGCCGCCCGGCCTGCATTATCGCGAGCGCCGCGCCTGGCTGGTGCTGGCCCCGGAAGCCGGGCTGGAAGGCTGGCTGGGCTTGGAATTTGCCGCCCCCATCGCTGCCGGCAGCGCCGAATGGCTGGCCTTTTCCCTCGCCGCCGGGCTGCTCGCCGATCGTCTGCGCTTCGAAAGTTGGCGGCGCCTGTCGGCCCGCCAGGAAGAAGCTTTGGCGGCGCGCAAGCTGATCGAGCGCGCCAAGGGCATCTTGCAACAGCAATTGCAGATCAGCGAGCAGGAAGCCTACCGGCGCCTGCAGGCGGAAAGCCGCCGCCAGCGCCGTCCCATGGCCGCCACCGCCCAGGCCGTGCTCGCCGCCGGGCTCACCCTTAACGGCTTGCCGGCCTCGCCCGCCCCGACCGGCAACTGATTACAGACGGCAGATCAACAGCTCGCGCTCGTAGATCATCTCCGGCGGCAGATGGTCGTGCAACTGGATCAGCAGCTCTTCGTGGCTGATCACTTCCGCGCGCCAGGCGTCGCGGTCCACCGCCTGCAGTTCGTCGAAGGTCTGCCGCGGCAGCTCCAGCCCTTCCCAGCCGATGTCTTCATAGCGCGGCATCCACCCGATCGGAGTCTCCCGCGCCAGGCTGCGGCCGTGCACCCGGTCCACGATCCAGCGCAGCACCCGCATGTTTTCCCCATAGCCGGGCCAGAGAAATTTGCCTTGCGCGTCTTTGCGGAACCAGTTGACGTGAAAAATCTTCGGCGTGAACGAGAGCGCCCGCTGCATCTTGATCCAGTGGCGGAAGTAATCGCCCATGTGATAGCCGCAGAAGGGCAGCATCGCCATCGGATCGCGCCGCACCCGTCCCACCGCGCCCGCCGCCGCGGCGGTGGTTTCCGAGCCCATCGTGGCGCCGATATAGACCCCGGCGCTCCAGTTGAATCCCTGGTACACCAGCGGAATGGTCGCCGTACGCCGGCCGCCGAAGATCAGCGCGCTGATCGGCACGCCTTCCGGATCTTCCCAATGCGGATCAATTCCCGGGCACTGCGCGACCGGTGCGGTGAAGCGGGCGTTGGGATGGGCGGCGCGCGCGCCGGTGGCGCGCGCGATCTCCGGCGTCCACGGCCGGCCCTGCCAGTCGAGGCATTCGGCCGGCGGGGTCGCGCTCATGCCTTCCCACCACACCCCGCCCTCGGGCGTGAGTGCGGTGTTGGTGAAGATGGAGTTGCGCGCCAGCGTCGCCATGGCATTGGGATTGGTCGCCAGCGAGGTTCCGGGCGCCACCCCGAAGACGCCGGATTCGGGATTGATCGCGCGCAGTTGCCCGTGCTGGTCCGGCCACATCCAGGCAATGTCGTCGCCCACCGTCCACACCTTCCAGCCGGCCATCGCCTTGGGCGGAATCATCATCGCGAAGTTGGTTTTGCCGCAGGCGCTGGGGAAAGCGGCGGCGACGTAGGTGCGCTCTCCGTGCGGATCTTCCACCCCGACGATCAGCATGTGCTCCGCCATCCAGCCTTCGTCGCGGGCGATGTTGGAGGCGATCCGCAGCCCCAGGCTCTTTTTCCCCAGCAGCGCGTTGCCGCCGTAACCCGAGCCGTAGGACCAGATCTCGCGGGTTTCGGGGAAATGAACGATATATTTTTCCGGATTGCAGGGCCAGGGCGCGTCCGCCTGCCCGGGCTCGAGCGGGGCGCCGACGCTGTGCAGGCAGGCGACCACGCGGCGCACGTCCTTGTCGATTTCCTGGAAGACTTCGCGCCCGATGCGGGTCATGATCCGCATGTTGATCACGACGTAGGGCGAGTCGGTCAACTGCACTCCGATCCGCGCCATCGGCGAATGCAGCGGGCCCATCGAGAAAGGCAGCACGTACAGCGTGCGCCCGCGCATCGCGCCGGCGAAACGCTGGCGCAGCTTGCGCCGCATCTCGTAGGGCTGTTCCCAGTTGTTGGTCGGCCCGGCGGCGTCGCGCGAAAGCGAGCAGATGAAGGTGCGGTCCTCGACCCGGGCCACGTCGTCCGGCGCCGAGCGGGCGTAATAGCAGCCCGGCCACAGCTCCGGGTTCAGCTTGATCAGCGCCCCCCGCGCCACCATCTCCGCGCACAGCCGGTCGAACTCCGCCTGCGAGCCGTCCACCCAGTGAATCGCCGCCGGCCGGGTCAGCTCGGCGACTTTCTCCACCCAGCGCAGCAGGTGCCGGTTGCGCGTGAGTGGCTGCTGCTGCACCATGCGGCTGATTTCGGCCATCGCCATCTTTTTACTGTAAACGAATCCCGCTACCCGCTGCGAAAAGGTGGGCGGGGATGGAAGGTTGGCAGGTGCTTTTTCGCCTTGCCGGGCCTAATATCTTTGAGGCTGCGGTATGCATCTGCTGAGCCAGTGGCTGAAAACCGGGCGGCGGCGATATCGGCTTTTGCTGCCGGTCATCGTGTACCTGGGTCTGGCCATTTTGCCAGCAGCCGCTTCCGCCATCGGAGTCGCTTCCGTTTTGCCGGAGACGGGGAAGCCGGATAAGCAGCAGCGGCAATTCGCTCGTTTGCTTTCCCGGCTGCGGGAAAATTCACAAAAAATCTCCAATTGGGTGCAATTGATTGAATATGCGCATAAAATGCATCCCGCACCGGCGGTTTCTTCTTCCGGGCAGAAAGCGATCGCGAGCGCGGAAACGGAATATAAGCATCACTGCGCTCGGAAGCATTGCAGTCGCGCCGCGGGCGCGTTGCGGCAGGCGATCGAAACTGCTCCTTGGATCTCGCGGCTGTACTTTGAGTTCGGCGCGGCGGAAGTCATGGCCGGAAATTATCGTCTCGCCAGCCCGTTTTTAACCGTTTACTATCGGGTTCATTTTGCATTGCATCCGCGTTTGCCGAATGCATATAGGCCGCATGCCATACAGCGCATTCACCCTCCCGCGACGCAAGCCGGTAAATATCCGGGTTGCGAGGTTCAACTTCGAACGACCATCGGCGTGGATGGCTTGGCGCACAAGATTTCGATCGCGCATTCCAAATGCAGCCAATGGCAGAATCAGAAGGCGATGCAGGCGCTCCATGATTGGCTTTTTAAGCCGGCTCGAATGGCGAACCGCCCAGTTTCAGAAACTGTCGTGATTAGCGTTATCTCTCGATTTTATTAAAAACCGCCGGCGAGTCCATCCGCGCCGCCCGCGGTTGTAGAAGGTGATTAAACAGGAGTAATTGGTGTTGGAGTCGAGCGTGTCCGGCGCGTTTGGTCGCGCCGCTGGTCTGCCGCTGCGGAGCAGCGTGACCGCCACCGCGCCATGCAACAAAAATGCAAACCGGCGGGCACACGCGCCGCACCTGTCGCGCCCCCGCCATAACGCCGATTCAGGGGTCAGGTCCGCATCATGGCGGGCAAAGACACGCCCGCTGGCGTCATTTTGGCAAGCCGCCTGAGGGACCCGGCCGCTCTCCTATGGCCGCCCCTGGCCGCGCGCGAGAGCCACGCTGTCGCTCGTCTCGGGTCCTTGGCAACGCCAGCGCCTTCTAAGTATGCTTGCGCAACGTCGTACTGCGCGTGGACGTCCCCGCGCACCGCAGCTTTACGCAGCCAGCGGAAACCCTTAGCAGCCCGTGGTAGAAGTGCCTTCCAGGTGTCAATGTATCGAGCGAGGATAAACTCCGACGCAGAAACATGCGACGCACTGGAAACCAGTCCGAATCGCTATTTACGCTTCGCATTGCCGTGAAAAGGCGTTCAGCAGGCACAAAAAGGCAAGTTCTGGGTTCA
>JAJYIU010000035.1 GCA_021789895.1 Acidobacteriota bacterium | reverse complement strand
TTCGTCCGGCGGGCGCCGCGCCCGCCGGACCTGCCATCCCAAGTCTGGATCAACCCGCCCAAATCGGGGGCAAAAACTCCTTAAACTCCCAGCCCAGGTGTCTCATTCTCATTGACACACACCGCTTTCAACTACGCGCGGGACACTGTCCGAAATCGCTCTGACGCTCCGGCACCTCTAATGCCCCATTATTCGGTGCTCTTTTCAATTTCTCCTGCAGAGCCAGTTGCCAAGTAGTATTCCTAGAGGTTATTGCGAATTCGGGGGAATTCAAGATGAGAATATGCTGCGTGTTGCTCAGCTTGCTCGCTTCTTTCTTTCCATTAGGCTGCGGAACTGCCAAACAGTTTAGAGACACTACCGCGTACGTTCAGTATCTGGTTGATAGAGGACAGGTCGTTCCTCCTGGGACTTATATTCTGCGCCGCTCCATTGTAGTGCGGAATAGTAATACCATTGTGCAGGGAGCGGGATCCGATACCATCTTTGTTTTCCGCCCGGATCTGCCTCAACAGGAGTGTTGGAACGACCGCGCTTTCACAACTTCATGTGACACGATTTACGATTCTGGTACTAAGGCGTGGGTGAACCGCCGGAGAATCTCGAATCCGATCGCGATTGGGGACACGTCCTTTCAAACTACGGACGACGCTTCCGATTTGCGGCCGGGCGATTGGATCATCGTTTCAGAAAAAGATATAATGATACGAGATGTGGTGATCGTGGATTGGGCAAGGGTTTCTTTCGCCGTAGGCCACACGGTTTACGTCACAACGCCGTTTCGCACGGCCTTTCCCAATACTCGCACGTGGGATCCTCTATACGGAGGACTCGGATTTTACAAGGTTGTAAATCCAATTGAAAATGTGCAGTTCCGAGATTTCACCCTTGAAGTTCCCGACGCCGGGGAGAGCGCACCCGGAATTTCGGTCTTTGCTGCCCGCAGCGTCGTAGTCGATCACGTGAATGTAACTGATGACAATGGTCAAGCATTCTACAGTTACCAGTCGAAGGACGTGACCTTCGTTGATTGCTCAGGTTTTGGATCGAGTGAATTCGCCGCCACTGTTGATCTGACATTAAGCGGGAATAAATTTGGATCCGATAACGGCGTGGGGTTCGGGCTCGATGTGGGAACCGGATTTTTTAGCGTAACCGGTAATTCCATACTGAGCAGCTCGAATATCGGGATGTACATGCTCTACGGGAGCCACGATGGAATCGTGCGGGGGAATTACATCGCATTTGTTTCCGGCTCGGGGAACTCAGTCGGCATCGCGGCCAGGGGTATGCAGAACGTGACCATCACGGATAACACCCTTGCAGGCGGCGCGGGACCGCATAGCATGGGTATTTCCGTTGGTCCCACGGGGAACCTCGAGGTCGAGCTTCCTTCCTCCGGGAACGTTATTTCACCGAATACGTTTGGTGACTGGGCGATGGATTACGACCCTGGAAATCAAATCTGACGAAACGGAACAAGCAGCTTTACATATGGGACTTCAGTCGATTTCAGGGCTTTTCGGGTAACTACGGCTGCCGGTGATCCCAAGAGCACTTTATACGCGGAAGACGGTCCTCCGGCGCGTAGGAGATTTTATCGCGCTTTGACAGGAATCACCTTTTTGACAGCTCCACACGCCAGTAGTGTACACCCGGCGCTGCGCAGCCAGCTGGTGACGGCGGAGTTGCGCATCGAGAAGCTGGAGTTGGAGCGGCGCAAGCGGCTGCAGGAGAAGTATGGGCCGGCCAGCGAACACCTGAGCGATCAACAGTTGAGTTTGCTGGAAGCCGAGCCGGGCGTCAGCCAGGTCGAGGTCGAAGCCGAGGCGCAACGGGGGCCATGGCTCGATCGCCCCGCCGCCAGCCGGCGGAAGCCGCACCCGGGGCGGCAACGACTGCCGGAACAGCTGGAACGCAAGGAAAAGATCATTGCCGTGCCGGAAAGCGAGCGGCAATGCCGGCGTTGCGGGCGAGAGATGGCGGTGATCGGCTATGAAGAAAATGAGCAGTTGGAAGTGATCCCAGCGCAGCGTTATGTGTTGCTCACCCGGCGCGAGAAGCGCGCCTGTTCCGGCTGCAAGGGCCCCGGGGTGCGGACGGCGCCGGCGCCGGAACGGATTCTGGAGAAATGCCTGCTCTCGGATGGTTCGATCGTCGAATGCCTGATGGCAAAATATTGTGATCACCTGCCTTTATACCGGCAAAGCGTCATGATCGAGCGCGATTGCGGGGTCGAGCTGCATCGCGCCACGCTGGATGGGTGGTGCTGCGGGTAGGCGCGTCACAGCAACCCCAGGGTGGAAGCCGATCCCGCTGCCATGCTGAACTGGCAGGCATGAGCGATCAATCAGTGCGACGCAAACGGGCAGAGGCAGACGCGATCGTCGAGGCATTCGAGCGGAGCGGGCAATCGCGGCGGGAATTCTGTGCAGCCACCGGTTTATCGCCCCACACGCTGGATTATTACCGGCGGCGGCGAGCGGCTGCCGAGCCTTCCTGCAGTGATCCGACAAGGCAAAACCAGCATTATTCCGGCATTTTTGTGAACACCTCGCCCTCCTCCTTTCTCTCGACCTTGTTTTTCATCCTCGAAACTTCTGGCCCGCTATCCGGTTGGCAATGGCAGCGCCGCTACTAGCTAGGTGAATTCATAATGCCCGTTGTACGCGCTGCTTTCTTGCTCGCCATATACCGGAATCTCGGTCGAATCCTATCCCCGGTGATCTCATGATCGTTTGGGACGGACTGCGCGTCCACCATAGCCGGGCGGTGCGAGCCTTCGCCGCGAGCCAGGCCGGATGGATCGGGCTTCAGTTTCTACCCGCTTATGCGCCCGAACTCAATCCTACGGAATATATCTGGGGCCATCTCAAGCAGCACGAGATCCCCAAACTTCTGCCCGCGCAACTTGAGCCAGCTGAGCCACACTGCGATCCGCTGCCTCCGCCGCATGCGCCGGCGCCCCGCATTGATCACCGCCTTCTGGAGGCAAGCGGGCCTCTTCGATACTTCACTATAATATGCGAGACTCAATAATTTGGCAAGGGACTGGATGAAAAGCCTGCTCAGGTTCATAGACCGCCAACTACCTAGAGGCGGCTTGAAACGAAGCGTCTCTATTCTGGCGGGCGGAACAGCGATTGCTCAGGCGATTGCGTTTGCCGTCAGCCCAATCCTCACGCGCCTCTATCGGGTTGAAGACTTTGGATATTTACAAGTATTCAACTCCATCGTAGGAGTTCTTCTCATCATCGTAGCAGGACGCTACGAAATGGCAATTCCCCTTCCCGAAGACGATGATACGGCCGTAAACCTGTTTGCTTTTGCGATTTGCGCTACGGCCGCGACATCGCTTTCGGTGGGACTATTACTCGTTGTTCTAACACGGATTCCATGGGTCCAGACGCACTCGGGAAATCTGCTTCATTACCTCTGGCTCGTTCCATTTTGTCTGGCGGGAGCGGGCTTTTATCAAGTGTTTAGTTTTTGGAGTCTGAGAAGAAAAGATTTTGTCCTTATTGCGCAGTCAAGAGTCATTCAGGTCGCATCGCGCTTTCTGTTGCAACTCGGCGCTGCCTTATTAAAGTTCGGCCTTCCGGGTCTCTTGGTGAGCGAGACCCTTGCCCGCGCAAGTGGGACAGGTAGCCTGGTGCGGGGAGTGTGGAAAGAGAGCCCAGATCTCTTGCGAAAGATGAGGAGTCGAAAGATGATTGACGCCGCGAGGCGTTATAGGCACTTTCCCCTCGTGTTTAGCGGTAGCGGCCTTTTGACTGCCGTCACACTTGCCTTCCCGGGGTTGTTTCTTGTCGGATATTTTGGACCTGTTGTAACGGGATGGTTTGCACTTGTGGATCGCGTGCTCGGAATACCAAGCGTCCTGCTCGGTCAATCTTTGCAACAAGTCTATGTCAGCGAGGGGGCGCCGCTCATACACTCGGATCCGATCGCGCTTAGGCGCCTGTTCATCAAATTAATTCGGAAGATTTACTTCATTCCCATTATTTCCTGCACATTTCTTTCCATCTTTGGGCCGGCAGTATTCGTGCTAGTCTTCGGAGAAAAATGGCGTGAAGCGGGAGAATACGCCAGAATTCTCGCCTTTGTAGATGTGGTAGGGCTTTTGGTATCTCCGATTGATATGACCTTGACAATGTTGGAATTGCAGAACTGGCGGTTGGCCTGGGACGGTGGGAGGCTAATACTCGTGGTATGTGCAATGTATGGAACTCATTACTTCTTCCCAAGCGCCCGAAGTGTGATTTGCGCTTATGCTGCCACGTTGATGTTATGCTACGCCGTTCTGATAATCATTTCCTATATTGGCATCAACCGGCTTGTCGCCCATCGATTGGCTATGAGTTGCCTAACCGACTGAACGGTCGGTGCTATGATCGTCGGAATCGAGTATTCACAGCAGATCTTCGAACGGAATCAAGTCTCGACATTCCGCTTGCGAGAACGAGAGGTCGTCCGATCAACAAGTGATGACGAACGAGCATCTGGCGATTACGTTCGAGGCCATGCTTCGAAGGGCAATGGCAAAACCGAGATAATCGGCTACCACTGGCTCACTTCGTTGTGCTAGGCACACCAGGCAAGTTCAATTATTCCTGAACGGTTTGGCGTTCCGTGATTTGGGTTGGGCAAGTGGACCAGACAGTTTCTTCCGTTTTGTACTTCATGAATTCGACACAGATAATCCTCAAATCATCGACGCGAGACCTAATCCTTGTGACTGGTGGAGCAGGCTTTATCGGCTCCAACTTCGTTCTAAGCTGGCTGAAGAATACCGGGGATTCTGTCCTGAATCTCGACCTGCTGACGTACGCGGGCAACCCAGCAAATCTGGCGGAACTGGAGGGCGACGCGTGCTACACGTTCGTGCGCGGAGACATCTGCGATCCCGAGTTGGTGGCCAGCCTTCACCGCGAGCATCGGCCGTGGGCGGTGGTTCACTTTGCGGCCGAGAGCCATGTGGACCGGTCGATTGTTTCACCGGAGGCGTTCGTCCGCACCAATGTTCTGGGCACGTTTACGCTTCTGGAGCAGGCGCGGCTTTATTGGATGGGGTTGAACGGGGCCGAGCGCGAGCGATTCCGGTTTCTTCACGTTTCGACGGACGAGGTGTATGGCACGCTGGGAGCCGGCGATCCAGCGTTCTGCGAGACGACGCCCTATGCGCCCAACAGCCCGTATGCGGCGTCGAAGGCGGGCTCTGACCATCTGGCGCGGGCCTATTTCCACACTTACAAAATGCCGGTGCTGACGACGAATTGCTCGAACAATTACGGACCATTCCAGTTTCCGGAAAAGCTCATTCCGCTGATGATCCTGAACGCGCTGGAGGGCAAGCCGCTGCCGGTTTACGGCGACGGCAAAAACGTGCGCGACTGGCTTTTTGTGGAGGACCACTGCGCTGCGATTCGGCGGGTTTTGGAAGCGGGCAAGCCGGGGGAGTGTTACAACATCGGCGGAAATAGCGAGCGAGCAAACATCGACGTGGTGACGGCGATCTGCGATCTGGTGGACGAGCTGCGGCCGGTCGGTGCGCCGCGGCGGAGATTGATTACGTTCGTCGAGGATCGGCCGGGACACGACCGGCGCTACGCCATCGATGCCGCGAAGATTGCGCGAGAGCTGGGATGGAAGCCGGCGGAAAAATTTGAGAGCGGGCTGCGCAAGACAGTGCGCTGGTATCTGGAGCATCCGGAGTGGGTCGAAAACGTGCGCACCGGGGCGTATCGGGAGTGGATTGCGCAGAACTACGCGGAGCGGAGGGAAGTGCATGGACTAGGGACCAGGGATTAGGGACCAAGGACCGGGGACTCGCACTGCGGCCTCATGGTTAAAACGCGGAGCTCAAACGCAACCGCAGATCCTTCGACTCCGTTGGTGTCCGTCGGCGCAAAAGACCGCGCCAACCGCGCTCAATTCTTTAGAGATTTAGTTACGAGGTCTGCGCTCGAAGACGGAGCAGACGGTTTTCGCTTATCCGGTCGAGGATCCTGAACGCTATGGCGTGGTGGAGTTCGACGCCAAGGGCCGCGCCATAAGTCTGGAAGAGAAGCCGATGCAGCCCAAATCGCGCTACGCGGTGACGGGCCTGTATTTTTACGACCGAGATGTGGTGGAGCTGGCCTCGCGTCTCAAGCCCTCGCCGCGCGGCGAGCTGGAGATCACGGACCTGAACCGGCTCTACCTTGAAGCCGGCAAACTGAACGTGGAGATTATGAGCCGCGGTATGGCGTGGCTCGATACCGGCACGCACGAGTCGCTGCTGGAGGCATCGCTGTTTGTGCACACCATCGAGCGGCGGCAGGGACTAGCAGCCTGTGGTGAAAGTCTGGATACGGATCTAAAAAAGGTTTGCGCGAGGAGGGGTATGAGTGGGTAGAATGCGCGCATGGCAATGGGACAGAAAAAGCGTAAGCGCCATCCCAAGGCCGTCTAGACTCAAGCGATAAACCCACTCAAGCTTGGGAAGTGGGCACTTCGGTTACGTGTCCATCTATTTTTAAATGGACACTTCGCAGCCCACTCAACGCAAGCGCCAGACCTGGCCGATGGCCGAGAAGCGGCGTATCGTCGAAGCCACTTTAGCGCCGGGCGCCTCGGTTGCGCTGATTGCAAGAGCCAATGGCGTGAACGCCAATCAGGTCTTCGCCTGGCGCCGGTTATATCGGGAAGGCAAACTCGGGCAAACGCCGACATCTGGAACCAGTCTGCTGCCGGTTCGATTGGCTACAGAGGCCGGCAACGCCGGCGATTCGGTCGCTGCGGCCCACGATCGCAAGGGCGTGATCCGGAAACCCATGGCGGCTTCAGCCAGTAATTTTTAGAATCGATAATTGGATTTATACTTAAGAAGATATGAACTGCCCCGCCTCAGCAGTTGGAGGCCTTTATAGCTACGACGCCTCGGGCGATCTGCTCAGCGACGGGCCGGGCAATAGCTTTAGCTACGATGCCGCAGGGCGACTCACGAGCACCGATGGAACGACTGATTATGTTTACGATGGCCTGGACCGCCGCGCCGCCAAATGCAACAGCAATTATTCGCAATTTCACATCCAGATCACCAGGCTCAAGCAAACCAGATTAAGCATGAGATTACATTAAAAGGAAGGGATACAAGTATGCTGCCGTACAATGCGCCGTGCCCCAATTGTCACCATAGCATCAATAGATATGCCTTTAATAAAGGCCCAATAAATTGTCCATATTGCGGCATAAAAATCAAACAAGGTCTCGCTATATCTTTCGAAGTACTGATGATAATATCTCTAATTATTTCATCATCTTTGACACTATTAATTACTCGACACCTATTATATTATATTATAATTACAATCTTATTATGGGTTATGATATTTTATTTTCTGGCGGTATTAATTACCGCAGTTATGAATCCGAAATATAAATTATATAAGTAAGAAGAGGCTATTCCTAAGCGCCATTTCAAGGCCGTCTATTGCTACCGTGTTAATAAACCTGATTCCTTCCTATGATTGAGGGTATGGATGGAGCGGATTTCAGGCGGCACAATACGGCGCGGGATTGCAACAACACTGGATAGATTCCGGCAGAGCGCTCCATGATTTGAACCAGCGGTCGCCGAATCCGCTGGCATTTCACCTTCCCTACCTGGTGCTGGCGGTTGCCGGCGAAGCGCTTAGTTATGGAGGTGGGAAGATCACGGCCAAAAAACTGTCGGCGAATATCGAGAGCCGTTCGATGCTGGCGCTGGTAGCCAGCGGCTGCGCCAGGCTGGCTATGGCTGCGGCGGGCTCAAGCTGGGTCGGCGCGCCGTCGGCGGTGGCATCACGCTTGTTGGGCGGCTGGGTGCAACGCGGCTGGCGCGAGCGTCAGACGCTGCGCGCCGGTCTATTGAAAGTGCGGCGCTTGAATAGCAGTTTAATGATAAAAAGCTAACCATACCTTATAGACTGCGAATATGCGTATTCATACGTGATGATGCATGCGGCTGTATAACTGTGCGGGAAGGTGCGAGTTATATAAAATATATTTATACTTAATAGCCTAAATGATAAAGTACATCAAAGGTCTTCCATGGGCCGTTTTGATGCACGAAAAGACGACCTTCGCGAAATTGCACAAGAATCGCGTTCACGTGACGAGCCGGTTCGCCAACAGCAGTCGGCATCCGTTCAGGTGCGAGATCATAGCTCGAATCAAGCCCGGACTTTATCTCCGGCGCACTCTGTGCACACGCAGAGCTACGAGCAATATCGCCATTTCCGGCTCCGTCCGGGGCGGCCGCGAATACCCAAACCCGAAATTCTCAACCGTCCAGACCGCCAAATTCCTACCCCGGCCATCGAAGCCCGCGAGCGCAATTCTGAAGAACGCGGACCGCGAGAACGGGATAAGCCCGGCCGAGACTTGCCCCGCGAGCGCGAAATCAGCCGATCCGATCATGGACTGACCGATTACGAAACCAAGGTCATGACCGATATCGGACGGTTCCGCGTGGTGCGGGTCGAGGACCTTGCCCAATTCCATGGCAGTCGATACCGGCTCATGGAAACATTGGAAGATCTCCGCCGGCGAGGTCTGGTCGAAACGCATCTGCTCCGCCGGCATCATGGCTCAGCCGGCATGGAGCGAGTTCGGGTCGCCACGCTGACCCATAGTGGCAAACGCCAATTGCGACGCAGTCCCGGATGGGATGCCGGTCAAGCACTCTACACCCGCCTGGTCAAAGCGCGCGAAGCCTTCCACGATAGCAAGCTTTACGCCATGTACCAGTGTCATGTCGCCGGTCTGGTCCGTCAGGGCGCCGTCATCCGGCGCGTGCAGCTCGATTACGAGCTGAAGCGCGAATATTTGCGGGATCTAAGGCGGCGGGAAGCTCAGTCTGGGAGTACTGGCCGGGTTTTGGCTGAACAGGTTGCGGCCGACCACAATTTGCCAATTCAGCAAGGAAAAGTTCAGTACCCCGATCTGCGGATCGAGTATGAAACGCCCGGCGGCGACCTTGCACGGGTCGAGCTCGAGCTGGCCACGGCCGCCTATCACGCCGGCCATCTGGCGCAAAAACAGCAGGCCGGCTTTGTTTTATATGCCGCACGAGGCGAGCAGGAAAGCGTAGGCGCAAGGGTTCGGGACGACCACGAATTGGTGCGGGAGATTCTCAGCTTTTGAAAAATAAGCTTACGTCCATTTACGATAATCCGCTCTATGGCCTGGGCTACAGCCCGCGCGAAGGCGCTTTCCTGCGCATGGCGGCGATGCATTCCGGCTATTTCCTTCGGCGGCAGTTTGTGGCTTTTGCCGCGGCCGGCGACGGCAAAGCGGCACAACTGTTGTGCTCAAAAGTGAAAGACCGCAGACATGGTCAGGTGCTATTTTTTGGCGCCAACCACCCGGTCTATTGGCTCTCGCATCCGGCGATCTATCGGGTCCTCGGGGATGAAGCCAGCGAGCTGCGCAAGCGCCGCGGCGCCGGTATGATCAAGGCGCGATTGTTGGCGCTCGACTTGGTTTTGGCGCATTCTGGGGCGCAATTTCTTGAAACCGCCGAGGACAAGATCAAATATTTCAGCCAGCTTGTCCGCCTCTCGGCAAACGATCTCCCCCATACCGACTACTCCGCATACAAGGTAAAAACCGTCTGCCGGCGTTGGTTTGCAGAACGCTTTCCGATATTTATCACGGGCGAATCTGGCGCCGAGACAGTCCATTTCGGCTTTATTGATGAGGGCGAGACGACCGTCTCCAGCTTCGCCCGATTCCTCGACCGCTACAAAAAGCTGCTGGAGCGATTAAAGCGTTTTCGGCTGATTTATGTCGCCGAGAGCGCCGCCAAGGCCGAGGCTGCAGGGCGCTATTTTGAAAATTTCAAGCGCCAACTGAGCAGCGTGAACACCCTTCAGGAGGCGCCGGAATGGACAAGATTTTGCGAAATCGAGCGGCGCTGGCGAGAGTACAAATCCATTTCCCGGCATGAATTCTTCGAGCTTTGCCGGGGCCGCCGTGCCTACCAGGACCCAAGTTATGAGGCCCGCTTTCGCGTCTGGCTGGAGCAAAAGATGCAACTGGAAGGACCGGATAAGAACGGCAATTACTGCCGCCCTGTCTTTTTCTCCCCGCCTGTGGGATTTCAAAAAATGCTCGACTCCAAAGAGTGGACATTCGAGACATTTCAGCCGCCGGTAGGCTATGGTTTTCTCTCGATAAGGATTTCGTGTGGAAATCAGCCCACCAGGCAGGACTCACATCGAGCCTCACCTGGTGGTTCATCTGCTGCGTCACTACCGGTAAAAATTGAAGCGGTTGATTCAGCAAAGGATAAACCGGAAGGAACGTGGAGCGCGGGGCAGCCACTGCAACCGGGTGACCCGAAGCCCCCTGCCGGGAACGACCCCGCAGTGGCGGGCTTTGGCACTGCCAAAGTTTCGCTCGCGCCGCGGTCGGCCGCGAGCTAGTCGTTCCCGGCAGGGGGGCTGTTTCGGTTCAGATTGGTACCTAAAAATGACATCATTTTGCACCAGATACTGCTGCAAAATCCGTGCCAGCTTTGGTGCAGAATCTGAACCAAGCATTGGTGCAGATTCTGGTTCCGACCAAAATGAAAGCTGTGTTTAAGTATTGTGCAGTGTGTGCCTCAGGCACATCCGCAGTGGCTACCTCCGGCACACTCGTACAATCATCTCGCTAAGCGACCACAGTCGGAGGGCCTGAGAAGAGTGGTGATGCCCGGCCAACGGTCATAATGCTTTACATCTAACGCGTGGCGTAATACGCTATTGTCGTGATCCAATCTTTTCGTTCGTCGGAAACAGAAAGACTGTTCCATTACGAACGAGTGAAAAAATTTGAGGCCATTGCCAGGCCGGCATTGCGGAAGCTGGAAGTGCTGAACGCCGTGAATGAGCTGAGCGAGCTCGCCAATGTACCGGGCAATCGCCTGGAAAGGCTTTCTGGCAGTCGAGCCGGTCAGCACAGCATCCGGATCAATGACCAGTGGCGAATATGTTTTGTTTGGCGAAATGGCGATGCCTATGCAGTCGAAATCGTTGATTATCATTAGGAGGCTGACATGCCCGTAAGCTTGATGTCGCCGATTCACCCCGGGGAAATCCTGGCGGAAGAATTTATGCAGCCGCTGGGATTAAGCATGAATCGTCTGGCGCTCGACCTGCATGTGCCGGTTACGCGCGTTAGCGAGATCGTCCACGGACGGCGGACGATCACGGCCGATACTGCGCTGCGTCTAGCCAGATTATTCGGCACTACGCCGGAGTTCTGGATGACCCTCCAAGCGCGCTTTGATTTAGAGACAGTACGCCGGCGGGAAAACAATCAGGTTATGCGCGAAGTCATTCCATTCGCGCGCAGTGTGAATGCGGAGCCGCAATAAAATAAGCCGATCAAAATGCCCGGCTGGTTGGATCCGGTGCTCTTATGACAAAACACCAACGCGGCATCTTCGAACGCCCGAAAGGTTCAGGCGTGTGGTGGATTCGCTATGCCGATGGCAATGGACGCGAACGGCGCGAGAAGGCCGGCACGAAGGGCATGGCCATAAACCTTTATCGCGTGCGCAAGACTGAAGTCCGGCGCAGACGTGCGCAATCGCAGTTGGACCGGGTCTTTGATGAATTCACAGCCCAAGATGATCGCATACGGGTTAACGACCTGTATCACCAGCACGTCAGGATACGCCGGCGGCTGGGCATGCCGAATGAATTTGTCGTACACTCGCTAAGGCACACTTTTTGCAGCCGGCTGGGCGAAGCCGGCGCGGAAGCTTTCCTGATTATGCGATTGGCCGGCCACTATTCGGTAAGCGTTTCAGAACGTTACGTCCACCCGACGCCCGACGCGCTGGTGCGGGCGATTAAGCGGCTGGACGCGGTGAATCAGGGAGCCTTGTCAGAGGTTTCAACCGGCACCAAAACCGGCACCAGCCGTTTAGCCACCTCGGCAAATAGAAGCTATATCATTGATTCCAAAGGTTTGCCGACGTAGCTCAGCTGGCAGAGCGGCTGATTCGTAATCAGCAGGTCACCGGTTCGATCCCGGTCGTCGGCTCCATTTCTTCGTTGCTTCCCTACTCCTCGCGCAAGGTTTCGGCAGCGGGCGCGATGGCGGCGCGTCGCGCCGGCGGCCACGCCGCTGCCAGCACGGTCAGGCTCAGCACCGCCACGCCGGCGATGAGCGAAATCGGATCGCGGCTGGAGAGATGAAAAAGGAAGCTGCGGCTGAGGCGCGCCAGCCAGAGTTCCAATAACAGCCCCACTCCCGTTCCCCAGAGGGTAAGTCGGAAGACGTCGCCCAGCAGCAGCCGGCGCACCTCCATGGGCGTGGCGCCCAGCGCCGACCGGATGGCCAGTTCGCGGCGGCGTTCGCCGGCGGCATGCGCCACCAGCCCATAAATTCCCAGCGCCGCCAGCAGCACCGCCATGCCGGCAAACACCAGCAGCAGCCAGGCGCGCAGCCGGGCTCGGCTTAAGCTCGCGCCGATATAATCGCGCAGCGGCTGCGGCTCCATAATGGGCAGCTCCGGCGCTTGTTGGTGTAAAATCTGCCGCGCCGGTGCGATCATCGCCGCCGCCTTCCCCGAGCCGCGCACCAGCAGGTAGAGCATCGGGTTGGGCAGCGGCACCTGGGTCAACGGAAAATAGATTTCCGGTTGCGGCGGCCGGCGCAGTCCGGTATTAACCGAGTCGCCAACCTCGCCCACCACCGTCCACCAGGTCCCCTGGTAGCGATAGAACTGCAGTTGCTTTCCGATGGCGTTTGCGTGCGGCCAAAAGTAGCGCGCCATCGCGCGGTTGATCACGATCACCGGCTGTGCGCCCTTGCCGTCGCTCCAGCGCAGTGCGCGGCCGCGTAGCCGGGGTATCCGCAGCGTCCGGAAATAAGCCGGCGTAATGATGGCCTGGCGCACGTAGGGGCCGGCATCGTAAACGGATTCCGGCACGCCGCGAATCACTACCGTGCCGGTGAAATACCCGCGCGGCGGCAGTTCGATCGCCGCCGCAGCGGAGCGGGCGCCCGGCATCCTCGCCAGCGACTGCACCATCTGTTGCGCCTGTTGCCGCAGTTCGGATTGATCGGCATTGTTGGATATCGGAAAACTGATGGAGAGTTCCATCACTCCCTTGGGATTCAGCCCCAGCGGCACCAGGTTCAACTGCAGCAGCGAGCGCGCCAGCAGCCCCGCCTGCCCGAGCAGCACCAGCACGATGGCCAACTCGGCGATAATCAGCACGCGATGCGTGCGCCAATTGCCGGCTGCCAGGCTGCGGCCGCCGCTCGACTGCAGCAGCGAGCGCAGGTCGCCGCGGAAGCTGTCAAGCGCCGGGGCCAGGCCGAATAAAATGCCGCTGAGCAGCGCCAGCGCCAGGGTAAAAGCCAAAATGCCGGGATCGAGCCGCAGGGAATCCATTGCGGCATGGGGTAGCCAGCCGCTGGCCCGGATCAGGTGCAGCGCCAGCGGCGTCCAAAGCAATCCCATGGCTCCCGCCACCAATCCCAGGCACAAGCTTTCCAGCAGCAATTGCCGTATCAGCCGGCCGCGCGTCGCCCCCAAACTGGTGCGCAGCACGATTTCCTGCCGGCGGTGGCGGCTGCGTGCCAGCAATAGACCCGCGGTATTGGCGCAAGCCAGCAGCAACAGCAGCCCCGCCGCGAGCAGCAACAAGCCAATCACTTCCCGCTGGTTGCCGTAGATGGCATCCGGCAGCGTCACTAATCGCGCCGCGATATCGTGATCGCTTTGGGGATGCCGCTGCTCCCGCTGGCGCGCCAGCAAGCTGATCTGGCTTCGCGCCTGGGTAAGACTGACGCCGGCTCGCAGCCGCGCGATGGCGAGAAATGCATGCGACCCTTTCGCGTGCACCGCGGGCGCGGCCAGGTTCAAAGGCACGAAAAGCTGCGCCCAACTGGTAAAGCGCAGGTGGCGTGGCGTGATGCCGACTACGCGATAGGCGGCCCCGTTGAGCTGAATCGTCTGGCCGACCAGCCCCGCTCGCCCGGCATAGCGCGTGCGCCACAGCCGGTAACTGAGTATCGTCACCGGCGCATCCGCCGCCGCCTCCGCTGGCGTAAATTCCCGCCCTTGCATCAGCGGCAGGCGCAGCACCTGAAAAAACCCCGGCTGCAGCACGCCCGCCAGCACCCGTATGGGTTCCCCGTCCCCGCTCAGGTTGAAGTAGCGGCCGCGGTAGAGCGCCATCGAGCTGAATACCTGATTTTGGCGCCGGTAAGTCAGATAATCGGGCCCCGCCAGCAGGCTGAAACTGGAAGGCGACGAGCGCAGATATTGCTGGATTTCGACGATCCGGTCCGGCTGCGGGAACGGCAGCGGCTGTAAAACCAGCGCCTCGGCGATGCTGTACACCGAGGTGGCGGCCCCGATGCCCAGCGCCAGCGTCAGCGCCAGCAGGGCGTAGAAGCCCGGCGAGCGCCGCCATAACCGCAGCGTGAAACGCAGGTCGCTGGCAATGGATTCGAAAACACCACCGCCTTCTCCGCTTTGGCTGGGTCCCGTATGGCGCATCACCGTGGGCTAATTTATAACAAAAATGCGGCAGCCGCCATAGCGCCGGATGGAGTTCCGGCGGCGGCCTGCGAGCCGGCGTTTTTTAACCGCCTCCTGCCCTCGCAGTGCATGGCTTTACCCGTTTCTGCCTGCATTCGCCATCCCAGCCGGTCATTTCGTCCGCAGCAATTCGCGCAAGAGTTGATAAATCCCGGCGGCCGCGCCGAGCAAGGTCCCGATCACGGTCCACAACCGCCCGCTGTGCAGGGCATGGTCCAGCGCCTCTCCGAGCCAATAGCCGACCAGCACCGCCGCCGGCAACAGCAGCACCAGCCCGCTGTATTGCGCCAGGATCACCCAGGGCGAGCGGCCTCCGGGATCAGATTCCGTATTTCGCGGCATGGTGGCGGAAGGATCGATACGACAGGCCCAGCAACTCGGCGGCGCGCGTGCGCACGCCTCCGGCCTGCGCCAGCGCTGTGGAAAGATAGTGGCGTTCGTAGCTTGCCAGCCGCGCCTCCAGTCCTTCCGGCGGCAGCTCGGAATCGGGCAGGCTGGGGGCGGCCTCGCCCCCGCGCGCCGGCGAGTAGCTGGCGAGCCCGTCCGGCTCGGCTTCTTCGCCTGCGGCCAGCGCCACCGCGCGCTCGACCGTGTGTTCGAGTTGGCGCACGTTGCCCGGCCAATCGTGCGCCTGCAGCCGTTCCAGCCCGGCGGTGGAAAAACGCTTGACCGGCTTATCGAGCTGGCGCGCAAAGCGTTCCAGAAAATGTTGCGCCAGCAGGGGAATGTCTTCCCGCCGCTGGCGCAACGGCGGCAGCTCGAGCGGCAGCACGTTGATGCGGTAATACAGATCTTCGCGAAAGCGCCCTTCGCGCACCGCCTGCTCGAGATCGGCGTGCGTGGCGACCAGCACGCGCACGTCCACCGGCACCTGGGTGTCCGAGCCCAGCGGCCGCACCTGCCGCTCCTGCAGCACCCGCAGCAGCGCCACCTGCATCGGCAGCGGCATGTCGCCGATTTCATCCAGCAGCAGCGTGCCGCCGTCGGCCGCCTCGAACAGCCCGCGGCGATTGCGCCAGGCGCCGGTGTAGGCGCCTTTGATGCAGCCGAACAGCTCGCTTTCCAGCAGCCCTTCCGGCAGCGCGCCGCAGTTGATGCTGATGAACGCATGGTCGCGGCGCGGCGAAAGTTGGTGCAGGGCGCGCGCCGCCACTTCCTTGCCGGTGCCGCTTTCGCCGCGGATCATGACCGTGCTCTCCGACGCGGCCAGATGGCGAATGCTTTCCCGCACCCGCTCCATCGCCGGGCTGGCGCCAATCAGCGTATCGAGCGCCTGCTGCTGCGCCAGTTGGCGCTTCAGGCTCTGGTTTTCCCGCTGCATGCGTTGGCTGTCGAGCGAGCGGCGGGCGGCGCGCAACACCTGGTCCACCAGGTCGGGGCCTTTGATCAGGTAATCGGCCGCGCCGCCGATCTTGATGGCCTCGATCGCGCTTTCTAAACTGTGATGGCCGGTGACCAGGATGAAGGCGGTATCCGAGCCCAGGCGCTGGCACTCGCGCAACAGCTCCAGCCCCTCTTCTCCCGATTCCAGCCGCAGGTCGGATATGACCACGTCGTACAGCGCCGCGCCCAATTTCTGGCGTGCGGCGGCGAGAGTGGCGGCGGATTCGACGCGGTGCCCTTCTTTGCGCAGCGCGATTTCCAGCATCGCCCGTATCGCCGGCTCGTCGTCCACGATCAGAATCAAAGCCATA
This sequence comes from Acidobacteriota bacterium, assembly GCA_021789895.1. Classification (GTDB taxonomy): domain Bacteria; phylum Acidobacteriota; class Terriglobia; order Terriglobales; family SCQP01; genus JAKASR01. The sequence continues at coordinate 15,393 of JAJYIU010000035.1, read as the reverse complement.
GCTTTCGACGCTTAAGCCTCGGCGGTTCCGGCCGCCGCCGGCGCCAGCGGCAACTGCAGCACCAGCGCCGCGCCGCCGCCGGGAGCGGCTTCCGCCCAGATCTTCCCGCCGTGCGCTTCGATCATGACATAGGCGGTAGCCAGCCCCAAACCCACGCCGCCGGAAAACTCGGAATGGAAAGGCTCGAAAATACGCTCCATCTGTTCCGGACGCAGCCCGCAGCCGTTATCGCGAAATTCCAGCCGCACGCCCGCCGCCGAAGGTTGCGCTTCGATCCGCAGCCGGCCCTGCCCGGATGGCAGCCCGGATACTGCCTTGGCGGCGTTGTCGCACAAATTCCAGAACACCTGCCGCAGTCGGTCCTCGTCCGCGTCCACCCAGATCGGCTGCGGCCCTAGTTCGGTTTCGATGCGCATGGACATGCCGGGACGGTGGGCGGCCAGTTGCAGCACCTCCGTCAGCGACTGCCGCAGGTCCAGCCGGCAACGGCGAATCTCCGGCTCCCGGGCGAAGTGCAGGAATTCCGTCACGATGCGGTTCAGGCGCTCCGATTCCCGCAGTACGATCCCCGCCAGTTGGCGCTCCTCTTCGTCGAGCGGAGCAAAGCGCGCCAGCAATTGCACCGCGCCGGAAAGCGAAGCCAGCGGATTGCGGATCTCGTGCGCCAGCCCGGCGGCCATGCGTCCCAGCGCCTGCATCCGCTCGCGCGCCCGCGCCTCGAGTTCCTGCCGCCGCAAGACCGTCAGATCCTGAAAACTGTACACATGGCCGATGGTCGTTCCGCCTTCGCGCAGCGTATCCATTTTCAACCCCAGCAGCCGGTTCCCCCCCGCCTCGGGCAGCGTCAATTCCTGCCGCAAGCCGGGCATGCTGGGAATGTCCGGACCCAGCAGCTCGCGAATGTCGCAGCCGGCGGTGATGGGATGGCGCAGAATTTGTTCCGCGGCGGGATTGGCGAAATAGACGCGGCCGTCCAGGTCGGTGCTGATCACGCCGCCGGTGATCGAGCGCATGATGTTGGAATTGAGCGCGCGCAGCGTCGCCAGAATGGCGCTTTGCTGGCGCAGCGCCGCGCCCGTCTCGCGCAGCCGCGCCGACATCAGCCCGGTCAGATAGGCCGTCGCCAGCAGCGCCAGCCCTTCCAGGACCAATGCCAGCAGCGCCACCCGTGCGCTGATCGGTTCCTGCCAGATCGGCGGTAACTGATGGGTGAATACCAGCGCCACCACCAGCGCCAGCGCCGCTAGCAGCCCGCCGGCCAGGTAGAACACGCCGCGCCGGGAAAACACCAGCGCGCTGGCGATCACCAGCAGCGCGTACCAGCCGACGTTCAAGCTGTTCGGACCGCCGGTGGCGTACACCACCCCGGTCAATAGCGCCGCATCGCACAGCAACCCGCCGCCTTCGATATAGCGGTGCCGCAGCGGCTCCAGGCTAACCGGCAGCGGCATCCGCCAGTGCGAGCGGGCCGCCAGCCATTCCAACCCCGCCCACAGCAGCCACACCACGATCGCGTCCCAGAACAGGCGGTCCCCTGCTGATTCCAGGCTCCGGCCCTTCGACGCCAACTGGCCGGCAATGATCAATCCGATCAGCACCAGGCGGGATTGGCTGATCCACAATCGCCAGTTGCGTGGAGCTCCGTCGGGCATGGCGGCAATTTAACGGTGCGGCGTAGCCGCCGGCTGGGGCTTGGCCGGCAGCGGCGGCAGCGGCCGGCACAGGCCGCACTGGGGGCCGTGCAATCGCCGGCGCAGGGCCAGGCGCCGCCTCCGCGGCGCCGGCCGCGGCTGCTTCGCCAGCCAACTGACCAGCGGCAGCAAATCGCTCAGCGGCACCGCTCCCGGAATGCGCTGCCCGTTGATGAACAGCGTCGGCGTGCTCTCCACTCCCACCTCGTCGCCGTTGTGCAGCGAAGCCTCGATCGTCTTCCGGGTTTGCGGCGCCTTCAGGCAGGCGTCATAGCCGCCGGCTTCAGTGCCGGATTCCAGCGCGAAGTCGCGCAGCCGGGCCGGAATGCGCGCCGGTACCGGCGCCTGCGCAAATGGATTCACCGGATTTTGATCCATCATCGCGTCCAACGCCGGCTGGGCATCGAACACCGCCTGCTCGAAGTTCCAGAAATGGGCCGGATCCTGCTGCGTCACGCAGGTCGCGGCCAGGGCGGCGTCCATGGCCCAGGGATGAATCTGGGTCAGTGGATATAGCTTGAACACCAGCCGCACCTGGTTGGGCAGCGCGGCCCGCAACTGGTTCAGCACCCCGCTTTCTTCCCGGCAGTATGGACACTCCAGATCGCTGAATTCCACGATCGTGACCGGCGCGTTCGCCGGCCCGATCGCGGGCGCGCCGTGCAGCTCGATTTTTCGTCGCACGCTGGCCCATGGATCGCCGTTCATCGGGTCCTTTTCGCCGTCCAGCAGGCTGTGCTTGCCGCGCGTCACCCAATACACCTGCGGCTTGGGCGCCGAAGCGGTGACTTTGCGCACGCCGCTGCGGTCCGGCGGCCCGATCTTGTTGATGGTTACCTTGGCTTTGGGATAAGCCTGATGCAGGTACGCCAGGATGCGCGCGCGAAGCTCCCCCTGCCGGACGCGGCTGCCCGCCGGCGCCAGCGGAAACCGGGTGCCGTTCAATATGTCCCGCCCGTCGGTGGTCACCCAATAATTGCGCATCGCCGATGCCTGCCCGTTGCTGAAGCGCACGGTCATGCGGCGCAAGCCGCCTTCGGCCGGCCCGAGCTTGAGGATCAGGATTTGATGGATCCCCTGCCAGGCATAAACCCGCGTCAGAAACGCTGTCGCGCGGCGGCGGATCGCCGCCGGCGGGGCCGTCCGGGCCGCCAGCGCCCGCGCCGGCGGGAAGAGCGCCAGTGCGGCGCCGGTGAGTGTGAAAAGGAAACGGCGAGCGTTTGGCTTCATATCTTAAGAGCGTCGGCTTCCAGTCTGGATTGCGTCCGCCGGCAGGGCCGGCGCTTCCTGCACGTCTTCATATTGTTGCGCGATCGGGAAGCGGCGGCCCATGCCGAAGGCCTTGCGCGAAATCTTCAGCCCGGGCGCGGCCTGCTGCCGTTTGTACTCGCTGCGGTCAATCCGGCGAATCAGCCCGCGCACCAGCTCCGGGTCCAGCCCGGTCTCGGCCGCGATCTGCTCGCCCGTCTTATAGTCTTCCACATAGGCGCGAATGACGGCGTCCACGGCGTCATACGGCGGCAGATCGTCCTGGTCGGTCTGCCCGAAGCGCAACTCGGCCGAGGGCGGTTTCTGCAAAATCGCCGCCGGAATGATTTCCCGCTCGCGGTTGAGGTATCGGCATAAGCGGTAAACCTCGGATTTGAGCAGGTCGGAAATCACCGCCAGCCCGCCCGCCATGTCGCCGTAGAGGGTGCAGTAGCCGGTGGCCAATTCGCTTTTATTGCCGGTGGAAAGCACCAGCGCCCCCATCCGGTTGGCAAACGACATCAGCGCCAGGCCGCGCAGCCGCGATTGTAGATTCTGCTCGGTGATGCCGCCGGCGTCGCACTCCGGCAGCCCCGCCCAGCCTTCCGGCAAGGTGTCCAGCGCGGCGGCGAACATCGGCTCGATCGGCACGGTGCGCAGCTCGATCCCCAGGTTGTGCGCCAGCGCGGCGGCATCCCGGCGGCTGGCCTCGCTGGTAAAGCGGCTGGGCAGCGAGAGGCCGAGCACTTGCCCCGGCCCCAGCGCCCGCACCGCGATCGCCGCGGTCAGGGCCGAATCCACTCCCCCGCTGAGGCCCACCACTGCCCGCCGGAACCCGCACTTGGCGACATAATCGCGCGTGCCCAGCACCAGCGCGTCGAGCATGGCCTGTTCTTCGCATTCCGGCTGCGGCTCCCGCCGCCCTCCTTCTGCCAGCTCGATCATCAGTAGATCTTCCCGGAAAGCGGCGGCGCGCGCGATTACGGCGCCGCCGGCGTCCAATGCCTGCGAGCTGCCGTCGAAAATCAACTGGTCGTTGCCGCCCACCTGGTTGACGAACAGCACCGGCGCGTGGTATTCGGCCGCAATCGCGGCGAGCATCTCCTCGCGCACCTGGAGCTTGCCCGAAGTGTAGGGCGACGCCGATATGTTGATCAGCAGTTCCGCCCCCGCCGCCATCTGCTCCGCCACCGGATCGCGGCTGTAGAGCAGGCGGGCGTGGCGGCGCGGCCAGAATTTCTTGTCGTTCCACGCGTCCTCGCAGATGGTGACCGCAAATCGGCGCCCGCGCCAGTGCCAGGGCTGCTGCGATTCGGCCGGCGCGAAATTGCGCGCGTCGTCGAAGACGTCGTAGGTCGGCAGCAGCATCTTCTTTTGCGTGAACAAAACCTCGCCGCCGGCCAGCGCCAGGGCGGCATTGTGGACGCTCTTGCCGGTGCGGCTGTCGGCCGGCACCAGGCAGCCGCAGAGCAGCGTCAGCCCCGGCACTTCCGCCGACGCCCAGCGTAGCCACGCCTGCCCCTGGGCAACAAAGTCAGGCTTTTCAGAGAGATCGCGCGGGGGATAGCCGCAAATCGTGAGCTCGGGAAAGATCGCCAGCTCGGCCCCGGCTGCCTCCGCCTGCCGCGCCATTTCCACGATCCGGGCGGCATTGGCGGCCAGCGCTCCCACGGTAGCATTCATCTGCGCGAGAGCGATTTTCACGCTTGCAAGTCTAGCATGCGCCCCGGCCCGGCTGCGGCGGCCGGGCTCCCGCGGCCGGGCTTAATTGTATGGATTCAACCGCTGCTTCAACCGGGCTCAGCTTCGGGCCGTCTGCTCCGCCCGTTCCATGCCCAGCCAGCTTTCCAGCCGCGAATGCGGCGCCCAGATGGTTTCGTTCCGTTCCGGGCCGGTCGAGATCAGGCTGATTTCCAGCTCCAGCCGGCTGGCCACGAAATCCAGATACGCCCGCGCCGCCCGCGGCAGGTCTTCCAGCCGTTTCAGGCCGGCGGTGGACGCCTGCCAGCCGGTCAGCTTGGCGTAAACCGGCTCCAGTTTTTCCAATCCCGCCACGGTCGCGGGAATCTCGTCGGCCAGTGGCTGTCCGTCCAGGCGATAGTCCACGCAGACGGGGATTTCGGCCAGCCCGTCGAGCACGTCCAGCTTGGTAATGACCAGCGATTCCATGCCGTTCAGCCGCACCGCATAGCGCAGCAGCGGCAGGTCAATCCAGCCTACGCGGCGCGGGCGTCCGGTCACGCTGCCAAATTCGTTCCCGCGCTCGCGCAACTGGTCGGCGACTGGGCCTTCGAGCTCGGTGGGAAACGGCCCGCCGCCGACGCGGGTGGCGTAGGCCTTGCTGACGCCGATGACGCCGCTGATGCGGGTGGGCCCCAGGCCGGTGCCGGTGCAGCCGCCGCCGGCGGTCGTGCTCGAGGAAGTGACGAATGGATAGGTGCCGTGGTCTATATCCAGCAGCGTCCCCTGCGCGCCCTCGAGCAGTATCGCTTCGCCCGCGCGCCAGGCGCGGTTGAGCAGCGCCGCGGTATCGGCCACGTAGGGCCCGATGCGGCGGCTGTACTCGAGATAGCTTTCGTAGATGCTGCCCGCGTCGAGCGGCTGGGCCTGATACAGCGCCCCGGCCACCGCGTTTTTCTCGCGCAGCGCGTTTTCGATGTGCGTGCGCAGCAGTTCCGGCTCGTAAAGATCCACCACGCGCAGTCCCCGCCGGCCCATTTTGTCTTCATAGCTGGGCCCGATGCCGCGCGACGTGGTGCCGATCTTGACCCGGCCCGGCGCGTTTTCCGCCGCCAGCTCCAGCATGCGGTGATAGGGCAAAATGACCTGGGCGCGGTTGGATACGAACAGCCGTCCTTCAAGCTCTATGCCGGCGGCGGCGAGGCCGTCCATTTCCTGCACCAGCGCCGCCGGATCAATCACCACCCCATTGCCGATCACCGCCCGCGCTTCGCCGCCCAGAATGCCGCAGGGAATTAGTTGCAGTATGTGCTTGCGGCCGCCGATGATTACCGTGTGGCCGGCATTGTGGCCGCCCTGGTAGCGGGCAATCCAGTCGAAGTGGCGCGCCAGCAGGTCCACCACCTTGCCCTTGCCCTCGTCGCCCCATTGGGCGCCGGCCACGATCACACAGCGCGATTTGGCGGTTTTCGGCATTGCAGCATTCATGCTAGGCGGCCGTGATTCAGCCTTCCATGATCGCCGACACACCGCCCCCTCGCAAGCTTCCGCTCGAATTGTCCCAAAGGGCGGGCGCGGCCGGACGTTTACAGATGAGCGGCGATGGTGCTTTTGAGCGCTTCTTTGGAAGTGTAGCCGACGATCTGTTCCTGCACCTGGCCATTTTTGAACAGCAGCAGCGTGGGAATGCCCTGCACGCGGTAGCGGCCGGGAACGTCAACGTTTTCATCCACGTTCAGCTTGCCGACTTTGAGGCGGCCGGCCAACTCGCCTGCCAGCGCCTCGACATGCGGCGCAATCATGCGGCAGGGGCCGCACCACGGAGCCCAGAAATCCACCAGCACCGGTACTGAGGACTTCAATACTTCAGTTTCAAAACTGGCATCGGTGAACTGCAGAATGTTTTCCGCCATGTCGCCGCGATCCTTTCCGTTACGATCCCGAATGGCTGCGCGGCCGGACCGGGTCTGCACGGCCGCCTTTCCCATTGTATGAGATGCCGCAGCGGTTGAAACGATGCAATTCCTCTCCACTCGCCCCGCCCCTCCGCCGCCGCCTCGTCCGCTTTATCATCCATGCATGCCCTCCCGCCTGGGCCAGAATTTCCTCGCCTCGCCGGCTTGGCGCCGCCGCGTGCTCGACGCCATTGCCGCGCGAGCCGGCGACCGCATTGTTGAGATCGGCGGCGGACGCGGCGAGCTTTCCATCGGCTTGGCCGCCGCCGGCGCCGCGCTGCTGATCGTCGAGCTCGATCCCGGGCTGGCCGCGGAATTGCGCCGGCGCTTCGCCTCCTGCCCGCGCGTGGCCGTCCGCCAGGCCGACGTCCGTGAACTGGATCTGGCGGCGGCTCTGGATGCCCTGGATGGCCCCGGCCCTGGACGCCGCCTCGTGGTGGGCAATCTTCCCTACTACATCTCCAGCCCCATCCTGGCGCATCTCTGCCGCTATTCCTCGGCCTTGGACGAAGCGGTGGTGATGTTGCAAAAAGAGGTCGCCGGGCGCGTCGCCTCGCCCCCCGGCCACCGCGCCTACGGCCTGCTCTCGGCCTGGGTGCAGGCGCACGCGCTTCCGGAGCCGCTGTTCGATCTGCCCCCGGGCGCATTCCGCCCCGCCCCCAAGGTCAGCTCGACCCTATTGCGCCTGCGCTTTGCGCCGCAGCTCCGCGCCTGGGGAATAGACGATGCCGGCTTTCTCCTTTTCCTGCGTGCCGCCTTCGCCGGCAAGCGCAAGCGCCTCTGGAACAATCTGAAGCCCCGCTACGGCCTCCCGCGCCTGCAAGCGGCCTGGCGTCTGGAAACTTTGTCGTCTGACCTGCGCGCCGAAGCGCTTGCGCCCGCCGCGCTGGCGTCGTTGTATCGCCGCCTCGAAGCCGATCGGAGCGGCGGCGCATGAAACCCGCGGCCGCGCTCGCGTTTGCCCTGCTCGCCTCCGCCCTGGCGGCGGTGCCGCCGGACGCCGCCCAGGTGCTTTCCGCGCCGGCCGCCATGCAGCGCCTGCTCCGCGCCGCCGCCCGCAATCAAGTCCGCTTTCAGCGCGAGCGCGCGCTCTACACCTATCGCCGCGACTTCGCCTTCTACGAGCTGTCCGACCGCTACGGAAACCGCGGCGGCCATTTCCAGTCGCTCACCGATATCACCTACACCACCGCCGGCCGGCCGGTCCGGCGCGTGCTGAAGCAAGTCAACGCCTTGCGCTTCCTCCGGCTCGATCAGGGCGACCGTTACGACCTGCGCCACATCCTGCCGCTGGTGCTGACGCCGCAGCGGCTGCAGCTCTATTACTGCCGCTTTCTCGGCATGGAAACGGTGGCCTTGCGCGATGCGCGCGGGCGCGCGGCGGGGTCGCTGCGCGCCGCCCGTTTCCGCATTTCGCCGCTGCAGACCTGGCCCCGGCAGCGCTACTTCTCCGGCAGCGTCTGGATTGATCCGCGTACCCGCGGGCTGGTCGAGATCAGCGGCCGGCCGGTGCCCGATTATGCCGTGCGCCGGCACGGCCGGGAATGGCAGCACCTCTTCGGACGTTTCACCACCTGGTTCCGGTTGCAGGACGGAAAATGGTGGTTCCCCGCCTACAGCGCGGGCAGCGACTGGCTGGGCTTCAGCTCCGGCGCGGTGGAGGTCAAAGAGGTCGTGCGCTATATCGGCTATAAAAAATTCGAAGTGCGGCACCGCATCCAGCTCTTGCCCCCGCCCCGCCCCTGACGGCAATCGCCCCGCCGCTAGCGGCGGACCACGAGTCCACCGATGGGAGTTAGATATGCCGAGGTCGAGTGGGAAGGTCGGGGTTTCCTGTCAGGTCCCGACCCTCCGCGATTCAGTAAAGCCAAGGCGAAGCCAAGCAAAACCGAAGGTTTTGCGAAAGGAGAAGTCGCGAGCAGAGCGAGGTGCAATAGCAATTTCGCAGAAATTGCTTTTAGCAATGCTGCGAGGCGACTTGGTGTACATGGACGTACATGAGGATTGCCGAGCCAATAGCAAAACCGCAGGTTTTGCTTAAAGCATGACGAACCAACGAAGCCCAGCGACGCTTATCGCTTCGCCCCGCCGCCCCGCCGCCGGGCCGTGTTACCGCTTCAGCGCGGGCGATATCGCCAGCCGCGCGGCGGTGGCCGCCTGCACCTCTTCCGGCGTCACCCCCGGCATGGTCTCGGCCAGTTCCAAACCCTGCGGCGTGACCTCGATCACCCCCAGCTCGGTGATGATCGTGTGGACCACGCGCGCGCCGGTCAGCGGCAGCCGGCAGCGCGGCAGAATCTTGGGCTCGCCGTTTTTGCCGGTATGCTCCATGGCGACGATGACGCGCTTGGCCCCCGCCACCAGGTCCATCGCCCCGCCCATGCCCTTGATCAGCTTGCCCGGCACCATCCAGTTGGCGAGGTTCCCCTCCTCGTCCACTTCCATCGCGCCCAGCACGGCCAGGTCAATGTGCCCCCCGCGGATCATGGCGAAGGATTCCGCGCTGGAAAAAAATGCCGCCCCCGGCAGCGCCGTCACCGTCTCCTTGCCGGCATTGATCAGGTCGGGGTCTTCTTCTCCGGCGAACGGATAGGGGCCGATGCCCAGCAGGCCGTTTTCCGACTGCAGCACCACCTCCATCCCCGCCGGAACGACGTTGGCCACCAGCGTGGGCAGCCCGATGCCCAGGTTGACGTAGTAGCCGTCGCGCAGTTCGCGCGCCACGCGGCGGGCGATGCGGTAGCGCTTTTCCAGGTCTTTGTCCGTGCCCGGCATGTCGGCCTCGCTCTCAGCCCGCCCGCGGCCGCGTGGTGCGGCGCTCGATGGGCTTTTCCAGCACTTCGCTGCGCACCAGCCGGTGTACGTAAATGCCGGGGGTGGCGATCGTTTCCGCGTCGAGCTCGCCCAGCTCGCAAATCTCCTCCACCTCGGCGATCGCGACGCGCGCGGCCGTGGCCATCATCGGATTGAAATTGCGCGCCGTCTTGCGGTACGCCAGGTTGCCCCAGCGGTCGCCGCGCCAGGCTTTGACCAGCGCGAAATCGGCGTGCAGCGCCCGCTCCAGCAGGTAGGCGCGGCCGTCGAACTCGCGCGTTTCCTTGCCCTCGGCCGCGGGCGTACCCGCCCCGGTGGCGGTATAGAAGGCGGGAATCCCGGCCCCGCCGGCGCGCAGCCGCTCCGCCAGCGTGCCTTGCGGCGCCAGTTCGGTTTCGAGTTGTCCGGTGCGCACCAGTTCCTCGAATTTGCGGTTTTCCCCGACGTAGCTGGCGATCATGCGGCGAATCTGCCCGGCTTCGAGCAGCCAGCCGATCCCCTGGCCGTCCACGCCGCAGTTGTTGCTGATGATGGTGAGATTGCGGCTGCCGCGGTCGCACAGCGCCCGAAGCAGCGATTCCGGATTCCCGCACAGCCCGAATCCGCCAATCATGACCGTCGCCCCGTCGCCGATGTCGGCGACTGCGGCGGCGGCGCTGGCCACGATCTTGTTCATGGTTCCTCTCGCGCCGGCGCCCGCGGCGCGGATGGGCGCGCGGCATAGGCCCGCCGCGCCTGCGCGAAGATGCCTTCCAGCTCGCGCGTGCGCAGATGCTGGCGCATGTGATCGAGCAACTGCTCGAAATCGTTCAGCGCGCCGGCGATCTCTTCCCCGTTGGTCAGCAGGATGTCGCGCCAGAGCGCATACGAGCTGCCCGCCAGCCGCAGCATGTCCCGCAGCCCGGGCCCGGCGTACTGCAGCTCGTCCAGCGGCAGCCCGAATTCCTGCAGCAGTTGCGCCGCCAGCGCGGTGGATACGAGCTGCGGCAGATGACTCAATCGCGCCATCAGCTCATCGTGGCGCTCGGCCGCGAGCCAGCCCGGCCGCGCCCCCAGCCGCCGCAGCGCATGCTCCCAGCGTTGCGCCCGCGCGTCACCGGCTGCGCCCGCCAGCAGCCAGGGCGCGCCGGCAAACAACGATTCCCGGCTGGCCTCGATGCCGCTGCCTTCGCCGCCCGCCACCGGATGCCCGCCCACGAACAGCGCCGCCGGTCCCCGGCCCTGCGCCCATGCCGCCGCGCGGCGGCATATGACCGCCTTGGTGCTGCCCGTGTCGGTCACCAGGCTGTCGGCCGGCGCCGCCGCCAAGACTTCCGGCAGCAGGTCGAGAATCGCGCCCACCGGCGCCGCCAGCACCACCACTTGCGCCTGGCAGGCTTCGCCCAGCGCCGCCGCCGGCGCCGATAGCGCGCCGCGCTTGGCCGCCGCCGCCAGCGGCTCCGGACGGTCCCAGCCCACCACCCGCACTCCCTGCGCGCGCAGCGCCAGCCCCAGCGAGCCTCCAATCAGTCCCAGCCCGATGATGCCGGCGCTTTCCAGCCGATTTTCCACGGCTAATCATCGCATAGAAGCATCGCCCGCCCGAAACCCGCCTGCCCCTGCACAAACCGTAGCTGAAACAGTAAACTGTCCCATAATTGGTTCTCTGCCCTCGGTGCACCGATGCTTGCCGCCACGCTGCAACACGTCATGTCCGGCCGGAATTTGAGCCGCGAAAAGGCGCGGGAGCTGTTGCAGGGCATCCTTTCGGGCCAGGTGGACGAAGCCCTGATGGCGGCGTTGCTGGTCGCGCTGGCCATGAAAGGCGAATCGGTGGACGAGGTCGTCGGCTTTGCCGAGGCCATGCGCGCCGCCGCGCAGCCGTTCCCTCACCCGGCGCTCGATGGCCATGCCGCCGGCTCCGCCGCTCCGGCTCTTGCCGTACCCGCCAATCTCATGCTGGTGGATACCTGCGGCACCGGCGGCGACGCCTCCGGCACCTTCAACATCTCCACCGCTGCCGCCCTGGTGGCGGCCGGCGCCGGATTGCCCGTGGCCAAACACGGCAATCGCTCCATCAGCAGCCGCTGCGGCAGCGCCGATGTCATGGAAGCGCTGGGCGTCAACCTCGCTCTGCCGGTCGAGCGCCTGGGCGATTGCCTGCGCCAGGTCGGCATGGTGTTCCTGTTTGCGCCCCACCTGCATCTGGCCATGCGGTATGTGCAGCCGGTGCGCCGGCAACTGCGCGTGCGCACCATCTTTAATCTGCTCGGCCCGCTGACCAACCCCGCCCGCGCCCAGGCCCAGGTCGTCGGCGTCTTCTCCCCCGCCCTGACGGAAACCCTGGCCCGCGCCCTGGGCGAGTTGGGCGTGCAACGCGCCTTCGTGGTGCACGGCGATGATGGCCTGGATGAATTCACCACCACGGGCGAGACGCTCGTGTCTGAACTCAATCAGGGCCGCGTCGCCAGCTATAAATTCGACCCCCGCCGGCTCGGCCTGCCGCGGGTCGAGCCGGCCGCCCTCGCCGGCGGCGGCGCCCCGGAAAACGCTAAGGCAATACTTGAAGTGTTGGATGGAAATCCAGGCCCCAAGCTGGATATCGTTCTTTTGAACGCCGCCGCCGTGCTCGCTGCCGGCGGCCTTGCCGCCAGCCTGGAAGAAGGCCTGCAGCGGGCGCGCGCCTCGGTCGCGGGCGGGCAGGCCCGCCGGAAGCTGCGCCAACTGGTGGACTTCACCCGGCAATTCCCCGCCCCCTAACTGCGCCCCATGTGCCCCCGCTGACGGCTGAAAACTTCTCTCCCGCCTTCCCAGACATAGGCGTCGAAATCGCGCCATTCCCGGTACCCCATGCGGCGATACAGGGTGACGGCGGATGCGTTGCTCGAGGTCACCGTCAATGTGCTGATGCGGTAGCCGCGCAGCCGCAGGCTGTTCAGGGCGGCGCTGAGCAGGCGGCGGCCGAGCCCCCCGCCGCGCGCCTCGGGCAGAACGCAGATCTGCGTAATATGCGCCACCCCGTCTTCGACGCGCGACACCAGCACCAGCCCGGCGTACCGCCCATCCCCCCGCCGCAGCCGCCAGGAGCAGGCGGCATCGAAGGCGCCGCAGCCGGGAAAGCGTGTGACGTTGTGCAGAAAGCGCAGCGCGCCGGCCTCGGTGCGGTAGTGATCGTTGATGGTGGCGTCAATGCTGCCGGCATACGCCCGGTGGATCAACGCCGCCGACTCTTCCAGCCCGTCGTCCGACCAGGGTTCCAGCTCCAGCCCCGCGCCCGCCGCTTTCACGCTGCCGTCCGGCGTCCAACTGGAAAGCTCCAGGCGAAAGAAGCCGCGGGAATATGCGCGAAACCCGTGCGCGAGAAATTCCGGCCGCAGCTCGGCGGGACGGAACGGCATCAGTTGCGCTTCAATCCGCGACAGGCCGGGCGTGGCCTGCAGCGTTTCCAGCATCGCCGCCAGCAGTAGCCGCTCGCGCGAGCGGGCGGCGTCGCGCCATTCGGGATGCACGTACAAATCGCCCAGAATCGCCTTATCGTCTTCGGCCAGGTAGAAGCCGTAGCCCCGCGCCGTGCCCCGCCCGTCATGGTCCACCAGGCCGTAGCCGGTGAGCACCCGCGCCGTCAGGTATTGCCGGATCAGCGAGAGCGAGGCCCCGTAATCCCAGAGCAGGTCGCGCCGCCAGTCCTCGACCTCGGCCGCCAGCAGCGGCTCCAGTTGCGCCGGCCGCAGTTGGCGCAGATCGAGTATTTCCTCCATGTATGGAATGCTACGCCAGTTCGCTGCGCCGGCGTTGATGCGGCGCGGCTCCGCTCGCCCCCGCTTATAGCTTCCAGGGCGCGCGATAGCGGATTTCCAATAGCTCCCGCGCCGCGCGGCTGCCGTTGATCAGTTCCCGCCGCTGCGGGTCCCACGCCAGCCGCTCGCCGGTGCGGTACGCGACGTTGGCTAGCAGGCAGGTGAAGGTCGAGTCCATGCCGGTCTCGATGTCGCTGATCGGCCGCTGCCGCGTCCGCACGCATTCGAGAAAATTCGCCACGTGGCGGAAATGCGAGCCGTTCACGTTGTCCATCGCCGCCGCCTCGGTGTACGGCGCGGCAACGTGGCTCTTTGCCGGCAGCGCCGGCACGCGCCGTTCCGGAATCAATTTGAATCCCGAACGGTCCACGAATAGCGTGCCTGCGGTGCCGTGAAACTCGATCCCATAGCTTTTGCCATACATGGAATTGGAATTACACAGCCGGTTTTCGTACGTCACGATGCAGCCCTGGTCATGATGGATGGGCGGACCGGCGGGCTGGCCGGTGTACAGCGGCTCGGCGATGATGTCCGCCGCGTAGGGCGAGGGCGGAAACCGGTATTCGTAGGTCACCTGCAGCGTATCTGGAGTTTCGCGGTTGTCCTGCAGCAGGTACTTGCCGCCGCTGGCGGAAATGACGCTGGGGCCTTGCGCGCGCAGCGCCCATTGCACGATGTCGAGCAGGTGTACGCCCCAATCCGTCATCCAGCCGCCGGCGTAATCCCAGAAATACCGGAACGTGGACCAGCGCGGCGGCGGCGTGGGCGAAAGCCCGAAGCGGTTCCAGTTGAACGCATGCGCCGGCGCCGGCCCCTGCCAAAAATCCCAATCCAGCCCCGCCGGCGGCGCGGAATCGGGCGGGTTCCCGATCCCGTTCGGATATTCGTTGGCGTAATTCCAGGTGCGCACGAACGTAATTTTGCCGATCTGGCCCTGCCAGATCAGCTCCACCGCCTTTTGGAAAATGGAAGCCGAGCGTTGCTGCGTCCCCACCTGCACCACCCGCCCGTAATGCCGCGCCGCCGCCAGCATCCGCCGGCCTTCGTCCACCCGCACGCAGATCGGCTTCTCCACGTAGACGTCCTTGCCCGCCTGGCAGGCCTCGATCGTCATCAGCGGATGCCAATGGTCGGGCGAGCCCACGATCACCACGTCAATGTCCTTGCGCTCCAGCACCTGGCGGTAATCGTGGTAGGCGCGCGCCCGCGGCCCGGCCCGCCGCATCGCCTTCGCCAGGTTGGGCTCGTACACATCGCAGACGGCGGCGATTTCGACCTTCCCCTGCCGGCGGTGATCGTACATGTCGAAGGTGCCCTGCCGGCCGGCGCCCAGCAGCGCCGCCACGATGGTGTCGTTGGCCCCCAGCGGCGTGTGGGTGGATTGCCCGGCGGCGGCGCTGGGCAGCGCGGCCGCCGCGGCGGCGGCAGCCAGAAATTCGCGGCGTGTGCTGTTCATAGCGCCGCCATTGTATACCAGTCCGCCCGCCCCCGCGGCCCGCCGCCGCACTGTCTGTGTGGATGACCCCCGCCCTCTGCCTCTTTCCCCCGCGCTTGTTTTTCCGGCCCCGAAGGCTATAATCCGCTTATCGGGATAAAGGCAGGGACTTAGTATGTCCCCTGATTCGAAACCTCGGCAGTTGCAGGCCGTGGTCAATGCGCGCGGTGCGATCGTCTCCTGGAAATGCACTGCCTGTAACTGGACCAAAATGGCCGAGCATCCGGAGCAAGTATCCACTAATACGGAAGTCGCCTTTTCGCGGCATCGCTGCGAGGAGCATCCGAAGGGGCGCGGCGCACTTCGCCGTCCGGCTCTTGAACGCCGCATGGCGCGGCCGCCCGCTTTGGATGCCTGCCGGCTGATGTTCTTCCGCAACCCCCTCCGCTGCCCGTAAAGCCTGAAAGCTGGCCGTTGAAAGCGAATCGCTTCTCACCGAAGGCGAGCGAGGCGCAATAGCAATTTCGCAGAAATTGCTTTTAGCAATGCCGCTAGCGGTGGCCCACGAGTTTACTGATGGGAGTTAGATATGCCGAGGTCGAGTGGGAAGGTCGGGGTTTCCTGTCAGGTCCCGACCCTCCGCGATTCAGTAACGCTAAGGCGAAGTCAAGCAAAACCGAAGGTTTTGCGAAAGGAGAAGTCGCGAGCAGAGCGAGGCGCAATAGCAATTTCGCAGAAATTGCTTTTAGCAATGCCGCGAGGCGACCTGGTGTACATGGACGTACATGAGGATT
>JAJYIU010000034.1 GCA_021789895.1 Acidobacteriota bacterium | reverse complement strand
TGCTCGCTTCTCCCTTCGCCTTGGCGTTACTGAATCGCGGAGGGTCGGGACCTGACAGGAAACCCCGACCTTCCCACTCGACCTCGGCATATCTAACTCCCATCGGTGGACTCGTGGGCCGCCGCTAATCGTCCATTAAGCATCGCCAGGCGCGGATGCATACGGCTGCCGCCGCCGGGCGGCGGCCAGCGGCGAGAAATGCCGGCGGACAGGTTTTGCGCATTTGTTAAAAATGCGCGCGGCCAAGCTCCTATGATGAGGGCGGCGGACGGGCAAGCCGCCGGGCGATCGGGAGCGGGCGATGCCGGACACAGGGATTACGCGCAGAAAATTCATCGGGCTGCTGGGCGCGGCGGGGATGCCGCGGAGCGCGCGGCGGCGGGGCGCGCGGGCGGGGACGGCCAAGCAGAAAGCCGCGCCGGGATACCAAGCACTGACGGCGGAGCAGGTTTCCACCCTTACCGCATTTGCCGAGCAGATGATACCCGCCGACGCGGATGCGGGCGCGCGCGAAGCCGGGGTGGGGCATTACATTGACCACATTCTGGCGGGCGCGCAGCGGAGCAAGCTGCCACGCTACGCCGCCGGGCTGGCCGCGCTCGACCAGACGGCGCGATCGCTCCACGGGCGCAAATTCGCGCAGTGCACCTTCCAGCAACAGACGGCGCTCTGCCAGGCGCTGGAGCAGGGGCGGGCGCCGGGCGCGGCCTGGCGCAAGATTTCGGGGCAGCGATTTTTTACCCTCGCCTGGCGGCACGTGCTCGAAGGCTATTACGGCGCGCCGGCGAACGGCGGCAACGCGGGTTACGCGAGCTGGCACATGACCGGGTTTCTGCCGCCACGGCGGCGGCGGGCGGTGAAGCGATGAGCCTGCCCAAAGTGAACGCGGTGGTGGTCGGTTCGGGCGCGGGCGGCGCGGTAGCGGCAAAATGCCTGAGCGCGGCCGGGCTGCGGGTGGTCTTGCTCGAGCGCGGCCCGCAGGTGAACGCGGGCCAGGCCACGCACGACATACTGCACAGCCAATACGACACGTCGGGGGAACTGGGCTGCGGGCCGGCGCTGGCGGCGAATCCACGCACGTACCGGCTGACGCCGGAGCAGCGGGCGCGCCGCATTTATCCCAACCAGGGCGGCTATGGCCGGACGGCCGCCTGCACCGGCGGCGGCACGCCACCGTACGGCTGCATGGCGTGGCGCTTTGCCGAAAAAGATTTTCGCCTGAAATCGCTGTATGGGGTTCCGGCCGGAACCACGGTGGAAGATTGGCCGATCTCGTACCAGGATCTGGAACCTTATTACACCCAGGCCGAATACGAGATTGGAATTTCCGGGCGGGCGGGGGCGAATCCATTCGAAGCGCCGCGCAGCCAGCCGTATCCGCTGCCGCCGCTACCCTATGACCGCGGCGGCCGCGTTTTCGCGCGCGGCGCGCGGGCGCTCGGGCTGCATCCGTTTCCGCTGCCGCTGGCGATTCTCAGCCGGCCTTACGATGGCCGGCCGGCGTGCATACACTGCAACGCCTGCGAACGCTTTCTGTGCGAAGTGAACGCCAAGTCGGCCATGCACGCGACGCTGATTCCCAAGGCGCTGGCCACCGGGCTATGCGAGCTGCGCACCGGCTGCATGGCGCGCGAGCTGAGGGTGGATGCGCGCGGGCGGGCGCGCGCGGTGGCCTACCATGGGCCGGACGGCCAACTGCAAGAGCAGCCGGCCGACCTGGTGATCGTCGCCTGCTCCGCGACGGAAACCTGCCGGCTGCTGTTGAATTCCAAATCGAAGCTGTTTCCCGAAGGCCTGGCCAACCGCCAGGGGCAGGTGGGGCGGCACATCATGGACCACACCGGCGGCGCGGGCCTGCCGGGTTTTTTCGCACAGCCGATATACCAGCCCTCGGGCCCGGGCTTCACCGCGGCAGTGGCGGACTTCGTGCATGCTCGGGGCGCGCCGCTGAACGGCAGCATGATTGCGACGATGGCGGAACTGCGGCAGCCGCTGGCATTTGCCGAAAACTGCGGCGGGCGCTTCGGCACGCACCCCTGGGGACTGCGGGCGAAACAGTTCGTGCGGCATTATTTCCGCCGCACGGTGGGGTTGTATGCGCCGGGGATCGGGCTGCCGACGGAAAACAACCGGGTGGATCTCGATCCGGAAGTGCGCGACGCGTGGGGGATACCGGTGCTGCGGGTCACGCACCGCGCGCATCCGCTGGAAGTGCGTTCGAGCTACTTTTTCCGCAATCGCATGATTGAAATCCTGCGCGCGGCCGGGGCGATCGAAGCGCTGCTGCCCCGGCCGGCGAGCGAAGCAGAGATTGAACGCGCGGCGAGCCACATCCGCTGGGGAGGGCTGGGCGAGCACCAGGTGGGGGGATGCCGGATGGGCCGCGACCCGAAAACATCCGTGCTCAATGCCAACTGCCAGGCACACGAGGTGGAAAATTTATTCGTGGCGGACGGCAGCAGCTTTCCTTCCATTGGCGGGTTCAATCCGTCGCTGACGATTCAAGCCAATGCCTACCGGGTGAGCGCCTATATCGCGCGGGAGTGGCGGGGCGGCGCCTTTCGAACCTAGCCGCGGGCTATTCGCGGCGGCGCTGGCGCTCGGCCATGCGGTATTCGCGCCGCCGGCCGGCCTGCTCGAAGCGGCGGCGCTGGTCGGCGGTTTCGGGCGCCACCGGCGGAATTTCGCGGCGGCGGCCGGCGGCGTCGAGCGCGACGAAGGTGAGATAGGCGCTGCTGGTATGCTGGCGCTCGCCGGTGAGCACGTTTTCGGAAAAGACCTTGACGCCGACTTCCATGGAGGTATGGAAGACGCGGTTGACGCTGGACTTGAGGACGATCAGCTCGCCGACGCGGATGGGATGGAGGAAATCCATGTGATCGATCGAGGCGGTGACGACATAGCTGGAAGCATGGCGATGCGCGGCAATGGCGCCGCAGACGTCCACCAGGTGCATGACTTTTCCGCCCAGGATATTGCCCAACGGATTGGCGTCGTTGGGCAGCACCACTTCGGTCATCTCCGCTTGCGAAGCGGCGACCGGGCGCGCAGGCAGGGCATTGGCTTGCATGGGCAACAGCATAACTGATAAAAACTTCGCGGTGGCGGGAATGGCGGGCAATGCTGATCCAACTGCCGGGGGCGCCGCGGCTTCTGAGTGAGGCATGAAAGCGGAACCAGCAGCGGTCAAAGGCGGAGCACGGGAAGTGATCGTGATTACCGGCGCCTCGGCGGGGGTGGGCCGGGCGACGGCGCGCGAGTTGGCGCGGCCGGGAGCGGCGCTGGCGCTGGTGGCGCGGGGGCGGGAGGGGCTGGAAGCGGCGCAGCGGGAGGCGATTGCCGCGGGCGCGCAGGCGATGGCCTGCCCGCTGGACGTGGCCGACGCGGGCGCGGTGGAGGCGGCGGCGGAGCGCATCGAGCGGGAACTCGGCCCGATCGATCTCTGGATCAACAACGCCATGGTTTCGGTTTTTTCGCCGGTGAAGCAGCTGCAGCCGGAAGAAGTGCGCCGGGTCACGGAAGTGACCTACCTGGGGACGGTGAACGGCACGCTGGCGGCGCTGAAGCGGATGCTGCCGCGCGACCGGGGCGTGATCCTGCAGGTAGGCTCGGCGCTGGCCTACCGATCGATTCCGCTGCAGGCGGCCTATTGCGGCGCCAAGCACGCGATCGCCGGGTTCACGCAATCGCTGCGCTGCGAACTGCTGCACGATCACAGCCGGGTGCGGGTGGTCATCGTCCAGATGCCGGCGCTGAACACGCCGCAATTCGGCTGGGTGCGGAGCCGGCTGCCCGAACAGCCGCAGCCGGTGCCGCCGATCTACCAGCCCGAAGTGGCCGCCCGCGCCATCGCCTGGGCGGCGAAGCACGAGGGCCGCGAAACCTGGGTGGGATATTCGACCTGGCTGGCCATCGGCGGGGTCAAGCTGGCGGCCGGGCTGGGCGACCATTACCTGGCGCGCAACGGCTATGCCGCGCAGCAGACCGGGACGCCGGCCGAGCCCGGGCGGCGGGACAATCTGTTCGAGCCGGTGCCGGGCGACGCCGGCGCGCACGGCAGCTTCGATGCCCGCGCCCGGCATCACAGCGCGAGCTTCGAGCTGCGGCGGCATGCCTGGGCGCCACTGGCGATGGCGGGCGGCTGGGCGCTGTGGCTCGCCAGCCGCAGGCGGCGCCGGCGGCAGCCACAGTGGAAGCGCCTGCTGGCCGCCTGAGCCGCAATCGGCGCCGGGAGATGGAATTATTGGAGCCGGCGGCGCGGCGGCGCACGCATTTCCGATTTATCGGGGGCGCGATTCGCCCCGCCCGGCGGCCACCAGCATCCTTTATACTGATACCAGTTATCTCTCAGGCCTTACCCAATGAAAAAACTGCGTCCTGCCATTTCCCTGGCCCTGTTTCTCATCGTCAGCTCGATCACGGGCGGGCTGCTGGGGCCGCGCATGCAGGCGATCCAACAGGGCGGCGACCGGGAAATTCAACACGACTTGAAGAAGTTCGCGCGGGTTTACCAGATCGTGGCGCAGAACTACGCCGAGCCGGTCAAAGCCAACGACGCGATCTATCACGGCGCGATTCCGGGCATGCTGCGGGTGCTCGACCCGCACTCGTTCTTTCTCGATCCGGCCGCTTTTGCCCGCATGGAAGAGCAGCAGAGCTCGCATTATTACGGGGTGGGGATGGAAATACGCGGTCAGGGCGACCATACCGTGATCTGGATGCCGTTTATCGGGGCGCCCGCGTTCAAAGCCGGGCTGCGCCCGGGCGACGTGATCGTGGGGGTGGACGGGATTTCGACCACCGGGTTCAGCACCGATAAAGTCGCCAAATTACTGAAAGGCCCGAAGGGGACCACGGTGCACATTGCGGTGATGCGCGAGGGCCACGCCAAGCCGCTGAACTTCACCGTGGTGCGCGCCGCGGTGCACGACAGCACCGTCACCTGCGCGTTTCTCCTACGCCCCGGCATCGGCTTCATACATCTCGGCAACAGCACCACCGGGTTTGCCGAAAGCACCTATCACGATCTAAGGGCGGCGATCGCCAGCCTGGGCGGGCCGGCGCATCTGCAAGGGCTGATTCTGGACCTGCGCGACAATCCCGGCGGATTGCTCACGCAGGCGGTGGACGTGGCGGGGATGTTTCTGGCGAAGGGGCAGGTGGTGGTCAGCCATCACGGGCGCTCGTCGCCGCAGGAAGTGCTGACCGCGACCCACGGGAACCACGGCCACGATTATGCGCTGGTGGTGCTGGTGAACAACGACACCGCCAGCGCGGCGGAAATCGTTTCCGGCGCCATACAGGACCACGACCGCGGCCTGATCGCCGGCCAGACCACCTTCGGCAAGGGCCTGGTGCAAACCGTGATTCCGCTTCCCGACAACACCGCGCTGGGGCTGACCACGGCGCATTACTATACGCCGAGCGGACGGCTGATCCAGCGCGACTATGACGGCATGCCGCTCTACGATTATTTCTGGGCGCACGACAACCGCACCGCCCCCTCGCACCGCCAAGTCAAGATGACCGACAGCGGGCGCATCGTTTACGGCGGCGGCGGCATCACCCCCGACGTCGTGCTGAGCGTGCCCAAGCTGGACGATTTCCAGAAGAGCCTCTATCCCAACCTGCTGACCGACCGCTTCCTACAGTTCGCAGACTTTTACCTCAGCCGGCACAATGGCGTGCCGGCCGACTGGAAGCCAGGGGCGCATACACTTTCCGCGTTCCAGGCTTTTCTCAAGCGCAAGCGCATTCCCTTCACCGCCCAGGAGATCGCGGCCAACGCCGATTGGATCAAGCTGCAGATACGCGAGCACGTGATCACCAATCTCTACGGCCAGGACCGCGGCCTGGAAATTGACTACCGCCACGATCCGGAAGTCGCCAGCGCGATCAAGCTGCTGCCGCAGGCGCAGGCGCTCGAACAGCATGCGATGAAGCTGCTGGCGCAGCGCGAGCGCGCCGGGCTGCATCAGCAATAAGCGCGCGCGGGACGCGACGGCAGGGAAGCCGCGGCCAGATGGGCACGATCAAGATGTACACCACCCCGTGGTGCGGCGATTGCCGGCGCGCCAAAGCGTTTTTGCGCGCGCGCGGCATCGCCTACGAGGAAATCAACATCGAGGAATCGCCGGGCGCGGCGGAACTGGTGACGAGACAAAACCGCGGCCGGCGCAAAGTGCCGACGTTCGAGGCGGAGGGCCGCTTTTTCGATTGCAGTCCGTTCGACGCCGAGCGCCTGCGGCGCGAGTTGAAGCTGGATTAAAGTTCAAGGCCGGGGAGGGGGAGCGGGCTCGCGGGCGGCCGGAATTCCCGAGCCGGTTTCGCCGGAATCAATATTTTTACCGATAAACTCGACAGCGATGTAGTTGGAGACATCCCAGATTTTGGCCGATTCCAGGTCTTGCTTGAAATAGGGCATGGCGCTGCCGGTAATGCCGTTCATGATCTGGTAATAGAGCAGGCCGCCCGACCAGGGATGGCGCTTGAGCAGGGTGAAATTGAAGGGCCGCGGCAGGAGATAGCGCGCCGCCGGCCCATTGCCGTCGCCCAGGGGGCCATGGCAGTTGATACATTCCTGCTCATAGACGAAGCGGCCGCGGGCCAGCGCCGCCTGGGTGGCGGGATAGGGATTGGGCAGGACGCGCCAGGGGGCGGGGACGCGGCGGTAGAGAAAATCGGCGTTGGCGTCTTCGCCCCGGCGCCAAGCGGCCAGCAACCGGCGATGCCAGTCGTTCTGGCGCGCCATGCGGGCGTCGGCCATTTTACCGCCCAGGGATTGCACGTAAGCGATCAGAGCGCGCATGCGCGGGCGGGAGAGGAAACGGAAGCGGGGCATGATCGAGGCCGGGCGGGTGAGGCGGGGATCGCGGAAATGGGCCCAATGCCAGTCGTTGGTGTGCTGGCCGCCTTCCTGCGACAGGTCGGGGCCGGTGCGTTCCGAGCCCAGCAGGTGGGGCTGGTCGTACACATAGTCGCCGGGCTGGGAAACGCGCAGGGCGCTCAGGCCCCAATCGGAGGGGCGAACGTACTGGGTGTGGCAGCCGATGCAGCCGTTGCGGATATAGAGGATGCGGCCGCGGGCCTCGAGCGGGGTGAGGCGGCGCGCGATAGCGGAAGGGCGGATGGGGGCGGTGAGGCCGGGCAGGAACAACACCGACCAAGCGGTGGCGGAGGCGATGATCGCCATGCCAACACCGACCATGCGAGGGGTCATGCCCATGCTACATTCCGGCAGGACGGCCGGGGCGCTCAACCACCGGCGACGGCATCCAGGCTGCCCGCTTCCGGCGCGAGCCAGGGCATACGGACGGGAGCGCGTCCGTAGATGGTGCGCAGGAAGTTATAAAACTGTATGGCGGCGCCGCTAATGATAAACGTGCCGAGGATGGCGCGGGCCAGGTAGGGCACGACCAGCTCGGGCAGCACCCGGTACACCGTTTCGCCATTGCGCCAAGCGCTGCCTTGCACCAGGCCGGCGTAGGAGAGCACGAAGGTGAAGCCGGCGATGCCGATCAGCATGAACCAGTACTGCAGGTGGGCCAGGCGCGAGCTCCAGAACTCGCCATACATTTCGCGCAACACGCCATAACCGGCGCCGCAGGCGATAAAGCCGGCGAAGCCGAGCAGGCCAAGGTGGGCGTGGCCGACGGTCCAATTCGTGAAGTGCAGCAGCCGCTGCTCGCTGGGCAGCGCCATCAGCGCGCCTTGCGTGGAAACGAAGAAGTACATGACCGTGCCGGCAAAGATGAATTTCAGAGTGACGCTGCCGGGGATTTTCCACCAGCGCCCGCGCAGCGTCAGCCACTGGTTGGCGAGAAAGGCATAGACCGGGATCAGCAGCCCGACGCTGTTGATTTCCGCAATCAGCTTGAGCCAGCCCGGCGCCGGGGCTTCCAGCAGGTGATGGGCGCCGACCTGCATATAGAAGGCGAAATAAGGCCAAAAGCCGAGCAGGCTGAGGGTATGGCTGTAGAGCGGCTGGTCGGCCTCGCGCGGGAGCCAAAAATAACATAGCCCGAGCGCGAGCGGCGTGATCCAGACGCCGAAGATATTGTGTCCGTAAAACCAGGCCCACTCGGCGTCGTTCATGCCATGCAGCGCTCCGGTCAGGGGATGCCACATCACGTTGCCGAGGAAATAGACTGCCAGGGTGGCCACCACCGCGCCGATGGCATACCAGTTGGTGACGTAGAGCAGGCGCTCGCGGCGCCGTTCGAGCGTCTTGAAGATATTCAAGGCCAGCAGCGCCAGCGCGGCCACGATGAGGACGTCAATGGGCCAGACATATTCGCCATACTCGTGGCTTTGGGTATAGCCCATCGGCAGCGAAACCATGCCGGCGAAGACGGCGGCGTTCCAGAGCCACAAGGTGCAGTTGCCCAGCTTTTCGCTCCACAGCGGGGCCTGCGCCAGGCGGCTGACGGCCCAGAGCATGGCGCCGATGAGCATCATCGAAAGGAAGCCGAAAACGTTGGTGTTGACGTGCGAGGGGCGGATGCGGGGGAAGAGGAAGTAGCGCGACTGGACCAGATCGGGCGCCACCAACTCGACCGCCGCCAACAGGCCAATCAGGGTGGCGGCGAGGAACCAGCCCGCGCCGGAGAGGATAAAGCGCCGCGCAGTGCTGCCGGGCGAAGCGTCAATGAAACGGAAGCGGGGCATAGTGGATGGATGTTGTCCGGGAGCGCGTGGTTGGCAACGGAATCCGCCGCGAAGGCGATTCCGCCGCATTGCCGGGCGCGCCGCCCGGCACGCATCAGGGGCAGGGCGGATTACCGGCGACATTACCGCAGGGATGACGCACCGTAGTGGAAACCGGCGCGCCCGGGTTTTTGCCGGGGCCGAAATGAGCCTCGAGATACGCCAAGATCTGACGCCGCTGGCTCTCATCCAGGTAGAGGCGATAGGCATGCCAGTTGGCGCCGGGATCGGGCTCGACGTCAATCGCCGGGGCCGAAGGCATGCCGTCGCTAATGGCGCGGAACAACCGCGCGGGGCTGGAGCGCGCCACGCTCAAATTCAGATCGGGGGGCGCGGGATCGTATTCAAGCCCGACCGGGGCGTCGCCGCGGCCATCCACGCCATGGCAAAAGCTGCAGTTATCGTGGTACAGCCGGGCGCCGAGCGCCGGATCCACTCGCAGCGGCGGCCGGGGCCGCAGATGCAGCAGCCGCCAGTCGTAGCCCTGGCCCTGGAAAGGGACGGTGCCGTCGGGCAGCGCCAGGCGCGGGCCGTGCAGCGGGCCGAAATTATCCTGGGTGTACATCTCATCGCGGAAATAACCGACCCCTTCATACAGCCACCAGCTCACAAACGTCAGCCCGGAAAAAAACATCACCAGGGTCAGCCACTTCAACAGCCGCAGGTGCGATTGTTGGCTGCCCATGCAGGAATAGTTGCCGGGGCGGGAAGCGGCGTTGTCCCGGCCGCGGAGGAGGGAGGGAGGACGGGAAGACGGGGCGGGGCAAGGCGATCGGGGAGAAAGCCCGGCAAAAAGGGGGCCGGCTGCGGGGCCCACTCCAGCTGCCGGCAAGAAAAGATGCCGGCTAGAGATGCCAATCCGATTGCACGCTGCGGGAGCGGCGCGCTTTTTTGTCCCAGGCGCTGGTGCGCCAGTTTTCGCGCACGCCTTCCTGGGGCGTCCAGCGCGGCAGTTCCATCAGCAGGCGCTCGCTCAAAACGCCAAGATAAGGCTCGTACACGCGGCGGATTTCCGAGAGCCGATCGTAACAGGTGTTGCCGCCGAGCCAGGGAATCCGGTCGGCGGCGAGCAGTTGCTGCAGTTTTTCCAGCTCTTCCGGGGGCAAGCTGCGCTGGCGGCGGATTTTATCGGGATGCGCGCCGAAGACCTGGGAGAGATCCACCAGCGCATGGCGGGCCATGGCGAAGGTGAGCCGCGCCTGGCGGATGACGCCGGCGCCGGCATTTTCGGCCGAGGGGGGATCGGGGGCATAGGCATCGCCACAGCCGGCGCCCAGCATCACCAGCGCGCTGGCATCGAGGATGGTGGTGAGCGCCGCCAGCCAGGACTGGTTATCGTGCTGCGAGCGGAAATAGCCCAGCACGGGGTAGGAGAGGTGGCTTTCCAGCAGTTGCGCCGCCCAGGTTTCAAAATCCTTGAGCAACGCCGCCAGCTCGTGGCGGCTGTGGGCGTTGCGGCGCAGCAGTTCGGCGGCCGAGGGGGGCGAGCCGGCGCGGGCGTCGAGCAGGGAGATGTGAATTTCGCGCTGGCTAAACGCCTGATACAGCACCGGCAGATAGCCAATCACCATCGCCAGGAAGCCGAAGCCGAGGCCCGCTTCCACGATGGCCAGGCCGCGCCCGCCGCTACTGGCGGGAGCCGCCATGCCCAGGGTGAAGAGGCTGCTGCCGCTGGTGTAGAGTTCGCGCGTCCAGCTTCCCCGGTCGCCCCAGCCGAAGCCGATGAGGCTGAAGCCGAACACCAGGGTCACGGCCCAGGTGACCAGCAGGCCGAGCAGCGAGAGCGGGCCGAAGATCGCCAGCCACTCTTCCCGCCGGCGTCCCGGCTGCATGCGCCGCATGCAGGCGTAATACGGGCGCCAGGTAGCGAGATAGAAATAGCGCGCCAGGCGGACGCGGCGCGTCACCCGGCGCGGCAGGATGATGGTTTCAAAGCCATCCCAAAGGGCGATGAACAGCAGCAGCAGGCCCGCGACGCCGGCCAGAATGCGCATGCTTGGTCCTCGCAAGTATTGTGACAGAGGACGAACGACCGGCGGCCGCGGGCGAAGCGGCCAGCGCCGGCAGCGGCGCGCGGGCGGGCCGGCGGCTAGCGGACTTGCAGCCGGTTGATGACGTGCACGATTTTCCAGCGGTCGCGATGCGCCACCCGGCGCGCGGCTTCCGTAGCGCGGCCGCGGTTTTCAGCGCCTTCGACCCAGCCGGAGAGATTGATGGAGTTGCCGGAGAGCTGGATGGCAATGTGGCTGGCGGAGAGGAAGCCGCGGCGCAAGGCGGCTTGCAGATCTTTTTGCAACTGCGCCGCCGGGGCCGGTCCGGCCGGCTTGCGCACGCGCACCGGGTGGCGGACCAGGCGGCGTTTCAGCGGATGCGCCGCCGGGTGCGCGGGTTTTTTGCGATTGACGGCCCAGGCCGCCGGCGAACAGAACAGAACCGAGGTCAACAGCGCGATCCCCAACCTGCGTTGCATATCCCTGCGCCCTCTTTCCGGTGCGAAGCTGGATTCAGAGTAGCACAGCCGGCTCGGGCTACAATTTTGAAGATGGGTACCGACACGAGCACGGAAACCACGCGCTGGGACCTGATCGTCATCGGCGCCGGCCCCACCGGGCTGGCGACCGCGATCGAGGCGGAGAAGCTGGGGATTTCGACGCTGGTGATCGAAAAAGGCTGCCTGGTCAACTCCATCTTCCACTATCCCACCTCGATGGTATTTTTCACCACCAGCGAGCGGCTGGAAATCGGCGACATCCCGATGACCGCGGCCTCGGCCAAGCCCACCCGGCTGGAAGCGCTGGCCTATTACCGCAAGGTGGCGCAGCATTACAAACTGAACGTCCATCAATACGAGCGCGTGGAGCGGCTGGAGGGGGGGAGCGGGGGATTTTGCGTGCAAACCAAGCACGCCAACGGGCGGAGCGCCAGCTACGCCGCACGCAAGCTGGTGATCGCCACCGGCTACTACGACCTGCCCAACCGGCTGGGAGTGCCCGGCGAAGAGCAGCCCAACGTTTTTCACTATTACAAGGAAGCGCATCCTTTTGCCGGCAGCCGGGTGGTGGTGATCGGCGGGAAAAATTCCGCGGTGGACGCGGCGCTGGAGCTGTTCCGGCACGGCGCGCAGGTGACGCTGGTTTACCGCCGCCCGCAGCTCAGCTCGAGCGTGAAGTATTGGGTGCGTCCCGATATCGAAAACCGGATCAAGGCGGGCGAGATTGCCGCGCGGCTGGGCTACCAGGTGCTGGAAATCGAGCCGGACGCGGTGCGCATCGCGCCGCTCGGCGAGAGCGGAGGCGAGCCGGCCGGGGGCGAGCGCCTGCCGGCGGATTTCGTTTTCGCGCTGATCGGCTACCATCTCGACTTCAACTTTCTCGAAGCCGCCGGCGTCCGCTTCCAGGCCGACCATCAGCGGCCGATCTGCGATCCGCAGACGTGCGAATCCAACGTGCCCGGGCTTTACCTGGCGGGCGTGGTGGTGGGCGGGCGCCAGACCGGCGAAATCTTCATCGAAAACGGCCGCTTTCACGGCAAAATCATCGCCGAGCACGTGCGCCGGCAATTGGCAAAGAGCGGGGCGGCGGCGGTTATTCCTCGCGCCGGTTCTCGGAGCTGATTTGCCGCACGCCGGCTAACTGGCGCAACTGGTTCAACAGCGGGGCCAGGCGCTTCTCGCCGCCGGCGCGGAAGACGAGGGTGAGGCGATCGGGCCCGCCGGCTTGGCCGGGCTCGATGACCATCTGATCGAGGGGGCAGCCGCCGGCTTCGATGGCCGACTCGATTTCGATGAAAGAGATGGCGCGCGGATCGAACAGCAGGCGGAGCGTGCGCAGATGGCGGCCGCGGAACCAGCGATTTTCGATCGGCTTCAGGCCCGCCAGGATGGCCAGGGCGAGCAGCGTGGCGGCGGCGGCGAGCGCGAACATGCCCGCGCCGGCGGCCATTCCGATGGCGGCGACCACCCAGATGCTGGCCGCGGTGGTCAGGCCGCGCACCATTTCGCGTTGAAAAATAATCGTGCCGGCGCCCAGGAAGCCGATGCCGGTGACGATTTGCGCGGCAATGCGGCCATGGCCGTGGAAGGCCAAGGCGGAAACGAGGGTGAAAGCGGCGGCGCCGAGTCCGACCAGGGCATGGGTGCGCAAGCCGGCGGCGCGTTCGTGGCGCTCGCGTTCGATGCCCACGATGCTACCCAAGGCCGCAGCCAGCGCGGCGCGCGCGACGATGGCAGAAACAGGAATCAAGCTTGCCTCCGGGCGGGGGGATCCGAATTGCCACGGCCGCCAATCACCCATCCGCCTCGCGCCCTCATCATGCCGCCGAAGGCAGGGTTGCGTCCAGCCGCGGTCAGGGCCGCGTCCCCGCGCGGGCGAGCAGCAGCACCACGCCATGGCGATTGACCTGAGCGGTAAAGCGGCGATGAAAGACGCCCAGATTTTGCCGCCGCCAGAGGTCGCGGAGGCGCAGCCGCGAGGGCAGGCCGAGGGCGCGGAAGCGGAGGGTGATGGGCAGCGGCGAGTCGCTGCGGTTGAACAGGCCCAGCGCGCGGCGGCCGCCGGCGAGCGGTTTCATCCAGATTTCGAGCGGGCCTTCGGCGGCGATGCGGCGGCCGGCGAGGCCGAGGCGGTCCTGGTCCACGGCGATCACTTCGGGATTGGCAAGCAGCGCCAGCGTGGCCGGCGACATCCGGGTGAGGTCATTGCCGGCGAGCAGGGGCGCGGCTTGCAGCGACCAGAGGCTCATCTGGGTCCGCTCTTCGTCGGGGTTCAGGCGGCCGAGGCCGATTTGCAGGATGTCGGGATCGTTCCAATGGCCGGGGCCGGCGAAGCGGCCCAGGCCGCTCTGCTCGAAGCCGAACAGGGTCATGCGGAGGTAGGCATCCGCCGGCTTGCCGGCGCCGACGTCATCGGTGGTGCGCCAGAGATTGCCGCCCACCGCCGCGCCCCAGCGCCAGACGCCTTCCAGCCCGTACTGGCAGAGGCTATACACGATCGGCCGCCCGGTGGCGAGCAGCGCGGCATGCATTTTACGATAGGCGGCCTGCATCTGATCCGGACGATAAACCCGGCCGGCGCTGCACCAGTCGTACTTGAGCAGGTCCACTCCCCAGCGGGCATAGGTGGCGGCGTCCTGGCGCTCGTGGCCGTAGCTGCCGGGATAGCCGGCGCAGGTGGTAGGCCCGGGAGAGGAATAAATGCCGAATTTCAAGCCCAGGCGGTGGAGATCGGCGCCGAGGGCTTTCATATCGGGAAAACGCGAGTTGGGATGGATTCTGCCGCGCGCGTCGCGCCGGCCCTGCCAGCAATCGTCAATATCCACGTAGCGGTAGCCGACCGCCTTCATTCCGCTGCGAACCAGGGCGGCGGCGTTTTGCTCGACAATGGCCTGCGACACGCGGCAGCCGTAGCGATACCAATCGTTCCAACCCATAGGCGGCGTGGCCGCCAGCCGCGCGCGCTGCGCGCGCAGCCCGGCGCCGGCCATCAGCCACAGCAATGCCAGGGAAAAGCTGGAAATCCGCCGCCGGCGGCGATACGTCATGGCAAGCACCTCGCGCCGATTCTATGGTTTTCCGGCGCGGATTGCCAGTGACGCTGTCGCGCCTAAGCTAAAATCGCCTCAGCATGAGCTGGCGCGACCGAATCCGAGACTGGCTGCTGGCGCGGCCGCAGCCGACCGCGGAACCGGAGGCCGCGGACGACGGCCTGGAAACCATCGCCGTACTCGAAGCCGAACTGGACGACTGTAATCCGGAGTGGATCGGCTACGCCGGCGAGCGCGCGCTGGAGCAGGGCGCGCTGGATTTTTTCACGACGCCGGCAGCGATGAAAAAGAACCGCCCCGGCACGCTGCTGACCCTGCTGGCCCGGCCCGAAGACGCCTCGCGCCTGATGGATCTGCTGCTGGCGGAAACCACCACGCTGGGGGTGCGGCAAACCCTCGCCCGGCGGCGCACGCTGGAGCGGCGCACGGTCGCGGTCGAAACGCCCTGGGGTCCGGTGCGGGTGAAAGAAGCCTGGTCGGGAGCGCGGCGGCTCAATGCCGCGCCCGAATACGAAGACTGCCGCGAGATTGCCCGCCGCGCCGAGGTGCCGCTGAAAGAAGTCTATGCCGCCGCCATCGCCGCCCATCGCACGACGCCCGGCCCTTCCGGCGGCGCTTAACACGCGCCAGGGCTAACGCCCGGCCGCGCTTGACTCGCGCCGCAGTTGAGAAAACGCGCGCCCACGCGATGCGCGGGCGGCGGCCGAGCCGCCTTATACTGAAATTTACGCCGGGCGCGGTTGTACGGCACGCGCGCCGCTGTCCCACTCCATGTCCCGTTTTTTTCTCACCACTCCACTCTATTACGTCAACGCCCGGCCGCACCTGGGACACGCTTACTCGACCATCGTGGCCGACACGGTGGTCCGCTTCCGGCAGCAGTTGGGCGAGAATGCCTCCTTTCTCACCGGCACCGACGAGCACGGGCAAAAGATACAGCGCGCGGCCGAGGCCGCCGGCATCACCCCGCAGCAATTCGCCGACGCCAATGCCGCCCGCTTTCGCGAGGAGTGGGACCGGCTGGGGCTGCGGTACAGCTATTTCATACGCACGTCGGAGGCGCGCCATGCCGCCGCCGTGGCCGCTGTTTTCCGCCGCATGCAGGCCAACGGCCACATCTACAAGGGCGAATACAGCGGCGCGTACTGCGTCCATGACGAGCTGTACGTCGAAGGGCAGCCGGGCGACGTCTGCCCGACCTGCGGCCGGCCCACGGAGAAGCTGACCGAGGAAAATTACTACTTCCGCCTGTCGGCGTTTCAACAGCCGCTGCTGAAGCTGTATGAGGAGCAGCCGGAATTCATACGCCCCGAAAGCCGGCGCAACGAAGTGCTGGCCTTCGTCCAGGCCGGGCTGCGCGACCTTTCCATCAGCCGCACCTCGATCCGCTGGGGCATTCCGGTACCGGGCGACGAAAAGCATGTTTTCTACGTCTGGCTGGACGCGCTCTGCGGCTATCTCACCGGCATCGGCTACGGCTCCGAGCTGCCCGCCGACCGGCAGCGTTTTCAGGACCTCTGGCCCGCCTGGCACCTGGTAGGCAAAGAGATCGTCCGCTTTCACGCGGTGTATTGGCCGGCCTTTCTGATGGCGGCGGGGCTGCCGCTGCCGCGCGGCATCATTGCCCACGGGTGGCTGCTGTTTGAAGAAGAAAAGATGTCGAAATCGCGCGGCAACGTGGTGCGCGCCGAACCGATCCGGCGCGTGCTGGGCAGCGATGCATTGCGGTATTTCCTGCTGCGCGAGATCAGCTTCGGCCAGGACGGAAGCTTCAGCTACGACTCGCTGGTCAGCCGCTATAACAGCGACCTGGCCAATGACTGGGGCAATCTCGCGTCGCGCACGCTGAACATGATCCACCGCTATTTCGGCGGGAAAATTCCGTATCCCGCCGCCGGCGTGGCCTGGCTGCACGGGGACCTGGAGATCATGCGCCTGGCCGAACAAGCGCGGGACGAGCTGCGCCAGGCCTTCGATCAGCACCACTTCGCGCGCGGACTGGAGTCGGTGTGGCAGCTCATCGCCGGGCTGAACCGCTATCTGGTGGACCAGGAGCCGTGGGCGCTGGCCGAAAAAAACGATTCCGGCTCGCGCTCTCGCCTGGCCACCGTGCTGCATATCGCCGCCGAAGGACTACGCTTCATCGCGGTGCTGCTGGCTTCGGTGCTGCCGGGCAGCGCCAACCGCTTGTGGACCCAGTTGGGCCTGGAAGGCGACGCAGCGCAGCGCATTGACGGGCTCACCTGGGGCAAGATCCCGGTGGACCAGGCAATCGCGCCCATCGAGCCGCTGTTTCCGCGGCTGGAGAAAGCTGTCGCGATCGAGCAATTGCGCCGGCTGGAAACCGAGTCCGAAGCCGCAGCCAGCAGCGGCCAAGCCGCCGCCGGCCAAAGCGCCGCCGCGGCTTCCGCGCCGCCAGCCGATGCCACGGCTCCGACGCCCGCCGCCGTCATGGACAAAGCGGCAACGGCCGTACCGCCGGCCGCGGCCAGCGCTCCCACTGCCAATGCTCCCGCCGCCGCGGCCGCGGGAACCCAAGCCGCGGCGGGCGCCAGCGGCTCCGCCGCCCGGATCGCGATCGACGATTTTGCCAAGGTGGATATGCGGGTGGGCGAGGTCAAAACCGCCGAACGCATTCCCGGGGCGACCAAGCTGCTGAAGCTGACGGTGGATATCGGCACGGAGACGCGGCAAATCGTCGCCGGCATCGCCGAAGCTTACACGCCATTCGACCTGGTCGGCAAAAAAGTCGTGATCGTGGCCAATCTCGAGCCGCGCAAACTGCGCGGAGTCGAGTCGAATGGCATGATCGTCGCGGCCAGCGATCCGGCCACGGGGAAACCCACGCTGGTTTCCGTGCCCGCCGAGACCCCCAACGGCGCACGGCTGCGCTGAACCCCAAGAACGCTACTTTCCACCGGCGTATTTTTTGCGAATGCGCACGGTGCGATCCAGCGCGTCCAGCGCCTGAAGGATTTTCAGCCGGGTATCGGGCGCGATTTGCGCGCGGGCGAGATAGCGGTGGACGATGGCGTCCGCCTGGCGCGAATGCTGGCCGCCGATGAAGGCGTCCAGCCAGGCGACGAGGAAGAAAATTTTGCGCTGGACTTCGATTTGCGGCAGCGCCGCGAGCGCCGGCCGCAGATAGGGCCGGGTCAGCGCCGCCTGGTTCCAGTAATTGAACGCGCCCAGGCTGGTCTGCACCCAGTCTTCCGGGCGCCGGCGGTTGTGGAGATAGTCGTTGAAGTACCAGCGCTTGACGGCCGCGACGGGGCGCGCCGCCGCCGCCATGTAGGCATACTTCTGCCCCTCGGAGGTGTGGTCCCGCCGCTTTTCCCGGGCCAGGAGATTTCCGGCCTCGGGATCGCCCAGCGCGACCAGCGTGGCGACGATGCGCCAGCGGTCGAGCAGGCGCAGGCGAATGCCGCGCAAGCGCAGCGAGCCGGCCAGCAATTGCTTCAGCCGCACCCGCGAGGCGCGGTTTTCGGCCAAGCCGCGAAAGCCGTGAAACCACACGATGCGCAAGTCGCGGCGGGGCGCCTGCCGCATTTCCGCCGCAGCCAGCGCGGCCAAGGGCGCGTCCAGCCGGCGCCGTTCAGCGGTGGAGAGATAACGGTGCAGCGCCAACGCAGCGCGGCCCAGCACGCCCGCCAGGATGCTTTCGTCTCGCTCCTGCGGCGCGAGCCGCCCGGCCAAGGCGATATAGCGCCGCGGATCGAGCTGCGCCACCTCGACCGACTGCCACAGCGCGCCCCATAGCAGCGAGCGCTCGAACGGGTCGGCAATCGTTCCCAGCCGCCGCATGACCACACGCCGGCTGCGCCGGTCGAGCAGGAAGCGGCCATAGGCGTAATCGCGGTCGTTGGCGAAGACCCAATCGGGGCAGGCCAATCCCGCCGCCTGCGGCACCACCGCCGAGGAGGTGGAAAATTCCGCCCGCAAGCGCACCGGCTTGCCGCGCGGCTCGTCGAGCAGAATTTCGGTGGCGATCGGCCAGACCACGCCTTCATGCAGCACATCGCGCTGCAACAGAGTCAGCCGCGCCAGCTTGCCCGCCGAGCAGGTCCAGGCGACGTTGACCTGGGGCATGCCGCGCTTGCGAATCCAGGCATTCGCCCAGCCGCCGAGCCGCCGCCCCGACGCCTGTTCGAGGGCATGCACCAGATCGCTCCAGGTGGCGTTGCCGTAGGCATGCGCCCGCAGGTAATGGCGCAGGCCGTTGCGAAAGTTCCGATCGCCCAACACATACCAGAGCTGTTTCAGCACCCCCGGCGCCTTGGAATAGACGATAGCGCCGTAGGCCGACTTGGCGATATCCAGGTTGCCGATGTTCTGGTAGATAGGGGTGGTGCCGGGGGTTTCATCAATTCCATAGGCGCCAGGCTTGATGCGCTCGTAAAAGCGCTTCCAGACCTGATCGCGCGGGCGGAGGGCGGCCAGCGCGCGGTAAGCCATGAACTGGGCAAAGCCTTCCTTCAGCCACAGATCGTCGAACCAGCGCATCGTCACTAGATCGCCGAACCACTGATGGGTCAGCTCATGCAGGGTCAAAATATCGCGGCCGAGGATATCGTCGCGGGTGGTGGCGGTGCGAAACAGCACCGCTTCCTCGCGCAAGAAAGTTGCGCCGGCGTGCTCCATGCCGCCGTAGGCCATGCCCGGAATCAGCACGATATCGTACTTGGGGAAGGGAAAGGGCTGCGCGAAATAGGCGGAAAAGAAGCGCATGCCGCGGGCGGTGATGCGCTGCAACTCAGGCACATCGCGGCGCGCCAGCGCGAGCTGCGATTTGCGGAAATAAACCGCCGGCTCGCCCGCGCGTTCGAGCTTGTCAAACGGGCCGGCGGCGAAAGCGACCAGGTAAGTGGGCAGCGGGCGGGTTTCGCCGAAGACGACTTTGGCCGCGCCGTTGGCCAGCGGCGATCGCCGCCGCGGAGCAGTGTTGGAGATCAGCGTCCAGGCGGCGGGCGCGGTGAGGGCGAGCTGGAAGCGTCCTTTGAGATCGGGCTGGTCGAAGCAGGGGAAGACCATGCTGGCGTCCATCGGCACAAAGAGGGTGTAGATGTATTCCGAGCCATCGGCATGGTCTTCATACTGAACGATGGGCCAGCCCGCGGGGCCCATGCCCGAGAGGAAGCGCGCGCGGACGGTATTTTCGCCGGGGCGCAGCAGCGCCGCGGCGAGGGCGAGGTGGCCGTTCACGATTTTGGGCGCGACGCGACGGCCATTCACTACCAGGCGCTGGAGCCTGCCGTCGCGATAATCGAGCAGGGTTGCGGACGCATGGCGCAGCCGGAACGTGATCTCGACCGTGCCCGGCACCTGGCGGGCGCGCGGCTGGAGGGTGAGCGCGAGCCGGTAATGCAGGCGCGAGATATTGGCGGCGCGCCGGCGCGCCAGGGCGCGCGGGATGCCGGCGGGAATCTGGGCGGACGCGACGGCGACGAGCCACAGCGCTGCCAAGCTATATTGAGCGAAAACTACAAGCCGGGATGTCATAGCCGGCAGAATACACTGGGTCCGGCGGAGGCCGCCCACAAAAGCACGCCAGACCCCCAACATTGATACGGCCGCCTTAAGCACTCGAACCGGCGGCGGCATTAACCAGCTCAGTTTGATTGAAGCGATTTTGAATGATCGCGCAACCGATCGAGCCCAGAAGCAGGAGGAGTAGAAAGCTACCCAGCGGAGAAAATTCAGCGGGAGATGAGCAGACACCCGGGATCCCGAATGACCACTGACCATCCGCTAAGAACAGATGAAGCAGCGATCACTCCGCCAGCAGCGGCGGGAGTTCCGCCAAGCCGCGCAGCAGCGCCCGCGGTTGCCAGCTACGCAGTTCGACCTCGGGCGTGACCCCGGTGGCGACGGCAGCGAAGGCCATGCCGGCGGCTTGCGCGGCGGCGGCGTCCACCGGACTGTCGCCGACATACAGGCAATCGGCGGGAGCGAGATGCAGGCTGGCCAGGGCCCGCAGGATGCCCTCCGGCGCGGGTTTGGGCTCGACGACATCATCGCCGCCGACGATCACATCCATGGTTTCGCGGCAGCGCTCGCGCGCGAGCACGCTTTCGATGCGGCGGCGGAACTTGGTGGTGACCACGCCCTGGCGCAGCCCGCGGCGGCGCAGGGTTGCAAGCGTGGTTTTGACGCCGGGCAGCAAGCGGGTACGCTGCACCATGATCTCGTCGGCGCGGCCGACGAACAGCCGGATGAACTCGCTTTCCAACTCTTCCGGCGGCGAGGCTGCAGCGGCGCCGTTGGCCAGGACGCAAAAGGTTTCCGGCAGCGAGCGCCCGATGGTGCGGCAAATAGCCTCTGCGGGAGGGATCTCGAGCCGCAGGCACTGAAAGGCGTATTGCACGCACTCGATAATGCCGGGGGAGGAATCGGCCAGGGTGTAATCGAAGTCGTAGAGAATGGCGGCCGGGGTGGCGAGCGCCTGGGTGGCCATGCATCAGTGTACACTTCCGGCGGATGCCGGATGCAGGGGGAGTGGTCAGCCGAAGCGGACGCGGCTGGCGGGGCGGCGGTCGAAGTGCACGCTGTCGGTGAAGCGCACCAGGCTCTGGGCGCTGGACATGACCAGGGCATGGGTGCGGGCGCCGTCGCGGAAGAAGCGCACGCCGCGCAGCAGGCTGCCGCCGGTGACGCCGCAAGCGGCAAAGACGAGTTGTTGGCCGGGGGCGAGGTCGGCGGTGTGGTAGATACGCTGGAGGTGGCGGATGCCCATGCGGGCGATGCGCTCACGCTGGGGTTCGTCGCTGGGGGCAAGGCGGGCCAGGATTTCGCCATTCAGGCAGCGCAGAGCGGCGGCGGTAAGCACGCCCTCGGGCGCGCCGCCGGTGCCCATGACGACATGCACGGCGGTGCCCTGGAGGGCGGTGGCGATGCCGGCGGAGAGATCGCCGTCGGTGATCAGGCGGATGCGGGCGCCGGTGGCGCGGATTTCGGCGATCAGGCGTTGATGGCGGGGGCGGTCGAGCACCACCACCACCAGGTCTTCGATATCGCGGTCCAGGCGGCGGGCGATGGCGCGGAGATTGCGCTCGACCGGGGCATCGAGCTCGACCGCGCCGCGGCATTCCGGGCCGACGATGATCTTCTCCATGTAGCAGTCGGGGGCGTGCAGCAGCCCTCCCGATTCGCTGGCGGCCATGACCGCGATGGCGCCGGGGGCGCCGGTAGCGCAGAGATTGGTGCCTTCGAGCGGGTCAACGGCGATATCCACTTCCGCCGGGGCGGGGGCGGGGGGGCGAGGTTCGGTTTCGGCGGCATAAGCGCCGACGCGCTCGCCGATGAACAGCATCGGCGCCTGATCGCGCTCGCCTTCGCCGATGACGATACGGCCATCGAGCGGCGCTTCGGCCAGCGCGGCGCGCATGGCTTCGACCGCGGCCTGATCGGCGGCATGGGGATTGCCTTGACCCATGGTGCGGGCGGCGGCGAGCGCGGCCGCTTCGACCACGCGCAACAAGTGCAACCCGAGCGCAGGCTCCAGGCTGCCGGCGGGCACGGTCTGGCTGTGCAAAGGCAGAGCTTGCATGAGAAATAGCCCCTCCGCGATGAGCCCACAGCCATCTGCGCTTGCATACAAACAGAAAAAAGCGCCGGGAGCGCCGCCGCAGAGCGCATCCGAACAATGGATGCGCAGCGAGTACGCCCAGGTTTTCCGATCGTGGCCATCGCCCAAGCCGACGGCGACGGGGGCGCTTATTCGAAGGCGGCGAGGCCGGTGATTTTCTGGCCCACGATCAGGGTGTGGATATCGTGGGTGCCCTCGTAGGTTTTGACCGATTCCAGATTGGCGAGATGGCGAAAGACGGGATACTCATCGGCGATGCCGTTGGCGCCGAGGATATCGCGCGCCAGGCGCGCGGTTTCCAGCGCGATGGCGACGTTGTTGCGCTTGAGCAGGGAGATCTGGGCGAAATCCTCTTCGCCGCGGTCTTTGAGCCGGCCGACCTGGAGCGCCAGCAACTGCGCCTTGCTGATTTCATTGATCATCCAGACCAGTTTTTCCTGCACCAGTTGGTGCGCGGCGATGGGCTTGCCGGCGAACTGGGTGCGGAACTGAGCGTACTGCAGGGCGGTCGAGTAGCATTGCATGGCGGCGCCGACGGCGCCCCAGCCGATGCCGTAGCGGGCCTGGTTGAGGCAGGCCAGGGGGCTGCGCAGGCCGTCGCTGGCGGGCAGCAGGTTGGCGGCGGGGATTTTCACATCGCGCAGCGACAGGCTGGAAGTGACGGAGGCGCGGAGCGAGTATTTGCCGTGGATGTCGGCGGCGGAAAAGCCGGGGCGATCGGTTTCGACCAGGAAGCCGCGCACGCGGCCGGCATCGTCCTTGGCCCAGATCACCGCCAGATCGGCGATGGAGCCGGAGGTGATCCACATTTTTTCGCCGTTGAGGATGAACTCATCGCCCACGCGGCGGGCGCGGGCGCGCATGCCGCCGGGGTTGGAGCCGAAATCGGGCTCGGTCAGGCCGAAACAGCCGATGGCCTCACCCCGCTGCAGCGCCGGCAGCCAGCGCTGCTTCTGCTCATCGCTGCCGAAGCTGTAGATCGGATACATCACCAGCGCGCTCTGCACGCTGGCGAAGCTGCGCAGCCCGCTATCGCCGCGCTCGAGTTCCTGCATCACCAGCCCATACTCGACATTGGACATGCCGGCGCAGCCATAGCCCTGGAGGGTGGCGCCGAAAAATCCCAACTGCCCCATGGGCCGCACCAGCTCGCGCGGGAACCGGCCTTCGCGGGCGCAGGCTTCAATGACCGGCACCACGTTGTCTTCCACCCACTGGCGGGTGTTGTCGCGCACCAGCCGCTCGTCATCGCCGAGCAACGAGCGAAAGCCGATGAAATCCACATCGCGAAATTTGAGCATGGGTATAGTTTATATTTGCCATTGCTGGAAGAAAGTTGCGAGATGTTGGCCGTCAGCTCCCGAGAGGAACCGCCGCCGATGACCAAGATACGCGGAAAACGCGGCCGGCTGCGGCCGGCGCTTTGGCTGGCGCTGGGCGGGGCATTGCTGACGGGGCTGAAGGCGCAGAATTTCACACAGATACGGCCGTCGCCGCAGCAGGCGGCGTGGCAGGATCTGGAGTTTGGCGTAATTCTGCACTTCGGTCCCAACACCTTTCTCAACCAGGAATGGGGCAACGGCACGGCCAGCCCGCGGGTGTTCAACCCCCGCCGCTTCGATCCCGGGCAATGGATGCGGGCGATCCGGGCGGCGGGGGCGAAGTACGTAATTTTCGTCGCCAAGCACCATGACGGCTTCTGCCTGTGGCCGACCGCGCAGACCGATTACAGCGTCAAAAGCAGCCCGTTTGAGCACGGACACGGCGACGTGGTGGGCGCGGTCGAGCGGGCGGCGCGCAAGTACGGGCTGAAGTTCGGGCTCTATCTTTCTCCCTGGGACCGGCACGATCCGCGCTATCAAAACTCCGCCGCCTACGACCGGCTCTATGAAGCCGAGATGACCGAGCTGATCACCCGCTATGGGCCGCTGGCGGAGTGGTGGCTCGACGGGGCGGGCAGCGCCGGCCACGTTTACAATTTTCCCGCCTATCTGCATTTGCTGCGCGAATACCAGCCCAACACCCTGGTTTTTGCCGACGTGAATTTCATGAAGTGGGGCGACATACGCTGGGTGGGCAACGAAGGCGGGATCGCGCCGCGGGACAACTGGGACGTGATTGACCGCACCGGCTATCTGCGCTGGCGGCCGGCGGAGTGCGACACGCCGCTGCACCGGCGGCAATGGTTCTGGCATCCGCACGATGGCGCGACGCTGAAAACGCTGCCCGAGCTGCTGGCCACCTACGAGCGCACCGTGGGCCGCGGCTGCCAGCTCATGCTGGGGGTGGCGCCGGACGCGGAAGGGCGTTTACCCCGGCGCGACGCGCAGCGCCTGCGCCAATTCGGCGCCGCCCTGCGGCGCATTTACGGGCATAATCTCGCTCCCACGGCCGAGCGAGTCATCTCCAGCGCCGGCGGCCAGCCGCGACTGGCAGCCGACAACGATGCGGCGACTTTCTGGATGCCGCGGCCGGGGGTGTACGCGGTGGATCTGGAGCTGCGCTTCCGCCGGCCGGTGACTTTCGATCGCGCGGTGACGATGGAATGGCTGAACCGCGGCCAGGAGATCGAGCGCTACGAAATCCAGGCTGAGGCCGGGCCGCGCTCGCAATCCGGCGGCGGCTGGCGCACGCTGGCGCGGGGGACGAGCATCGGTCACAAGCGGATCAACCGCTTCGCGCGCACCACCGCCACGCGGGTGCGGCTGCGAATCCAGGAAGCCGCGGGGCGGCCGGCGATCCGGGAATTCCAGCTCTACGACGGGCAGGGGGCGCCGTAAAAATATTTTTCACTCGCCGTCCCAGGCGCGGATTTCGCCGGCCAGGGCGCTGGCGGCGACGGTGAGCGGGCTGGCGAGGTAGAGCTGGCCGGGGCCGCTGCGGCCGGGGAAGTTGCGGTTCTGGGCGCTGATGGCCACCTGCTCGGGGCGGGTAGTGACGCCGGGGCCGGCGTTGATGCAGGCGCCGCAACTGGGCTCGACGACCTGCGCGCCGGCACGGGCGAAAATTTCCAGATAGCCGCGCTGGCGGCAATACTCGCGCGTGGCCTGGGAGCCGAACTGGATATAGAAGCGCACCGAGGCGGGCACGCGCCGGCCGTGCCGCAGCGCGGCCGCAAGCACGCGGGCGTACATATCCATATCCTCGTTCTTGCCGGCGGTACAAGTGCCGCCGTAGGCGATCTCGACCGGCACCGGAGCGGGCAGCTCGTCCACAAAGATGCCGCGGCCAGGGTCGCCGGGGAGGGCGACCATGGGGCGCAGGGCGGCGGCGTCAATTTCGATTTCGGCGGAATAGACCGCGCCCGGGTCGCTTTGCCAATAGCTGCCGTGAGGATCGCGGCAGAGCCGCTCGGCCTCGGCGGGGGAATAGCCACGGCGGGCGGAGAGGAATTGCGCCGTGCGCGCGTCGGCGGCGACGATGCCGGTGAAGCCGCCAATCTCGGCGGCCATGTTGGTCAAGGTGGCGCGCTCATCCACGCTCATGGCCGCGACCGCCTCGCCGGCGTACTCGATCACCTTGCCGATGGCGCCGCCGCTTTTGACCAGCGGCTGGCGGAGGATATCGAGGATGACGTCTTTGGCGGCGAGATTGCGGGGCAGCTTGCCGCGGATGGCGATGCGGACCGATTCGGGCACTTTGACCCGCACGTCGTGCGTCCACCAGGCATTGAAGACGTCGGTAGTGCCGATGCCGAAGGCGAGCGCGGCGATAGCGCCCGAGTGCGGGGTGTGGGAATCGGAGCCGACCAGCAGTTGCCCGGGCAGGGCGTAGTTTTCGAGCACAACACTATGGCAGATGCCCTCGGCGCCCTTGCGGTCGGCCAACTCGCCGTGCAGGCGAATGCCCTGGCGGCGAGCGAACTCCTCTTGCTTGAGCTTCAACTGGCCGGCGAGGTCGAGCAGGCCGAGGGCGCGTTTTTCCGGCGGCAGGACTTCATCGAGAAAGGTCAAATGATCGCGGAAAAAGACGATCGAATCGGGATCGTTGACGCCGGCACCGGCGCCGACGAGCTGCTCGAAGAAGATGGCCGCCATCGGGGTGACGTACTCGTGGCTGAAGCGCAGATCGGCGCGGGCAAAGCCGGCATCGCCGGGCTTGACCGCGGCGACGCCGCCGGCGGCGCCGGCGGCCAGATGGCGGGCGAGGATTTTTTCCGCCAGCGTCATTGGCCGGGGCGGGGTGGCCAGCGGGGGGAGCACGGTTTCGCCCGCCAGGCGCTGCTGGTTATAGTCGAACAGCCCGCCGGCGCGGATGATGCCGGCGGAGATGGCGTCCTGGCCGCGGGTGAATTCCTCCAAGGGGATGGATTCGCCGCGGCGGATGCGCGCGATCAGGCCAAAATCGGTGGAGGCCAGCAAGCCCAGGTTCTGGCAGTTCTGGCGGTAAATGCGCTCATGGTTTTCGGCAATCACCAGGCGAATGCCGGCGCACAACTCGGCGTAGGGAGACTGCTCGCGGCTGGAGCCTTTGCCGCGCCGCTTGCCGGAGACGCAGACGGAGAAGCCGCCGCGGCGCACGGCCTGGCGGCCGATGGGCAGTTCGCCGCCGCACTTCAGGCCGGTGTAGGGCCAGTCGCCCAGCGCCTGGTCGAAGTAAAAACAGATATGGGCGGGGGTGATCTCGTCGGTGGAGATATCGTCGCGCAGCTTGATGGAAGGGTTCCAGTCGAGGTCTTCGCCGGCGAGCTGGCGGCGGATCAGCCCGGGATCTTCAGTGAGGAACAGGATGCGTCCGGGGAAACTAAGCATCGGTTCCCCGGAATCGGCGGCGCTCCCCATGGGGGCAGTCTATCGCCCCGCGGCGGGGAATGGCCAAAAGATATTGCCCAGAGGCGGCGGGTTTTGACAAGCGGGATTGAAAACACTAGCGTGAAAGTGAAAAACGGGGGTGGCATGAGACGGCTGGCACGGATCGCGGGGCTGCTGGGCGCCGCGGCGTTTTGCGCGGCCGCGGCGGCAGGCCAGCAGCCGCCGGTCAAATTTTACAAACAGGTCACCAACGTACATTTGACGCTCACCGCGACGGACGCGCAGGGCCGGCCGGTCACCGACCTCAAGCCCGGGGATTTCATGGTGTTGGAAGATGGACAGCCGCAGCGGCTGACGGAGTTTCGTCCGGCCTGGAGCACAACCGGCGGCAAACTCCAGCTCGAAACCGGCCACGCGCCCGCCGCGGGCGGCGAGATCAATCCGCTGACCGCGCCGGTCTATACCGCGTTCGCCGTGGACGAAATGCATTTGACCATGGAAGGGCGAAATCGCGCCGCCCAAGCGCTGGAGCGCTACAGCCAGCATCTGCGCGGCCACCGGATGTGGGCTTTGTTCGTACTGCGGCGGCAGGCGCACATCCGGCAATTTTTCACCAATGACGCGGCTCAGTTCCGGCAGGCGGCGGAGCGGATATTGCACGATCGGCTGCCGTTCGCGGACCAGCAGGATTGGAACGAGCTGCTGCGGGAGCTGAGCGAATGCCACCGGCTCGATCAGGAAACCCAAGGCGCGCTCGAAAACGACGCGACCGGGGGCACGGTGCGAGGGTTGGGCGGCGGGGGCGGGGCTCCGTCGCAATGTGGAATCGCTTCGGTGGACATGTACGCGGCGCAAGCTTCGATCAAGAACCAATTCGCCATTGATCAATTGCAGACGCTGATCCAGTTTTTAGGCGGGCTGCCCGGCGACAAACGCTTGATCTATATTGGCGACGGCTACTCGCTCAACCCCGGGCGCATGGCTGCCGCGGCGTACAGCATTTACGGCTTAAGCCAGGGCAACAGCAATCGCCTGCTGACGCGCGCCTACGGGCACGCCAACCTGCGGGGTTTATCCACCGAGGCGGTGCGGGCGCGGGTGACGCTGGACGTGATCAACGCGCGAGGACTGGAAGCGCCCTACCCCGGCGGCAACAAGCCGGGGCGGCCGCAGTTGCCGGCGCAAGCGGTCCCGGCCAGCGGCCATTTTCAAAGCGCCAATATCGGGCAAATGCCGGTGTTGACCGAGGAATTAGCGAGCGCGCGCTACCTGGGCATGATGTCGGTGGCGGGGGCGACCGGCGGGCAGGCCTATTGGCAAAGCAACGATTTGGGCGCCGAGATGCGGCGGGCGATCGGCCCGCGCGCGGGCACCTACCTGGCCGCCTACCAGCCCGCCGATACACGCCTGGATGGCAAATACCGGAGGATCAAGATTCGAGTGCTGCGGCGGGGGGTGAAGATCCGCACGCGGCGCGGCTATTTCGCGGTGGCGCGCGCCAGCCTGCCGATTACGGCGGCAGCGGAGCCGCGGCAGCAGATTCAGGGGCAATGGTTCACGCCGCTGATCGTTTCGATACGCAACCGCGACCTGCACTGGCAGCGCTTAAAAAAACAGGAATATGATCCGTTGATTTTACTGGTGCAGGTGGCAAAGAAAGGCGCCAAGCAAGCGCTGTACCGCCGGCTGTGGCTGGCGACGCTGCATCCGGGGCCGCGCGGGATGACGATTTTCGGCACCGGGTTGAAGCTGCCGCCGGGCGAATATCGCTGCACGCTGCAGGTATCGGAAGCCTCCAGCGGGCGGCGGCGG
This sequence comes from Acidobacteriota bacterium, assembly GCA_021789895.1. Lineage (GTDB taxonomy): Bacteria > Acidobacteriota > Terriglobia > Terriglobales > SCQP01 > JAKASR01. Next base: position 3,382 of record JAJYIU010000034.1, on the reverse strand, counting down.
ACGCTGGTGCTGCCGCTGGCGATCGCGCCGCAGTAAAAGCTCCGGCGCCGGATTTATTCGCCGCCCGAGGCTGCGGCGCGGGCGGGCGGCGCGCCGTAATGGATGCGCCGCATCAGGAAGACCAGCGGCGCGACCAGAAAAAACACCAGCGCCAGCAGGAAAAAATCGTCGAGATAGCTGAGCAGGATGGATTGCCGCAGCACGCCGGCATAGAGCAGGGCGAGGGCATGCTGGCGGGCGGCGGGGGCGGGCAGGCCGGCATGGCGAAAGAGGCGGCCGAGCAAGGCGAGGCGCTGGCGCAGTTGAGGGTTCTGCGGGGTCAAGCGCGCCGCCAGGCGGGTCTGGTGAAATTGCTCGCGGCGGGCCAGCAGGGTGGTGGTAAAAGAGATGCCAACGCTGGCGCCGATATTGCGCATGACGGACGTGATGCTGGTGGCGAAGCCCATTTCCGGATTGGGGATCGGGTCCACCGTCATGGTGCTCAAGGGCACGAAGGTAAAGGCCAGGGCGCTGCCCATGACGAGCTGCGGCCAGAGCAGGTTCCAGACGCCGGTTTCGAGGTTCAATTTCGAAAACAGGTAAAGGCCGAAGCCGGCGACCAGGAAGCCGGCCAGCAGCAGGCGGCGTTGATCGAAGCCGCGGCCGATCAACCAGCCGGCGACGGGCATGAAGAGCAGCGAACCGAGGCCGCGCGGGCTGGTCCAGGCGCCGGCCTGCAAGGCATTAAAGCCGAGCAGGGTCTGCATCAACAACGGCAACAGCACCAGGCTGCCGAAGAGGACGAAGCCGAGCACGAAGCTCAGGCAGGCGCCAACGGCAAAGGTGCGGTAGCGGAACAAGGCCAAATGAACGACGGGGTGGGGAATGACGGATTCGCGGACGATGAAGGCCGCCAGCATGATTGCGGCGAGGACAGCCAGGACGGCGATGTAATGGGAGCCGAACCAATCGGCCTCCTGTCCCTTGTCGAGCATGATCTGCAAGGCGGCGATGCCGAGCGCCAGCATGCCCAATCCCCAGCCATCAATCGGGCCGCGGCGGCGGCGCAGGTAAGCGGGATCGTGGATGAAGAGGGAAATCATCGTCAGCCCGAAAAGGCCGACGGGGAGATTGATAAAAAAGACCCAGCGCCAGGAGAAATCGGTGGTGAGCCAGCCGCCAAGCAGGGGGGCGAGGATGGGGGCGGTGACGATGCCGGCGCCCCAGAGCGACATGGCCTGGCCGCGTTTTTCGCGCGGGAAAGTTTCGAGCAGGATGGCGCGGCTGAGCGGCTGCAGCGAGCCGCCGCTGAGCCCCTGGAGCACGCGAAAGGCGACCAGCAGCGGCAAGGAGGGGGCGATGCCGCAGAGGAAGCTGGCGGCGATGAAGCCCAGGATGGCGGCCATCAGCAGCCGGCGCCGGCCGAGGCGGCTGGCCAGCCAGCCGGCGATGGGCAGCACGATGGCATTCGCCACCAGGTAGGAAGTCAGCACCCAGGTGGTTTCCGTCACCGTCGCCGAGAGGTTGCCGGCGATATGGGGCAGGCTGACATTGACCACCGAGGTATCGAGCAGCTCCATCACCGCCGCGGACATGACGGCAGCGGCGACCAGCCAGCGTTCACGCGGAGGCAGGTATGCTTCCGCCGGCGGAGGGGAAGAGCCGGGGTTGGCGATCAGCGATGCCATCGAAGGCGGATCAATGGGCGGCGGCGGCGCGTCCGGTGCGGGGGCGGCGCATCAGCCAGACCAGCGGGGTCATGACCAGAAACACCAGCGCGAACAGCCAGAAGCCATCGAGATAGCTGAGCAGCGTAGCCTGCTGGCGGAGCAGGCCATAGAGCAGCGCCAGGGCGCGATGCTGGGCGACGGGGGGGCTGATGCCGTGGCGCTCCATGGCCGCCGCGGCGCCGGCCAGCGCCTGGCGGGTGGCGTTATGGAAGGCGTTGATGTGGCCGGCCAGGCGGACCTGATGAAACTGGCTGCGGCGGGCGACCAGGGTGGTGGCATAGGAAATGCCGATGCTGCCGCCGATGTTGCGCATCAGGTTGAACATGCTGGTGGCGTTGCCCATTTCTTCATTCGGCACCGGGTCCATGGTCACCGTGGTCAGCGGCACGAAGACGAAGGCCATGCCGGCGCCCTGGATGAACTGCGGCCAGAAAATGCCCCAGGTGCCGGAGTTCAGATTGAAGTGGGAAAACATGTAGAGCGAAACCGAAGCGACGAGGAAGCCGCAGGTCAACAGCGCGCGCGCGTCCCAGCGCCGGGAAAGCAGGATGCCGGTGATGGGCATGAAGATCATCGAGCCGAGGCCGCGGGGGCTGGTCCAGATGCCGGCCGCCATGGAGGTGTAGTTGAGCAGGATTTGCATGAACAGCGGCAGCAGCACCAGGCTGCCGTAGAGCACGAAGCCGAGCATGCTCATCAACGCCACGCCGGTGGCATAGGTGCGGTTTTTGAATACCCGCAGGTGGACGATGGGGTGGCGCGCCATCAGCTCGCGAATGACGAAGGCCGCCAGGCCGACGGCGGCAATGACGGCCAGCCAGACGATGAAGTGCGAGCCGAACCAGTCGTCTTCCTGGCCTTTGTCGAGCAGGATCTGGAGCGCGCCAATGCCCACCGCCAGCAAGCCCAGCCCCCAGAAATCCACGCCGGCGCCGCGCTTGCGGCCGATATAGGGCGGGTCGAAGACGTAGAGCTGGGTCATGATCAGGCTGGCGATGCCGATGGGGAGGTTGATATAGAAGACCCAGCGCCAGGAATAGTTGAAGGTCAGCCAGCCGCCGAGGGTGGGGCCGAGGATGGGCGCCACCACGATACCCATGCCCCAGAACGCCATCGCCTTGCCGCGCTGCTCGGGGGGGAAGGTTTCCAGCAGCACCGCCTGGGAAATCGGCTGCAGGCAGCCGCCGCTGGCGCCCTGCAGGATGCGGAAAAAGACCAACAGCGGCAGCGAGGGCGCGATGCCGCAAAGGAAGCTGGCGATGGTAAAGCCGGTGACCGCCGTCATCAACAAGCGCTTGCGCCCGAAGTAATTGGCCAGCCAGCCGGTGATCGGCAGCACGATGGCGTTGGCCACCAGATACGAAGTCAGCACCCAGGTGGCTTCATTCACCGTGGCCGAGAGGTTGCCGGCGATGTGCGGCAGGCTGACGTTGACCACGGAGGTATCGAGCACCTCGAGGAAGGTGCTCAGCATCACCGCGATGGCGATGATCCAGGGGCTGATGCCTGCCGGATTCGAATTGGAGCTCTCAGACATGCGGCGAGACGGGAACGACGTTCGGCCGATGCGAACGGGAAAGGCCGGGGGCGAGGGGCGGCATCAAGGCCGCGGCGGCGGCGCGGCGGCGCTCGCGGCGGCGGGAGCAGCGGCGGCCGCGGCGCGCGGCCGGCGC
>JAJYIU010000033.1 GCA_021789895.1 Acidobacteriota bacterium | reverse complement strand
CGAAGGGAGAAGCGAGCAGAGCGAGGCGGGAGGCGCGAGGCAACCGCAGTGTACATGGACGTACATGAGGATTGCCGAGCGACGAACCAACGAAGCTATGCGACGCTTATCGCTTCGCCCAGCATCCAGCCAGGCAATGAGGGCCAGTACCAGCCAGTTCCAGGCCATGGATAGGAACGCCACTTGAAAAACGGATTGCAAGGGCTGCGGCAAATCGGATGCGGCCACCGCAGCGGCAGTCTGCTTCATGTAAGCGTACAAGTGCAGGCCGGAAGTTGCGAGCAGCACAATGCAACCCAGGCCGATGAGAAGTTTGGATATCTTGGGCTGATTCATCTGCAACTCGCCGCTATCAATTTCGCGGAGGCGCCAATCAATCCCAAGATGCCATGGCAGCCAAGGCGCATGCGCCAGAGTAACCCAAGCAGATGCGGCTCAGAGGCGTTTGAAGGCGCGCTGGATTTCGGCCAGGGAGTAGCGGAGCATGACCGGGCGGCCGTGGGGGCAGGTCATGGGGTGGCGGGTGGCGGCAAGGGCGTCGAGCAGCCAGCGCATCTTGCCGTCGTCCAGCGGCATATTGACCTTGATGGCGGCGTGGCAGGCGATGGTGGCGGCGATGCGCAGGCCGGCGGTTTCGCGGTTGAAGCCGCGCTCGCGCGGATCGCTGATTTCGAGGATTTCGGCCAGCAACCGTTCAGCCTGCCCGGCGGAGATGCCGGCAGGGGTGGTTTTGACCGCCAGCGAGCGCCCGCCGAAGGGCTCGGCCTCGAAGCCGTTGGCGGCCAGCTCGCCGGCGATTTCGGCAAAGCGCGCCCACTGTGCCGGATTGAGCTCGATGAGGGTGGGAATCAGCAGGCGCTGCGACTCGGATTGGCCGCGCGCCCGGCGATCGCGGATCTGCTCAAACAGCACGCGCTCATGGGCGGCATGCTGGTCAATCACGCAGAAGCCGCCCGGCTCGGCGGCGAGGATGAAGCTGGAGTGGATCTGGCCCAGCGGTTTCAATTCGGCGAGCGCGGCGAGCGCGGCGGCGGCCGGGGGCGGGGCGAGCGGGCTGCAGCCCGAAGCCGGCTCGGGCGCAAGCGACGGCGGGCGCGGCGCGGCGGCAAAGCCCAGGGGAAGGGAAAGCGAGTGGCGGGGCGCAGCCCCGGCGGCCGCCGGCGGCGACAAAAAAGAGCTCTCGGCGGCGGCGTCGGCGGCGGCCGGCGCCAGGCCGGCCTCGCTGACGCCCATCGGTTCCGCGGCGAGCGGCGGCGCGGAGCGCGGCCGGCCGAGAAAGCGGCCGGCATCGGGGCGGGCGCGCAGCTCGCGTTCGAAGCGGGCGACGGGGCGCGCCAGGCCGAGGGCGCGGCGTAGCGTATCGCGCACGGCATCGTGCACCCAGCTCGAGTGCCGGAACCGCACCTCGGTCTTTTGCGGGTGCACGTTGACGTCCACTTCGGAAAACGGCATTTCGGCAAACAGCAGCGCCACCGGGTAGGTATCGTTGGGCAGCAGGTTGCGGTAGGCCTCGAGCAGGGCGTGCTGCAGCAGGCGGTCGCGCACCAGGCGGCGGTTGACGAAGATGTAGATCGAATTGCGATTCAGCTTTTGCAACTCCGGGCGGGAGAGAAAGCCGAAGAGCGCCAGCGCGGGCGGCGCCGGACTTTCCGCCTCCGAGGCGGGCGCCGGCGAGGCCAGGGCGTCATGAAATTCGGGCAGTGGAAGGATCTCGTTCACCGGCAGCAGTTGCGGCGCCAGCTCCGCGCCCAGCACTTGTTGCAGGCGCTCGGCGTGATCGGCGGCCGCCGGGCAGTCGAGCAGTCCGCGGCCGCCGTGGCGCAAAATGAACTGGATTTCCGGATGCGCCAGGGCGTAGTTGGTGACCACGGCGGCGACGTGGCTGAGCTCGGTGCCTTCGGTCTTGAGGAACTTGCGGCGGACGGGCAGGTTGTAAAACAGGTCTTCGACGACGATGCAGGTGCCGGCCGGGAGCCCGGCTTCCTCGACCCGCTGCAGCTTGCCGGCGGCGATTTCCAGGCGGGTGCCGGCGCCGGCGGCGGGCGCGGTCTCCAGGCGCAGGCGGGCGACCGAAGCGATGGCCGGCAGAGCCTCGCCGCGGAAGCCGAGGGTGGAGATAGCCAGCAGGTCGTCGAACTGCCGCAGCTTGCTGGTGGCGTGGCGCTCGAAGGCGAGCAAGGCATCGTCGCGCACCATGCCGCAGCCGTCGTCGGTGACGGTGATGCGCTTGCGCCCGCCGGCCTCGACCTCGACCCGCACCCGCCGGGCGCCGGCGTCGAGGCTGTTTTCCACCAGCTCCTTGACCACCGAGGCCGGGCGCTCGATCACCTCGCCGGCGGCAATCTGGCTGATCAAACGGTCGGGAAGCACGCGGATGACGCCCATGGAATTTCAGTTTACAATCGCCGGCGGCGAGCTGACCTCGCTCGCGGGCGATTCAGCGTTGTGACGGGCCAGTTCGGAGGCATGCCGGCCCCGGCGCGCACGATTTTCCGCCAGCCACTGGCTCAGGCGCGTTGCGCCGCTGGAAGGCGCCGTGGAAGCAGAAGTATACCGGCTCTTCCGGGCGCTTCCAGCCCAGGCTTCCTGCGCGGAAGACGACCGCAGCTTGCGACCGGCCAGTAACACCGAGGCGGCTGGGGTGACGGCTTAACCGCGGCCCCGGGAGCAGCGCTCAGGGTTTAGGCAGGTTGCGGGCGGCGGCGGGGCGGAGGGCGAGGCCGAGCTCTTTCAACTGGGCGTCGGGGACTTCGGCGGGGGCGTTCATCAGCAGGTCCACGGCGCTGGCGGTTTTGGGGAAGGCGATGACCTCGCGGATGGAGCTTTCGCCGGCCAGCATCATCACCAGGCGGTCGAGGCCGAGGGCGATGCCGCCGTGCGGCGGGGCGCCGTAGCGCAGGGCCTCGAGGAAGAAGCCGAAGCGGCGCTGGGCTTCCGCCTCGTCCATGCCCAGCAGGGCGAAGATGCGGCGCTGCACTTCGGCGCGGTGGATGCGGATCGAGCCGGAGCCGAGCTCGACCCCGTTGAGCACGATGTCGTAGGCCTGGGCGCGGGCGCCGACGGGATCGGCTTCGAGGGTGGCAAGGTCCTGCTCGCGCGGCGAGGTGAAGGGGTGGTGCGCCGCCATCCAGCGCCGCTCGCGCTCGTCCCACTCGAACATGGGGAACTCGGTGACCCAGAGGGCGCGGAAGTCGTCGGTGCGCAGCCGGCCGTGGCGGGCGGCGAACTTCTGCGCCGCGGCCAGCCGCACGGCGCCCGCTTGCGCGGCCAGTTCCCAGACGGTGGCGCGGGTTTCCTCGGGCGCGCCGGCGAGCAGGAGCAGATCGCCCTCGGCCGCGCCGGTGGCTTCCAGGGCGGCGTCGGCCAGGCGAGCGTCCAGCCGCCGCAGCCGGGTGAAATCTTCGAACAGGCGGATGATTTTGCCCTCGGCCAGCGGGCGCAACTCGTCGCGCTCGCGCCGCGAGAGCTCGCCCACGGCGGGAATGTGGATGGCCCACAGCGGGCGCTGGGGATGGAGTTTCAACTGGGCGCGGGTTTCGGGTGCGAGCCGCGGCGCCAGGTCGGTCATCGGCGGCAGGCGCAGGTCGGGCTTATCGCTGCCGTACTCGCGCAGGGCCTGCTCCCAGCGCATGCGCGGCAGCGGGGTGGGCAGCGTCTTGCCGGCGGCGGCGAAGGCGGCGGCCAGCATGCCTTCGATCAGGTGGAAGAGGCGGTCCGGGTGGGGGAAGCTCATCTCCAAATCGATCTGGGTGAACTCCGGCTGGCGGTCGGCGCGCAGGTCTTCGTCGCGGAAGCAGCGCGCAATCTGAAAATAGCGCTCGCAGCCGCCCATCATCAGCAGTTGTTTATAAAGCTGGGGCGATTGCGGCAGGGCGTAGAACTCGCCGGGATGCACCCGGCTGGGGACCAGGTAATCGCGTGCGCCTTCCGGGGTGCTGCGGGTGAGGAAGGGGGTTTCGATTTCGAGAAAGCCCTGCTGGTCGAAATAGCGCCGGATGGCGAAGGTGACGGCGTGGCGGAGGGCGAGGTTGGCCTGCATGGAAGGGCGGCGCAGGTCGAGAAAGCGGTACTGCAGCCGAGTTTCCTCGTCCGGCGGCGGTTCGGCGGGGGAAAACGGGGGCGTGCGGGAATCGTTGAGGATTTCCAGCCGGGTGGCGTGCAGTTCGATTTCGCCGGTGGCGAGCTGCGGGTTGACGGTATCCGGGGCGCGGCGCACCACCTCGCCTTCCACCCAGACCACATACTCGGCGCGCAGGCTTTCGGCGCGGGCGTGCAGCCGGGGCTCGCGCTCGCGGCTGAGCACGATCTGCAAGGCGCCGGTGCGGTCGCGCAGTTCGAGAAAGATCAGGGCGCCGAGATCGCGGCGGCGCTGCACCCAGCCGGCGACGATGGCGCGGCGGCCGGCGTCGGCGGAGCGCAACTCGCCGCAGCCGTGGGTGCGCGCTTCCGCCGGCAGCGGCGCCAGCGCGGGCGCGGGCTGGGGAATCGGCGGCGATGGTTTCATGAGGCGGCCTGGGCGGGGCCGGGCCCCGCCGGCCCGGCGGCGGAGCGGGCGCGGATTTCCTGGCTGGCCCAGCGGGTCAGCACGACGATGATGGCGATTTCCACGTACGGCACCAGCACCGGCGCGGCGGCGAGAAACAGCAGCCAGCTCCAGCGCATGCCGGTGCGCGAATCGGGGCCGAAGGCGCCGCGCGGGCGGTTGATCAGCATGGAAATGCGCAGGTTCAGGATGAGCGTGGCCAGCGCGCCGGAGAGCGAGAGCAGCAGGAAGGCGATCTGGTGCTGCTCGATCACTCGATCGCGCAAAGCGAGGAAGTTCTTTTCCTGCTGCACAAACGACTGATTCCCGCCGAACATCGAGAGCAGGCTGCCGTGCGGCAGATGCATCAGCAGCAAGGCGGCCTGCGCCGCGGACACGATCAGCAGCACCAGGATGCTGCCCCAAAGATAGCTGCGGCGCTCGACGCGCAGGTATTCGACGAGTTTCGGCTGCGGGGTCAAATTTTATTATCGCATTCCCGGCGGCGCCGTTCGCGGCCGCGCACGAGCGATGGATATTCCTCCGTGCTTCCGTGCTTCCGCCGATGCCCTCCCGGCGGGAGGCGGCAGTGTGATATCGGTCACAACGCGATGTTAATTATGTAAAAACTGCGGCCGGCCGCCGCGCCGGCAGTGACCTTGCGGCCGGCAATTCGTAATGAATCCGCGATGCATTTTGCCGGCACAGGGATGAAACGGAGGGCGGGGAACTTTCAGAGATGCCGGCGCCACGCCGCCGCCGGGCTGGCGGCGGCCTGGCTGGGTGGCATGCTGTTGGCGAGCGGCGCGCACCTGCGCGGGCAAGCGGCAGGCGCGGCTAGCAAGCCGCCGGCCGGGGCGCGGGATTTCAGCCCGCGCTGGCGGCCCAAGCAGGGCGGGCCGGCGGGGCTGCACTACGTGGGCGCGCAGGTATGCGTCACCTGCCATCGCTATGAGGCCCGGGAACTCCAGACCCCGATGGCGCTGGCGTCGCAGCCGGCGGCCGCATCACCGCATCTGCGCCGTCCGCTCGCGGCCAGTTTCGGCGGCGACCGTTTTCAATTCGCGCGCGCGGGCAAGCAGGTCATCTACAGCGTGACCCGCGGCGGGCGCACGGTATCGGCGCCGCTGCTGTGGGGGTTCGGGCAGGGCGTGCTGGCGCAGACGTTTGTTTACCGCAGCGGGAAAAATTTTTACGAAGGCCGCATCAGCTACTACACCCAGGTCCGGCGGCTCGCCTATACCATGGGCGATGCCCCGCTGCCGGCCAGTCTGCCGGAGGCCTTGGGCCGCCAACTGGGACCGGACGAGACCCGCAAGTGCTTTGTCTGCCATACCACCGGCAGCTATCGCGGCGGGGTGTTCCATGCAAGCCAGGCCGCCGCCGGCGTCACCTGCGAGGGATGCCATGGCCCCGGCTCGGCGCATGTGGCGGCGATGCGCGCGCATGAATACGCGCGGGCGCACATTTACAATCCCGGCAAGTTGAATGCCGGCGGGGTGCTGGATTTTTGTGGTTCCTGCCATCGCACGCCGGAGATGGTGTTCAACATGGGCGTTACCGGGATCGTGGATATACGCTTCCAGCCCTACCGCCTGGCGCTCAGCCTGTGCTGGAATCCGATTGACAGCCGCATCAGTTGCCTGGCCTGCCACGATCCACATCAACCGCTGGTGAAGCGCGCCGCCTGGTATGACCCCAAGTGCCTGGCCTGCCATCGCCATCCGGGTGAACGCGCCAGCGCCGGCAAGCCCGGGCGGGCGTGCCCGGTGGCGCAAAAAAATTGCGTGACCTGCCACATGCCCAAGCTGGCGCTGCCCGGCGCGCATGCGCGTTTCGCCGACCACCTGATCCGGATCGTGCGTCCCGGGCAGGGGTATCCGGGATAGTTAAGGACTGAAAGGAATGAAGGGACGCGCTACGCGCGCGCCGCGCCGGAGGCGGTGGCGAAAAATTCCGCCAACTGCGGCCAGGCAACGGCGGACTGCTCGCCGTTGGCCAGGGTTTTGACGGTCGCCTGGCGGGCCTGGATTTCCTGCTCGCCGATCAGCACCGCCCAGCGCGCCGCCTGGCGGGAGGCGGTGGAGAGGTGTTTTTTGGCGCTCCAGCGGGCGTCGCCGGCGGCGACGCTGAGGCCGGCCTGGCGTAATTGTTCCGCCAGCTCGAGCGCCGGCGCCAGCGCCGCCTCGCCCAGCGGCGCGAGATAAATTTCGGCCGCCGGGGGCGGGTCGGACGGGGCAAGCCCGGCGCGCCAGGCGCTGACCAGGCGGTCTTCGCCCAGGGCAAAGCCGATGCCCGCGCCCGCGCCCTTCGGCGCGCCCAGGCGCTCGGCCAGCAGATCATAGCGCCCGCCGCCGAGCAGCGCGTTTTGCGCGCCCAGCGCGCCGTGCACGAATTCAAAGGCGGTGCGGGTGTAGTAATCCAGGCCGCGGACCAGCCGGGGCTGCAGTTGATAGGGTACGCCGGCGCGCTCGAGCAACTGCTTCACCTGCTCGAAGTGCTCGCGGCAGGGCGGGTCGAGAAGATCGAGCGTGGTGGGCAATTGCGCGATCAGCGGCTGGTCTTCCGGGCGCTTGCAATCGAGCACGCGCAGCGGATTGGTCTCCGCCCGCCGCCGGCAATCGCCGCAGAGCCGGGGCGCGATCGGCAGCAGCGCCTCGCGCAGCGCCCGCTCGAAGCGCGGCCGGTCTTCGGCGCAGCCGAGCGAGTTCAGCGACAGCGTCCAGCCGCTCAGGCCCAACCGGTCGAGCAGGCGCGCCAGCATGACGAGCATCTCGGCATCCATCTGCGGCGCGTCGCCGCCCAGCAGCTCGGCGCCGATCTGGGAGAACTGGCGGTAGCGGCCCTGCTGCGGGCGTTCGCGGCGGAACATCGGGCCGAGGTAGTAGAGCCGCGTCCAGCCGGGCTGCTCCCACAAGCGGTGCTCGACGTAGGCCCGCGCCACCGCCGCGGTCGCCTCCGGACGCAGGGTGAGCGAGGTCTGGTCGCGGTCGAGGAAGCTGTACATTTCCTTGCCGACGATATCGGTTTCCTCGCCGACGGTGCGGGCGAACAGCTCGGTGCGCTCGAGGATCGGGGTGCGGATTTCCCGGTAGCCGTAGCGGGCGAAGAGCTCGCGCGCGGCAGCTTCCACCGCCTGGAACCAATGGGTTTCCGGCGGCAGCAGGTCGCGCATTCCTTTGACGAGGGTGGGGGCGGGGGGCATCGGCGTCAGCGTTGATTGCGGTATTCGTTCTTGTAGCCCACGTAATGCGCGGCCGAGCGGCGGATGAGCTCGGTTTCCTCGGGCCGCAGCGGGCGCGCCACCCGCGCCGGCAGGCCCATGCACATCGAGCCGGGCGGCACCGCCAGCCCTTCCGGCACCAGCGCGCCGGCGGCCACGATCGAGCCGCGCCCGATGCTGGCGCCGTTGAGCACGCGCGCGCCCATGCCGATCAGGCAATCGTCTTCGATGCGGCAGCCGTGCAGGATGACGCCGTGGCCGACGGTGATGCGCTCGCCCAGTTCGAGCGGGAATTCTCCATTCTGGACGTGCAGCACGCAGCCATCCTGGATGTTGGTCGCCCGCCCAATGCGGATGGAGTGCACGTCGCCGCGCACTACCGCCAGGAACCAGATGCTGGCGTCTTCGCCCACGACCACGTCGCCGATCACCTGCGCGCTCTCCTCGATAAAGGCGGAGGCGGCGATGCGGGGATGGTGATGGCGATAGCTCTTCAGCATGGCGGCCGGCGCGCGGGGCGCGGAATTTCTAATTCTTCAGACTATCAAAACCGGAGGCGGGGAAGGGCGGCACGGCCCGAATTTTAACTTCAACTGGTACGAGAAAACCACCGCAACATTTGGCTGAAAATGCCGGACACTCGTATCGCGGCGATGGAGCTGCTTTCGGTTAACGTCGGCCAACGAAAACCGTATAGAATGCTTGGTTCAGTGGTCGAATAACAGCAGACATGCTTGCCTTGGCCCGGCGAATCTTTCAAACAACCCTTCGATTTCTTGAATCGGCCGAATATTCCTGCGTCCTTCGCCCAGCACCTGGAAATAACTAAAGATATTACAGACGATGCGGCAATAGGTGTGTGGGTCAATTCCGGATCGACTTATGCCATAAGGCCAGAACTCACTTACTACTGGTATTCCACTCCTTATAAAATTTCGCCCGCCATCAAAAAAGTGGCCTTCATGGCCTTGAATATCAACCCAGATAAGGGCCACCCTGCCGAAAAGCGAGGGTTGTGACTCATAAGCTAAATGATCTAGCGTATCCGCAGGAACTTTGATGATTTCGCGCCTCTCTTCACGATAAAATCCAGTTGAGGTTGTTGTACGAACCCGATTATCGCCTGAATTGTAGGGGTTAATTTCGAACTCCAATTCCATGCGCGACGAGGAGAGCGCCAGCGGAAATGCCTGGATTCTGCCGCTCATTCCATTTTGGCGGATGTTTTGTTCGAGCAGCCGGAAAGACGGCGGAAAAGGTTCCAATGCTATGGCGCGTTCAAATGCGCCGTTTTTAAGCAACGCAATGCAAGTCATGCCAATGTTTGCACCAACGTTGAGAACGGTCTGCCTGCCGGGATCCGCCAATTTGCCGCGTTCTTTTAAGAGGTTGGGCACATTCTGAATAGCTTCCATTTCATGTGCACGTTTTATATAGAGGTACTTGCCGATAAGCCAGTCCTTATTGCTCACTGTCAAAACGCCATTGGCGGTATCTATCGTAACATTGTGGCAAGGGCTAATATTTATTAGCCACCAAACAATCCTTCGCCAAAATATAATAATTCGATTTTGCACCAAAGCATATTATCATAGGTAGCATACTCAAATCATGCATTGGGTCGGCTGCGGTGCGTGTGAATCGGGCGGTTGCGCGTCCACGCGAACGAGCGTGCCGGCGCTGGAAAATACGGCTATGATGCGCTGCATTCCTCCCAGGCACAAGAATAAAATTGAGTGGGATGTCGCGCATATCTGCACCCCGCTTTGATTTGGATGGGGACGAACGCGATGGCAATGAGCGCCAGCGAAGACAGCGCCGCGCCGCGGACGCCGGCGGCCTGGCGCGAGTTCGCGCTGGCGAGGTCGGCGGCGCTGGGCTTCGAGCTGGCCGGGGTGGCGGCGGCCGAGGCCTGGCCCGAGCTGGGCCGCTTTGCCGAATGGCTGGCCGCCGGACGCTCCGCCGGCATGAGCTATCTCGCCCGCCCCGCCCCCGCGGCCGCAGGCGAGCCTGCCGGCTACGCCCGCGAGGATATACGCCGCGTCTTTCCCTGGGCGCGCTCCATTGTTTGCTGCGGCCAGCTCTACCACACTGCGCAGCCGCGCTCGATCGAGCGCACCGATCCCGGCCGGGGATGGATTTCGCGCTATGCCTGGGGCGACGATTATCACCAGGCGCTGCAGTCGCGGCTGGAGCGGCTGGCGGAGGCGATGCGCGCCGCCGGCGGCGGGAGCAAAGACGGCTGCGAGGAAGACCAGTTCCGGGTCTATGTGGATACCGGCCCGCTGGTCGAGCGGGTGTACGCCCGCCGCGCCGGCCTGGGCTGGCAGGCGAAGAATACCTGCCTGATTCACCCCCGCCTGGGCTCGTATTTTTTTCTCGGCGCGCTCATCTGCTCGTTTGAAATCGCCGCCGATTCGCCGCTGCCCGACCGCTGCGGCTCCTGCCGGCGCTGCATCGAGGCCTGCCCCACCCAGGCGCTCGATCCGCCTTACCAGATGGACGCCGGCCGCTGCCTGGCCTACCTCAACATCGAGCACCGCGGCCCCATTCCCGAGCCGCTGCGCGCGGCGATGGGCAAGCAGATCTTCGGCTGCGACATCTGCCAGGACGTCTGTCCCTGGAACCGCAAGGCGCCGGTCACGCTGCGGCCGGAGTTCCAGCCCCGCCCGGGGCTGGTGGATCCCGAACTGGAAGGGCTGGCCGGCATGAGCGAGGAAGATTACCGGCGGCGGTTCCGCGGCTCGGCGATGAAGCGCGCAAAATACACCGGCTGGCTGCGCAACCTGGCGCTGGCGATGGGCAACAGCCGGCTCGAGCGCTTCCGCCCGGCGCTGGAGCGGCTGGCGGGGCATGCCGACGCAGTCGTGCGCGAGCAGGCGGAATGGTCGCTCGCCCGGCTGGCCGCCGGCGGCGAGGCGGAAAAAGGACAGGGGAAAGTTAGATGATCTGTTGCACTATGGGTCGCCGTTATGATCGTCACTCCAGATTATTATCGGGCGATCTTGATTCCATACTTTGACAGCAATTGGGATTCTTTGATTTCGCGTAGAACTGACTTATGCGCGACATCAACGATATAGGCCATGTTCCATTCATTTTCACCGCTGATGTGGCGCGGATTGGTTACCATGGCGCTGACGCCGACCAAAAGCCGGTCCTTCCGAATCCAGCGAAGAATTTTTGCATAGAATAAGAGAATTTCATACGGGTTTGGAAAGTAATATTTTTGCAGGCTGGCTTCAAAGACCTTCCGGACAACCGGGGTCAGGTCGGTAACGCGAAGAGCCAAGCACGTGCCGATGTTGGTGCATTTTGCGAAATAAACCCCATAAACCCGTGCGTAGGAAAGGTTGGCATAGCGGTCGTCCGTAAGGGCAAAGGCTTTAGAGTCGGGCCGCCAAAGCACGGTTACGTCCCGTTGAATGGACAATACACGGAGGGACAGATAGGGGGGTGTCAAAGACTTAACCGTGACCCAGGCCCTTAACGATTCTTTCGGGCCGGTCACGGTAATTTCAAACTTTCCGTCCGGCGACTTTATTCGCGGCCGTATCTTGATCCAATCCATGTAAATCGGATGTACGGCATTGCGGCCAAATAGAAATGGGCCCGCGGGACCGAAATCTTGTTGGGTCGAGGGCTTAGCGCGATTGTGCCCGGCGGCGATTGGCTTTCGCGGTGTATTCGCTGCGCCTCCAACTGCCGGAAGAAGTGATATTGCGATTGGAATCCAGCCCATGAGGAATTTCAGGATGCTGCCTGTGCGGCAATATGATTTGTTCATTTCCAGTTAACTCCCCGCATAAATTCATATTGGCTCAACATAGTCTGCAAATCTTGAACATGCATTCGGGTTAAATTGGCATAAAGCCAATCGGCCTGCATAGGATACATCGTTCCATAAATTGCCTGTTGATCTTTTGCCGGATAGAAAGCATTCAGGTAAGCTTTGCGATCGGCCCGCCATGCTTTTTCTTCCAACTTGATTTTGGCCGCGGCTTGAGGATGCCGTCTGGCGATAGCCAACAAATGCTTCAATATTTTGCGCTTTGATCAGCGCAAATATTTAAATCGGTTTGCGTTTTGGCCTTGGCGTCGCGTGTTTTAAAACTGCCTGGCTTGGCTGATTTTTGGGCCATGCCGGCAGCGGCTAAAATGAACCCAATCCAAGTAATCAGGAATTTCCATTTTGGGATGGATTTCATGGTGGCACTTTACACCTCTGCTGTTGATGCGGGCAATTGAAAAGGCATCGGTGGCGCCGATTCCACTGCTGACAACCCATGGAATGCCGCCATAAATCCAACTTTCGGGTAGCCGCCGGCCGAGTGTGCATAACAGGGTGTAGTAGCAGTATCATGCTGGCAGAGGCGGCTTGTGTGGATCATAAAAGGACCCGGCTGCCGGCATTGATTTTATTGTTGGCGCTGGCGGGTTTGCCAAATTGCCGAGCCGAACATCATCACGGCCGGGCGGGGGCCGAAGCGGTTCTGCGCCTGAGCGCATCCGCTTTCGCCGCCGCCCGGCTGCCCGCCGCGCTCACCTGCGACGGGGCCAACCGCTCGCCGGCAATCGCATGGGGCGGCGCGCCGCCCGGGGTGAAGAGCTGGGTGGTGAGCTTGCGCGATCCCGACGCGCCCGGTGGAGTATTCACCCACTGGCTGCTGTACTCGATACCGGCGGCGACGCGCCGGCTGCCGGCCGGCCTGCCGCCCGGGCCGCGCGCGCCCGGTTTTGGCAATCAGGGAAGGAACGATTTTGGCGGCCTGGGCTACGGCGGGCCGTGTCCGCCGCGCGGTGAGGCGCATCGCTACGTACTCACGCTGCTGGCGCTCGACGCGGCGCCGGCGCTCCGCCCCGGGCTGGATTTTGAAGCCGTGCGCGCCCGCTGGCAGGGGCACGTGATGGCGCGGGCGCAACTGACCGGCCGTTACCAGCGGCCATAGGCGCACAGCCGCCGCTCAGGCTCAGGCGCAATGCCTTATTTCACTTTCTCCGCCAGCCAGTAGCGGCGGCCCACGAGTCCACCGATGGGAGTTAAGAACGCTGAGGTCGAGTGGGAAGGTCGGGGTTTCCTGTCAGGTCCCGACCCTCCGCGATTCAGTAACATCAAGGCGAAGGGAGAAGCGAGCAGAGCGAGGCGGGAGGCGCGAGGCAACCGCAGTGTACATGGACGTACATGAGGATTGCCGAGCGACGAACCAACGAAGCTATGCGACGCTTATCTCTTCGCCCAGCCTGGTTTTGATCAGGGATTGATAGGGTACGTCGCGCTTGTTGGCTTCGATCTTGATCCGCTCCAGGAGCGGCAAGGGTAGGCGCAGCGAAATTGCCCGGGTGGTTGGCTTCAGATTCGGGAACCGCCGCCGTTTTGCCCCAGTGCGTGGTAGCGCGGCTCGAAACGATTACAGCATTGGACGTTATACCTTACCGATCATATTGCTCAGAGACGAACTAGAGCACCGGCTTCAGCGCCGCTTTGAGCTTCTGCTGCAGCTCGGGCGCGAGCGGGCCGCCGGCGTGGGTGAGATAAAAGACGTCAATCGCGCGGGTGGATTCGGTATCAATCAGCGCCAGGCCGATGTCGCAGCCGAGGCGGGCGAGCACGCGGCTGATATCGAAGAGCAGGCCGGGGCGGTCGCGGGCGACGATTTCGAGCAGGGTGCGGCGGCCATCGGCGGTCGGCTCCAGGCGGACTCGCGGCGCGACGGTGGGGCCGGCGCGGCGGGTGAACCATTTCAGCGATGGCGCCTGCAGCCGTTCCCAATCGTCCGGCTGGCGCAGCTTGGCGACGAGCGCGGCGCGCAGCCGCTCGAGCTCGCCCGGGTTTAGCGCCAGCGAGCGGCCCGGATCGCTGAAGCGGAAGCGATCCACCACCCGCCCGGCGCGGTTGGCGAAGGCTTCGGCCTTGACGATATTGGCGCCGTGCACGGCCAGCTCGCCGGCGATGGTGGCGAAGATGCCGGGGCGGTCGGGCATGATGACGGTCAGCTCGTAGCCGGCATTGAGCTCGCGCAGCGCGACTCCGGGAGCCGGGCCGGCGCCGCGGGCGAGCTCGAAATGGGCGGCCATTTCCGCCGGCGGATGCGCCGCCAGGTAGCGCCGCGGGAGGCCGTCGAAAAATTCCGCCACCTGGGCGAGCGGCGGGCGGCGCTCCGCCGGCAGCCGTTCCCGCACCGCCGCCGCCACCCCGGCTTCGGCCGCCCCGCCGATGCGGTCCTGGTCGGCGGCATGGGCAAGGCGATTGTAGGTCTCGACGTAAAGCTGCCAGAGGTTTTCTTCCTTCCAGGCGGTCATTGCCTCGGGATGGACGGAGTGTATATCCGCCCAGGTCATCAGCGTCAGCATCTTCAGCCGCTCGTCGTTGCCCACCGCTTCGGCCAGGCTGCGGATGTTTTCCGGATCGAAAATATCGCGGCGCAGCGCCTGCGACATGCGCAGATGCTGGCGGACGAGGAAGACGATATCGGCGGCGGCATCGTCGCCCAGCGCCCAGCGGGCGGCGACCAGCTCGGCCTGGCGCGCGCCGGCCTCGATATGGTCGCTGGAAACCGGCTTGGCCAGGTCGTGCAGCAGCAGCGCCAGCATCAGCCGCTCGGGATGCTCGAGTTCGGCGTAGAGCTCATAAAGCCGGCGGCGGGTCTCGGAACGCGAGCTATCCAGCTCGCGCAAGGCGCGCAGGGTGAGCAGGGTATGCTCATCCACGGTGTAGCGGTGATGGAAGTCGCGCTGCACCCAGCCCTCGACCGCGTTGAACTCGGGCAGCAGCGCCCCCAACACGCCCAGCTCGTGCAGCTCGGAGAGGGCGGGATAGACGTGGGGAGAGAGCAGCAGTGGGCGCAATGCCTGCCAGGCGCGGCCGCCGTCCTGGGCCTGGCGGCGCAGCTCGGGCAGCATGCCGCGGATGGCGAGCTCCGCCGCCGGGTCCAACTGCAGGCGGGTTTCGCTCGCCGCCAGCAGCGCGGCGGTCAGGTCTTCGATCGCCAGCGAAGAGCCGTTATGCCACTGCAGCTCGCCGTCGCGCACCTGCCAGCCGCCGGCCAGCTTCCAACGCCGCCGTCCCAGCCAGGCGCCGCGGCGCTGGTAAAGGGTGCGGCGCAGGCGGCGCGAGATCGCGCGCGCGTGGCGGAAGTAGGCCCGCATCCACGCCTCCGGGGTATGCTCCTGGTGCTGCGGCCGCAGCTCGCGCGCCAGCCGGTCCTGCAAGTCGTAATGCAGCAGGTTGATGTCGCGCCCCTGGACGTAATGCAGGAAGGTGCGCAACTGCGCCAGGAACTCCTGCGCCTGGTGCGCTTCCTCGCGGTCTTCGCGCCAGCGCTCGGCGGGGGGCAGCAGCTTGTCCTCGGTATCCGCCAGCGCCCGCCACCAGCCCGCGGCCTGCAGATCGCGCAGCCCGCCGGGGGATTCCTTCACATTGGGCTCGAGGTGATAGACGGTGTCGGCGTAGCGCGCGTGGCGGTCGGCGATCAATTGGCGCAGATGGTTCTGCAACTGGCGGCGGCGGCGGCGGATGAGGCGCGGCAGATAGAGATTGAGCACTGCGGCGGTGAGGCCGGCATTGCCGGCGAGCGGGCGCAGATCGAGCAGCGAGATGGTGAATTCCAGGTTGCCGGGCTGGATGACGCCGCATTCAGCCGGCAGCCGCAGCCCGTGGCTGACGCGCAGGTTGGCGTCCCAGAGCGCCTGCAAAAACGTCCGCAGGCGCTCGCGCTCGGCCGTTCCGGGCGGGGCGGCGGTGAGCACCAGCAGGTCAATATCGGAGCAGGGAAACAGCTCGCCGCGGCCATAGCCGCCGATCGCCGCCAGCGCCAACTGATCGGTTTCGCCATAGCAGGCGGTGAACAGCTCACGCACGATGCGGTCCACCAGTTCCGCCCGCCGCCGGCCGTCGGCCTGGCCGTGCGGGTCGGCGAAGAACTCGGCTTCCTGCCGCCGCAGGGCGCCGATCCATTCCAGCCCCAGCCGCTCGATGGCCTCGTTCATGCGCCGCCTCCGGCGGAGGATAGCCGGGCGGCGGCGGGCCGCGGGACTGGCCGTGAAGGCATGGGCATGGGGGCTAGGAACGCCGCCCGTTGCGCGGCTCGGCCGCGGAACCCGCATCGTGATGCCGCAGCAGGCTTTCCAACTCGTTCATGAATTCGGTGACGTCTTTGAAATCGAGATACACCGAGGCGAAGCGCACGTAGGCGACCTTATCGGCGGTGCGCAGCCGCTGCATGATCAATTGGCCGATTTCGCGGGTGGAAACTTCGCGCTCGGCCGAATCCACCACCAGGCTTTCCACCTCATTGACGATGCTTTCGAGCTGACTGATGGGGATGGGACGCTTTTCGCCGGCGTGCAGCAGCCCGTTGAGCACTTTCTGGCGGTCGAATTTTTCCCGCCGCCCGTCTTTTTTCACCACCATGTAGGGAATCTCGTCAATCCGCTCGTAAGTGGTGAAGCGGCGCTGGCATTGCAGGCATTCCCGCCGCCGGCGGATGGCCTCGCGCTCCTTGCTCTCGCGCGAATCCACCACCTTATCTTCCGGGTGCCCGCAGAATGGACACTTCATGGCCTGTCATTTTACAGGAAATCGGCTAGCCGCCGCCGGGCCCGCCCTCCCGCCGCCAGTCCAGCTCGGCCAGGAAGCGGCGGTCTTCGCGCCAGGCCTCGCGCACCAGCACGTGCAGGCCGAGGAAAACCTTGCGGCCGAGCAGCGTTTCCAGCTCGCGGCGGGCCTCGACGCCGATGGCGCGAATTCCCTCGCCGTGCCGTCCCAGCAGGATGGGGCGCTGGCTTTCGCGCTCGCAGAAAATCACCGCCGCGACGCGGAAAAGGCGGGGCTGCGCTTCGAATTCTTCCACCTGCACCGCGAGCGCGTGCGGCACCTCGGCGCGCACCCGCCGCAGCGCCGCCTCACGGATGATTTCGGAAGCCAGAAAGCGCCGGCTTTGGTCGGTCAACTGGCCGGCGGGGAAGTATTCCGGGCCGGGGGGAAGGCGGGCCAGCAGGGCCTGCACCAGCGCCGCCACGCCTTCGCCGCGGCGGGCCGAGAGGGGGAAAATTTCGTCGAACTCGAAGCGCTGCCGCCAGGCCTCGATCAGCTCCAGCAAGCGGCGCTTGTCGGGCAGCAGATCAATCTTATTGAGCGCCAGGAAGGCGGGCGGGACGGGCTCGGGCCCGGAGGGGCGGAGCAAGTCGAGCGCCATCTGATCCTCGCGCCCGAATCCGCGGCTGACGTCGGCCACCAAGAGCGCCAGATCGCGGCCTTCCAGCCCGGCGCGCACATGCCGCAGCAGTTCCCGGCTCAGCAGCCCGCGGCCGGCGTGCACGCCGGGGGTATCCACAAAGACGATCTGACCGCCGGGCGAGTCCGGGCCGGGCGCCAGGTGGGCGATTCCCGAAAGGTGCGTCCGTGTGGTCTGCGGATGCGGGCTGACAATCGCCACTTTGCTGCCCAGAATCCGGTTCAGCAGCGTGCTTTTGCCGACATTGGGGCGCCCGATGATCGCCACGAAACCGGAGCGAAAGCCGCCCGGCGCCGCGGGCGCATTGCTGGGTTCAGCCACAGCTTCGATTATAGATTTGTTGCCGGGCGGGACCGCGGCCGGCGGCGAACGCCGGGGTGGGTACTTTCTTCCTTAAAGGTGAACGAAACGATCTGGCGGCGAGTCAATCGCCGGCAATCAAGATTGGCCGGATTTCTCACAGCCCGGTAAATCAATGACTTAATCTTTGCCGGCGGCTTGGCCCCAGAGTTGCTGCAAAATTGGCCGGCCCGCGGGAAGGCGGCGGTGTGTCTCGCCCCCGCGGCGCCAGAGGAGGACAGAAGATGCGACGTCAAATCGTTACCGGGCTCGCACTGAGCGTATTGGGGCTTACCGTTTTCGGGTTGGCCGGATGCGGCGGGTCGGCGGCCTCGGGCTCTAATTTGAACTCCGGCGCCGGGGCAAAGGCGCCGATGCTGGTCACGGTCGGCGACGCGCCGCTCAGCAATATTCTCGCCGCCAAGGTCACAATCTCCGCCCTCAGCCTGAGCAATGGCAGCGGCACGGTGGCGCTGCTCTCGCATGCGCGCACGGTCGAGTTATCCGGCCTGGGCGCCACGCGCGAGCCGCTGGAGCTGGACGATATTCCCATGGGCGATTACAGCTCGCTGACGCTGACAGTCAGCGCCGCCTCGGCCACCTACGTCAACGGCAGCGGACAAACCGTGACCGCGACGGCCACCCTGATCCAGCCGACGGTGACGGTTGCCCTGAATCCCGCCTTGTCGGTGACGACCGAGGATGGCCTGGAGCTGCAACTGGATTTCAACCTGGCGCAATCGTTCGATCTGACCAACAACAGTTTGAGCTTTACACCCGCGCTCAGCACCGCCGCCGCGAAGGTGGATGCGGAAGACAGCGGCGACAAGGAAGTCGAGGTCACCGGCTCGGTGGTTTCCGTCAGCCCGACCGCGATCGTAGTCCAATCCGCCGATTCCGGCGACAGCTTCACCTTCGCCATCAACAGCTCCACTCAGTTTGAAGATGCGCTCACCCTGGCCGCGATCCAGACCAACGCCATCGTCGAAGTGCATGGCGTGATCGAAAGCGACGGTAGCCTGCTGGCCACCGAGATCGGCGCTGAAATGGCGGGCGCGGGCGAGAATGCCTCGCAGCAGGGCGCGGCGGGCACCGTGACCGCGGTCACCACCGACAACTCCGGCGCGGTGACCAGCTTTACCCTGGCGCCGCGCGAGGAATTCGGCGGGTCCGGCGACGGGCAGCCGCTGACCGTCAGCCTCGATTCCAGCACCATCTATAACGTTTCTACCTTTGCCGCGATGGACGGCCTGACTGCGGCGCAATTCACCAACGCCGAAATCTTTCCCGGCCAGTCAGTGATCGTGCTGGGCACGACCACCGGCACGGCGGCAATCGGGGCGCAGGAAGTGGACTTGGCGCCCGAAACCGCTTCCGGACAGCTCGCCGCCGCGCCGCTGGGCTCGGCGCCGAACTATAGCTTCACGCTGCAACTGGCGAGCAGCTCCTACCTGACCACCTATCTGCAGCTAATGACGCTGAACGTGGCCGCCAACGCCAATACGATTTATGGCGATACGCTCAGCGCCTCCGGGTTTGCTTCCACCGCGGCCGGCACGGCGCTCAACGTCAACGGATTCCTGCTGAAGGATACGAGCGGCAACTTCACCTTCTACGCCGCCGTCATCTCGCAGCCGGAAGCGCCGGAAACGCCGGAAAGCGGCGATTAACCGCGGGTTTGGGTCGAGCCGGGGTGCGGCGCGGCCGCACCCCGGCGGCGGCCGGACTGGACTTACCAGGTCTTGCCGAGATAAAGGGTAAAAGTCCTCAAATCGCCGTTGAGCCCGGGATTCAGATAATCCTTATAGCTGCCGTAGTAGAACAATAAGCCGCTAAAAAATCCTTCCGGCAAGCGGTAAGTGAGCTTGGACGACCCGATCCATTCGGGCACGAGCACCTGGGAAACGGCGGTCGAGCCCAGTTGCAGCGCGTCCAGCGCCTGGCCGAACGCCACTGGATCGAATACCCCCTGCTGGATGAGGGCGGCATTGCCGAGTTGCGCGGCATGGGCGGGATTGAGGTCGGGAGTCATCCCGCTGCGGGCGGAATTGTAGGTAACCTGCGCGTTCCAAAGCAGCCGGCGGTCGAGCAGATGGGTTCCGAACCGCGCCCAATACGATTGATTGAGCTGGTTATACGGCACGAAAGGCTCATCCAGGACGTAGTTGACGCCGGCATCGTTCTGCAACCCCATATAGGTATTCAGCAGGTTCTGCTGATAGGAGTAGCCGAGATCGAAGTTCCAATTGGGCTGGAAGAGCAGGGAAAGCGCGGCCGTCTCGTTATAGAAGCGATTGCGGCGCTGGAAATCGCCGGGGGTATTGGGCAACGGCACGGCGGCGAAGGCATTTTGAAAGATGAAGCTGGCGTCGTTGCTGAAGACGATCCAACTGGCGGGGAAGAGCGAGAGGTCGGCATAAACGCGGTTATTGCTGCCGGGCACCACCAGGTAGCCGGGATCGTGCGTGCCGGTAAAGGCGTAGCCGGCGCGCGCGCTCCATAAATGCCGGGGATGAAAGCGCAGGCCGAGGCTGACGGTATTCGACCAGGACTTGGGCACGACATGCAGCGGATCGGTATTGTCAATGTCGTAGATCTGCGGCCAGAGGAAGGCGTTGGAGCGGGTGATGCCGTTGCGCTCGTATTGCGTGACCAGCTCCAGGCTGTGCGTCAGGGCATAATGCAGTCGCGCGCCGGCCCAATGCTCGTGGTAGGAGACATTGCCGTAGAGATTGAAATAAGGGACGAAATCGTTGACCAGATTCTGCTGGCGGTAGTCGAAGAGCAGTTTCAGGCGGCGATCGGGTTGCCAGTCCAGGGTGTTCGACGCATCGAAGATATTCTGGCGGTTGCCGGTGAAGATGTCGCGGCCGCGGGTATCGAGCGCATTGCCGTCGAACGTCACCTGGCTGGAAGGCGTCCAGTTCAGGCGTGCGGTGTCGGTGTTCGAGCGATTATCGGCGGGAATATCGAAAGAATAGACGCCGGGCGGGGTCGAGGGCACGGGAACCGGAACCGGCTCATTGGGAGTAAAGAAGCCGCCAAAAAAGGCGTTGGGATAGGCCAGGCGATCGTTGAAGCTGCTATAGGCATGTTCCCAGGTCAGGTTCACTTGAGGCAGGCGGATTTCGGCGCCGGCGGTGACGGTGCGCGTGGTCTGATTCACCGGCTGGAAACGCGAGTGGTAATGGCAATTGGTGCAGGCGGTGGGATCGGCGCTGGGGTCGCTTTCGTCCAGCCAGGCCGCTTGGGAGGTGCCTTCGCGCGCCTGCCAGTTGCCGCGCGCGAAGACATATACCGGCACGCCGGGCAGTTTCAGCCGGGCGTGCGCGTTGCCCAGGCGGCGGGTCACGGCAAACAGCGCGCCGGCGGGAATGCTTTGATCGGTAATGATGTCGGGCGAGATGACGTTGGAATAGAACGGGTAGTTATCCTGATGCTGCACCAGGCTGCGCAGGTCGAAGGCGGCATCGAGGCGGCGGCCCAGGTTCAATTGCGAGCTGACGCGATAATCGTTGCCGGTGAGCAGGTCAACGCGCGAGAGCAGCGTCAGTTTGTGCGCGGGCGAGACGAAGCTGGAAGCCAGGGTGCCGCCGGCCGATTCCTGCAGGCTGTCGTATTCGCCCACCCGGCCGCCAAATCCGGAAAGATCCACGAAGCGGTATTGCGCCGGGCTGAAGGAAAGCGCAAAGGCGCTGGCGGCGGGATCGGCCGCGGCCGCCTGCGGCGGAGCGGACGTTTGCCCGGCAAGGAAGCGCATCATCAGCATTTCCGTCGCGTTGCCGCCGGCCAGGGCAGGCAGGGCGGCGGAGTACGCTGGCCCGGCGGCCGGCGCTGAGGCGGATGGCAGGCCGGCGCTGGCATAGGCGTAGGCGGCGCGCAGGGCTCCCCGCGCCGCGATCGGGATAGCCAGCGCATGCTGCGGTGGCACCTGGGGAACGCCATTCGCGCCTTTATCTACGAACCGGCTGCCGCCCGAGGCGGTCGGCACGTCGCTGCCATGAATCGAGCCGTGACAGTCGGTACAACGGTCCACGAGTGGCAGATTGGCGCCGTTGTGATGCCCCGTATGGCATTGCAGGCAGAGCGCCGGCTCGCTCAGGCGCAAGAGATTGGTGTTTTGCGAGCCGTGCGGCTGATGGCAAATCAGGCAATTCTCGTTGACCGGCGGATGCTGGTAAGCGAACGGCCCGCGATATTGCGCATGACAGCTCAGGCAGAGCTGGTTCACATTGGCCCGGCGCAGGTTGTTGCCCGCCGCGCCGCCGTGCGGATCATGACAATCCACACAGGTTATTTTGGCTTCGCGCAAGGGGTGATGATAGGGCAGGTTGAGCTGCGCGCGCTGCTGCGGATGGCAGCGCAGGCAGGTATCGTTCATGCGGCTGCGGGAGGCAAACGCGGCGCGGGCATCGGGAGAGATGGACGCGGCCGAGGCGGTATAGCCGGCCTCCAGGGTCTCGCCGATCATTCCCGGGCGAGCCGGCGCGGCCGTATGGATCGAGTGGCAGTCAATGCAGCGCACCCCGTTGGCGGCGTGCGCGCCGGTGATCCAATGCCGGGTTTGGCTGCCCTGGGCATGGCAGCGCAAGCATACGGCATTGGCCGATTTCGGCGGCAGGCGGCGAAAGCTGACGATCTTGGATACATCGCCGCGACCCTGCACATGCAGGCTGCCGCCGCCGTGGCAGTCTTCACAGCGGACGCCCTGCTGCGCGTGCCAGGCGTGCTGAAACCGGCCGGCCAGGGAGGCGTGACAGGTTTGGCAGACGGCCGAGCCGATGCGCTTCGCCCCGGGCACCTGCGCCGCCAGCGCCAGGCCGCGGGCCGCCGGCCAGCGGTAACTTTGCCGCGCGGCCGCGCGCAGCGGCAGTAGGCAGGCCGCCATCGCGGCGGCCAGGCCGATGAGGATGATCCGGCCCGTCCGCCGTTCGCGGCGGTGGCCGGGGCCGTCTTTCGTCTCGCCATTACGGCGCAGCCACGGTTGCATGACCCTGACCAGCACAATCCCCTCCTTGGCGGCGCATGCCCTCCGGCGGCCTGCGGGGCGGGACACGTTCAAACGTTTCAATCTAGCCGCAGCGTTTACGAAGCGATATAACCACCGTCTAGTTTCTGCGTGGCGCTGGAATCGCCGGCTAGTGATGACAACCGGTTGCAGGCTGCGATTGAGTTTGTGACGTGATCACAAGCGATTGAAAATGCCGGGCCCTGACGGACGCCTGCGGGTGTAAGCTCGCACACCTGAGGGTTGAGCCGCCATCCCGGCAACCCCAACTCATTGCTGCCTGATGGACAAATTAGTCTGGCTTGCGGTTTCAAACCGTGGTTCGCGTCACGGCCTGGGGCGGGCTGAAAATCAACCGGGGCCGGATATCCCGCCCGCTCATTTTAATTTCTTGCAGGCCCTTTATCGGGTCGGGGCGGTTTCGGCTTCCAGTGCGGCGCGCTCGGTGCGGCGCCAGGACAGGCCCTCGCGGCTGGCGAAATAGAGTCCCCAGGGAGCGATGGCGTAGAAGGAAAGCAGCCAGAGCAGTAGCGCGATCGAAGCCGCCGGCGCCGCCGGCGCGCCAAACACCTTGGTCAATGCCAACAGGGTGGCGATCTGCATTCCGCCGCCCACCGCCGGCAACTGCAACAACGAGCCCGCCGAGACAAAGCCGACCAGCAGGATCGTTTGCGCCAGGCTAAAATGCGGCAGCATGCCGGGATAGGCTAGCACCAGGGCCTGGGTGGACCAGACGATGCTCAGCCAGACCGCCAGGCTGCATGCCAGCGCGGCCGCCATCCGGGCGGGGTAGGCCAAGCCGCCCTGCACGCCCTCGCTCAACTGGCCCACCCAGAGCGCCAGACGCCGCTGGAACCCGCCGCGCCCGGCAGGGCGCTCGAGGCGATGTCTCCACCGCGTTCCCATGCGGTAGAGCAGCGCCAGCAGCGCGAGGACGACGGCGAGGAAGCCAAGCAGGAGTTGGCCGGCATGATGCAGCGCCTGCATTTCTCCCTGCCGGCGCATCAGCGCCGAGACCGAGGGGCTGAGCCACAGCGCCAGGCCGGCCAGCAGGCCCACCGTGCCCATATCCAGCATCCGCTCCATCACCCAGATCGTCATCTGCGCGGCAAACGGGCTGCGCTGGCCGCGGGCGATGTAGTAGGGGCGGATGGGCTCGCCCGGGCGGCCGAGAAAAGCGACCCCGGTAAAGCCGATCAGCGTGCCTTTCAAAATCACCCCATACCGGCCGCCAGGCGGCATCAACCACTGCCAGCGCAGCCCGCGCAGCACGTAGGAAAGATAGCTTAAGCCCAGCGCCAGCAATAACATCCAGCCGCGCATGGCAAGCGCGGTGTGCCATAACCCGCGCCAACTGATGCCGCGCCACTCCGAGCCATGCCCAAGCAGGCGGTACACCAGCCAGAGCAGGGCGAGCATCGCCACGACGGTCACCAGGGTGCGCTTGGATTTCATGGGCGAATGGTAGATGGCGGCGGACGGCAGCAGGCTCAAGCGGCCGCACCTGGCCAGTCATGAGCCAGTATACGTTGCCCGCCGCGAGCCAAAGTCGGAACCAGCGGCCCAGGCTGGAAATCGCCTGCCGAAACTGATCCCTGAAAACGAAAATCTTCTTTATAGTGAACTGCGGGAATGGTTTTTGCGTTCCTGTAGATGTGAACGCCGCAACCATTGCCGCTCGCCGGCCGCTGCCGGTCTGGGATGGAAAAGCCGCCCGGCTCGGCGGTTCCCTGGCTACGGCCGGGAAGGTGGCAGAGAAAGTGGAAGAACGCCAACTGGTGCAGCGCTGCCTGGGGGGCGATGCCCGCGCCTGGGAAGAGATCGTGCGCCGGCATTCGCCGCGGCTCTACCACCTCTGCCTGCGATTCACCGGCAACGCCGCTGAAGCCGAAGACCTGGCCCAGGACGCGATGTTGCGCATCTATCGCGCTCTGGCTTCCTACGATCCCGGCCAGGGCGCGCTGGTGACCTGGATGACCGCGCTCACCCGCAACCTGCTGATTGACCACTATCGCCGCAGCCGCAACCAGCGCCGCACCGATTCGCTCGACGATCCCGGCGCCGCCCTGCCCATTCCGGCGGAGCCGCAACGGCGCCAGCCGGATGCCGGCGTCTGGCGGCGCGAGCTGCACGAAGCGGTGCAAGCCGCGCTCGTCCGCCTTTCGCCCGAACTGCGCGAGGCGGTGATCTTGCGCGATCTCGAGGATTTCGATTACAAAGAAATTGCCGCGGTATTGCATATTCCAGAAGGGACGGTGAAATCGCGCATCAATCGCGGCCGCATCGAGCTGGCGCGCTGGCTGGCGCCGCGGCTGCGGCACAGCATGGGAGGCACCCCATGACCTGGCTCGACCCCATGGATTGCCCCCGGTTTGAAGATCTGGCCAGCGAATTTCTCGATGGCCGGCTGGACGAAACCACCGCCGCAGCCATGCGCCTGCACGCCCGCCAATGCGCCGCCTGCGGCCCGCTGCTGGAGGCGCTGCACGGCACGATGGAAGCGCTGGCGGCGCTGCCTGCGCCCGCGCTGCCCAGCGGATTCGAAACCGAGGTGCTGGCCCACACCAGCGGCGAGCGCCGCAACGCCGCCGGCTGGGGACCGACGCTGCAGGGCCTGGGCCGCATCCTCTGGCAGCCGCGCCTGGCGATGGGCATCGCCGTGGCCTGGTTCGGCTTCACCTTGCTGCTGAACGTCACCGGCATACGACTGCGCCGGCTTCACCCCGGCGACCTGGCGCCGGCCCACTGGCCGCAGATAGTCAGCCGCACGCTGCACCGCACCTACGCCCGCGGCGTGCGCTTTTATTACGATCTCCGCGTGGTGTATGAGATTCAGGCGGCGTTGCATGCCATCCACCGCCAGACGCAGGCGGCGCCGGCCCACACGCCGGGCCAGAGCGCGCGGCCGCCCTACAATTGGAACCCCAGTTCCCGCACCCTGGCGCATCAGCGCCATCCGGGACCCGGCGCCGGCCTGCACCTGCGCTGGGCCTGGATGTCACGGCCGAAGACTTGTTCGTTGGGCAGGTGGGTATGAATTGTTATCGCCATCCCGACCGCGCCGCCATCGTTTATTGCCGGACCTGCGGCCGGGCACTCTGCGAAGAAGACCGCCGCGAGATTTACGGGCTCAGCTATTGTGCCGACTGCGCCACGGCCGCCGCCGGCCCGGCGCCGCCCTATATGCCGCCGCCGGGAACCGGCGCCGCGCCGGACGCCGCGGTCCCGCCGCTGGGCTTTCCCAATCCCGGCCTGGCGCTGGCGCTGGGCTTTATCCCCGGCGTGGGAGCCATCTACAACGGCCAGTATTTCAAGGCGGTGCTGCAGGTGGTGATTTTCGGCACCCTGATCGTGCTCAGTCATGGGCCCGGCGGGCCGATCTTCGGCATCGCCTCCGCCGCGTTTTATTTCTACATGGTGATTGATTCTTACCGCACCGCGCGCATGCTCAGCCTCGGCCAGCCGGTGGAGGATTTTCCCGGGCT
The DNA here is from genome assembly GCA_021789895.1 of Acidobacteriota bacterium. Classification (GTDB taxonomy): domain Bacteria; phylum Acidobacteriota; class Terriglobia; order Terriglobales; family SCQP01; genus JAKASR01. The sequence continues at coordinate 6,194 of JAJYIU010000033.1, read as the reverse complement.
GGGCCACGTCCAATGGCGGCTGCCGGTGGGCGCGGTCATTCTCATCGTGCTCGGCACCCTGCTGCTGCTCGAAAACCTGGGCGTAATTTTCGGCGACATCTGGCGCTTCATCGGCCCGGCGCTGTTGATCTTTTTTGGCGTCATGCTGCTGCGCCGCCGCGCGCATTAACCCGCGTAGAGGAAGAAAACATGCGTGATGCATATTGTTTCCCATCGCCGTTAGCGGCGGCATAGCGCGGAGGCCGCATGAGCTACCCACCCCCCATCGTTCCGCCGCCCCCAACCCCGCCGGAGAAGTCCGCCGCCTGCAACTGCGCGCATTGCCGCTCCCGCCATCTCATGGGCCCGGTTGTGCTGATCGCCCTGGGCGTGCTGCTGGCGCTGCAGACGGTCTGGCATCGCTGGAGATTCGAGCATACCTGGCCGGTGCTGCTGATCGTTATCGGCCTGGTGAAACTCATACAACACCTCACCCCGGCCGACCCCCTCCGCCATCGGTAAAGGCATGCCCAAAATATCGGGTTCGTTCGGGCCTGCGCGGGCGGAATCAGTCGCGCCGGATGGCTTCGATATCGAGCGTGATATAGACGTATTTGCCCACCACCCGGCCGCCGCCCGGCATAGGCGAATCCCAACTTGCGCCGAAATCCTCGCGGTTGATGCGGGTGTGGGCTAAAAACCCAAGCCGGGTGTTGTTGAACGGAGTGTCCACCGGGCCCAGGCACTCATCCACCTCGAGCGTGACCGGCCGGGTGATTCCGCGCAACATCAACTCGCCATGCACGTGCAACTTGCGGTTGCCGGTTAATTCGATTTGCCGGCTGCGATAGCGGATAACGGGAAAATGCTCGACATCGAGAAAATCCACGCTGCGCAGGTGGGCGTCGCGCTCCGGCTCCTCGGTGGTAAACCCGCCGGCCGGAATTTCCACTTCGATCGCGCCGTCTCCCGGCTGTTTCGGGTCCCAATAGAGCTGGCCGCGCAGGTTCTTGTACCATCCCCGCACCCAGGTCACCATCATGTGCCGCACCGCAAACTCGGCGCTGCTGTGCCCCGGCTCAAAGTCCCAAATCGCCATGGTTGTTTCCTGATCCGCCCGGGCGCGGCATGGCGCAGCCGCGGGCTCTTCATGCCTTCAAACCAGCGCCAGGCAAGGCGGACGTACATGAGGATTGCCGAGCCAATAGCAAAACCGCAGGTTTTGCTTAAAGCATGACAAAACAACGAAGCCCAGCGACGCTTATCGCTTCGCCCAGCATCCGCCAGGCAAGGCTCCGGCCGGGTCAGCCCAGCGCCTGCCGCCGGCCTTCCCAAAATCAGTATTAGACCACGGAACCGCGGCGGCCGCGCTCCGCTCCCCAAGCCGCGGATTCACGCGCTGAACGGAACCGCGGCAGGCCCGCCTGCGTATCCTTTATGGACACGACAGCTATGGCCCAATCCCGTCCCTCCCTGTTTGGCGCGCTGCTGCTGATCCTGATCGGCGTGCTGCTGCTGGTTCCGCATCCGAAGGGTTTTTGGTATTTTGTCGCCCATTACTGGCCGGTGTTGCTGATCCTGTGGGGCGCCATCCGGCTGATCGAGTTTTTTCTTCCCGCCTCGGCTTCCCGTTCCGGGCTCAGCGGCGGCGAGATCGTGCTGATCATTTTCCTGGTCTTCGCCGGCGGCATGTTCAGCGTCGCCTACCAGTATCGCAACTCCTCCTTCGCCAACTGGATTGGCTTCCACCGTGCCTGGTACTGGGGCAATCACTATGCCTTCAAGTCCACGGCGGATGCGGAGCTTTCGCCCGGGATGCGGGTCAGCGTGCGCGGCGAGCGCGCCAACATTACCCTCGTGGCCGGCCCGGCCCTGCGCCTGCAGGCGGAGAACTCGGCTACGGTTTACGCTTCGGACGAGGCGCGCGCTCGATCCCGCTTCCGCAACCATCCGCTTAGCGTCGAGCGGCGCGGCGGCGAATTGATCGTCTGGCCGACGGGGCAAAATTCCGGCGGCCGCACGGTGTCGAATCTACGCCTGACGCTGCCGCCGGCGACCCCGGTGGAGATCGAGCTGCGCTCGGGCAATTTGAATTTTCAAGGCTGGAAGGCGCGGCTGGCTTTTCACACCGGCGAGGGCAGCGTCCAAGGCAGCGGGCTCAGCCATAGCATCAACATTCAGCACAGCGGCGGCGATATCAGCCTGAGCAATGTCCAGGGCGGAGTGCAGGTTCAGGGCGACGGCGGCGACGTGCGGTTGAACGCCATCGCCGGCCCGGTGCACATTTCCGGTGATTATACCGGCTTCGTCGAGTTGAGCCATCTCCGCCAAGCCGCCGATTTCATTTCCGGGCGGGCCCATATCGGCCTGGCCCAGCTTCCCGGCAAGCTAACCTGGAGCATCGGCCACCTCACCATTGAACAGGGCGCGGGCATACACATCGTGACCCGCGATCAGGATGTCACTTTGAACGACTTTCGCCAGGGATTGCGGGTGGAAGACCGCGATGGTTCGCTGCAGCTCACGGCCGCGCGGCTGGATGGCGCGATACAGGCATCCACCCGCGAGGGCGACATTACGCTGGCGCTGCCGCCCGGCGCCGGGTTCGATCTCACCGCCAGCGCCGGCAACGGCAGGGTACATAGCGATTTTCCGCTGATGGCGCCCGGCGGCGCCGGGCTGATCCGCGCCGGCAAGAGCTCGGGCCAGGTGCAGGGCCGCGCCGGCAAGGGCGGGCCCGCGATTTCGCTCTCCACCACCGACGGCACCATCCAGTTAAAGAAAATGCCCGCTTGAGGCGGCATGCCCGCCGGCCCGGCGACACGGCGGGGGTGGCCGCCGCGCGGCGCGCTCAGAACCGGTTTAAAATCCGGGCTACCAGGTCGCGCGCCACCTGCGTGCTCATGCGGCGGAAGGCCAATTGATCTTCTTCGATGAAGGAAGCCGTCGGTTCGCCGACCTGATACTGGTCGTGGAAAACGATATTGCGGTCGTTGAACAGCGGCTTGCCGGTGCGCTCGTCGGTGAAGGATGCCGACAGTTCCAACTGCACCTGGATGGTCGTCGCCCGCCCGGTCGTGGGATCAAAGGTGACCGGCGTGGTTTGGGTGCGAAGCAATGACGCGCGCAGCACAGCGTCACTGCCGGAAATTTGCGCGCTGACGGCGGCATGGGTGCGCGCAATCAGCTCGCGCACCACCGCGGCGGTCATCATTTGCGACAGCCGCGGAATGCGGGTGTTATTGACGAAGGGCGGCACGGCGATGACACGGATGTGCCGCGGCAGCGCCGGCGCTGCGGTCGTCAGGCGATAGCCGCAGCCCGCCAGGGCGGGGAAGCACAGCAACGCCAGCCCGAGCCGGCCCGCCGCGCGCCAGACGCGGGGTTGAAGATCCGCCCGCGGCCTATCGCCCGCCGCCCGCCCGCATCGCCATCCAGCCATGGGTTTCGCGTTCATTGCACCCGCTCGGCCAAGGCCAGTTCCGCCAGGCGCGCCGCCGCCAGCGCGGCGAGCCGCAGGCGGTCGAGGGCGCAAAAGACCCAACAGCCGCGGGGCTGCAGCGCATCCCTCCGCACCGGGCCGATCAGCGCCTGCTCGGCGTTGCCCGCCGCCAGCATGTCGGGCGGCGAAGCTTGCGACTGCAAGGCCCGGCTCAGCGCGGCGCTATCGAGCGGGCTGCGGGTTTCAACGTACAGGCTCAAGCCGTGCCCGTAGAACCACGGCGCCTGCAGCACCTGGATGCCCGGCAAACGGAAAGCATTTTCCGGCTCGTGGGCGCAAAGCCGCTGCAGGTGGCGCCCGATCAGCGCCGCCGTTTCCGCCAGCCCGGGGCGCAGGGACGGCGGCAGCCCGGCATGCAGGTTGAAGGCGCTCTGGGCGCCGAAGACTTCGGTCGGCAGCGGCTGAAAATTCAACAGATTGCGCGTCTGAGTTTGCAGCTCTTCCATGCCCGCCTGTCCGAACTCGCTGGCCGGCTGCAAGACCATCGCGGCGCCGGCATCCACCGGCGCCAGTGCGGCGATGCGTTCCAGCAGGAATGCCAGCAGCGCGGCCACCGGATGCGGCACCACCCACAGCCGCCCGCCCGCAGCCGCCAGCGGACGGCTCTGCCATTGTTCCGGGGTGAGGCATTGCGCGCCGGGCTCATCCAGCAACTCGCCGCTGAGGTCGAAGACCTGGCCGGCGCGGCGGGCCGCCGCGCTCCAGCGGCGAGTCTGCGCCGCCGAGCCGGCAAAGAACACGCCCGCCGCGGCCGCCAACGCGGCCTCGCTGACCGGCTCCGTGACCGGGGCGGTATCCGCCAGCGGCGATTCCGGCTCCGGCGAAGCCTCGTCGAGCAGGCGCACGCCCGCCGCGATGCGCTGCCGCCGCAGCACCTGCTCCAGTTCGCGCCCCAGCAACCCGCCGGCGCCGACAATCGCCAGTTCCCGCCGCTCGGCCGCCATCAGGACGCCCTCATAACCGGGCGGCGTCCGCGATGCCAGTAATGCGACAGCCGCCAGAAGACCGCCGCGCCGGTGTAGGTAATCGCGACCGCGAGCAACACCACCTCGGAGAAAAAGAAGATTACGCCGACCAGCAGAGCATACTGCACGACGGTGGCCCAGGTTCGCCGCCGGCGCAGCGCCAGCTCTTTAAAGCTGAGAAACCGCCAGGTGCTGACCATGAAAAACGAGAGCAGCAGCAGCAGCGCCAGCCAGGCGATCGCCGCCACGCCGCTGGTGTTGGGCTCGCCGTAGCGGAAGTTGCGCGAAGCGAAGAAATGCACCACCGCGGCGGCCAGGCCCGCCGCCGCCGGGGTGGGCATGCCGACGAAATATTTGCGGTCGGCGCGGCCGGGATTGGAGGGCTTGGCTTCGAGGCCGGCGATATTGAAGCGCGCCAGCCGGGCGGCGCAGGCGATGACGAAGAGGAAACAAACGATCTGGCCGGCATGGTCGAGCGGCTGCATCTGCGCCGGCGGCAAGCTTAAAAAGCGCAGGCCCCAGATATACGCCAGCAACGCCGGGGCGACGCCGAAGCTGATGACGTCGGCGAGCGAATCGAACTCCCGTCCGAAGGCGCTGGAGGTATGCGTCCAGCGCGCCATGAACCCGTCTACGAAATCGAGCAGCATCGCCCAGCCGATGGCCTTGGCCGCGGCGTCGAGGTGGCCGGCCTGGCGGCCGAGAGTGGGATCGCGCAACTGCAACGCCAGGCAGGCCTGCTGGATCGAGTACCAGCCCATGCCCAGGTTGGCAACGGTGAACAGCGAAGGCAGCAGCGCCGCGCCACGTCGAAACGGGCGCCGGCGGCGCGGCGTCTGCAGCCCGGCGGGCATTCCCAGCATGCGATCAGGCCTCCTGCGAATGATTGTGCGCCGGTTCAGCGGGCGCCGGCGGCAGCCGCGCCAAAATCGTGCTGCCGCCGCGCACCCGCTTTCCCCGCGTGACCAGCGGTTCCGCTCGCGCCGGCAGCCACAAATCCACCCGCGAGCCGAATTTAATCAACCCCACGCGCTCTCCCCGCTGCAGCCGGTCGCCGGGGTGCGGCCAGAAAACGATGCGCCGGGCCAGCACTCCGGCAATCTGGGCGAAATCCACCATGCCCTGCTCGCCTTCCAGGCGCACTCGGTTCTGTTCGTTTTCGGCGGAGCAGCGCGGATTCAGCGCGTTGAGAAACTTTCCCCGCCGGTAGTCCACGCCGCTGACCCGCCCGGCAATGGGCGCGCGGTTGACATGGACGTCGAAGATGGAAAGAAATATGCTGATGCGCGTGCCCGCCGGGGTGGTTTCCACCAGGCTGACCCGGCCATCGGCGGGGCTGACCACCGCCTCCGGATCCTCGGGGATGCGCCGCTCCGGATCGCGAAAGAAGTAAAGGAAAAAGCCGGCCAGCAGCGCCGCCGGAATCCAGCCCGGCCAGCCCCAGAGCCAGACCAGGCCGGCGCCGGCCAGGATCGCCGCCAGGGCGTAGTAAAATCCATCGGCAATCACTGGCGCATTATAACAGCCCGCCCGCCGGCCTCTCCAGCCGCGCCGGGCGCGGCGCGCCTTTCAACTACCTTGAAGCAGGATGCAATTATTTTCCGAGCGGGCGCCAGCCGGGCGCGCGGACAGATAGCGGCGGCCCACGAGTCCACCGATGGGAGTTAGATATGCCGAGGTCGAGTGGGAAGGTCGGGGTTTCCTGTCAGGTCCCGACCCTCCGCGATTCAGTAACGCCAAGGCGAAGG
>JAJYIU010000032.1 GCA_021789895.1 Acidobacteriota bacterium | reverse complement strand
TTCCCCCTCCGCGGCCGTTCTCGCCCCCGGCGCCTGCCCGGCTGATGCCTGCTGGCTGCAAGCTGGCCGCTTTTATGAGCAATCTCTAATGAGAAACGAGACACCTGGCGTTTTCGCCCGCGCGCCTTTGCATCGCGCTAATTCATTCCCGCTCAAGCCCATGCCGCCGCCTTCGCCCGCTTCTTGTCCGCCCGCGTGTCTCATCCGCTTCTTTCGGCTGTAGCTGAAAGCTTCTGCTGACTGCTATTTTCTATCTCTTCCGCCGCTTCGTCCCGCCAGCGTAGATGCTTGCCAGCCGGCGCCGCAGCGCCTCCCGCACTGCCGGCGGCGGTGGCGGAATGCCGCGTACCTGGTAGGCCCCGCAGGCCCGAATCGTCGTCTTCAGCGATTCGATATACGCCAGGCACGGTTTGCAGCCCTGCATGTGTTCTTCCAGCCGCCTGCAATCGGAATCGGGCAGCGCTCCGTCCACGAACGCCGAAAGCGCTGCAAACACTTCCCGGCAGCCTGGCTTCGCATCCAGCGTCATGGCTGTTTCCTTTGTCGCAACCAGCCATCCAGTTGATTGCGGAGGAAGGCGCGCGCCCGGTGTAGCCGGACTTTGACCGCGCTCTCCGAAATCCCCGCCACTTCCGCCACCTCTTTCGTGTCCAACTGTTCCATATCGCGCAAGACCAGCACCAGGCGGTACGCCTTCGGCAGCCCCAGTACCGCCTTCTCCAGGCGCTCTCGCAATTCGCTGTTCATCGCCAGCTCTTCCGGCGTGATCGCCCAGCGGGCCTCCCCCGCCAGCCCATTCGAGCTTGGCGCCGGCATCAACTCCTCCAGCGAAAGCATTTGCTTCGGCGCAAACTTGCTTTGACGCCGGCTCATCAGGCATTGGCTCTTTGCCACCTTATAGAGCCAGACCACCAGGGCGCGGGCGTTGGTAAAGCGGTGCAGCGAGCGCGCCAGCCGTGTCAGCGTCTCCTGCGCGGTGTCTTCGGCGTCAAATGAATTGCCGCAGACCTTCATCCCGAAGGCGTACACCGTCGCGTACATTGCGGCGATGGCATGGTCCACGTCCTCGTCCCGCCCGCTGCTCAGTCCGGCAAGTGCCTGCTCGATGTCGGGTTTGGGAGTGCTGGCCATGTCCCGGCGGAGACCGCTCCTGGTTTCTATGTTCAACTAACTCTGCGTAACTCATATTTTATCACCTGCTCTTTTTGCCTTCGCCGCCGCCGGCGCTGATCGCGGTCATCTCCTCTACCCGGTTTCAGCCAGTCGGCAGGCCGGCGGTGCTTTCCGCCCGCCTCGCCTGCGCCGCCCGCGGTCGGTGCCGCTTGATCTCCCGCGCTGCGTAAATCGGCTTTTTTTGCGACTCGAAATAAGTGCGCGAGAGAATCTCCGTGCCCAGGCCCAGGCTGATCAGTTGTATGCCGGCCAAAATGCAGAGCGTGGCCGCGAACAGCAGCGGCCCGTTCCGCAGCATGATCGCCTGGTGGCGCGCGATCTTTTCGTAGCCCAGGTAAGTCCCCAGCACCCCGCCCAGCCCGGCCACCGCCAGCCCGAGCAGGCCGAAAAAGTGCAGCGGCCGCGTCAGATATTCGTACAGGAACTTCGTGCTGATCAGGTCCAGCGAAACATGAAACACTCGCGAGATTCCGTAATTCGACCTGCCGTTTCGCCGCGGCGGATTCTTGATCGGAATTTCCGTAATCCGCGCGCCCGACCAGGCCGCCAGCGCGGGGATGAAGCGGTGCAGCTCGCCGTACAGGTGTATGTCCTCGAGAATCTCCCGCCGGTAGGCTTTATAAGTCGTGCCAAAATCGTGCAGCGCCACGCCCGATAGCTTCGCCATCATCCAGTTGGCGATCCGGCTGGGCAGGCGCCGCGTCAGCCAGCGGTCCTGCCGCTGCGCCCGCCAGCCGCTGACGATATCGTAGCCTTCCGCCAGCTTCTCCAGAAAATTTGGAATCTCTTCCGGATCGTGCTGCAAATCGCCGTCCATGGAAACGATGATCTTCCCGCGCGCCGCGTCGAAGCCGGCCTTTAGCGCCGCCGTCTGCCCGAAGTTGCGGCGCAGCACCACGATCTGCACCCGCGAATCGTTGGCATAGATCTCTTCCAGCACCCGCAAGGTATGGTCGCGGCTGCCGTCGTCCACGAACACGATCTCGTAACTTTGCGCCAGCCCGCCCAGCACCTGCGTCAGCGCCACATACAGCGGCGCGGCATTGTTTTCTTCGTTAAAGAGAGGAATGACGATGGAAATTTCGAATTGGCTTTCTTTATTCACGAATGGACCCTCCCCCGAGACCGGGCGCGGCCGCCGCGCCTGCGGTGTGCTCCGTCCAGCGCGGCGCGGCGCGGCCGCCGCCGCGCTCCAGCTCGCGCGCGCCGATGAGCCGAATCTGCTGCCGCTCCAGCTCGTCCTTGGCCTCGGCCGAGGTCAGCGCTTGCAGCTCGAGTTCGCGGCTGGCCTGCAGGCGCGTGCCCGCCCCGCGCAGTTCGTCATCCGCATAGCCCGGATGGCACATCAGCTCGGCATCTCCCTCCGGCAGGTTGGTCAGCAGCCCGCGTAGCGCGGCCGTATCGAGCCTGCCGGTGTGGCGAATGCCGTAGAACCGGGCGGGATGGATCAGCCCCGCCGCATCCAGCCGCGCTTCGAACCCTCGCGCGTAATGCGCCACCGCGCGCGCCACCAGCCATTGCCGTCGCCGTGCCGGCGCGCGCGGAAAAGCCGCCTCCGCCTGCAGTCCGCTGGCCGTCGCGCGCTCCCAGGGGCTGCGCACCCGCCGGATGCCGAATTCGCGCGCCAGTCGAATCACCGCCGGCGCCACCCCCGGCAGCACGTGTATGTGCTGGTGGCCGTCGAGATGGACGGGCTCGATGCCGGCCGCGATCAGCTTCTGAATCTGCGCCCGAAGCTCGATCTCGATCTCCGCCGCGCGCACCCGCCCCCGCAGCATCGCCCACCCCAGCCGCGCGGCGGCATAGGCGAAGCGCCCATCCCGGCCGGTTAGCGAGGCCACCGCTTCCGCCGGAGCGATCGGCCGGCCCTGGGTTAGATTCAAATGCACTCCCGATTCCAGTTGTGGATGCTGCCGCGCCAGCTCCAGCCCTGGCTCGAACGCCGCCCCGTTCGCCAGCCACGAAGTGCTGGTGACGATGCCGCGGCGGTGCGCTTCCACGATGCCTCGATTCACGCCGCGCGTCAGGCCGTAATCATCCGCATTCACAATCAAGCGTTTCATGGCTTGCGCTCAATCCCCCTTCCGGCGGCTGCACGGTCGGTCGCCATATCGCCCTCCTGGCCGCAAACAGCAGCCCGGCCGCGTCCCAAAACAGGGTTCGGCCTTTGCGGATCACCGCCAGCGATACTCCCGTGCTCAAGCTGTAGCCGAGGGCGGCCAGGGTGGCGCCAGCCGCCGCCTCCTCGGTGCCCAAACCCAGCGGTATGAAAAACGCCAGGTGCGCCACCCGCGTGGCCGCCTCGGCCAGGTAGGCCGCCAGCCAGGACGCATGCCCGGCAGCGGCCCGCAAGATCACGTACGCCTCGCCCACCCCGGTCAGGTTCGCCGCTGCTTCCAGCGCCAGTACCCGCAAGAAGACCGCTCGCCGGGTGCGGAAAAAGGCGTGCACTTTCTCTCCGAAGTTGCGTATGCCCTGCTCGTGTCGCGCGATCAAAGTCCAGCGCAATCCCCGCGCTTGCAGCCAATCCAGCGCCGTTCCGACCACCGGCTCGCGCCGCCGCAGGGCCCACGTCAGCCCAACCATCGCCGCCAGCAGCAGCCCGCCGGCGCCATAAGCGGCGATTTGCAATCGCCGCGGCGCCACGATCGCGAACACCAGCAGCGCCATCCCGCCGAAGACAAACAGCGCCGCGGCCGCCGAATACACCAGGTTCTCGATCGTCACCGAGGCGGCGCTCGAGCTGGCCGGCATCGAGCTCGCGCCCGCCCAAACTTTGACGCTTTCCCCCAGCAACGGGCCGGCGGGCGTGATGTCGGTATAGGCGTTGCCCATCAGCCGCAATCCCAACAACCGCGCCAGGCCGGGCCGCGGTTCCGCGGCCTCCAGGCATTGTCGCCAGGCCACCGCGCGCAGCCCTTCCCGCGCGCCGGAAAGCGCGATCAGCGCCGCCATCCCCCAGCCCAGGGCGGCAAACTTTTCTTCGATCGTGCCCACGCCGGCGCGGGTGACTAGGTAGAGGAACAACATCAGTCCCGCCGCCAGCGCCAGCAGCCCGAAAGTGCGTGACAGCCGCTTCATGGCCGGCGCTCCGCTCGCGTCGCCGCCGTTTGATACACTGCGTCGGCGGCGATGCCGTCCACGTCCACGATCCAGACCGGCCGCGAATGCGCTTCGAGTTGATGCACCAGGCCCGCGCTGGCCTCGAATTTGCGCCCTAGCGCGATCAGGTAATACGGGTCGGCATGAATCGGCGTGCCGGATGCGCGCAGGGTGACCGCCCGCAAATCGCGCCGCTGATAGCGGATCAGGTAATAAGCGGCCACCCGCCGGATCGTGGGGCTCTCGACCGCGACCACGGCGCCGCGCGGCGCCGCACGGCATATCCGCCGTACCGCGGTTCGCAACCCGGCGTCGTTCAGTTCTTCATGCGGAAAGCTGCCGCCGGCCGGCCCTCGCGCCAGCGCGTTCTGGTAAAGCGCATAATAGGGCGCGGCGCGCAGCGCCGCCCAGCCGGGCGCCGCCAGAACTAGCGCCGCGCTCCCCGCCGCCAGCCACGCCGCCGGGCGTGGCTGCCATCGCCGCGCCGCCGCCGCCAGCCTCTCCAGCAGCTTGACTGCCCCGACCGCGGCCAGCATCACCACCGCCGGCAGCCAGGCCAGCATGTAGCGCAGCCACTTCGAGCTCAGCAGCGAGAAAGGCACGATCCAGGCCAGCAGCAGGAACAGCAGCAGCGACGCCCCGGCTTCCCGCCGGCGTCGCAGCGCCTCGACCAGTCCGGCGCCGAAGGCGGCCAGCACCGGCAACGGCGTCTTGATCGCCAGGTAGCGCAGATAGAACCACGCCGGCATCCCGCCGCCAAGCCCCAGCGCTTCGCTGCGGTACCGGCCGAAGGCCAGGTACGCGTGCCGGCTGAGGTCGGCCCCCTGTACGTAATGCAGCATGTAAATCCACGTGCCGGGCAGCAAAATGATCGGATTGGCCGCGACCAACGCCGCCATCATTCCGCCGAACAGCAGCAGATTGTCCTTCCGGCCGCGGGGCGGGTATTTGGCCTTGTCGCCGAACCAGTAGTAATAGAGAAAAATCAGGCCAAAGTAGTGCGGAAAGTACTTCGACGCCAGCATCAAGCCGAAACTGATGCCGCTGGCCAGGTAATATCTTCCCGCCGCCGCTGCCTCGCCCGCAGCGATGTTCTTCGCGCGGGTATAGAAGTAGTAGCCCAGCCAGGTAAACAAAACCAGCAGCGTATCTTCCTTCGCCACCCGGTTGATGGAAATGGCCAGCGGATTGGTCGCCCAGAACCAGGCGCTGAACAGGCCGGCCGCGGCGCCAAACAGCTCTTGCGCCATCAGGAACAGCACCACCGCCGTCAACCCGCCGAAGATCGCGTTGGGCATGCGCACCGCGGTTTCATCCGCGATCCGCCCCAGCCTGCCCGCATGGCGGTTCCACCATGCGCTGCCGGCGAGCGAGCCCGCGATCAGCGCTTTCATCAGCATGGGGTGTTCGCGGTTTTGCGAAAAGTCATGGTGCAAATAGCCTTGGGCGGCATTGTATTTATTGATCTCGTCTTCGTTGAAGCCCGTCCGGCTTAGTCCGCCCAGGCGCAGCATCAGCCCCAGCAAAACGATGGCGGCTAAGATCGTCGTCTTATGCCGCTCTAGAAATTCTTTCATCGCTGTCTTCCATCCCGCCGGGCCGCGGTCAGTCTCGCCGCGCTCGCTCCCGCCGCGGGCGGGCGCCGGACGAAAGCGCGGGGCGCGTCCGGACTGCCCGCCGCGACGGCAGCGGCGCCGGGTGCGGACGGCTGGCCATTGATGCTCTCGACGTGATACTCGATCGTCAGCGTCTTCCAGCCCGCAAAACGGATCTTGGCCAGTGTCGAATCGGTCTGCGGCAGCCAGAACGGGCCGATCTGCTCGTACTGCCGCACGAAATGGACCCGCTCCACCCAAAACGAAAGCTTTTTCACTGGATGTCCGGCGATGCGGACGATGGCGAAATCGCTCTGGCTGATCCAGATTTTGCCGGTGAAAAGATATTTGCCCTTGTGCCGCGGCTTCGCCTCCACCACGTAGCACGCGATCGTCCCTAGCCGCTGCTCGCCCAGCAAGCGAAAGGCGTAATTCCTGGGCGTGATCGAGCTGTCCCGATGCCGGCGCCCGGAGCTGGTCTGCTTCTCGCTGGCGATCAGCCGGTTCAACACCAGATGCCGCGCCAGCCACGAACCGTGCGCCGCCTCGCGATGAAACAGTTTCGTGCTCGGCGCGCGGTAGCGCACCTGGACGATCTCGCGCGCGTACACTTTCCCCTTGAGATTGCCGATGCTGTAGGTGCGGGTCTCGAGATAGCGCCCGAGTTGCCGGTCGCGGGCATGATTGTGCTCGATCAGCGCTTGAAAAATCGCCTCGCCCGTCACTCCCGGCGCCGCCGGCCGCAAGGGGGCGGTGGCCGGCGCGACGCCGGGAGGCTGCCGGTGCGCTTGCGCCCGCAGACTGCCGGATGCCAGCAGCGCCAGCGCGCCGAGAACGATGCCGCGCCGCGCTGGGCGCCGGCCCGGAATGAATTTCCGCCTTGTCGCGGGATCTCTGTTCATGATGGATTCCAATGCCAAGCCGGCCCGCGCCCGCGCGCGGCTTCAGTTCACCAAATCCAGCGTCAGCCCGGTCACTCGATGCTGATTGCCCGTGAATTGGCCGTAATTCGGCGACGCCGCGTTGTTGAATACCTGTAGCGGATCGGCGGCGTTGGTGAAGTTGATGAAATAAATCCCCAGCCGCACCCGCCGGTCGCCCAGCCGCGCCAGCGGAAGGCGAAACGTGCGGTACAGCTTCCAGTCGAAGGAGAAATACGCCGGAAAGCGCCGCCGGTTGGGCGGTCCGGCGTAATTTTGCAACTCGTCCAGTGTGGCGTAGGGCATCCCGCTTTGCACATCCACGATCGGACTGAACACCAGCCCTTGCCAGGGCAGATGGAATATGCTCCAGGCGAGCAGGCGGTTGGGCACGTCCGAATTCAAGGCGCCCCACGCGTCCGGCCGTATGATCGGCGCGGGAAACGGAATCCAGAGCTGGTTGAGCGTGTTGAGATCGCCACGCGCGCGGCTATGGATATAGCTCGCATTCAACGCCTGCCCGGCTGTGGCGTGATAGCGCATTGTGAGCTCGAATTGCTGGTAGCGGGCGCTGCCTTGCGGCCCCAGCGCAATCCCCGCGCCCGACGCCCCGATGAAGGGCGACAAAATGAATTCATCCCGGGTTTGGCTGTTCAGGTAACTGGCGTGCAGGCTGAAATGCCGGTTGAGTTGCCGTTCCAGTTCGGCAGTCCAGGTCACGTTGCGCGTGCTGGTGCCGGGGCTGTCCGGCTCCGCCGCGCCCGGCGCTGCTCCGGCCGGTACGGAAACGTTGGCGAGCATGATGGCGCCGGTCGTGGGCTGGCCGGCTGCGCCGTAGGTCTGAATCGTGCGCGCCGGGTTTTGCCCGAAGCTCACCGCCAGCAGCGGCACTTGGCCATAAAACCAGCCGCCGCCCAGGCGCAGGAGCGTCTTCGCATCCCGGTCGAGCGCGAGCGCCAGCCCGGCGCGCGGGCCCAGCGCCAGCCGCCGGCCGTCCGACTGGTGCGTCGCCCGCAAGCCCAGGTTCAACGCCGCCCGCGAGTCCAGCTTCCAGTGATCTTGCGCGAAGGTGGAAAGCTCCGCGTCGTCGGCGGTCATGGGGCCGGAGCCGGTAAAACGAATCTGTTCGGCCAGGCTGCCGTCCTCGCGCTTGATTTGAATCGGCCGCCAGAGGCTGTCCTGGCGATACGATCGCCGCACGTAATCCACCCCAAAACTGAGTTCATGCCGCCCCCGCCACCCGAATTCGGGCAGGCGCAGCAGCGGCAGCGCTTCGATTTCGTTGCCGCGGCGCTGCCAGGTGGCAAAATAGTCGCCCGCCCAGCCCTCCGGCGTCAGCATCATGTCTTCCGTCCCCTGGCTGTGGGCGTAGCTGTCGAAACGGGTAAAGCTGATGCGGGTGGCCAGCAGCGCTCCATTGGAAAATTGCTCCTGATCGTCGGCCGAAGCGCTGACCCCGTGCTGACCATAATCGGCGGACGCGCTTTGCGGCACCAGGGCGTTGATGTTGGCGAATTGGCGTCGCAGCGGAAACAGGTTCAGCGTCGTCGTCAACAGGTGCCGTGGCGAAAATAGGGTCTGGAACGAGGTAAACGAATCCACCCCCTCGATCTTGGTTTCGTTGCGCGGCCAGGCCAGGCCGCGGATCGGCCGCTTATGCATTTCATACTGCAGGTTCTCGAAAAAACTGGTGTTCTTCAGACCCGGCAGCGGCCCCCCCAAGACCAGCCGCGGAGAGTAGCTGGAAAGCCCCACCAGATGGCCGCTGCGCCCGCGTAGGCTGGGTACGAAATCGTGCAGGCCGAAATGCCAGCGGCCTTCCGGCGTGCGCGTTCGAATGCTGGTGAGGCTGCCGGAAAAGCCGCCATATTCGGAATTGTCGGCCGCATTGTAGACATGGATGCTCGCAATCGAATCCGCCGGAATGTTGATCGTCAGGCTGCCCGTAATCGGGTCCACCATCTGCAGCCCGTCCACCAGCAGCATGCCCTGGCTCTCGCTCTCGCCCTTGAAATACAGCCGCCCGTCCGGCGCGCGCACCACCCCGGGCGCCAGCGGCAGTATGCGATTCAGCTTTTTCGCCGTGAGCGGCAGCGCCGCAATCTGGTGCGGCGTCAGCCCGGAAGGCGGCAGCGCGCTTTCCAGATCCAGCGGCGACGCCGACGCCCGCACCACCACCTGCTGGCGCATCGCTGCCAGTTGCAGCGTGATCTGCACCGCATGCAGTTCGCCCGCCGCCAGCCGGAAATTCTGCGCATACCGCTGCAACCCGATGACCTGCACCGTCAGCCGGTATGAGCCGGCGCTCAACTGTATGAATTGAAACCGCCCCTGCGCGTCGGTCAGCACCGTTCGCGGCACGAACCCATGCTGGAATGAATCCAGCTTGACCTTCACCCCGGCCATCACGACCTTTTTCCCCTGCGCGCTCGCGGCCCGAACCACGCCCATTACCGCGCTCGGCTCCCCGGCCTCGCCGGGCCCGGCGCCTTTGGCCGTCTGCCCCAAAAGCCCGCCGCCCGCCCCCAGCGCCAGCAGCAATGCCGCCGCCGCAAATGGCGGGGGAAAACCTGGCCGGCGCTTTCGCCCCGGCTGCGCCGCGATGTGTTGGGAATCCGCCATGGCCCTACCATCCTCAAAGCCGGTAAATCTTGGGATCGTGATACCCCGCCAGCGCGTTGCGAGTATCTACGATCAACTTCGCCTCGCGGAAAATCCTGGCGTAATCGAAGGCGCGATGATGGGTCACGATCACCGCGCAGTCCTTTTCCTCGAGCCTCTCCAGGGGCTCCGATGCCAAGGCAATCCCGGGCTCATCGAGCTGCGGCGCCCAGGGGTCGGTGTAGGAAAGCCGGGCGTGTTTTTCCGCCAGCAGGCGCATGATATCCAGGGCCGGGGATTCCCGCAGATCGGCGACGTCCGGCTTATAGCTCACGCCCAGAATGTGTATGCGCGAGCCACGGATGGCTTTGCCGGCGTCGTTGAGCGCTTCGGCCACGCGCTCGACCGCCAGCCGCGGCATCTGCCCGTTGATCTGCTGCGCCGCTTCGATCAGGCGCGGTTCGAAGCCGTTGGCGTGCGCTTTCCAGGTCAGATATACCGGATCGATCGGAATGCAGTGGCCGCCCAGGCCGGGCCCGGGATAAAACGGCATAAAGCCGAACGGCTTGCTGCTCGCGGCTTCGATGACTTCCCAAACGTCGAGATTGAATTTGCGGCAGAGCTGGCCCATCTCGTTGGCCAGCGCGATGTTCACGTTCCGAAAGGTGTTTTCCAGCAGCTTGACCATTTCCGCCGCGCGCGCCGAGGAAACCGTCACCAGGCGGGAGGCAAAACTTCCATACAGCGCGGCGGCCGCGCGCTGGCATTGCGGCGTCATCCCGCCCACCACCTTGGGGATGTTGCCGGTCTGGTAGCGCGCATTTCCCGGATCCACCCGCTCGGGTGAAAAGGCGAGAAAGAAATCCTCGCCCACCCGCATCCCGCCCCGCTCCAGCCGCGGCAACACCACTTCTTCCGTCGTGCCCGGGTAGGTCGTGCTCTCCAACACGATGAGCTGCCCGCGATGTAGCCGCTCCGCCACTTGGTCCACGGCCTGCACCACATACGACAGATCTGGATCTTTGGTCTTGCTCAGCGGCGTGGGCACCGAAATCGAGACCGCATCCATCTCTTCCAGCTCGCGGAAATCGCCGCTGGCCCGGAAACGCCGGCTGCTCAGTGCTTGCTCCAAGGCCACATTCGCCACGTCGGGTATGTAGCTCCGCCCCTGGTTGGCCAGCTCGGCCCGCTCGGCGTCCACCTCGAAGCCGGTAACGCGAAAACCGGAGCGGGCAAACTCCAGCGCCAGCGGCAGGCCGACGTATCCCAGCCCGATCACCCCTACCCGCGCCTGGCGCTGTTTGATTTTTTCCAGCAGCTTATTGAGGCTTGCGCCCTGCTCCGCGCTGGCTGCCGTTGGTATGCTTGCAATTTCAACCCTCGAAGTTTCAATGAATGTAGCCATGCTTTACACCGTGCTGTACAGCTCTCGGCTTGCCCGGCCATGTTGGCCGGAAGTTCCTGACGAAACGCTTGCGCGATTTCGCCGCCATGCGAATAAATGCAAACGCGTGAATTGGGTTACAACTTTATTGAGAAATCAGAACGCCGGCGCCGCCTCGAATGAGATGTCGCCTCGCGCTCGCATGCCCTGATTGAGAGGTGCGTTGTGCGCTGATTGCATGCGTAGGCGCGCCTGCCAGCGGATATACCCGGCCGCGTCCACTCGCCGGCCCTTCGGCGCCCTGAGCTCGAGCGTGCGATAGCCATCGCCGCCCGCTACGATGCGGACGCCTGCGATTCGCGCCAGCCGCCAGGGCGTATAAGCGCGGATTTTATAGACTTGTCCGGGACGCCCCTCGACCGTCAACTCCAGCCGGCCCGGCTGGTATCGAGTCTGCAATATCCTTATATTTCGGCTCCGGTCGCCGGCGAGCAAAGGCAGCCATTCGGCTTCCAGCGCGATGCCGGGCCGGTAGCGGATCGCGATATCGGTGCTGCGGAAAAATGTCGTCTGCACATGGACGTGCAGGTCGCCGCCGCGGGTGCGAACTGTAAACCGCGCCGCCCGCCCGTCCTGCACGACCGCGATCACCTTCGATCCCATCGGCAGCGCGGGCGAATAATCCAGCCGGATCGCCTGCCTTCCCGAGGATTGGATTTTGGCCTCAAGCTGCCCCGCCGCCGCCTGCCGCAGCGAAAAATTCATCCTCTCTTTGCCATATGGAAAATCCCGCACCGTTGCCCACGGCCAACTGGGCGGAAGATGCGGGCGCCATCGCAAGGCGTTGCGCGGAACGTCGAGATCGAGCCCCATCACCCCCTCGACCAGCCCCGGCACCGCGGTCAGTTCGGAAAACATCTGGTGCGGCACGCCTTCGTCCAGCAGCCGGTAATAGCTCCCCGACAAGGCTTCCGGCAGATCGCCCGGCGCATCGAAATTCCGCAATTGCAGCATGGAGCGCCACATCAGCATCGCCTCGGCTGGTTGATCGGATTGGAATTCCGCCAGCATCGGCGCGGCCGTCAGGAATGGCCAGGCCGAACCGATGTGGTATGAGCCTTCCCGGTAACGCGGGTCCGCCAGCGACATATTGCGCTCGCCCCAATCCGCCAGGAACGATGCCGTCACCAGTTTTTTCAGCACCGCCTGGGCGCGCTCGCGCGGCAGGCTGCCGAGCCAGGCGTCCGTGCCGATGGCGGGATTGAGATAGGTCACCGGTTTGCCCGAGCGGAACAGGCCGTAGTTGTAAAACCCGGTCTGCGGGTTCCAGAATTCCCGCTCCAGCGACGCCGCCGCCTGTTTTTCTCTCAGCTCGCATTCCCGCGCCAGCGCTCGATCGCCGGCCAATCGGGCTAGTTCGCGCACGCCCCGCAGCGCGGCAATCCATTCGCCCGCCATGGCCGCGTCCTTGCGAAAGCCGGCTAGCTCGATCGAGCCCCAATCGCCTTTGGGAATCACCGGCAGCCCGTCCGCCGGGTCGAGCCGCGAGACGGCGGATTGATATGCTTTGCGAACCTGTGGCCAGGTCCGGCGCGCAAATGCCCGGTCGCCGGTAAAGCGGTAAATCCGCCCCATCGCAATCAGGTACCAAAGCGTCGAATCCGGGTGAATGTAGGGGTAAGGATAGTCCCGGAACCAGGCGATCAGGCCGGCGCTTTGCGAAATTTCATGCGGGATGGCGCCGTCCGCGCGCTGGTATTTCGCCAGGAACTCTACCGCCTGCTTTAATCCGGCTATGTCGCCGTCGTCGAGAAAAGCCGCCGCGGTAATCGCCGGCTCGTCGAAATACCAGGCGTACATCGGCCGGGCGCCGGTTCCCGACGAACCATATCCGGAAACATACCCGCAGCCCAGATAGGGATTGCAGACGTACAGTTGATCGAGCGCCACGCGCGACCAGCGCATTCCGGCATTGATCTCCGCCTCCGGCGTCAAAAACTGCGGCCCGCGCCGCTCCAACCGCATGTAATGCCGCCGGCTCGCCGCGTAAAATTCCGGAAAATCGTTCAACAGCTCGCGATAGGCGGCAGCGGCATGATAATGGCCGCGAATGCCCGCCGCCGCGATAATCGGCACGTAATAGCGCTGCGCTTCTCCCGGCGTCACCCGCAGCACCATCGCCTCATTGGGATGGGCCGAGGTCAAATAGGGCGCATAACCAGCCGCGCTGGACGTAACGGCAAATGGCGAGCCAATCAGCGCGGAAAACCGCCCGCTGGGCTCCGACAGCCGCAGCCAATGGCGACCGGCGTCCCAGTCGTAGCTCTGGCCGCCCAAGCCGGCGGGCCACATCAGATTCAAGTCCGGCTTGAAGCGGAGGGTAATCCGCAGCGGGCGCGGCGTGTCCACATCCAGCAGGATTACGAACCCGGGAGCGCGGCGCGGCGCGAACAGGATTTCTCGGACGGTAAACGCTTCGGCCGAATATTGTAATTCGGCCATTTGCGGAAACACGCGCGCGCTCGCTGCCAGTTCCCGCCCGGAATAGACGCGGGCGGAGCCGGCCAGTTGGAACGAAAGCTGAAAATCGTGAAACAGCTTGAGCGGATAGACCCACCCTTCGAGCGCTCCGTTTTCAAAGCCCCATATCCCGCTGGCTTCGCCTACGGCATGGATGAAGCGGCGGGGATTGGCCGCGCCCTTCCAGGCCAGCCGGCCGGGCGCCAGTGGGAATTTTGGAATGCCGCCAGGCCGGCTCGCCGCCGGCGCCGCGCTCGCGACCCCCAGGCTGAGGATGGCCGCGCCCAGCAGCACTTTCGCTGGCTGTTTTTTACTCAATCGCATCGGTCGGCTCAACATTCTGCAGCTTACTATAAGCCGCTTTCTTCCGGCCCGTTCCGCTCTCCTCGCCGCCGCCGCCAATCAACGCGGAGGTATATTGAGCCTAAGGAGCGCGTTTGCACCCTCAGGAGAGATCGCTTCGCCGGCTTGCGCCGGCGGCGGGGCTGGTGCTCGCCGGCGGGCTGGCGCTCGTGCTGCCGGCCGGCGCGCAAACCGGCGGGCTCGCCAACGCGGCGGCTATGCGCGCCCGGCAGCGGTTGGCGGCGCAGCGCGTCGAGCGGCGGGCCGCCGCCGGCGACGTCAAGGCCGAATTGCGTCTGGCGCTGCTTTATTACTATGGCATCGGCGTGCCGCGCGATTCCGCCCGCGTCTTGCGCTGGTACCGCCAGGCGGCGCGGCAAAACAGCGCCGAGGCCGAGTTGCGCCTGGGCGATCTTTATCGTTATGGCTTGCTGGTCTCGCCCGATCCGCAGGCCGCGGCTGCGCATTATGCGCGCGCGCTCGCGCTCCTGCGCCAACGGGCCCATCACGGCCCCCGCCACCGGAATCAATACTTGCTGGGCATGATGGCCCTGCTGGGACGCGGCCGCAAACCCGACCCGCAGCAGGCGCTGCGCTGGTTTCATCTCGCCGCCCGGCATGAAAATCTGCATGCCGAACTGGAACTGGGCGTGCTCCGCACCTATGGCGTTGCCGGCATCGCCGCCAACCCCGCACGCGCCCGCTATTGGTTTCGCCGGGCCGCGCGCCAGGGCAGCGCCACCGCCGCCTATACGCTCGCCTGGCTCTACCGCTATGGCATCGGCCAGCCGCCCGATCCGGCGAAGGCGGATCATTGGTATCGGCGGGCCCTGAAATTGGCCCCTTGAGCGCTCCGCCTTTTGGCATCCCGATGCCCCCGTTTCTCGTCCGCCCTGCCGTCCACCAGGACCTCGCCGCCATCGAGCGCTGCCTGGCCGCCGCCTTCGCCGCTTACCGCGACCGCTATACCCCGGCGGCGTATGCCGATACCGTACCCGACCTGCCGGCGCTTGAACGCCGCCTGCAGGAGATGCGCATGTTTGTGGCCGTCGCGGAGGGGAGCATCATTGGCGCCCTCGGCGCCGCCGCTCACGGCGAAGAAGGGCATTTGCGCGGTATGGCGGTGGTCCCGGCCTGGCACGGCCAAGGCGTCTCGGCGGCTTTGTTGCAACAAGCGGAAACAGAGCTTCGCCGCCTGGGATGCCGCTATGTCACCTTGGACTCCACCGAGCCCCTCCATCGCGCCCGCCGCTTTTATCGCCGCCACGGCTATGCCCCTTCCGGCCGCATCGGCGATTACTTCGGCATGCCGCTCCACGAATACCGGAAAACGCTCTGAATCGGCTCTTCTTGGCGACTGATTCGCCATCTCTGCCGCCGCTTGAACTTTTAAGATTGTAAAAATTCACCGGCGCGGCTTGGACTGGCGCCGGGCTTGTGCCACACTGGCGGCGTTTACAGCCTGCACGGAGGAAATCGTTATGCCTCATTCCGCATGGCGTCGTTTTCTGCCGCCGCTGAGCGCGGCCCTTTTCGTTCTCCTGCTTTCACTCGCTTCCCTGGCCGCTTCGCCGAAATCCAAGTTCACAGGGTCTTGGAGTGGTCAAATGGAAGGCCCTCAGGGCTCGATGACGATGACTTTGAAGTTATGGCAGGCCGATGGTGTCTGGAAAGGCCAGATCACGGTCGGCGATAACACCATCGCTGTCCATCAATTGAAAATACAGGGCAGCCAGATCAGTTTCATCACCCATTTCGGCCAGGGCGATATCAATCATACGGGCGTGTTGAAAGGCGACGACCTCAGCCTGAAAATCACCAGCGATATGTTCAACTCGAATATCGTCTTGCATCGCCAGGCGGCCGCGGCATCTTCGGCCGGCGCCGGCTCCGGTTCGTAAAATCAGCGCCGTCCCTGGCCTTACCCCACGCTGATTGCCCCTTTAGCGCCGGCCCCGGCGGTTGGCGTCGTTCGCCATCCGCCGGGGGCTGGCGGCATCCTAATGGCTATTGCATCCCGGGCATAGTGAAACCGTCAGGTTCAGGCTCGTAGTGTGCGATTGCGTGCCTGAGGTCGCCGTGACCTGCAGGGTGTAATTCCCCGCGGGCGTGGCATTGGTGCGGCTATACCCGCCGCAGCCGGCCAGCATGGCGCTGGCGAGCAGCAAGCCGGCCAACCCGCCCCACGCCCAGCGCCGGCTGCGCCGCCGCCGCAGCCATAGCATGCCGGCCGCCAGCCATCCCGCCAGCGCCAGCCAGATCGCCGGTGGCAGCCGGGGAACGGACGGGGGCGCCGGCGGCGGCAGGAACGAGCCCGAGGTGGTGGTGACCGTCACTGCAACCGCGGCGGTATGCGTCCCGTCGAGAGTCAGCGAGGCCGGCGAAACGCTGCAAGTGGAGTAGGCCGGCGCCCCGCTGCAGGCCAGGGTGACGGACTGCGTGGAGTTGCCGAGCGGGGCAACGCTAAGCGAATAATTGGCGCTTGCGCCCGGCGAGATGGTAATGGAACTGGGCATTCCCGACGTCACTGCCAACGAATAATCTTCCCCGCCTCCAGCCAAGGCCACCGTTTGCGGGCTGGTGAGCGCATTGTCGGCCAGGCTCAAGGTCGCGCTGCGGGCGCCGGTCGCGCCGGGGGTGAAGATGATGCCGATGGTACACTTGGCGCCGGCAACCAGCGCCGCGCTGGTCGTGCAGGTCGTGGCGCCGGTCGCGATAGCGAAATCCGCCGCATTCTTTCCGCTCAGGCCGATGGCGCTGAAGGTCAAATTGGCGGTTCCGGAATTGGAAATGGTCAGCACTTGCGGGCTGCTGGCGGTTCCCACCGGCTGCCGTGTGAAGGCCAAATTGGCCGCCGAAAGATCGGCTTTCGGCGTAGGAATAAAACCGACGCCGCTCAGCGAAACGATTTGGGGCGAACCGGCGGCGCTGTCGGTGATGCTCAACTGGCCGGTGCGCGTGCCGGTCACGCTCGGAGTGAACTTGACCTGGATGCTGCACTTGGCTCCGGCGGCTACGGTAGCTGTGCAGGTGTTCGATTGGCTGAAATCACCCGAAATGCCGATGTTCACCCCGGCCAGATCGCCTTGTCCGCTGTTGGTCAGTACGATCGTCTGCGCCGCGCTGGTCGTTCCGGTCGGCTGGTTGACAAAGGTTAAGTTGTTCGCCGACAGGCTGACGCCCGCGGCGCTGCCGTTGCCGATTAAGGCAATCTCAGCCAGCCCGTTGGCATTGACCGAGCCGGAGGAATAGCGCGGCCGCGGACTGCGCAATGCGGCCGAGGAACTGCCGCTCAGGTTGCCGCTGATGCTGATCGAGCCGGTAATCGTTCCCGAGGTCAGCGGCTGCAGGCTGACCTGCAGGGTGCAACTTCCCGCGTTGGCGATGGCACCGCCGCAAGTATCGGTTACGCTGAACTCGCCGCTGGCGACAATCTTCAGGTTGCTGATGTTTTGTCCCGTATTGTTGGTCAGGGTTACGGTTTGCGCGCTGCCGTTTTGGTTCACCGCCTGAGTGCCGAAATTGAGGCTGGAAGGCGACAAGGTTAACCCGTTGGGGCTGCCATAGCCGTTCAACGCGACCGATTCGGAGTTGCCGGAGGTATCGGCAATCGTCAGCGAACCGGTCGCCTGCCCCTGGATCGTAGGATTAAAGCTGATAGATAGCGTGCAGCTTGCGCCGGGGGCAAGGCTCGTGCCGCAGTCGTTGCTTTGGCTGAATGGACTCTGGATACTCAATCCTGAGAGCGCTAATGGAGCATTGCCGGTATTGGTTAGCAGCACCGCTTGCGTCGGGCCGGTCAACGTAACCCCGGAGCCATTGGCGCTGGGGATCGGCTGGCTGCCAAAGGCCAGGCTCGAAGGCTGCAGCAATATGCCCGCGCCCATGCCGACGCCGCTGAGCGCGATGGTATGCAGCCCGTCCGCGTTATCGTAGATCTCGATTTGGCCGTTTTCGCTGCCCAGCGTGGTCGGAGTCATCGCCACGCTGATGACACAGGTCTGGCCGGCCGGCAAACTGGCCATGGTACAGTTATTGATTTCGCTGAAATCGCCGCTGGTCTTGATCAACCAAATTTGCAGGGGCGCGGTGCCGGTATTGCTGACGGTGATGGTTTGCATGCTGCTGGTCGTGTTCACCGCCTCGCCGCCAAAGAACAGGGTCGAGGGAGAGGTGCTGATGCCGGGCAAGGTCCCGGTGCCTTGCAGGATGGCGGAAGTTGTGACCGTTCCCGCGCTGTCGCTGACCGTCAGGGTCGCACTGCGCGCGCCCACCGTGGTCGGCCCGAAACTGACGTTGACCGGACAGGAGGCGCCCGCCTTCAACACGGCCGGAGCGGCCGGGCAGGTGCTGACCGCCTGAAAATCGCCGCTGGCTTGAATCGGATTCAAGACCAGGTCGGTGGTGCCGGTGTTGGTGACGGTGATGGTTTGCGATTCGCTGATGGTGTTCACCATCTCCGCGCCGAAGGTGACCACCGACGGAGTCACTGTCAGCCCGGCGACGTTGCCGTACCCGGTAACCTGCACCAATTGGGTCCCGGCCGAATCGGCGATCACTACACTGCCCGTGTCCACCCCGCTGGACTGCGGGGCGAAGGCGATGTTCAGCGGACAACTGGCGCCGGCGGCAAGCGTGCCGGTGCCGCTGGTGTCCACGCAACTGGTCACCAGCTTGAATCCGGCCAGTGTCGTGATGCCGGTGATGTTCAGCACCCCCGTGCCGTTGTTGGTCAACACTACCGTCTGCGCGGGCGAAGTGGTTCCAGTCAACTGCCCGCCAAAGAAAAGTTGGTTGGTGCTGAGGCTGGCGCCGGGCGCCAGGCCGGTGCCCGACAAATTAACGGTTTGCTGTCCGGCGGCGTCGCTGAAATTGAGCGTGCCCGAATCCTGGCCGGCGATCTGCGGCGTGAAAACCACGTCAATGGCGCAGTTCTGCCCGGCGCCGAGCGAAGCCGGGCAATGGTTGGTGATCGTGTAGTCGCCCAGGGCGGCGATCGCAAGATTGTTCAACGCGCCGGTACCGGAGTTGGTCAGGGTCACGGTAATCGGATAACTGCTCGCCCCCTTGTTGGTCGGGGGGAAGCTGACGTTGGCGGGGGCGAGGAAAACGCCGGGGGCGGTGCCCATTCCGGAAACCGGCACGGTTTGCGGACTGCCGGCGGCATCGTCGGTGAAGCTGATCGTGCCGCTGCGCAGGCCGGTGGCGGTGGGCGTGAAGCTGACGTTCAAGCTGCAACTGCTGCCTGCCGGCACGATGGCGCAACCGCTGGCAACGGCAAAATCGCCGAGGCTGGCGCTGGCGCCGCTGATGTGCAGATCCTCATTGCCGGTGTTCTGTATGGTCAAGCCGGCCGTGGCAGTCGCATTCAATTCGGTCCCGCCAAACACGATCGCGCTGGGCGTGAACGAAATGCCCGGCGCCATCCCGGTGCCGCTCAGGGTCACGGTTTGCGGGCTGTTCGGCGCATTGTCGGAAATGGACAGGGTTCCGCTGCGGCTGCCGGTCGCCGTCGGCGTGAAGGTAATGGATATCGAACAAGTGACATTCGCCGCCAGCATGGCGCCGCAGCCGTTGACCTGGCTGAAATCGCCGCTCGCGCTGATCGAGCTGATCGTCATCGCGCCGTTGCCGGTATTGGCCAGAATGACCGTCTGAGTACTCGGCGTGCCGGTGGCTTGGCTGCCGAAACTCAATCCGTTCGCCGGCGTGATCCCCGCGGTGGGGGCGCCGACCACTCCCGTGCCGGCCAGCGCCACCGATTGCGGGCTGCCGCTGGCATTGTCGCTGATAGTCAGCGAGCCGGTGACGGGCCCGGCGGTGGTGGGAATGAAGCTGACCGAAATGATGCAACTGGCGCCGGCGTTCAGGCTGCTGCCGCAGTTGCTGGATGTATTGAGATTGAACGCTGCCGGTACGCTGATGCCGCTGATCGCCAGGGTGGCGTTGCCGGTGTTGGTCAGCGTGATCACGCCCAGCCCGGCTTGGCCGAGATAGACGTTGCCAAAGTCCCAGGTAGTGGGTGATAGCGAAACGGCAGGCGTAGTGTCCACGCCCTCGCCGCTAAGCGCCACCGTCTGCGGGCTGTCGCCGGCGTCGTCAATGATCGTCAGCGTGCCGGTGCGCGTCCCGGCCAGGGTGGGGGTAAACGCCACCGAAATCGTGCAACTGGTGTTGATCGCGAGCGAGGCGCTGCAATCGTTGCTTGCGGCAAAGTCGCCTGAAGCGGCAATTGAGCTGATCGCCAAAGGCGCTGTGCCGATATTGGTTAAGGTGATTGGCTGCCCGGCGCTGGCCGAAGCCACGGTTTGGGAAGGATAACTCAAGCTGCTGGCGGAAAGCTTGACCACCGGCGCCGAAGCCTGTTGCGGGTTCAGCACATACGCCTGCATGGTGTTGTCCGCGGAGTTGGCCAGCAGGGCCGTCAACACCCCGCTGTCCGGGTTGAAGACCATGCCCTCCATGTAGTGATAAACGCCGCTGCCGTCGTTGGGCAGGCCGCTTGCCGGGGTTTGGTTCCAGGCGGGCGTGCTCGTCCCGTTGGCGTTGGAGACTTGCCACAATTCGGGATTGGGAATTTGCGCCATCGTCGGTACCAGCAACACCCAACCCAGGTTGCTGCCGGCGTTGTAATCGGCGAAGTACATTCCCCCGCCCTGGAAATTGCTCGGTGCCCCGGCCGTGCCCTGGGCGAGGCTATTGGTCCAGGTCGGCGTCCCGCCTAAGCCGTTGGCGTTCGCCAGCGTCCAGATTGCATTGGAACTCCCACTCGTCGCGTCGCTGCCGCCCAGCACCACCAGCCGGTTGTTTTTCGCGTCGTAGTAGGAGCCCGGGAAATAGTTGTACTGCGGCGGGCCTCCGCTGGTGGCCAGCTTGATCCAGGTCGGACTGCCGGAACCAGTCCCGTCGGCATTGGTCAGCACCCAGGTGTCGGTGTACACCCCGCCCGAGCCCCAGCCGTTTTGCCCGCCGAAGATGATCAGGCGGTTGCTACCGGGATCGTATGCAGTCACCCCTCCCTGGCGGATCCAGGGGGCGGTGCCGCTGGTTGCAAGCTGACTCCACGCCGGCGTGCCGCCTTGCCCATTGGCATGGCTCAGCACCCAGACCGCGGTGTCCATCGGATAACATCCGCCCTCGCAGCCGCCAAACACGATCAGCCGGTTGGATGCCGCGGCATAAGCCGCGAACGCATTGTGACGGGCCGGCGGCTCGCTGGCCGGAGTCAGTTCCGTCCAGGTGGGTGTCCCGCCCAGGCCATCGGCATGGCTGAGCACCCAGGTGTCATTCAGATTCGTTTGGCTGTTGCCCCCGCCGAACACGATCAGATCGTCCTGTCCATCCGGCAGCACGTCCGCGCCGTTTCTCCAGGGCAGGCTTCCGCTGGCCGTCAATCCGGTCCAGTTGTTCAGCGTTACCGCGGTGCCGCTCAGGCTTACGCTTTGCGGGCTGTTGGCGGCATTGTCCGTAATCGTCAGATTGCCGGTAATCGTTCCTACCGACTTGGCTACCGGCGCAAAGCTGACCTGAATGGTGCAGCTCGAGCCCACTCCCAGACTGCTGCCGCAGTTGTTGGTTTGCTGGAATCCGGCGTCAATCGCGATTCCGCCGATATTCAATACGGCATGGCCGGTATTGGACACGATCACCGGCTGCGCCGCGCTGATCGTGCCAGGCTGCTGGCTGGGGAAGGTCAGGCTGGTCGTATTCAACGTGACCGTCGGATAGCCGATCACCCCCGTGCCGCTGAGCGCCACCGCCTGCGGGCTGTTACCGGCGTTATCGCTGATCGTCAGCGCACCGGTGTAGGCGCCGGCAGTCGTGGGAACGAAGCTGACGGAAATGGTGCAACTCGCGCCTATCGCCAGGCTGCTGCCGCAATTCGAGCTTTCGACGAACCCGGCCGAGGCGCTGATGCCGCTGATGCTCAAGGGCGCCGTGGCTCCCGAACCGGTATTGCTCAAAGTGACCGTCTGCGGTGTGCCGTTCAGGCCGATATATTGGCTGCCAAAATCCAGCGTGCTGGCCGAGAGCACTGCCATCGGCTCGATCCCGATGCCGGACAAGGCGACCGTCTGCGGGCTGCCGCCGGCATTGTCGGTGATTGTCAGCGTGCCCGTGCGCGCGCCCTCCGCGGACGGCTTGAACGTCACCGAAATGGCGCAAGTGGCGTTGATGGCGAGTGACGCACCGCAATTGTTATTTTCGGCAAAGTCGCCCGAAGCGGCAATCAAACTGATCGTCATCGCCGCCGTGCCGGTGTTGGATAAAGTCACCGCCTGCGCGCCGCTGGTGGTGTTCAGCAATTGATTGCTAAAACTGAGCAATGCGGGTGCAATATTGAGCAACGGCTCGGTGCCAGTGCCGGACAAGGCGACCGTCTGCGGGCTGCCGCCGGCATTGTCGGTGATCGTCAGCGTGCCGGTGCGCGCGCCCGTGGCCGTGGGTGTGAAGATTACCGAGATGGCGCAATTGGCGCCCACCGCCAGGGTAGAACCGCAAGTGTTGGTTTCGGCAAAGTCGCCCGAGGCGGCAATCGAGCTGATCGCCAGCGCCGCCGTGCCGGGATTGGATAAAGTCACTATTTGCGCGCTGCTGGCCGTGTGCAGCAATTGATTCCCAAAGCTGAGCGATGCAGGCGCAATATTGAGCAACGGCTCGGTGCCGGTGCCGGACAAGGCGACCGCCTGCGGGCTGCCGCCGGCGCTATCGGTGATCGTCAGCGTGCCGGTGCGCGCGCCTGTTACGGTGGGTGTGAAGATTACCGAGATGGCGCAATTGGCGCCCACCGCCAGGGTAGAACCGCAAGTGTTGGTTTCGGCAAAGTCGCCCGCGGCGGTAATCGAGCTGATCGCCAGCGCCGCCGTGCCGGGATTGGATAAAGTCACTATTTGCGCGCTGCTGGCCGTGTGCAGCAACTGATCGCCAAAGTCGAGCGAAGCGGATGACAGACTGGCCACCGGCGCGATGCCGGTGCCGGAGAGCGCGACCGCTTGCGGGCTGTCGGCGGCATTGTCGGTCAAGGTCAGCGTGCCGGTGCGCGCGCCTGTTACGGTGGGTGTGAAGATTACCGAGATGGCGCAATTGGCGCCCACCGCCAGGGTAGAACCGCAAGTGTTGGTTTCGGCAAAGTCGCCCGCGGCGGTAATCGAGCTGATCGCCAGCGCCGCCGTGCCGGAATTGGATAAAGTCACTATTTGCGCGCTGCTGGCCGTATGCAGCAACTGATCGCCAAAGCTGAGCGAAGCGGATGACAGACTGGCCACCGGTGCGAAGGCGGTGCCGGAGAGCGCGACCGCTTGCGGGCTGTCGGCGGCATTGTCGGTCAAGGTCAGCGTGACGGTATATGAGCCCATGACCGTGGGTTGGAATATTACCGAAACCGTGCAGCTTGCGCCGGGCACAAGGCCATCCCCGCCAGTCGCGCAAGTGTTATTGCCGACCGTGAAATCATTATCGTTGACGGAGATCGATGAAAAAACGAGATTGGCGCCGCCGGTATTGGTGATGGTCACGGTCTGCGGCGCGCTGGTAGTGCCCACCTGTTGATCGGCAAAATTGAGTGCAGCCGGATTGACACTCGCCCCGGCGACCTCCACATTGCTGATGCTGCGAATGCGGGAATTGCCCTCATCGTCGAACACCAGGCTGCCGGCGGGCGTCAAGGCCATGAACATGGGCCAGTTCAGGTGGGCATCTATCGCCGGCCCGCCGTCGCCGCCAAAGCCGGGCATGCCCGTTCCGGCAATCGTCGTGATCGTGCCGCCGACGGTGAATTCGCGAATCGCCGATTCGGCCGCATCCAGCACGAAGATATTGCCCAAAGCATCCACCCGCAGGTCATAGGGGACGGCCAGTTGCGCCGCCGTTGCCGGCCCGCCATCGCCGCTGTAGCCAGGGGTGCCGTTGCCGGCGACGGCATAGAGATAGCCGGCGGTCTCGCCGCTGGGCGGAGTACAGCTAGACAAAGCCGTCACGCAAGGAACTTCCAACACCTGGCTTTGATCGTCGGTGATGAACAGATTGCCGGCGTGATCCACGGCAATAAATTCAGGTGAAAGTTCCGCGCTGGTGGCCGGGCTGCCCAGGCCGGTGTTGCCATAGACGCCATTGCCGGCGACGGTGTGAATGATCCCATCCGGCGTCACTTCGCGGACCACATTGCTGTAGTCCAGGATGAACAAATCCCCCGCGGGATCGAGCGCAAGAATAGCGGGGTTATTGAGTTCCGCGCTGGTAGCCGGGCCGCCATCGCCGGTATAACCGCTGGTGCCATTGCCGGCGATGGTGGTGATGATGCCGGTGGCGGCTTTGACTTCGCGCACGACATTGTTGGCCGTGTCGGCGATGTAGAGATTGCCTTGACCATCGAAGCCGATCCCCATGGGATGGTTTAATTGCGCCGACGTGGCGGGGCCGTTGTCGCCGCTGTTGCCGCTGGTCAGATTCCCGGCGACGGTGCTGATGATGCCTTGGGGCGTGATTTCGCGTATAACATTGTCATTGGTATCGGAAAGATAAATGTTCCCATGCGCATCCGCGGCGGTGGCCTGGTAGTTGGAGGCTTCCGTCTGGGTAGCGGGCAGGTTAGCGCCGAATAAAGAAGATAAGCCGTTGCCAAATATGGTTTGGATGTTGCCGGTCGAATTCACTAACTGGACGCGGGCGTTGCCGGGGTCGTTGAGATAGAGATTGCCGCCGGCGGCGAGCAAAGCATTGGGGTGAAGCAGGGTAGCGGAAGTGGCCGGTCCGCCTTCATCCAGGCCGGCGGTGCCGCCGCCGGCGTACAAGCTCGCCGTGGTTTGCCCGGCGGGAGAACTATAGATGAGATTGTGCGCGGTATCGGCGATATAGACATTCCCGGAATTATCCACGGCAATGGCCAGCATGGAAGTGCCGTTGTTGAGCTGGACCGAGGTGGGTAAAGTCACGCGATTGTAAATGTAACCGGCTTGTTCGCCGTTGGGCGGTGCGCAACCGGCTGCGCCCGTGGCGCAGGGCACTTCTTTGACAAAGTTCGCTTCGGCAATGTAGAGATTGCCGGCTGCATCCAGGGCGATGCTGGTGGGAAAATCCAGCGAAGCCCCGCCGGCCGGACCGCCATCGCCGGTGACGCCGGGCATGCCATTGCCGGCCAGGGTGGTGATGATACCCGTGCTGATATTGACTTCGCGGATGACGTTGTTGCCGGAATCGGCGATGAAGCCATAAGCCGCGGTGGGATCCAACGCCAGGGAAAAAACGGCGGAGCTCAATTGGGCATTGGAGGCCTTCCCGCCGTCGCCGCTGTATCCGGGTTGCAGATTCGGAATCAAGGTTTGGATCTGGCCGGTGGCGGCGACAATTTCGCGGATGGTGCTGGTTTGCTGAAAGCCGCTCGCACTTAGCCCCGTGATGGGATGATCCACAAAATAAACATTGCCGCTGCTATCCGCCGTAAAGCCGCAGATAGGAAAGCCGCCCAATTCAAAGCCGGTAGCGGTGGCCGGGCCGTCGCCGGTGTAGATGACCGTGCCATTGCCGGCGATGGTGGTGAGTTGGCCGGCGCTATTGATCTTATAAATATGTTTATTGGACCAATCGCCCAGATAAAAATTGCCGGCGGCATCGGCAGACAGTCCGCAGGGAGTGCCCACCGGCGCTTGATTCGCTGGGAGATCCTGGGGCGCGTCCCCGCCGGCGATGGTGGTGATGATCTGCTGCAGCTGGTTGGCTAGCATGCCGCTGCCGGCGATAGGAATGGATTGCGGGCTGTTGGCGGCGTCGTCCGCGACCTGCAGTTGACCGGTGGCCAGCCCTTGCACGGCGGGTGCGAAGCTGAGGCTCACGGTGCAACTGGCGCCGGCCGCGAGCGTGCTGGCGCAAGTGGTGGTGAACGGAAACACCGAAGCCGCGCTGCCGGGCGAGATGGAAATCGCGATGCTGCCCAGCGTTCCGCTGCCGGTATTGGTAATCGTGACCGTCTGGGCGCTGCTGGTCGTGCCCAGAATCTGTCCGCCGAAGCCGAGGTTGCCGGGGGTGATCGTCACCACTCCGCCCGAACCGCTTTGCACCCCGGTGCCGCTGAGCGGCAGCACTTGCGGGCTGTTGACGGCATCGTCGCTGACCAGCAGTTGCCCGCTCACCGCGCCGATGACGTTCGGCTGGAAGCTGATGTTGACCGTGCAACTGGCGCCGACCGCCAGCGTATTGGAGCAGTTGGTCGTGAAGGGAAATCCTTGGATGGATTCATTCGAGTGGGTCGTGATATAGAGATTCCCGAGCGGCCCGGTGCCGGTATTGGTGATGGTCAACGTCTGCGCCGCGCTGGTGGTGTTGATCGCCTGGTTGCCGAAATTCAGTTGGAGGCAGCTCGACGCCCCCAGGCAGGCGAAGCTGGCCATCCCGGCCGAAAACCCGCTCCCGCCCGCGGGCGATTGCAACATCACGGAAACATTGGACAGATTGGCCGTGACAAAATCGAGCAGGCCGTCGTTGTTAAAATCGCCGGCGGCGATCCCGAACGGATTGGACCCCACGCTCACGGGCGAACTGGCGGCAGGCGTAAATGTGCCATCGCCGTTGCCCAGCAGCAGGGTCACCGTGTTGTTGGTTGTATTCGTGACCGCCAGATCCAGCTTGCCATCCCCATTGAAGTCGCCGGCGATGATGCGAGCGGGATTCGTCATGCCGATGGGCGAGCCGGAGGCTGGGGTGAACCCGCCGCTGCCATTGCCCAGCAGGATGGTCAGGTTATTGCTGCTGCTGTTCGCCACCGCCAGATCCAGGTTGCCATCGCCGTTGAAATCGCCTACGGCAATGCCATCGGGTCCGACGCCGACTCCGGGCTGGCTGGGCGCCGAGGTGAAGGTGCCGTCGCCGTTGCCCAGCAAGACAATCACATTGCTGCTGCCAAAATCGGAGACCACCAGATCCAGCTTGCCGTCGTGGTTGAAATCGCCCACCGCAATGGCAATAGGTTCGCTGCCGACCGATAGGGGCGAACCCGATGCCGGCGTAAATGTGCCATCGCCATTGCCCATCAGGATGATTATAGTGGCGTCGTTATAATTCGCGACCGCCAGATCCAGCGTGCCATCCCCATTGAAGTCGCCTACGGCAAGGGCATCCGCCCCATTCCCTACGGCGATGGGCGAACCGGACGCCTGGTTGAAGGTGCCGTCGCCGTTGCCCAGCAGAATGGTCACATTATTCGAGCCGTTTTGATTGATCCCGCCATTGGCGATAGCCAAGTCCTGCCTGCCGTCGCCGTTGAAATCGCCTACCGCGATGGCGTAGGGAGCGTTGCCCACGGCGATCGGCGAGCCCGGCGCTTGCGTGAACGTGCCGTTGCCATTCCCCAGCAGAATCGTGACCGTATTATCCGAATTGTTGGCGATGGCCAGGTCCATTCTGCCGTCGCCGTTGAAGTCGCCAATCGCAACCTTCACCGGTGAATTCCCCGCGGGGAAGGGGGAGTTGGAGGCATTGACAAAGGTTGGATTGGTCGAGGGGGCGACAATCGTGAACAAGGCGGGGTTGGATCTGGCGCCGCTGGGATTCACCACCGCGATGACAGCGGTGCCGCCGTTGGCAACGTCCATGGATGAAACTGCCGCGGTCAATTGAGAGCTGCTGACGAAAGTGGTCATCAGCGCCTGGCCATTCCAATCCACTGCCGCGCCGGACACGAAGCCGGTGCCGTTGACGGTCAACGTGAAATTCGCGGCTCCCGGCATCGCGGCATCGGGCACTAGCGGCTGGGCAATCAATGGCACGGGATTCCCCACGCCGGTACCCTGCACCCCACTGCCGTAGAGGCTTATGAATTGCGGGCTGCCGGCGGCGTTGTCGAAAACCTGCAAGGTGCCGCTCGTCGATCCGACAGCATTGGGAGCGAAGCTGACGCTGACCGTGCAACTGGCCATGGACGCTAGCGAACTGGGACAGTTTTGAATATTCGGGAAGGTGGACGGCGTACCGATATTGGTGATGGCCAGCGGGCTCGTGCCGGTGTTGGTGATGGTCACGGTTTGCGGCGCGCTCACCGTGCCGGCTACCTGATTGCCAAACGAAAGACTGGCGGGCGAGAACGTGACCCCGGGATTGACGCCCTGCACCCCGCTGCCGCTGAGGTTAATGAATTGCGGGCTGCCGGCGGCATCGTCGTAAACCAGCAACTGGCCGTTGACTGTCGCTACCGCATCGGGATCGAAGCTGATATTCACCGTGCAACTGGCGCCGGCGGCCAGGCTGCTTGGACAGTTGGCAGCAAACAGAAAGCCCTGAATGTCCTCGCTCGAGGTGGTGGAGATATTGATGTTATTCACCGGACCGGTGCCGGTGTTGGTGATCGTGACCATTTGCGGCGCACTGGTGGTGCCCACCGCCTGATTGCCGAAGTTGAGGCTGCCCGGCGAGAACGAGACCGTGCCGCCGGAAACGCCATTCCCGCTGAGCGGAACCGACAACGCGGGCGTCACCGTGCTGTCGGTGCTCACCGTCAGCATGGCGCTGGCGCTTCCCGAGTATGCAGGGCTGAAGGTAATCATCAGCGTGCAGGTCCCCCCGGCGGGTATCGGCGTGCCAATCGCGCAGGTCGAAGCACCGAGCACGTTAAACTCAGAGGCATCCGTGCCGCTGATATTGCCGCTTTGCGGCGTCACCGCAACGTTGGTATCGTTGGCAAACGTCAGAGTTTGGGCGGGGCTGGTGGTATTGAGATTGACATCGCCAAAGTTCAGCGAGGTGGGGCTGACCACCACGGCGCTGGTGCTCAATGAGATTTTGGCGGCAAAGGAAGCGTTTTCGCAGCATGGCAACGTGGTCTGGAATGCTCCCGATGTGGTGGGAAAAGCATATGAATTTCCACTGCCACTTCCTTGAGTTTCGCCGGAAACATAAATATTGCCGCTTGCATCGAGCGCGATGCCGTCGCCTGTGTCATCGCCTCCGCTTCCGAAAAAGCTGGAAAATACCAGGCCGGAGCCATTGGCGTTGAGCATGGTGATAAAGGCATCGGTGCATGGGCGGGTGGTGCCATCATTGTTGGTAGCCGTGCAGTTGTTGCCCTGGTTGAACGCCTGCAATGAATGCTGCGTAGGAAAATCGCTGGAATCGGTATTGCCTGTGATATAGGCCTGGCCGGAGCCATCCACGGCCAGGGTGCCCAGGCTACCGCCATTGGCCATCTCCAATTCATCCCCGGAGCCGCCCAGATAGGTGGAGTACACCAGGCCGTTGCCGGCTGCGTTGATTTCGGTCACAAAGGCGTCGAGCGATCCGCCGCCAAACGAAGTCTGAAAGGCGCCGGCGGTGGTGGGAAAGCCGCTGGTCGTGTATCCGGTAATATAGGCGTCATCGCTGCCGTCTAGCGCGATCGCCAACGATCCGGTGTCGGTGCCATTTCCATTGCCGATAAATCCGGAATAGACCAGCGCCGTGCCGGTGGGGTTCAACTTGGTCACGAAGGCGACATTGCACATGCCCGACTGGCCGAGGATGGAACAACTGCCAATGGGTCCCGATCCGCCCGTGCCGAAGCTGCCGGAAATGTCGGGAAAGGTGTAATCGTCGGTGGGGCCGGTGACGTAGGCATTGCCGGCGCTATCGACCGCGATCCCGCCCGCAGGACCGCCATTATTGATGAGCAATTCATCTATGCCGGTTGAGCCCTGGGCGCCGCCGAGGTAGGTGGAATACACCAATGAGGCCAAGCCGCTCTGGGTGGGATCGAACCTGGCCACGAAATCCACCGGGCAGTTGCCTTGGGTACCCCCGAAATAGCAGCCGGGGATGCCGGGATAGGCAGGCTGATATACGCCGGCGGTGGTGGGAAAGCCGCTCGAAGCGCTGACGCCATTGATGAAGACCGCGGAAGGCGAGAGTACCGCGATGCCGAGTCCGGCATTCGCGCCGCTGAGGCCAGCGGGAGTGGAAGGACCGGGACCGCCTAAATAGGTCGAATACACCAGGCCCGATCCGCTGGCGTTCAATACCGTCAAAAAGGCGTTGGGGCAAGCTCCGGCGGTACCGCCATTCACGTCGCACGTGCCGGAGGCGAGCTGCGATTGGTAGGCGCCGGCGGTGACGGGAAAATCCGCGGATGAAGTCATGCCGACCACATAAGCCTGGCCGGTGCTGTCGAGCGCCACTCCGAAAGTTTTGTCCCGATTGGTGCCGCCCAGATAGGTGGAGTAAACCAACTGGCTGCCGCTGGCATTCAGCTTGGTTATAAAAATGGCGGAGCAAGGCTTGCTTCCGCCGCTACTGTCCGTGCAGACGCCGCCGGGAAAGCTGGGGTTGTAAGCGCCCGTGGTCATCGGAAAATCGGAGGCGCTCGTTTGGCCTACCAGATAAGCATCGCCATTGCCATCTACGGCGATATGGGTCTGGGTGTCGGATTGCTCGGTGCCACTGGGGCTGCCGAGCAAGGTGGAATAGACCAGCGCGGGATAGTAAACGATGCTGGGATCGATGACCAGCGGGCGGGCGTGGTCGTAGGGGCCCAGCCGGAAACCGTACTGTTTGTGCGCCAGGCGCACGAAGCGAGCCTGGACGGGGCGGCGGGCGTGGCCGGCAACCGCAGGCTGATACGCCACCGGATGCAGCCAACTCACCATTCCCGCCGGCGTTGAAAACTGCAGGCTGCCATCGGCGGCAATGCGCGCCGGCGCGGCGCCTTCCATCTGCAGGCGAATGTCCCCGGGATGGGCCCCGGGATGCACGTCAAAATCGTATTCCAGCCGGCCGCGGTTGCCGTAATACACCAGGGCGATGCCGCGATAGACGTTCGCCGCCTGTACTTGGCGGTAGAGCGGAATCTGGGTGTGCCAGCGCGCCGGATCGTTGCCGATCAGGTAATTCACCCGCCCCGCCAGCTCTTGCCGTCCCGAAAACACCGGCTGCTGCCGCACGCCCGCCAGCCGCATGCGCACCGTCGTGCGTTGGCCCCGCCCGGCGAGCGCGAGCACCGCTCCCTTCGCCGTCAGCAGCAGCGTGTACCCGGCCCCGTGCGCCAGGTAGCGTACCGCGGGCGGCGCCTGACCCTGGTTGGGCTCAAAGCTGAGCGGCAGGCGGCCATAAGCCGCCTGGAGCCGCGCCGCCTGCTGGGCTTGGCGGCGGGCCGCGGCGGCGGCCCGCCCCGCCGCCGGCTGCCTTGCCGGTCCGGCTTGCGCCGGCATGGTGGGGGGATAGCAAACCAGGGTCAACATTCCGGCCAGCAGGGCCGCTCGGACGATGTGTCTCGGCTTCATTCGATTCCTCTAGCGATGAAAGGGGGGGCATCCATCGAATACATCAGTCACTTCTGAGTCGTAAAGCGACGAGTAACAGATTGCGTCAGTTGGCTCCCGGTTTGGCAAGTGGCAGGATCGGGCAAAT
The DNA here is from genome assembly GCA_021789895.1 of Acidobacteriota bacterium. Lineage (GTDB taxonomy): Bacteria > Acidobacteriota > Terriglobia > Terriglobales > SCQP01 > JAKASR01. The sequence goes on along the minus strand of JAJYIU010000032.1, from coordinate 1,097 downwards.
ACGGGTATTTAAAGACAAACATTTACTGTCATCAAGAGACAGTTGCCGTCCTGCACCGCTGTTATTAGGCAAGGTGACGGCAATCAGTCCATGAATATAACTACCTGATTTTTCTGCTGTTTGCCCGTGTCCCAAAATAGGATTAACGCGAAAGTTGCTGGCCATTATCTATATAATTTTGATAAAGCTGGATTGCAGCCCCCCCGAGTTTTTTAATTCAGCTCTTTTTATGACCGATTCCCCCTTGAGTCACCGTTTAGATTCCTGGAAAGAGATCGCCGCCTATCTGGGACGGGATATCCGTACCGCATCCCGCTGGGAGGCCACCAAGGGTCTGCCGGTACACCGCATTCCCGGCAGCCGAAGGTCGATTGTCTTTGCATACACGCACGAGCTGGATGCCTGGCTGCATCAGAAGGCATCCACGCCGCAGCCCGAGCCGATCAAAGCCGGCATGCAAAATCATCGCTGGAACTGGCGCAGGTCCCGCCTGCGTATGAGTAGCTGGGCGGCGCTGCTGGTTTTGCTAACCGGTATGGGGGCGGCGCTGCGCTTGCTCCTGCGCCCCGCGGCAAGCGATACCGCTGCCAGCCTCGTCCAAAGCGGGCAATCTCTGATTGGCCGCAACGCGGCGGGGCGGGTCGCGTGGCGGCATCAATTCGCATCGCATTTTACACTCAGTACGGCCCGGCATTGGTACGGACCAAACGGCGGCAATTTTACTGCCGCCATGACCTTTGATCCCTCTTCCGCCGCCGGGAATCTGAAGCAATCCCGGCTCTACGACTTCAGCGACGCCGGCCGCCAGCGTTGGAGTTGGGTTCCTTCCCTGCGCCTGCATTTTCGCGGCGGGTGGTTCAGTCCGCCGTGGAACCAGGGCCCGCTTGCCGCTTATGCTACGCCGGCGGGCGTGCGCATTGCTTGGGCGCTTCGCCACTTTACCTGGTGGCCCAGCCTGGTGCTGCTGTTTGATGGCGCCGGCCGCGAACGCGGCGAATTCGTCAATTCCGGCTGGATTACCAGCCTGGAAATCGGCCCCAGCGCCCAGGGCCCCGTCCTGCTCGCCGGCGGCATCAGCAATTCCGGCAATGCCGGCA
>JAJYIU010000069.1 GCA_021789895.1 Acidobacteriota bacterium | reverse complement strand
CCGCCTGGATGGTCGCCTGCGGCAGAATCAACTGCGCTTGCCCGTCCTGCACCGCGACTGCATCCCCCGCCGTCACCGCCGAGCCGATGATCGCGGTGCGGCCATTGATCAGCGTGCTGCCGCTGGCGTGCGCAAGAATGCCGCCCGGCGGCGAAGCCAGCAGGGGTAAGCCGGGCATGAGTGTGGCCAAAATCGTGGCGAATAGCGCACGACCGTACTTCATAGATTGTCCTCCCATGGCAAGACAGCACACTTGCATTGAGTCAAACAATGTGGCATCTCCATTTGGAGCTGATACCAATGGCGGCAGTATACACCCGCTGCTGATTTTTCGGGTGTAAACAACCGAAAGAATTGTTGATGGCACCGATTTCGGGCAGTTGCCCCCGACTTGGTCATTGAAAATTCCATTTAAAAACATTGAACAGCTCCCAGATCGGGCCGAAGCACTCAATGCCCCAGACCATTACCGTTGATCAGCCCACCGGCAACCCTTCCGTCGCGTTAGCAAACAGGATGTCAGTGGTGACCTGGAACGTCTCACTTGCTACCCCTCCTGCAAGGCAATTCTTTCTGTCCACCTGGATGGAGCGCCTGGCTGGATTAAGCTCAACCGGCGTAGTTGCGCGCCTGCAAATAGGCCGACAGAGCTTCCCGCCAGTGCGGCAGGCGCAGCTCGGGAGCGCGTGTATTGGCGAGCACGCCGTTGGCGGGTCGGCGTGCGGCGTATTCCAGCTCGGCGCTGGCGATGGGCTCGATGCGAGCCTGCAGCCCGGCGAATTCCAGCACGGCGGCGGCAAACTCATGCCAACTGCAGTCGCCGCCGGAAGTTAAATGAAAGCAGCCATAGCGGCGCTCGAACAGCAGCGACAGCACCGCCGGAGCAAGGTCTGCCGCCGGGGTGGGGGAAATCCGCTGGTCGGCGACGACGCGCAGCGGCGCGCCGGCGGCGGCCTGGGCCAGTATGCGCTCGACAAAGCCGCCGTCAGGCTTGGCGCGGCTGCCGCCGGCGGCATAAAGCCCGGCGGTGCGCACGAGTATATGGCGCTCCCAGGCCAGCGCAATCAATTGTTCTGCCGCCAGCTTGGACGCGCCGTAAACGTTCAGCGGCCGCGGCGGATCGTCTTCGCGATAAGCCGCGGCAGCGCGGCCGTCGAAGACGTAATTGGTGCCGATCTGCACCAGGTCGGCGCCGGCCGCCCGCGCCGCCCGCGCCAGGTAGTAGGGGCCGAGGGCATTCACCGCAAAGGCTTCCGCGGCGGCGTTCTCCGCCGCGTCCACCTGGTTGTAGGCGGCGCAGTTGACAATCGCCTCCGGCGCCGCCGCGCGCACCGCGGCCGCGGCCGTTTCCGGGTCGGCCAGGTTCAACTCGGCATGGCTGGGAGCGATGATCTGGTGGGCCTGCGGGCTGTGGGCGAGCGCGCGCAACAGCTCGCGCCCGAGTTGTCCGCTGCCGCCGAGTAGCAGGATGCGCATAAGCAGCCGACATCAATTATAGAAGCCGGCCCGCCCGCGGCAGCGCTTCGCGCGCCGGGCGGCTCATTTTTCGCGATCGCCGGCCGCGGCTGCGGCAGGCAAGTGATTGGCGCCGCCGGCGGCGACCAGGGCTTGCGCGCGCTGCAGCGATTCGAAGGTGCCGGCGTCGGTCCACCAGCCGTCGAGAATGGAGTAGTGCAGCGTCCGCTCGGCGATATAGAGGTTGTTCACGTCGGTGATTTCCAGCTCGTTGCGGCGCGAGGGTCGGCAGCGCTCGATTTTTTCAAACACGGTGGCGTCGTAAAAGTAAATGCCGGTCACCGCTAGGTTGGAAGGCGGCTGGGCGGGTTTTTCCTCGATCCGCAGGATGCGGTCGCCGTCGAGCGCGGCCACACCAAAGCGCTCGGGGTGGTCCGTTTCCTTCAGCAGCAGCCGCGCGCCGCCGGGCTGGGCAAGGAAGGCGCGGGCGGAGTCGAGCACGTTTTTTTCGATCAGGTTGTCGCCCAGCACGACGCAGATCGGGCCGCCGGCGGCAAAGTCGCGGGCCAGGCGCAGCGCCTGAGCGATGCCGCCCTCGCCGCGCTGATAGGCGTAGCGCAGCGAGCAGCCGAATTCCTCGCCGTTTTCCAGCAAGCGGAGGAAATCGCCGGCATAGTTGCCGCCGGTGACCAGCAGAATTTCGCGAATGCCGATATTCACCAGCATCTGCAGCGGGTAATAAATCATCGGCTTGTCGTAAACCGGCAGCAGATGCTTGTTGGTGATCTTGGTCAGCGGCAGCAGGCGCGTGCCCAGGCCGCCGGCGAGAATGACGCCTTTCAGCGGCGAATTCAGCATGATTTCTCCGTCGGGCGGTGGGTGGCGGCCGGCGCGGCGGCGGGCTGCAGCCGGACCTCGTACTGGCGGGCGTAATAGCTTTGAAAGTCGCCGCCGCGGGCGCGGCGCAGCCAGGCGGGATGCTGCCGGTACCAATCCACGGTCGCGGTCAGGCCGGCGTCGAGCGCGATCTCCGGGCGCCAGCCCAATTCGCGGCGGGCGCGGGAGGAATCGAGCGAATAGCGGAAATCGTGGCCAAGGCGGTCGGCGACATAGCGAATCAGCTCCTCGCCGGCGCCGGCCAGGCGCAGCAGCCGTTTCACCAGCGAAAGGTTGTCGAGCTCGTCGTCGCCGCCGAAATTATAGATTTCACCGGGTGTGCCGCGTTCGAGCGCCACCAGAATGCCGCGGCAGTGGTCCGCGGCGTGTATCCAGTTGCGTACGTTCTCGCCGCGGCCGTAGAGCGGCACCGGCTCGCCCGCCAGGGCATTGGATATCACCAGCGGAATCAGCTTTTCCGGGAATTGGCGGGGGCCGTAGTTGTTGCTGGCGCGTGTGATGATGACGGGCACGCCATGGGTATGAAAGGCGGCGCGCGCCAGCAGGTCGGCGGCGGCTTTGGAGGCGGCATAGGGCGAATTCGGCGCCAGCGGCGAGGTTTCGCTAAAGCGGCCCTCATTGCCGAGCGAGCCGTACACCTCGTCGGTGGAAACCTGCACGAAGCGCGACAGCCGGCCGCGGCGGGCGGCGTCGAGCAGCGTCTGGGTGCCGGTCACGTTAGTGCGTATGAAATCGCCGGCATCCTGAATGCTGCGGTCCACGTGCGATTCGGCCGCGAGGTGAATGACGGCATCGGCGCCGGCCAGCGCCTGCGCCGCGGCCTCCGGATCGGCGACGTCGCCGCGCAGGAAGCGATAGCGCGAGTTCGCCTCCAGCCCGGCTACATTTTCCAGGTTGCCGGAGTAGGTCAGCGCATCGAAATTCACAATCTGCCACTCCGGGCGAGTTTCGAGCAGCAGATGGACCAACTGCGAGCCGATAAAACCGGCCCCTCCGGTTACCACGATTTGCATTTTCCTGGATCCTTTGATTCTCTTGGCTGCCGCCGCAGGTTTTCGACCAATGCCAATGGTAAAGCATGGCAACGCCGGCAGGCCAGGGTTTAAACCTGAGGCGGCGGCAGTGAAGTGCCTCGCGCCAGCCACTCGCGCAAGCTGGGCGCCTGGGCGTCCTGGGCGGAAAGCCGCGGGTGCTCGACCGGCCAGCGGATGGCCAGTTCGGGATCGTCCCAGCGGATGCGCCGTTGGGCTCCCGCCTCGTAAACCGCGGTGCAGAGATATTCGATTTCGGTGTCGTCGGCGAGCGCGCAGAAGCCGCGCGCAAATCCCGCCGGCGCCCAGACCAGGAGCGGGTCTTCGGCTGCTGCCTCGAGCGCGTGCCAGCGGCGGAAGTGCGGCGAAGCCGGGCGGATGTCGGCGGCCACCAGGCAGGCGCGCCCGCGTGTGACGCGCATCAGCTTGCCCATCGGCGGCTGCCACTGGAAATGCAGGCCCCGCAGCACGCCGCGATGCGAGCGGGAATGGTTGGCTTGTAGAAAATGCGCCGGCAGCCCCAGCCGCTCGAACAGGTCGGCGCGAAAGGTTTCGGAAAACCAGCCGCGCTCGTCCGTATGTCGTTCCAGGGCGAGCACTACGATTTCGTCGAGCACCCGATCAACGATTTGAAAACCCATAGCGGTGTGTAAATCCTCGCCCGGATAACGATTTTGTTGGAATCGGAACACCGGCGTCAACGTCTGTCTGAAGGCGAGCCGCGGATGGCGGGTGTATCCCGGACGGACGAATCATCGCAGCCGGCGGGCAGAGGCGCGAAGGCATCGCAACTGGATTACTATTTATTGTGTCCCGCATAATATAGTGAATCGTATTGGGGGTACAATGCATCACAATAAACATGGGAAACCCAGCGGGAGTGCGGCGTGATTTCAAGGCTCTGGAGAAGCGGCGGCGGCGTGGGATACGGCTGCTGAAGCAGGGCGTGCGGCAATCCGAAGTTGCGCGCCGAGTCGGCGTCAGCCCGGAAAGCGTGCGTCGCTGGCGCGTGGCGAGCGAGACGCAAGGCGCGCAAGCGGTGCGGGGTGCTGGTCGCGCCGGGCGAAAGCCGAAATTGACGCCGGCGCAGTTGCGCGCGGTGGCGCGAGGGTTGAAGCGCGGGCCCGGAGCGCTGGGCTACGAGACCGCGCTGTGGACCTCGGTGCGGATGGCCGATCTGATCGAGCGTGAGACTGGAGTCCGCTATCATCCCGGCCACGTTTGGAAGATTCTGCGCCAACTGGGCTGGAGTTGCCAGCGGCCGACCAGTCGGGCGTTGGAGCGGAACGAAGAAGCGATTCGACATTGGAAGCGCGTCACTTGGCCCGCCCTAAAAAAAAAGCAGCGCGGCAGGGCCGGACCATCGTCTTCGTCGACGAAAGCGGACTGAGCGAGCGTCCCCATCGTTGCCGCACCTGGGCGCCGCGTGGCCAGACGCCGGTGTTGCAATATCACTTCGGCTGGAAGACGCTCTCGGCCATGGCGGGGATTACCTGGCTGTGCTTCTGCTTCCAACTATTTCCCGGCGCAGTCCGTGGCCGGGCAGGCAATCGAGTTTCTTTGCCATCTGCTGCGCCATATTCCCGGTGACCTCATGATCGTTTGGGATGGACTGCGCGTCCACCATAGCCGGGCGGTACGCGCCTTCGCCCGACGGTCACTATGTACCTGATGCCTTCAATAGCGATATGCCGTCGTTGCAGTAGCCCAACTGTGCGCTGCCCGCAGATATTCCCGGCTGAATCAGCACACTTTGACTCAGGATGACCTCAGTGGTCACCTTAAACCGGCCAGTGATGGTCACCTCAAAATCGGCCAACCGTTTTAGGCCATGCCCGACTCGCGGCAAGCGGGTTTTGAAACGATTTGTGCCAATGCCGTCCTCAAGCAGCAAATGGCCGCGATCCACGCGCACATTGATGCCATAGCCTGAAAGCGTTATGACGCCACGCCTGGGCGACAGGGAAATTTGGGAATTGTCGAAATTGCCTGAATCGGCAAGATGGGCTAACGTTTCTGTAGCTGCCATTGAAGCTCACCCCCTTCGATGGTGGTCAGGGCTTGCTGTCTGCTACCACAGGCGGCAGGCCCGCTTAAGCAAGCAGTCACTATTATGCACATGAAGGCAGTAATCGGTCAACATAGAATATTGATCATTGATGCAGTGATCCACAATTGGGACACACTTATAAATGAACTACATGTAGAGCATGAACAGGGTTGCTTCCCTGATAGCAAGTACATGATCTTCACAGTAAGCGCATTTGGTCAATTGGATGTATGTATATATAAAACTTCCAACATGCAAAGTGACTTTGAAATTAAACAAGTCCTCAACAGGCATGGAATTAAAAACGTTTTGTGCGACAAGCCTAATTAATAATTTCACTTTATAGCGGATGCATTGTATCCCGCATTTCCTTTTTGGCCTATGCAATTGAACCCTTGGGACATCGAAAACGTCAGTATTTATGCAAGTGCGGCAGGGGTTTGAGCACCGCGGAGGCCGGAACTCAATGGGTGAGAACGAAAAACGAGCGATGCAGCTTAGTTTCAACCCTTCAATCCGGGTCGCTTTCCAGGGCTCGCGGGTCACATCCGATGGCGGCTTGGTGCTGGTGCGTGAACTGGATGAGCGGCTCGGCTTCGGAGAGTTTGCTGCTGAATGTCTGACCGACGCGCGAGCGAAGAATGCGCAACTACCGCTGATTGACCTGCTACGTCAGTCGGTATACAGCAGGCTGGCGGGGTACGAGGACGTGAACGACGCCGAACGGTTGACGCAAGACCCGATTTTCCGCCTGATCGCGTCAGAGAAAATCTGGGACCGGGGCGCTGCCCTGCCATCGCGGCTGCAAAGCTTCGAGATGCAGACGCGATACCCGGCGCCAATATGGATGCGCAACTCGGAAACGCCGTAAGCGACCGCTGAAGACCGTTCGAGTTTAGGCTACCGGATTGCTGGATTCTGCCGTTGTCAGATTCCAGGGTAGGAGTTCGGCAATGCGATTGATCGGATGGGTTGGCAGCCGTTCCAGAATGCGGCGCAGATACGCTTCCGGATCAAGCCCATTGAGTTTGGCGGTGCCGATGATGCTGTAGATCGAGGCGGCACGCTCGCCGCCGGCATCGGAGCCGGCGAACAAGTAATTCTTCCGACCGAGCGCCACCACCCGCAACGAGCGTTCGGCGGCGTTATTGTCGATTTCGATTCGTCCGTCGTCGAGGAAGCGCGACAAGGCTTCCCAGCGCGACCGGGCATAGTTCACCGCCGCTGTGGTATCAGACTTGCGCGACAGCTTGGGTAAAAGCTCATCGAACCATCGGCGCATGGAATCCAGCAACGGGCGCGTTCGTTCTTGCCGAAC
>JAJYIU010000008.1 GCA_021789895.1 Acidobacteriota bacterium | reverse complement strand
GCGCTGGTGTCGCCCGCCCCGGCGCGGCCCGCCCCGGCGCCGGCCGCCGGCACCGCGCCGCCGCTGACGCTCAGCCTGGCCGACGCCCTCCAGCGGGCCGAAAAATACAGCCCGCAATTTCAAGCGGCGGTCACCCAGGTAAAGCTCGCGCACGAAGCCCGGGTCCAGGCCAGCGCGGCGATGAAGCCCTCGTTCGGCTACGAGATGGATTATCTGAACACGCAGGGCAACGGCATTTCCCCGGTCGGCCGCTTCGTCACCAACGACGGCGTGCATGTCTATCGCGCCTGGGCGGTGGCGCATCAGAGCCTGCCGGGCAGTTTTTTCATCGATGCCGGCCCCCGCCTGGCCGCCTATGACCAGGCCCTGGCCGGCGCGGGCCGGCAAATCGCGCGCCGCGGGCTGCGCGTCACCGTCACGCACGATTATTACGCGCTGCTGGTGGCCGAGCGCGGCTATGCCGTGGCCCAGCAAAGCCTGGCGACGGCGCGCCATTTCCTCCGCATCAGCCGGCAATTGGAGCAGGGCGGCGAGGTCGCGCACGCCGACGTGATCCGCTTCGAGCTGCAGGCGAACCAGGCCCAACGCGGGCTGCAGCAGGCGCAACTGCAATTGTCGGCGGCGCGCCTGAACCTGGCCGTGCTGCTCTTTCCCGGCTTCAATGAAAACTTCACCCTGGTGGACGATCTGGCGATGGCGCCGCCGCCGCCCAGTTTTCCCCAGGCGGCCGAGCTGGCGCGGCGCCGCAACCCCATGCTGCAGGCGGCGCTGGCTTCCTATCGCCGCAGCGGCCTGGAAGTGGCGGTCGCGAAAACCGCCTTTCTGCCTGCGCTCTCGATTGATTTCGACTATGGCATCGAAGCCAACGCCCTGGCGCTGCGCAGCGTGAACACCACGCGCCCGGGCATCGTGCAGCCGAACCCCGGCTACTTCGTCACCTATTCGCTCAAGCTGCCCGTCTGGGATTGGGGCGCGCGCTGGAGCCGGCTGCACGCCGCCCAGGACCTGCGGCGCCTGGCGCGCGTCAATCTGAATTACGCGCAGCGCAATGCGCTGGCCGCGCTCGACAACTACTATAATGCCGCCTTGGAAGCCTGGAACGAGCTGAGCAGCCTGCGGCAATCGGAGGATCTGGCCGCGCGCAACCTGCAACTGGTGACCCTGCAGTACCAGTCGGGCGACGCGCAGGTGCTGCAGGTGCTGGACGCGGAAAACACGCTGGCGCAGGCGCGCAACCGCGACGCCGCCGGCGAAGCGCGCTATCGCGACGCGCTGGCCGCGCTGGAAACCTTGACGGGGAGCCTCTAGCATGCCGCGGCAACGCCTCCAACGGCTCACGACCGCGCTGCTGCTGGGCGCCGCGCTGGCGGCCGCCGGCTGTAGCGGCAAATCCGCGCCGCCCCCCGCGCCCGTGGTCACGGTGCAGGCGGCGGCGGCGGCGCGCCGGCCGATTGCGCAAATCGTGGATACCGAAGCCGAGCTGCACGCCCGCCATGTCGCCACCATCGTGCCCAAAATCAGCGCTCCGATCGCGCATTTTTACGTGCAGCGCGGCAGCCGGGTGCGGGCTGGACAATTGCTGGCGGTGCTCGAGAACCGGGACCTGACCGCGGCGGTGGAGCAGGCCCGCGGCGCTTACGAGCAGGCGAAAGCCAACTACGCCCGCAGCCTGCGCGAAAGCCTGCCGCAGCAGATCGAACAGGCGCGGCTCAATCTCGCCGCCACCCGCCAGGCCGCCGCCGCCCAGCGCGCGGTCTACCGGAGCCGGCAGAAGCTCTACCGCGCCGGCGCCCTGGCGCGCAATCTGCTGAACCAATCGCAGGTCGCCTACATACAGGCCCGCAACCAGTACCAACTGGCGCAGGCGCGGCTGCAAGGGCTGGAAGCGGTCGGCAACCAGGCCGGACGGCAGCTCGCCCAAGGACAATTGGCGGCGGCGAAGGGGCAATACCAGGCCGCGCTGGCCAACCTGCAATATTCCGAGATTCGCAGCCCGATTGCCGGCGTGGTGACCGACCGCCCGCTCAACCAGGGACAGATGGCCAACGCCGGCCAGCCGCTGATGACGGTAATGGATCTGCGGCAGGTGATCGCCCGCGCCTATGTTTCGCCCGCGGACGCGGCGCTGCTGCGCATCGGCGATCCGGCGCTGCTGCGGGCCGGCAATGGCGATCCGCCGCTGCCGGGCCGGGTCAGCGTCGTCAGCCCGGCGCTCGATCCCAACAGCACCACCGTGCAGGTCTGGGTGCAAGCCGCCAATCCCGGCGGCCGGCTCCAGCCCGGGGCCACCGTGCCGGTCAGCATCACCGCGCGCACCGTGCCCGACGCCGTGGTCATCCCGGCGGCGGCGATCCTGACCGCCTCCGACGGGTCCACCTCGGTGATGCTGATCGGAGCGGACCAAATCGCGCGCCAGACGGCGGTCAAGGTCGGGATCCGACAGGGAAGCGAAGCGCAGATTCTGAGCGGGCTGCGGCCCGGACAGCAGGTGGTGACGGCGGGAGCTTACGGGCTGCCCGATGGCACCAGGGTCATTGTCGCCCCGGGCGGCGGGGAATAAAGGCGTAGCCGCAGCCGTGGAAAATCCGACTGATCTCCAACCCGCCCTTCCCGACAACCCCGATCGCCGGGCGCAGGCGTATTGGTTCGCGCGCGAACATAAGTCCATCATCTTCCTGATTCTGACGCTCGCCCTGGTCGGCGCCTATTTCGCCTTCAGCATCCCGATCTCGGTTTTTCCGACCACCGATTTCCCCCGCATCATCGTGGGCGTGGACAACGGCGTGATGCCGATTGACCAGATGCTGGTCACCATCACCCGTCCCATCGAGGAAGCCGTCAGCGGGGTGCAGGGCATACAGGATGTGCGCTCCATCACCAGCCGCGGCTCGGCCGAAATTGACCTGTATTTCAGTTGGCGCGTGGACATGTTCCGCACCCTGCAGCGGGTCAACGCCGCGCTGGCGCGGGTGGAGAGCACGCTGCCGCCCAGCGCGCATGTCAGCAGCGAGCGCCTGGAATTTTCCAGCTTCCCCATCCTGGGCTATGGACTGACGTCCAAGACGCTGTCGCAGCGGCAGCTTTGGGAGCTGGCGACCTACACCGTTAAACCGCGGTTGGCGAGCCTGCCCGGGGTGGGCAAAATCCTGATCCAGGGAGGCCAGGAGCCCGAATTCCACATCGTGCCCGATCCGGCCAAGCTGCGCGAAGCCGGGGTCAGCGTTTCCGATATTCTCGCCGCGGTGAACCGCTCGAACCTGGTGCGGTCGCCCGGATTGTTTCCGCGGCACCACCAACTCTACCTCGGGCTGGTCAGCGGCCAGGCGCACGATGCGGCGCAAATCGGCCGGATCTTTGTTAAAAGCTCGCCCGGCGGCGCGCCCATCTACATTCAAGACGTGGCCCGGGTCGAAGCCGCCTACGCGCCGCAATTCACCATCGTTACCGCCAACGGCCAGCCGGCGGTGCTGCTCAACATCAACCGCCAGCGCAACAGCAATACCCTGCAGGTCGCCAACGCGGTGAAGGCGGAAATGGCGCGCATCGAGCGCCGGCTGCCGCCCGGCATACAGGTCAGCACTTTCTACGACCAGTCCTGGATCGTGAGCCAGTCCATCCAAAGCGTGCGCGACGCCATCCTCATCGGCCTGCTGCTGGCCTCGGCGGTGCTGGTGCTGTTCCTGCAGGATTGGGGCACTTCGTTCATTGCCGGCATGGTCATTCCCATCAGCCTGCTGGTGACCTTCATCGCCATGAAGTTCCTGGGCCAGAGCTTCAACCTGATGACCCTGGGCGGCATGGCCGCCGCCGTCGGCTTGATCATTGACGATGCCATCGTGGTGCTGGAAAACGTCGTGCTGCACCGCGAAGCCGGCGAAGGCCGCTTCCAGGCGGTCGCGCTCACGCTGCGCGAACTCTCCGTCGCCCTGGTCGGTTCCACCCTGACCCCGATCGTGGTGTTTCTGCCGCTGATTGCGATTACCGGCGTGACTGGCGTCTTTTTCCGCGCCATGGCGGTCACCATCGGCGTCGCCCTGCTCACCTCGCTCACCCTGGCGCTGACCTGGACGCCGACGCTGTGCCTGTATCTCCTGCGCCGGCGCGGCGGCGATGCCGGTATGGCCGAGGCGGAAACCGGCTCCGATGGCCCCAGCGCGGAAGAGAGCCAGGCGGAGCAGGAAGCGGCCCAACTGGAAGCCCGCCCCGGCGCCATCTCCGAACGCTCCACCCTGCTGCTGCAGGCCGAGGAGCACCACCTGATGACCGGCTACTTCGGCCGCGTGATCCGCGCCTACGAACGCTGGTTCCGGCGCAGCTTGAAATATCCGCTCTGGGTGCCGGTTTTATGCCTGGCGCTGGTGGGCATCTCCTATTTCTGCTATCAGCACATCGGCAGCGATCTGCTGCCCAAAATGGACGAAGGCAGCTTCATTCTCGACTATGTGTCGCCCCCCGGCAGCTCGCTCGCCGAGACCAACCGCATGATCCTGCGGGTCGAACAGATTCTCCACCGCGTGCCCGAGGTCAAAAGCACTTCGCGCCGCACCGGGCTGCAGTTGGGCCTGGCGGCGGTAACCGAGGCCAATATCGGCGACATCTCAGTCAATTTGAAAGCCAATCGCAGCCGCGACATCTGGTCCATCATCCGCGAGGTGCGGGCCCGTGTGACCCGCGCCGAGCCGGCGCTGGAAGTGGATTTCGTGCAGAAGTTGCAGGATATGATCGGCGATCTCACCAGCGCGCCCCAGCCGGTTTATATCATGATGTTTTCACCCGACGCCCATCTGCTCAATACCTGGGCCCCCAGAGTCGCCGATGCTTTGAGCAAAATCACCGTCGGCGGAAAACATCCGTTGGTGGATATCGATAATGGCATTGACTCGACCACCAGCGGGCCGGCCATATCCTTCCAGGTCAATGAGGCGCGCGCCGCCCACGCCGGCTTCACCCCGCAAGACCTGGCCAACGAAACCCAGGCCATGCTCGATGGCGTCACCACGGCGGCGCCGGTCGTGATCAACGACCGGCCGTACCCGGTGCGCATACGCTATCCCGCTTCTACCCGCGCCTCGCTCGCCGCCATGAACAATACCCTGCTGGTCAGCCCCGGCGGCCAAACCGCCAACCTGGGCTCGCTGGCGGCGATGACGGAATTGCCCGGACAAACCGAGATTCTGCAGGATAACCAGCAGCGCTACGTCGCCGTCAGCGCCCGCCTGGAAGGATTGGATATGGGGCACGGCGTGGCCGCGGTCCAGGCGGCGGTCGCCGGACTGCACCTGCCCGCCTCGATCCGAATCCAATATGGCGGCTTGTATCAGGTCCAGCAGAAATCTTTCCGCGATCTCACCCTGGTGCTCGCGCTGGCGATCATCCTGGTGTTCCTGGTGTTGCTGTTCGAATTTCGCAACTTTTCCGCCCCGGTCTCGGTCCTGGTATCGGCGGTCTTATCCACGGCGGGCGTGTTCATGGCGCTGCTGGTCGCCGGCATCAGCTTCAATCTGTCGTCGTTCATGGGGCTGATCATGGTCATCGGAATCGTGGCCAAAAACGGCATCCTGCTGCTCGATGCCGATGAGAAATTCCGCGCCGCCGGCTTTTCGCGCGAGGAAGCCATCTTTCAAGCCGGCCGCCGCCGCTTGCGCCCGATTGTCATGACCGCCATTGCCGCCATCGCCGGCATGCTGCCGCTGGCGCTGGCCCTCGGCGCGGGCTCGCAAATGCTGCAACCGCTCGCTATCGCCGTCATCGGCGGCCTCCTGATCGCCATGGTGCTGTCGCTCTTTGTCACCCCCACGATCTATTACTACATGACCCGCCGCCGCGGCCAACCCGCCGTTGAATGAGCCCGCTATGGGCGAGACCCTCAGCCCCGACGCCGGCGCCCCGCGCCTCCTCACCATCGGCCACTCCAACCTGGCCTTCGCGGCCTTCTTAGACCGCCTGCAGGCGCATGCGGTCCGCGCAGTGGCCGATATTCGGCGCTTTGCCGGCTCGCGCCGCTGGCCCCAGTTCGGCGCCGAGGCGCTGCGCGACGCGCTCGCCGCAGCCGGCATCGCCTACCGCCATTTCCCCGCCCTCGGCGGACGCCGGCCGCCGCAGCCGGATTCCCCCAATCGCGGCTGGCAAAATGCCGGCTTTCGCAGCTATGCCGACTATATGCAAACCGCCGAATTTGCCGCCGCGCTGGCGGAATTGGAAGCCTGGGCGCGGCAGCGCCTGACCGTGGCCATGTGCGCCGAAGCGCTGGCCTGGCGCTGCCATCGCCGCTTGCTCGGCGACGCCCTGCTGCTGCGCGGCTGGCGGGTCGAGCACATCCTCGGCCGCGGCCCAGCCTCGCCGGCGGCGCTCACCCCCTTCGCCCGGGTCGTGAACGGGCAACTGCTCTACCCCGGCGCCGAAGCGGAACGGCTCGATGAGGCCCGCGATCAGCCCTGGTAGGCTTCGTCCAGCTTGGCCGCCAGTATGAAATCGCTCTCGGTCAAGCCTTGAATCTTGTGGGTGTAAATCGTCGCCTCGACCTTCCCCCAGCTCAAGCAGAGGTCGGGATGATGTCCCTCGCGCTCGGCAATCGCCCCGGCGCGGTTGACGAAGACCAGCCCGCCGGCGAAATCCGGGAACGTATATTGACGCCGGAGATGATGATCGGAAACCACCTCCCATCCGGGAAGCTGAGCCGCCAGTTTGCGCAACGGTTCGCCGGACAGCGGGGGAACTCCGCCACGGCAGGGCACACAGGATTTGCTTGCCAGTTCGCTCATCGGGTTTCATCTCCTCCCCACTCGCTTCTATCCTCCAATTATGGCTAATTCGCTCATGTCTGATTATTTATTACGTTAATAGTATTTAAGGCTTATGAATATCGCGCCGACCTATGGCATGGCAGCGCAGGCGAAATGTAGCTCTTTTAAGGTTTCATTGAATTGTGACGATATTTGTAGTTGGGAGCCTTGTATTTCTCTCCGCGTACTGGAGCGCAGTTAGACAATAACTATATTAGTAGTTTATCATCGTCAGGTTTTTGCGGTACATAGGTATCCAAACGGTGTCTAAGCGCGTCGAATCCTGGCAGCGCGGAAGGCGAACGGCTGCCGGCAACGGTGGCGGGACGCATTGAGGCGGCAATGCATATTTCCTTTCCTTACCCGGGTATTGCGCCGGTTGAAATTCCCGATGCGAATTTGTTGGGCGTGTACGAGCCGCAAAAGCTCGATTCATCTACGGATGCGGCCGGGCTGATCGCCAACGCCTTGGATCATCCCATCGGCGCGCCGCGCATCGAAAAGCTGGCTGCATCGGGGAAACCGGTGCTGATTTTGAGCGACGATGGCACCCGCGGAACGCCGGTTGAGCCGATGCTCGATGCCTTGCTGCCGCGGCTGACGGGTGCGGGGGTGGAAGAGCGCAAGATCGAGGTGCTGATCGCGAAGGGCTCGCATCGCGCCATGAACGAGGCCGAGCTGAAACTCAAACTGGGGGCTTATGCCCAGCGGCTGCAAGTGCACCAGCACGATTATCTGGATAGCGAAGAAATACACGATTGGGGAAAACTCGACGATGGCTTTCCGGTGCTGGCCAATCGCCGCTTGCGCGACGCCGGCCTGGTCATCGGCCTGGGGCACATTGGCGTGCACCGCATCAAGGGCTTCTCCGGCGGCTCGAAAATCGTGTTTCCGGGATGCGCCGGCTATGAATCGGCCGCCGCAAATCATTGGCTGGGAGCGCAGATGTGGGCCGAACAACTGATGGGAGTGCGCGACAACCGCCTGCGCCAGCGGATTGACGACGCCGCCCGGCGGGCGGGATTGAACTACATCGTCAACCTGGTCCTGGCGCCCGCGGCCCCGGGGGGCGAGGCCATTGCCGGCTGTTTTGCCGGCGATCCGGTCGAAGCCCATCGCCGCGGCTGCCAATTGGCCGAGCGGATTTATGCGGTCGAGCTGCCGCGCCGCGCCGAGATCGTGCTGGTGGATTCGCATCCCGCCGATCGCGATTTTTGGCAATCGGCGAAAGGGATCTACTGCGGCACGATGGCGGTGCGGCGCAATGGCTGCATGATCCTGGTCACCTCGTCGCCGGAAGGGGTGGCGGAAAATCATCCGGTTTTGCTCGAGCAGGGTTCGCTCCCCTACGACGAGATCGTGCGGCGGGTGGAAAATCGCGAGATTCGCGACGTGATGGGAGCGGCGGTGATGGCCTACACCGCGCAGGCGCTCGATCATGCCGACATCATATTGGTCTCGAGCGGCATTTGCCCGGCCGAAGCGCGGCAGTTGGGCTTTCGTCCGGCGGTTTCGGTGCAGACGGCGCTGGCGATGGCGTTTCTGCGGCAGGGGCGGGAAGCCCAAGTCGCCGTGCTGCGCTCCGGCGGCAGCCTGCTGCCGCGCATTGCCGGCGAGGCGGTGGGGCGGCGGCCCGCGGCGGCTTGAGCCGCCGGCCAAAGCGTCGTCGCCCGGCGCAATTCACGGCCGCCGCTTATAATTTCGGTATATGAGCCCACGGATCGGGTGGTTACTGGCCGCCATGGTGCTGGTCGGCAGGGCTCAGGCGCCGCCGCGCCCGGGTGCGGGCGCTGCCCCTGCGCGCCTGCCCGAAATCATCTTCAGCAACCATTTCCCCGGTTCGCAACCGGTCTGGTACGAAGTGCAACTCGCCTCCGACGGCCGCGGCCGCTATGGCAGCCAGGCGGCCGCGGGCCAGCCGCGGCTATGGCTCAGCTTTCAACTCCCTCCGGCCGGCGTGGCGTTGGTGTTCCGCTGGGCCCGGCAGCTCGACTATTTCCGTAAGCCGCGGCTGGAATCGCGCGCCCGCGTCGGCTTCATGGGAGAAAAGCGCCTGGAATACCGCGGGCCCCGCCATCGCGGCGCGCAGCGGTTCAACTATACGCGGGTGCGGGCGGCGGCGGCGCTGGCCAGTTGGTTTGAAGCCGTCTCGGAAACCGGACAACACCGGCTGCGCCTGCGCCAGGCGCTTCGCTATGATCCGTTGGGGGTGCTGGCCGAGCTGGATGCCATCCGCCGGGATTGGCGCCAGCATAATTTAGCCGCGCCGCAACTGCTGTCGCCGCTGCTGCTGCGCATCGCCGGCGATGAAACCATGATGCAGGTGGCGCGCACCCGCGCGCGCGGGCTGCTGCGCGCCTTCCAGCGCCGCCGCAAAAGCTGATCCCGGGAGTGAATCCAGGGATAGATTGCGCCAAAGTCAGCATTCGGTTAGAAATTGCGCAAATGAGATTTGCCCAGGCCGCGGAAAGTTGGAGTTTTCGATCAGGGCCGCTATTTGTATTAGGCTAAGGCGAAGGCAGAAGCCGGCAGAGCGAGTCGCGGCGCGAGGCAGCCGGAGTGTGCATGCGCGTACCTGAGGATTGCCGAGCGGCGCACAACCAAGCTGGGCGAAGCTTATCCATTCGCTCTTGAACCGAGGCAGAATGTCATCCGTCACCGCCGTCTATCCCGGCAGTTTCGATCCCCCCACCCTGGGCCACCTCGACCTGATCGCCCGCGGCTGCCGCCTGTTCGACCGGCTGATAGTCGGCGTGCTGCGCAACAGCGAAAAAACGCCGCTGTTCAGCGTCGAGGAACGGGTGCAGATGCTGCGAGAAATTTGCCGCTGCTGGCCCCAGGTCGAGGTCCAGGAATTCGACGGGCTGCTGGTGGATTTCGCCTCCCGGGTGGGAGCGCGGGCGGTGCTGCGCGGAATCCGCGCCATCAGCGACTATGAGTACGAATTTCAAATGGCGTGGATGAACCGCCGCCTGGCGCCGGAACTGGAAACCGTGTTCATGATGCCCGCCGAAGCCTACAGTTACCTCAGCTCCCGCCTGGTCAAGGAAGTGTTTCAACTGGGCCGTCCGGTGGCCGAACTGGTCCCGCCGGAAGTCGAGGCGCGCATGCATGCCCACGGTGGCGGCCCGCAAGTCCACGGCTGAACAAATCAGCCCGCGCGTCCATGCCATGCCCAACCCGCCCGGCGGCGCTGAGGCCATCCTGCTTCCGCCTCCGGCGCGATAAACTGGTAACACCATGGCAGTCGAAGCCCTGTCCGTTTCGCCGCCGGCGCTGGCCGGCCGCATGCAGCGCATTTCCGTTTCCGCCACCGCGGCGATGGTGATTGAAGCCGAGCGGCTGCGCGCCGAAGGCGCCGACCTGGTGGATTTCGGCGCCGGCGAGCCGGATTTTCCCACGCCCGAGCACATCAAGCAGGCGGCGGTGGCGGCGCTGCGGGAAAATTTCACCCGCTATACCGCAACCGGCGGCATCGCTCCGCTCAAAGACGCCATCTGCCGCCGCCATGCCGCCCTCTGCGGCACTGCTTATGAGCGCGCCGAGGTGCTGGTCACGCTCGGCGGCAAGCATGCGCTGTTCAATTGCATCTCCGCCCTGGTGGACCATGGCGATGAAGTCATACTGCCGGCGCCGTATTGGGTCAGTTTTTACGACATGATCACCTACGCCGGCGGAAGGCCGAAAGTGGTGGCCGCCGACGAGGAGCACGGCTTTACCCTCACCCCCGCCATGATCGAGCGCGCCTTGTCGCCGCGCACCCGCGCCATCATTCTCAACTCCCCCTCCAATCCCAGCGGCGCGGTGCTGCCGCCTGCGCTCTTCCAGGCGGTGCTGGCCATCTGCCGCGAGCGCGGCATCTGGCTCATCAGCGACGAGTGCTATCTGCAGTTTATTTATGCCGGCGCGCCTTACAGCGTGGCCGCCGAGCCGGGCGCGCGCGAGCGTGTGATCATTGCCGGCTCGCTCAGCAAAACCTACGCCATGACCGGCTGGCGCATCGGCTATGCCCTGGCTCCCAAGCCGGTGATCGGCGCCATGCTCAATCTGCAGTCGCACTCGACCTCGAACCCGGTCTCGTTCGCGCAAAAAGCCGCCATCGCCGCGCTCGAAGGCCCGCAGGATTGCGTCGCCGGCATGCTGAGCGAGTATCGCCGGCGGCGCGATCTGATCGTCTCCGGGCTGCGCGCCATTCCCGGCCTGCGCTGCGTCGAGCCGGCGGGCGCGTTTTACGCCTACCCCAACCTCAAGGCCCTGCTCCGCCCCGGGCTGGAAACGCCCATGGCTTTTTCCCAGCGCCTGCTGCGCGAGTATGGCGTGGTCACGGTGCCGGGGGAAGCGTTTGGCACCGCCGCCCACCTGCGCTTCTCCTACGCCACCTCCACGCAAAATATCGAACGCGGGCTGCAGCGCCTGCGCGATTTTTGCGCCGCGCTGTAACTGCGCTGCCGCCGCCGCGCCGCCTGTCGTCAGGCGGCCACGGATGCCGGCCCGCGCTGCATCTCGCGGCCGCAGCAGCAGCGTGGATTGGCAGCGCCCGCGGCGGCGGGATCGGAAGCCCCGCGCGTCACTTCAATTTCGCACCCGCAATCCGGATCCGGGCAGTGATAAACTTCGCCTTCCTGCAGCGCCATCTCGTCCTCCTCTTTGCGGCTCGCAACCGCCGCCTCATCCGGGGCCGCTTTCCGCGATCCTTCCGTTTGGATGCGCCCCCGGCGCCGCGGATGCTCTGCCCCACCGTTCGCACCGCCGGCCGCCGCACCGCCGTTTTCCGGCCGCGCTATCTTTGCACGTGCTAGCATGCCTTGGGAGGGCAGCGATGGAGCTGATACCCACGCCGGATGAAGTGCAGGACTTGCTGCAGCGCACCGGCGCGCTGCGCCAGGGACATTTCGTGAACCGGAAAGGCTTGCATACCGGCCAATGCCTGCAACTGGCCCTGGCGCTGCGCCACTTTACCGAATCCAAGGCTCTCTGCGTCGGCTTGAGCCGCCGGCTGCGCGCCCTGGATGCGGTGCGCCGCTACCTGCCCGAAGTCAGCATCGTGGCCCCGGCTACCGGCGGCCTGCCGGTGGCTTTTGGCGTCGCCGAGGCGCTGCGCGCCGTTCGTACTTATTGGGCCGAGGGCGAAGGCGAGCAACTGCACTTCCGCCAGTTCATGGACGAGCATAAAGGCGAACGCGTGGTTTTAGTGGACGATATGCTGCGCACCGGGCGCAAGCTGCGTCAACTGCATCAACTGGTCGAACAATCCGGCGCCGAAGTGCTCGCCATCGGCGTGCTCGCCCAGGAATCCTCCGCCGAACCCGATTTCGGCCCCACACCCTACTGCCGCATGACCCGCCTGCAAACGCAATCCTGGCCAGCCGAGGATTGCCCGCTCTGCCGCCAGGGCCAGCCGCTGACACAATTACACATGTAGTCTTACCCCGCGCCGCTTCGCGCCGCGCGCGCTGCGTGTAACCTTTATGGAAGCGTCATCCGCAGGCTTGCCGCTCGAGGTTCGAATTTCCCCCTCCGGCGCCGGGCGCTGGGCCGGCGGACATCCCTGGATCTACCGTTCCGATCTGCGCTCTCCTGAACTACCCAAGTCGCCTGCCGTGGTTCTGGTGCGCGATACCCGCGGCCATTCCCTCGGCTGGGCCGATTACAGCCCGCGCTCGGAAATTGCGCTGCGCCGGCTGTGTGCCGATCCGTCGGCGGTGATAAACCGGGAATTCTGGCGCCGGCGCCTGCAAGACGCCCAGGCCTGGCGCCAGCGCGTCGTCAGCGGCAGCGAGGCGTATCGCCTGGTCGCCGGCGAGGCCGACGGCATGCCCGGCCTGGTGGTGGATGTCTATGGCGCGGCCCTCAGCTATCAAATCACCACCGCGGCCATGGCGGCGCGCGAGCCGGAAATCGTAGAGCTGCTCCAGCAGCTTTTTTCCCCCGCCCTGCTGGTTGCGCGCAACGATGCCCGGGTTCGCCTGCAGGAAGGCTTATCGCTGGAAACCCGCTTGATGGTAGGTGATTCCCCGCTGGCCCGCGCGCGCGTGCATGGGCTGGAAATAGAATGGGATCTGCTCGCCGGCCAGAAAAGCGGCGGCTATCTCGATCAGCGCGAGAACTGGCGCGCGGTCGCCGCCTGGGCGCAGCCGGGCATGCATTGCCTCGATGGGTTTACTTACCAGGGCGGATTCGCCTTGCATCTCGCCGCTCGCGGCGCCCAGGTCGAGGCGGTCGATCTCTCCCGCCCGGCGCTGGAGCGCGCCGAACGCAATGCCCAACTTAATCCATTCGGCCCGATCGCGTGGATGGAGGCGAATCTCTTCGATCTGCTGCGGGAATACGATGCGCAGCGGCGCAGCTTCGACCTGATCGTGCTCGATCCCCCCGCCTTCGCGAAAAGCCGCTCGGCGCTCGATTCCGCCAGCCGCGGCTATAAGGAAATCAACCTGCGCGCGCTGAAACTATTGCGCCCCGGCGGCATTCTCGCCACCTGCTCCTGCTCCCACCACGTGAGCGAATCACGGCTGCTGCAGATCGTCGCCGAAGCGGCCCTCGATGCCCGCAAAAGACTGAAAGTCGTCGAACGGAGGACCCAGGCCCTGGATCATCCAGTGCTGCTGACCGTGCCCGAAACGCACTATTTAAAGTGTCTGATCTTTATTTGTGAAGACGTAAACTATTGAAAACAAAATAAATATAATGCTTGACAATGTTACGCTAAGATTTTATTATTGCTTGTGCATCAGATGTTGATCCCAATCCCAGGAGAACCTTTTATGACGACTTTAGTGAGTTGGAAATCGTTGCCGGAAATCCACCATGGCCTGGATCAGCTCTTGCAAGCGGCCTGGAATGCCCCCGTGACGGAATGGTCCCCGCGGGCGGATATCTTCGAGACCGAAAGCGAGCTGAAGCTGGAATTCGACCTGCCCGGCGTCGCCCAAAACGAGCTGGAAATCGTGGTCGAAAAAGGCGTGCTCAGCCTGCGCGGCGAGCGCAAGGCGCCGTCCAATATGGATCAGTACTTGCGCGTCGAGCGCGCTTACGGCCCCTTCAGCCGCAAGTTCACCTTGCCCGAATCGGTGGATGCCGATCACATCACCGCCCAGCTCAACCAGGGCGTGCTGGTGCTGACCATGCCCAAGCGCGAGGAAAGCAAGCCGCGCCAGATTCAGGTGCAGGCAAGCTGATCGAAGCGCAAACTACCAACAGGCGCGCCGGCGGGCGGCAACGCCTTCCGCCGGCGCGCCCCGGATTTGATTTATGCCCATTCGTTTCGACAAATTGACGCTCAAAGCGCAGGAAGCGCTCGAAGCCGCCCGCGACCTGGCCGCCGCCGGCGGGCAGGCCGCGATCGAGCCGCTGCATTTGTTGCAGGCGCTGTTGCACGACCGCGAGGGCGTGGTCGTGCCCGTCCTGCAAAAGCTGGGCGTCAATCTGCCGGCGCTGGAAGCGCAAGTTGAGCGCGAGCTGACCCGCCGTCCCCGGGTGGAAGGCGCCAGCCTGGAGCGCGGCTTGAGCCGCGAGCTGAGCCAGGCGCTCGAGCAGGCTTTTCAGCAGGCCGATAAATTCAAAGACGACTATGTCTCCACCGAGCATCTGCTGCTGGGCCTGCTGGCCCAGGAACAGGAGCCGGCGGCGGCGCTGTTGCGCGCCCAGGGCGTGACCCCGGACCGTATCCTGCAATCGTTGCTGGCGGTGCGCGGCAGCCAGCGCGTCACCGACCCCAACCCCGAAGCCAAATACCAGGCGCTCGAGCGCTACGCCCGCGACCTCACCGAGCTGGCGCGCAAGAACCGCCTCGATCCGGTGATCGGCCGCGATGAAGAGATCCGCCGCGTGGTGCAGGTCTTGTCGCGGCGCACCAAGAACAACCCGGTGCTGATTGGCGAGCCCGGCGTGGGCAAGACCGCGATTGTCGAAGGCCTGGCGCGCCGGATCGTCGCCGGCGACGTGCCCGAGGTTTTGAAGAGCAAGCGCGTGGTGGGGCTCGATCTGGGAGCGCTGGTGGCCGGCGCCAAGTATCGCGGCGAGTTTGAAGACCGCCTGAAAGCGGTATTGAAGGAAATCGAAGATGCCGGCGGCCAGATCATATTGTTCATTGACGAGCTGCACACGCTGGTCGGCGCGGGTGCGGCCGAAGGCTCGATGGACGCCTCCAACATGCTCAAGCCGGCGCTGGCGCGCGGCGAGCTGCGCGCCATCGGCGCCACCACGCTGAACGAGTATAAAAAGTACATCGAAAAAGATGCCGCGCTGGAGCGCCGTTTCCAGCCGGTCTTCGTCGGCGAGCCCGGCGTCGAAGATACCTTGGCCATTTTGCGCGGGCTGAAAGAGCGCTACGAGGTGCACCACGGCGTGCGCATACAGGATGCCGCCCTGGTCGCCGCGGCGCAGCTCTCCAGCCGCTATATCAGCGACCGCTTCCTCCCCGACAAGGCGATTGATCTGGTGGACGAAGCCGCCGCCTCGCTGCGCATGCAATTGGATTCCCGCCCGGCGGAAATCGAGGCGCTCGAGCGCCGCCTCACCCAGCTCGAAATCGAGCGCACCGCGCTGGCCAAGGAAAAAGACCCTCATTCCCGCGAGCGCCGCCGGCTGATCGAAAGCGAAATCGCCGATTTGCGCGAGCAGGATTCGGCCCTCACCGCCCGCTGGAAGCATGAACAGGAAGTGATCCAGGAAGTGCGCGCCGGCAAGGCGCGCCTGGAAACGCTGCTCTCCGAAGAACAGCAGGCCGAGCGCGCCGGCGAGCTTAGCCGCGTCGCCGAAATCCGCTATGGCCGGCGGCTGGAAGCCGAGCGCGCCCTGGCCCAATCCACCCGCCAACTGCAGCAGTTGGAGAGCCGTCTGCTGCGCGAGGAAGTCACCGCCGACGAGATCGCCCGCGTGGTGGCGAAATGGACCGGGATCCCGGTCGAGCGCATGCTCGAGGCAGAAACCGAAAAGCTGGTGCACATGGAAGAACGCCTGCACCGGCGGGTCATCGGCCAGGAGGAGGCGGTTACGGCCGTCTCCGACGCCATCCGCCGCGCCCGCGCCGGCCTCAGCGACCCGCGCCGCCCCCTGGGCAGCTTCCTCTTTCTCGGTCCCACCGGGGTGGGCAAAACCGAACTCGCCCGCGCCCTGGCCGAATTCCTCTTCGACGACGAGCAGGCGATGGTGCGGCTCGACATGAGCGAATACATGGAAAAACACGCCGTCGCGCGGCTGATCGGCGCCCCGCCGGGCTACATTGGCTACGAAGAGGGCGGCCAGTTGACGGAGCGCATCCGCCGCCGCCCCTATGCCGTGCTCCTGCTCGATGAAATCGAGAAGGCGCACCCGGAAGTGTTTAACATCCTGCTCCAGGTGCTCGACGACGGCCGGCTGACCGACGGCAAAGGCCGCACCGTGGACTTTCGTCACACCGTCATCATCATGACCTCGAACCTGGGCAGCCAATATCTGCGGCCCGAGGATTTCGCCGACCCGCAGCGGCGCGGCCGCATGCGCGCCCAGGTGATGGAAGTGCTGCAGGCGCACTTCAAGCCCGAATTTCTCAATCGCGTGGACGACATCATCATTTTTTCCGCGCTTACCGAAGCGCAGATGGCGCCCATCGTGGACCTGCAACTGGCGCGCCTGCGCGCGCTGCTCGCCGATCGCCAGATCCAGCTCGAACTCGCGCCCGCGGCGCGGCAGTTGATCATACGCCAGGGCTACGATCCGCAGTTCGGCGCGCGGCCGCTCAAGCGGGCGCTGCAGCGCCTGGTGCAGAACCCGCTGGCCACGGCGGTGCTGAAAGGCGAAATCAAGCCGGGCGCAATCGTCGTGGCCGAGACCGCGCCGGACGGCGAAACGCTGCGCTTCCACGCCCGCCCCGCGGCCCAACCCGCCGAAGTGGCCTGAATTGGCTTGGAACCGGCATCCCGGCGGGCGCATCTTTAGGAAAGGCGATCTTTCTTATGCAAATCCTCAAAACCACCTTTTTGCTGACCGTGCTGACGCTGCTGCTGGTCGGCATCGGCGATTACTTCGGCGGGCAGTCGGGCATGCTGCTCGCCCTGCTGCTGGCGGCCGGCTTCAACTTCTTTGCCTATTTCTATTCCGATAAAATCGCCCTGCGCAGCTACAGCGCGCAGCCGGTGTCGCGCGCCGAGTTGCCGCGCGTTTATCGCATTCTGGAAAGCCTCACCGGGCGGGAAAATCTGCCCATGCCGAAGGTCTATGTCATTCCCACCAACTCGCCTAACGCCTTCGCCACCGGCCGCAATCCCCAGCATGCCTCGGTCGCCGTCACCCGCGGCATTTTAGACCTGCTCGATGACGAAGAGCTCGAAGGCGTGCTCGGCCACGAGCTGGGCCATGTCCGCAACCGCGATATCCTCATCAGCTCGGTTGCCGCCACCGTCGCCGGCGCGATCATGATGCTGGCCCGCTGGGCCGGCTGGGCGGCGATGTTCGGCGGCCTGGGCGGTGGCGACCGCGATCGCGGCGAGGGCAACGTGCTCAGCCTGCTGGCCTTGATGATCCTCGCCCCGATCGCTGCCTTGATGATCCAAATGTGGATTTCGCGCACCCGCGAATACGCCGCCGACGCCAGCGGCGCCCGTTGGACCGGCAATCCCCAGGCGCTGGCCCGCGCCTTGCAAAAGCTGGATGCCTACTCCAAGCGGCTCCCCCTGCCCGCGTCCCCTTCCACCGCGCATCTGTTCATCATCCGGCCCGCCAACCGGCAATGGCTCGCCAACCTGTTTTCCACTCACCCGCCCATCCCGGCGCGCATACACCGCCTGCTGGGCCATGATTTGGATTAATCCCGCGTCGCCCCTATCGCTGCGCCCGCCATGCCGCGCTTGTAATTTCTCCCGCCGAGTCACACTCTAGGGCTATGCATGCGCGGCCTTGGCGGGCTTTCTTCGCCGCCGGACTCCTGGCAGCGGCGGTCGGCTGCCAACGCCGGCAGCAGGTGTTTGCCCAGCGGTTGGGCAATCTCCCTCCCGCGCCCGCCGCCGCCCCCGGCTGCGCCCCCCGGCCCGTCGTCCAGGCGGCCCGCCGGCCGGCGGCGGCGCTGGTGGATATCAACCATGCTCCTCCGGCTGAACTGGAAAATTTAGGATTGAGCCCGCGCCTGGCGGCGCGGATTGTGCAGGGAAGACCCTATCGCAGCAAACGCGAACTTTTGCAACGTGGATTGCTGAGTCCGGCGCGCTACGCCCGGCTGCGCTGGCGTCTGGTGGCGCGGCGCCGGCCCTGAAACTGCCCCAGGCTTAGGCGGCTTTGGTGTTGACGCGGCCGCTGCGCCGCGCCGCCTGCTGCCGCCGGTGCTCTTCCCAGCGCCGCTTGGCCGCTTCCGAGATCCGCGCCCGGCCCGCCGGGCTGAGACGATTGGCGCTGCTGCCGCTCAGCAACTGCTCCAGGGTGCGGATCGCTTCCTGCAGCCGGGCCTGCTCCTGGCGCAATTCCTGCAGGGACTCTTGTATTTGCTGCACATTCATAGTGGCTCTCTTCGTGACTACCTGCCTTTGGGTGATTCCCGGCAACTCGAGGATTAGATGAGCGTTGCCTGAAAAAGGATGATTCCCTGCTTAGTCGAAAGGTGGGTTGCTGGCCAGTTTCTGTCACTGTGACTGGCTCCAACGGACTTTCCGCATTGATTTAAATGCCGGGATGGGGGGTGGCCGGGCTCGAACCGGGCTTCGCCGGACTGCCCGGACGCTTTAATACCGGCGGCTTGACCGTCGCCGGCTTTTTCCGTTGGGGCGCGCCCTGGGGCCGCTGCGGATGCAGTTGGAAGCCGGCCATGTGCTCCCGCAGCAGCTTGGCCAGATGATGCTGTACCCGCTGGAAATCGGAGGTATTGACCAGATATTGCGGGCGCGCCGGCAGCACGCGCGCGATTTCGCACTCACTCGTCGCGATCCGGTCGGGTGTCTGCGGATGGCTGGCGAAGGCGCGGTCCATCAGTCCCGGACGCTGCACCTGCAGCTTCAAAAGGTGCTGAAACTCCTTCACCATCCCGTTGGGATCGTAGCCGGCCTTCCACAGGTACTGCACCCCCAGCCAATCGGCCTCGCGTTCCGCCCCGCGGCTGAAGCGGGTGAATTGCAGCGGAATGACGAAGTTGGCTCCTTGTTCCACAATCACGCTGCCCCAGCCGCCCGCCATCGGCCCGGCGGCGATTTCCAGCGGGATGGTGGCTAACTGCAGCAGCGTGCCTTTGGTCATGTTGCGGGTGGCGTGGCGGGCGGCCACATGCGCAATTTCATGCGCCATCGCTCCCGCCAGCTCGTCTTCCGCGCGGCTGGCCAGAATCAGGCCGGTATTGACATAGAAGAATCCGCCCGGCAAGGCAAAGGCGTTGAGCGAGTCGTCATGCACCACGAAGACCGTAAACGGCACGTTCGCGTCGGAATTGCGCACCAGATTCTGGGCGATGCGGTTGATATACTCCGTGACGATCGGATCGTGAACCAGTTTCGCCTGCCGGTTGATCTGGTCCGAAACACTGCGGCCCAGGTCAATTTCCTTCTGGCGCGAGTAAAAATCCAGCCCTCCGCCGACGTTCCGCCTGCCAATCAGCAAGGGATTGGCCTCCGCGCCGTGATAGGGAAGATGGCAGCCGCGCGGGGCGACCGCCAGTTGCGCGCCGAGCAGCGGCGCCAGCAGCAGTACCCAACCCCAACTGAAAAAACGAGACGGCCGCATCTTGACCTCCGCCGCAGATTATTAGGAGAACGGTGAACCCCGGTCTACTTGCCGATGCAGAAGGTGGAGAATATCAATCCCAGTATATCCTCAACCGTTGTTTGGCCTGTGAGGGCATCGAGTTCGTGTAAGCCGGCATACAAATCCACTAATAAGGCTTCATGCGGCACGGCCAGGCCGAGGCCGGCCTCCGCCCGTTCCAGCGCCGCGGCGGCCGCGGCCAGGTGTTGCGCCTGGTGCTGATGCGTGATCCAGAGCTGGTCTTCCTCGCCATCCGGACGCAGTCTCCGCCCCAGGCTTGCGGTCAGCGCTTCCAGCCCTTCGCCGGTGCGGGCCGAAACCGCCGGCGCCGCCAGGCCCAGCTCCTCCGCCTTCCAGGCGGCCGGCAGGTCGCATTTGTTGGCCGCGGCAAAGGCGCGGGGAAGCTCGCGCACGCGGGCGGCGAGTTCGTAATCGTCGTGCTCGAGCGGTTGGCTGAGATCGAAGACCGCCAGCACCAGGTCGGCCTCGGCCATCATCTCCCGCGATTTGGCCATCCCCAGCACTTCCAGGCTCTCGCCTTCGCGGCGCAGGCCGGCGGTATCGGCCAGCGTCACCGGCACGCCCGCCAACTCGAGCGTTTCGGTGATCACGTCGCGCGTGGTGCCGGGCAGCGGGCTGACCAGCGCTCGCTCCCGCTGCAGCAGTGCATTGAACAGGCTGGATTTGCCCGCATTCGGCCGGCCGATGATCGCCAGCAGCGCTCCTTGCGCCAGCCAGCGGCCTTCCCGGTAACTGCCCGCCAGCCGCTCCAGCCGCGGCCGCATCGCCGCCAGCGGCGCGGCGATGGATTCCGCCGCGGGCGGGCTGACGTCGTCGTCGGCAAAATCTATGCCGGCTTCCAGCCGCGCAATCAGCTCTTTCAACTCCTGTTTCTGCGGCTGCACCAGGCGGCTCAGGCTGCCTTCCATCTGCCGCGCGGCGTTGCGCGCCTGCGCCACCGTCTGCGCCGCGATCAGATCGCGCACCGCTTCCGCCTGCACCAGGTCCATGCGGCCGTTGAGGAAGGCGCGGCGGGTGAACTCGCCGGCTTCGGCCAGCCGCGCGCCCCGTTCCAGGCAGGCCGCCAGCAGCCGGCGCAGCACCACCGGAGCGCCGTGGGCCGAAATCTCCACTACATCTTCGGCGGTGTACGAGCGCGGCGCGGGAAAGTAGGCCACCAGCACCTGGTCGCGCAGCCCGTCGCCGGCTTCCCGCCACCAGGCCTGGCGCAGCCGCCAGGGATGCAATTCGCAGCCGGGCAATAACTGCCGCGCGATCGCGGCCGCGCGCGGGCCGGAAAGCCGCACCACGCCCAGCCCGCCCGCGCCGGCCGGCGTCGCAATCGCGGCGATGGTGTCGGACTGGCCGGAAGCGGAGTTGGCGTCGGGCATAATCGGCCGCTGCTTCAGGCCGGATCGGAAAGCCCGTGCCTGCGCAGCAGCGCGGGTAAATTCTGCGAAAACGCGGAGCGCGGCATCACCAGATCGCAGCCCGCCGCCTGCGCCTGCTGCTTCAGCTCGGCCTGCAAATGGCTGAGAAATCCGACCAGCGTGGTCCGCTTATAGTCCGGACGCCGGCGCAGGCCCGCGATCAAATCCAGGGGCTGATTGCGCCGGCCGTTTAAATCTACGATCACCAGGTTCGGCGGCGGCGCTTCGTCCAGCTTTTGTTCGACTTCCTCCGGAGTATGCGCGCAGTGCAGCGCAATCCCCAGCAGGCGGGCGGTTTCGCGGATCTTCGCCAGAAAAAACAGGTCTTCAACGACGACGACGATTTTTTTCTTGCTGGCTTCGGGGGGCGCCGGAACGCCGCTTGGCTGCATGGATTTTTCCTTCCGGGGTGGTGTTGGCAGCGCGCCGCGTGCGGGCCGGCGCCGGCATGTGCTCGAACAGGCTGGCCATTTCCGCCGCCGCGAGCGCTGCTTCGAAACCTTTGTTGCCGGCCTTCAGCCCGGCGCGCTCGATCGCTTCCGACAGCCGGTCGCAGGTGAGCACCCCAAAGGCGTGCGGCACCCCGCTTTCCAGCGCCGATTGATCAATTCCGCGCGCGACCTCGCGGCTGAGGACGGCAAAATGCGGGGTTTGGCCCCGCAGTATCAACCCCAGACAAATGATCGCATGAAAGCGGCCGCTTGCGGCGGCGCGCCGGGCGGCGGCCGGCAGTTCGAAGGCGCCGGGCACGCGCACCACTTCCAAATCCGCCCGCCGCGCCCCCAGCCGTTCCAGCCCCTCCAGCGCGCCCGCCAGCAGGCGCTCGGTAATGTGCTGGTTGAAGCGGCTGACCACCAGGCAGAAGCGCCGGCCGCGCGCGCTCAAATCGCCGCGATACACCCGTCCGGCGCGGCGGGCCGGGGCGGGGGGGTAATCCGCAAAGCGCTCTGAGCGGGGGCTCACCGGCCGGTAAACCTCGGCGGACGTTTTTCCAGAAAGGCTCGCGTGCCCTCGCGCATGTCTTCGCTGTTGCAGGCGAGGGCGAACAGGCTGGCTTCCAGTTGCAGCCCTTCGGCCAGGTTCATTTCCATGCCTTGCCGCACCGCTTCCAGGCACAGGCGCAGCGCCCAGGGCGGATTGGCGGCGATTTTCAGCGCCAGCGCCTCGGCGGAGGCGCGCAGCTCGGCCGCCGGCACGACGCGGTTGATCAAGCCCAGGCGCAGGCCCTCGGCGGCGGAAATCGGCTCGCCGGCGAGCAGCATTTCCAGCGCCGGGCCGGAGCCGATCAGCCGCGGCAGCCGTTGCGTGGCGCCGTAGCCGGGAATGATGCCCAGCTTCACCTCGGGCTGGCCCAGCCGCGCGCTCTCGGCCGCCAGCCGGAAGCTGCAGCTCAGCGCCAGCTCCAGCCCGCCGCCCAGCGCCAGTCCGTTGATCACCGCCAGCACCGGCTTGGGAAACAGTTCCAGCCGGCGGAACAGCGCCTGGCCGCGCAGCGCGTGGTCGCGGCCGGCCAGCGGTTCGAGCGCCGCCAGCTCGCCAATGTCCGCCCCGGCGGCGAAGGCCTTGTCGCCCGCCCCGGTGATCAGCAGCACCCGCACCGCTGCATTCAGGCGCAGCTCGTCCAGCACCCGCTCCAGCTCCTCCAGCAGCACCCGGTTGAAGACGTTGAGCTTTTCCGGCCGCGCCAGCGTGATCCAGGCCAGCGGCGGCTGCGTCTCCCAGCGCAAGCAGGTGAGTTCGCTCATGGCGCTTTAGGTCTGCCCGCCTGAGGCGGCGGTGAAACCGCGCCCCGGACGGGGATGCTCGGGGTCGCTGTAATCGTAGAAGCCGCGGCCGGTTTTGCGGCCATGCCAGCCGGCCAGCACCATCCGCTTCAATAGCGTGGGCGGCGCGAAACGGCGCTCCCGGAATTCGTCAAACATGATATTAGCAATGAAATAGGTCGTGTCCAGCCCGACGAAATCGAGCAGCGTGAGCGGCCCCATCGGATGCCCGCAGCCCAGCTTCATGCCGGCGTCAATATCCTCGATCGAGCCGGCTCCTTCCTCCAGCGCCCGCACCGCGTCCAGCAGGTACGGCACCAGCAGGCGGTTGACGATGAAGCCGGGGCGGTCGCTGGTGCGCACCGCAATCTTGCCCAGCGAGGCCGCGAACGCCAGCCCTTGCTGCATCGCCGCCTCCTCCGTCGCCAGCGTGCGCACCACCTCGACCAGCTTCATCACCGGCACCGGATTGAAAAAATGCAGCCCGAGAAAGCGTTCCGGGCGCCGCGTGGCGGTGGCCAGCTCGGTGATCGAAATCGAGCTGGTGTTGGAGGCCAGCAGCGCGCCGCCCGGCACGATCGCGTCCAGGCGCTGGAATAACGCGCGCTTCTGCGCCGGGTTTTCCACGATCGCCTCGATCACCAGCGCGCAGTCTGCCAGCTCTTCCAGCTTCAGCGAGGGCTGCAGCCGGCTCAGCGCCGCTGCCGTCTGCTCGGCGGAAAGCTGATTTTTCGCGCGCAGCCGCTCGAGCGATTTGCGGATCATCTGCTGCCCGCGCTCCAGCGGCGCGGCTTCCAGCTCCACCACGCGGGTGGCGTAGCCGGCGGTGGCGCAAACCTGGGCGATGCCGGAGCCCATCAGGCCGCATCCGACGACGCCGACGCGGGCGAATGGCAATGCGGAATTCATGCGGTTTCCTTCCCCGCCGGTGCGGCCTCGAAGATCATCGCGATCCCCTGGCCGCCGCCGATGCAGGCGGTGGCCAGGCCGTAGCGGGCGCGCTGCCGGCGCAGTTCATACAACAACGTGAGCGCCAGGCGCGCCCCGGTCGCCCCCAGCGGATGGCCCAGGGCGATGGCGCCGCCATTGACGTTGGTGCGCTCGCGCTCGAGCCCCAGCTCTTTCTCGACGGCGAGGTATTGGGCGGCGAACGCTTCGTTGACCTCGATGCGGTCGAGTTCCTCGAGTTGCAGTCCGGCGCGGGCCAGCGCCTGCCGGCTGGCGGGCACCGGGCCGCGTCCCATCCGCCGCGGCTCGACCCCGGCCACCGCCCAGCTCACCACCCGCCCCAGCGGGCGCAGTCCGCGCCGCCGCGCCGTCGCGCCCCGCATCACCACTAGCGCCGCCGCCCCGTCCACGATCCCGCTGGCATTGCCGGCGGTGACGCAGCCGTCGCGGCTGAACGCCGCCGGCAATTGCGCCAACTGCTCCAGCGTCGTCTCGGGTCGGCGATGGTCGTCTTCGGCCAGCGCTTCGCCCCGCCCCAGCTCCACCGGTATGATCTCCTCTGCCAGCCGGCCGGCGCGCGCGGCCGCATCGGCGCGCCGCTGGCTCAACAGCGCATATTCATCCTGCTCCCGGCGGCTGATGCCCAGGTCGGCGGCCAGCCCTTCGGCGGTCTGCGCCATGTTCAGCCCGCACTGCGTGTCCAGCAGCGCCGACATCAGCGCGTCTTCCAGCTTGCCTTCGCCCAGCCGGAAGCCGGAGCGGGCGCCGCGAATCACGTGCGGCGCCTGGCTCATGGATTCCATCCCCCCGGCCAGCACGATATCGGCTTCCTCCGCCAGAATCAGGTGCGCCGCGCTGACGATCGCCTGCAGGCCGGAGCCGCATATCCGGTTCACCGTCAGCGCCGGCGTGGTTTCCGGCAGCCCCGCTTTCAAGCCCACGTGGCGCGCGCCGTAGATGGCGTCGCTGCTGGTCTGCAAGGCGTTGCCGAAAACGACGTGCTGGAAATCTGCGGCGGGTGTCGCGCTGCGCTCCATCGCCGCCCGCGCCGCCCGCGCCCCTAATTCCAGCGCGCTCAGGTTTTTGAACTTGCCGTTGTAGCGCGCCATGGGCGTGCGCGCGCCGGCCGCGATGACGATATCCAATGGCGGCATCAGCCGGTTTCCCTCTCCGTTCCGGTCGTCCCGCAACTGCCCATTGTACGCCGCTCGTTAGGCCAGCGTCCCCGCCGCCCTTTCATCCCGCCCATTTGACCCGAACCGCGCTCATCCGTCATCATGCGTTTGAGCAATCCCCCGCGAATTGCGCGCACTGCCTTATGCCCTTCCCTTTGCACCGCCCGCGCCGCCTGCGCCAGAATCCCGCCTGGCGGGCCTTGATGCGTGAAACTCGCGTCGGACGCGAGCACCTGGTCTATCCCATGTTCGTCCAGGCCGGCGGCGCCCGCCAGGAAATCGCTTCCATGCCGGGACAGTTCCGCTGGCCGGTCAACGAACTGGTGGAAGAGGCGCGCCGGCTGCACGATCGCGGCTTGGCGGCGCTGTTGCTCTTCGGCCTGCCCGAATCCAAAGACGACCAGGGCAGCGGCGCCTGGGCGGAAAACGGCATAGTGCAGGCCGCCACCCGCGCGCTCAAGCGCGCCTTGCCCGATTTGCAAATCATCACCGACGTTTGCCTCTGCGAGTACACCCGCCACGGACACTGCGGCGTGCTCCGCCCCGCCCCCGGCGGCGTCGAGGTGCTCAACGATCCGACCCTTGAGCTGCTGGCGCGCACCGCCGTCTCCCATGCCCAGGCCGGCGCCGATATGGTCGCGCCCAGCGATATGATGGACGGACGCGTCGCCGCCCTTCGCCGCGCCCTCGATGCCCGCGGCTTTCAGCAAACCCCGATTCTGGCCTATGCGGCCAAGTTCGCCACCGCCTTCTACGGCCCCTTTCGCGAGGCGGCGGAATCGGCCCCCCAGACCGGCGACCGCTCCGGTTACCAGATGGATATGGGCAACCGCCGCGAAGCCTTGCATGAAATGCAGTTGGATTTCGACGAAGGCGCCGATATTTTAATGGTCAAGCCCGCCCTGCCGTGCCTGGATATACTCGCCGACGCCCGCCGGCGCTTCGACATCCCGCTGGCCGCTTACCAGGTCTCCGGCGAATACGCGATGATCAAGGCGGCGGCGCGGGCCGGCTGGCTGGACGAGGCGCGCGTGGTTCGCGAAACCCTGCTCGCCATCCGCCGCGCCGGCGCCGACATGGTGCTCAGCTACTTCACCCCCGACCTGCTACCGGATAAATAACCCCCCAGCCGGCGGGCATCAATATTTATATATTACAAGCATAGTATTTCGTTGGATTAGAATTTATTCATGAAAAGTGAGACACTTTGAGTTTTTTCTTCAATCCGCTTCTGCTTCTTTAAATCACTATATTCCAATTACTTAATTGCGTTTTGACCCGCTCCTTCGCAGCATGGCGTGTCTCCCGGCGGATCCCTTCCCCTGCCATGCTGGCGAGTGGCGCCGGCTGGCTGTCAACGCCAGTTGTAGTTAGCGTCCGATATGTTCTTCGGCGGGGACCGGATCGGTTTGCGCGCGCGGGGGCTCGTGCCAGCGGAAGAAGTGGTTGAGCGGCCCGGCGCCGGCCCCGACCGGGTAGGACTGCTTCAGGGCGGCCGTGACATAAGCCTTGGCCTGTACCACCGCGTCGCTGACCTGCTTGCCCAGCGCCAGGTTCGCCGCCAGGGCGGCGGAAAAGGTGCAGCCGGTGCCGTGTGTATTGCTGGTGCGCACGCGGTCACCGCCGAGCAGCACCGCCTGCTGGCCGTCGAAGAACAGGTCGCTGGGCTTATCCAGATCGCCGCCGGTCACCACCACGTTGGCGGCGCCGCGCTGGTGTAGCGCGCGGGCGGCGGCTTCCATCTGCGGCGGCGTATCCGCCGCCAGCCCGCTCAACCGGGCGGCCTCGTTGCGGTTGGGCGTGATCACGGTGCAAAGCGGCAGCAGCCGCTCGGTCACGAGCGCAATCGCCTCCGGTTCGAGCATGGGCAGTCCGGACGTCGCGGCCAGCACCGGGTCGAGCACCACCGGCACGCCCGCCAGGTGCTGCAGAAAATCCACCACCATCGCGGTCAGCTCGGCGTTCGCCAGGATGCCGATTTTGACCGCGCGCGGGGCGATGTCGGCGGTGAGAAAGTCCAGTTGCTCGCGCACCAGTTTGGCCGGCAGCGGAAACAGCCGCTCGGCGGCGCGGCTGTTTTGCACCGTCGTAGCGGTGACCACCGCCACGCCATAGCAGTCGTTGGCCGCCAGCGTCTTGATGTCGGCGAGCACGCCGGCGCCGCCGGCCGGGTCGAAGCCGGCGATGGAGAGCACGATCGGGTTGGCGGCAACGCTGTGCATGGCGCTTATGTTCCTATGTATGCCGGACCGGCCCGGAATGCAAGCGGGAATTTGCGGCGGCCGATCCCGGTCAACTCCATTTCAGAACAAGCGCTCGCCGGTGCGCAGATTGCCGAAGCTGGCGACGTTGGCGAGATTGAAGCTGAAAAAATATTCCGGGCCGCGGCGGATGTTGAGCAGGGAAAAACGGCGGTATTCGAAGGAAATGCCGCAGCAGTTCCAGTTGTACGAGCTTTCGAGGGCGCCGTATTGCAGCACCCCGCGGTGCAAGTCATACGCGGCGGCCAGCCCGAGGCTCAAGCCGCTGTGATTGCGCGCGCCGTAGCCGGTGGAGAAGCGAAACTGGTTGAACCGGGTCTGCCCGCCGGGAAGCAGGGCGGGGTTAATGCCGGTGGGAGCGCGCACCAGGAAATGGCTGCCGTCGAAATACATCGAGCCGATGTGGAAGTCGCCGCTGAAGGCGCTGGCGCGGAGAGTGCCGCGGGGGCCGATGTCGAGCCGCCATTCGCCGTTGAAATCGGCCCAGGGCGAGACCCGCACGATCGAGCTGATGGGCGAAAACGCGCGCGGCAGCGCCTCGAAGGCGAAGGGAGAAAGCTCGGCCGTGGTCAGAAAAACGTTGCGCGCCCCGGGCGTGAACGCGCCGCCAAAGAGCGGATCGAAGAAGTACTTCTGCTCCAGCGTCCACGCCAGCAGCTCGTGCGTCGAGCCGTCGGCGGCGCGGGTAAAGAGCCGGTTGCTGAGCTGGTAATCGAGCTCGCGGGTGTCGGTCAGGATGTCGGTCGGGTCGAACTGCAGCAGGTCCTGGAAATCGTGCACGCCGCTGGTGTAGTGATACGAGATTCGCGGCTGCAATACGTGTTTCAGGCGGGTGCCCAGCCAGCCGCCGGGGCCGCGGAAAACGCGTTCCAGTCCGGGCGGAGTCCAGCGCAGCCGCAGCCGCTCGGCGGCGCGGTTGATGCCCTGGTTGAGCAGGCCGGGAATCGCCTGCGGCGTGGCAGTGGGCGTCTGCCGGCGGGAATAATAGGTCTCGTCCACGCCGGCGCCCGCCTGCCAGTCGCCGAATGCGGTGTGCCACGGCAGGGTCACCTCCGGCGCCAGGTGCAGCCGGCTGACCATGCCGGTCTGGTAGCCCGGCTGCGACCGGTCGAGCAGCCCCCAAGCCACCGTCCATCCCAAATACACCGGCGCCGCGTCCCAGAGCCGCCGGTCCCACGAGCTCCAGCCCAGGCTGGGCAGGCTGGTGATGATCACATCGTCGTTTTTCGTCTTGCTTAAAAAATTCTGATAGCGATGCCCGACCAGCGAGAAATCGTAGCCGTTTTCCTGCTTTTCCAGAAAGCCGGTCGAGATCGCTTCCGAGTTGATGGCCTGGTCGTATCCGGGCTGGAAGGCGAGGCGGTAAACGTAAGACGTCAGATAGTCGGCGTCCAGCACCGCCCGGAAGCCGGCCACGGGAGCGTGCGAGGCGGTCACGCGCACTTCCTGGCCGCCCTGGCCGAGGCGGTCGAAGACCCCGTCCAGGGTGGCTTGGAGCCGCGATTCGCGGGTGGGGCGGCTGTCCAGGCGCAGGTGTTCGGCCCAGCCGCGGGTGCTGAAATACTCGCTTCCCAGCGTCAACCCCCAACTGCGGTTGATGGCCCAATAAAACGCTTCGCCCAAGACGTCGCCCTTCTGCGTGGTGTGCCCGAGATTGGGCAGCAAAAAGCCGCTTTGCCGGCCGTGCGCGTGCAGCGAGTGCGTGAGATAGGGGAAATAGAAAACCGGCACCCCGTACAGACGGAAGGTCGAGCCGTGCAGGGTGGCGGATTGGTTCAGGGTGAAATCGGCTTCGTGCGCCGTCAGCGTCCACTTGGGGTGGGGCAGTTGGCAGGACGTGATGCTGCCGTCGTCAATGCGGAATTTCCGCCGGCTCAACTGCAGCAGGCGGCGGCCGCTGAAATACAAAGGGTTGTTGGAAAATAGCAGGCGCCGCCGGCCGGCGAGCAGGGCGCCGCTGAAGCCGTGAAAGTTGTCGAACTCGCCCTGCGAGGTGCGGAAGTTGTACACCGCCGAGGTGGCGTGAATGCGGGTCTGCTCCCGCGGATCGTACACCACCACGTGCCCCTGGGCTTTGGCGATCTCCGTTTGCCGGTCGTAGGTCAGGCTGTCGCAGCGCAGGTGTACGCCGGCGTATTCCAGCTCGACCTGGCCCACCGCATGGGCCACCGAGCCTACGTACCAAAGCTCGCGCGCCACGAGCGTGAACGGGCCATGGCCGCCGGCCAGCGCCAGGTTTTGCCGCCGCGCGGCCGGCCCGGCGGCGGCGGATGAACCTGACTGTGCAATAACCGACTGTGCCCGCAGGCGGAAAAAGCCATGACAAAGGCAGCTCAGCGTGATAACAAAAATAGCGAGTCGGCTGCGCGGCAAGAGCATGGGCGCGAAAGGCGTCCGGGCATTTGCGCGTCCAGCGCAGCGGCGCAATGGCCGAACGATGGACGGCAGCGGCCCGGCAAGCTTCATTATGTGCCGGGAGATTCGCCGCCGCCGGTGAAAAAACAGCCAACTCGCCCGCCGGCCTTCCGGCGCGGCGCCGGGCTATTGCTTATGCATTGTTCCCGATGTGGACGCTCCGATTCCGCCTGCATCTGCATGCCGCCGCCACAGGCCTCCGGCGACAGCAGCGCCCCGGCGCTGGCGCTGGACGCGGCCGAGCCGGCCTGGCAGAACGAAGTGCGGCAGCGGCTGGAGCGCTACCGCGAGCGCCGCCGGCTGCGCGGCGGCGCCGAGCAGCAGAACCTCGATTTCCAGCCGGCCCCGCGCCGGCGCCGGCCCGATAACGTCATCGTTTTTCAAAAAACCCCCGCCGCTCCGCTGGCCGATCCGGTGCTGCTCGAAGACGAGCCGCAGCGCAAGCTGGATCCCTGCACGACACTTTTCCCGGTCGCCGCTGAGGCGGCCGCGGCTAAGCCCGCTCCTGCCCCCGTCCATCGCCCGCTTTTGGCGGCGGATGCGCCGGACTCCCCTCCCCCCAGCGCATCGGCCCTGCCGGCCGCGGCCGAATCGCCGGTTTCTTCTGCCCCGCCGCTCTCGCCGGCCATGCCCTCTGATCCTCCGGCCCCGCCGCCCGCATTATCCCCGCCGCCCGAGTTCGCCGCGCCGTGCGCCGTGGCGCCCGAGCCGCTGGCGGATGCCTTTCCCCGGTCGGTGCTGGAGCCGCAGCGCCTCCCGCCCAGCGCTTATTGGTCTCCCGCCCCGGCGGCGCTGGAAATTTCCGTGCGCCCGCTGCCCCCCGCGCTCGCCGCCGCCCGCATCTTGCCCCGCCCCGCCGCCTCGCCCCGCCTGCGCCTGCTCGCCGGCCTGCTCGATTTGGCCGCCGTCGCCGGCCTTACCCTGCTCTTCGCCCTCTCCGCCTCCCTCCTGCTCGGCTTCCCGCACCCCCGCCACGCCGCCGGCTGGATGCTGTTGCTGCCCTTTCCCGCCTTCTGGGGCGCGCTCTACCTGCTGCTTTCCTTCTATTACTGCGGCGCCACCCCGGGCATGCGCGCCCTGCGCCTGGAAGTGCTCGATTTTCAAGGCCATCGCTGCGCCGCCGCGCAGTTGCGCGCCCGCGCCTGGTTCAGCCTGCTCGCCCTTGCCGCCCTCGGCGTGAGCTTCTTCTGGGCGTATCTGGACGAGGAAAAGCTGAGCTGGCACGATCATCTCAGCCAAAGCTTCATCGCCCGCCTCTGAACGCTCGCCCGCTCTTTCTTTCTTCTGATCAGGGTGGTAGTATCCTTCCGTTTTCCACTTACGTATCCGTAAAGGTGTCCCGCCGCCGGTTGTGAAGGAGAGATTCCGATGAAATCGCTATTTCGCCGCCCTGTTTTCCAATTGGCCTGCCTCTGCCTGCTGGCGCTGCCGCTGGCCGCCCAATCCGGCCTGCAGTTCCAGCCTGCGCAGTTCAAAGGCCTGCGCTGGCGGCAGGTGGGACCCTTCCGCGGCGGACGCGTGCTGGCGGTCGCCGGCGTTCCCGGCCATCCCTATACCTACTACTTCGGCGCCGTCTCGGGCGGCGTCTGGAAGACCACCGACGCCGGCCAGTCCTGGCAGCCGCTGTTCCAGCACCGGAAAGTCTCCTCCATCGGGGCCATCGCCGTCGCGCCCTCCGACCCGAACGTCATCTACGTCGGCACCGGCGAGAGCTGCCCGCGCGGCGATTTGTCCTTTGGCGACGGCATGTACAAATCGCTCGATGGCGGCAAGACCTGGAAGCATATAGGGTTGAAAGACAGCCACCATATCGCCGCCATCGTCGTGGATCCCAACAACCCCGACCGTGTATTCGTCGCGGCCCTGGGACACGTCTTCGGCCCCAATTCCGAGCGCGGCATCTACCGCAGCCTGGACGGCGGCAAGACCTGGCAGCGCGTGCTTTATAAAGACGAGAACACCGGCGGCGTGGACGTAGTCTTCGATCCGCGCAATCCGCACATCCTCTTTGCCGCCCTCTGGCAGGTGCGGCGCTCGCCCTGGGGCTTCACCAGCGGCGGCCCGGGCAGCGGGTTGTACCAATCGCGCGACGGCGGCGATACCTGGCAGCAGCTCTCCGGCCACGGCTTGCCCGCCGGCGTGCTGGGCAAAATCGGCGTCGCCGTCGCCGCCGACGGCCAAACCGTCTATGCCCAGATCGAAGCCAAAAAAGGCGGTTTGTATGCCTCCCATGACCTCGGCAAGCACTGGATGCGCGTCAACCCCAGCCACAACTTCCGCCAGCGCGCCTGGTACTTCACCCACATCTTCGCCGACCCGAAAAACGCCAACACCCTCTACGAGCTGAACACCTCCGTCATGCGCTCGACCGACGGCGGCCGTACATTTACCGGCGTGCCGGTGCCCCACGGCGACAATCACGGCTTCTGGATCAATCCCGTCCATCCCCGCTTCATGATCGTCGGCAACGACGGCGGCGCGACCGTCTCGATTGACGGCGGCAAGACCTGGAGCACGCAGGATAACCAGCCCACGGCGCAGTTCTATCACGTCGCGGTGGATAACCGCTTTCATTATTTTCTCTACGGCGCGCAGCAGGATAATTCCACCGTCGCCATTCCCAGCCGCACCGATCACGGCGTGATCACTCCATCCGATTGGTATGACGTGGGCGGCGGCGAGAGCGGCTTCGTCGTGCCCGAGCCGGGGAACCCGCAAATCGTCTATGCCGGCTCCTACGACGGCCTGATCACCCGCTATAACCACGCCAACGGCCAGGAACAGGACGTGACCCCCTGGCCGGACAATCCCATGGGGGCCGGCGCTTCCAAGCTGCAATACCGTTTCCAGTGGACGGCGCCGATCATGATCTCCCCCTTCGCCCCGCACGCCCTTTATTTCGGCGCCAATGTCCTCTTCCGCTCCACCGACGGCGGCCAGAACTGGCAGGTGATCAGCCCCGACCTGACCCGCAACGATAAGTCGAAGCAGCACTCCGCCGGCGGTCCCCTCACCCAGGACAACACCAGCGTCGAATACTACGACACCATCTTCGCCCTGGCCGAATCGCCGCTCGCCCGCGGCGAGCTTTGGGCCGGCAGCGACGACGGGCTGATTCACCTCACCCGCAACGGCGGCCGGAGCTGGGCCAACGTCACCCCCTCCAGCCTGCCCGCCTGGACCAAAATCAGCCAGATCGCGCCCTCGCCTTTCGCCGCCGGCGCCGCCTACGTCGCCGCCAACCGCCGCAAACTCGGCGACTTGCGGCCGATGTTCTATAAAACCGCCGACTTCGGCCGCACCTGGACGGAAATCAACGCCGGCCTGCCCGCCGACGCCGTGGCGCACGCCATCTGCGCCGACCCGGTGCGCCGCGGCCTGCTCTTCGCCGGCACCGAAATCGGCGTTTTCGTCAGCTTCGACGACGGCGCCCATTGGCAGCCGCTGCAGCTCAACCTGCCCACCGCCCCCGTGCGCGACCTGCTGGTGCACGGCAACGACCTGGTGGCGGCCACCCACGGGCGGGCGTTCTGGATACTCGACGACATCACCCCCTTGCGCCAGCTCGATGCCGGCATCCTCCAGGCCGCAGTGCATCTCTACACCCCGGCCGTGGCTTACCGGCAGCGCGGCGGCGGGTTTTTCATGCGCCGCTTTGCCGGCGTCGGCGTCAACCCGCCCGCCGGCGCGGTCATTGACTATCAACTCAAGGCCAAGCCCAAACAGCCGATTACGCTGGCCATTTACGACCGCCGCGGCCGGCTGGTGCACCGCTTCAGCAGCGCCAAGAAAAAGCCCGCCGGCGGCCGCGGCGGCTTCTTCTTCGGCGGCGGCGCGCCCAGCCTGCCCGCCAAGCCCGGCCTGAACCGCTTCGTTTGGAACTTGCGCTATCCCGCCCCGGCGCGCATACCCGGCGAAATCACCTGGGGCTTTCCCCAGGGTGCGCTGGCGCTGCCCGGCCGCTATCAGATCAAACTGACCGCCGCCGGCGCGACCTATACTGCGCCGCTAGAGGTCGTGCTCGACCCGCGTGTGAAAGCCGCGCCGGCCGCGCTGGCGGCGCAGTTGGCCCTGATGCAGCAGATCAATCGCCAGGTCGGCGCCGCGCACCAGGCGGTAACCCGCATGCAGTCGCTGCAGCGCCAGATGGCGGCGCTGCGGCAGCGCCTGGCCGGCGACGCCGCCGCCCGGCCGATCGCCAAAAACGCCCTCGCGCTGTCGAAAAAACTTGGCCAGGTCATTGCCGCCATCGCGCAGTTGAAGTCCAAGAGCGGCGAAGACGCGCTCAACTACCGCATCAAGCTCGACGCCAAGCTGGAAAACCTGGCCAGCACGGTGGAAAGCGCCGACACCGCGCCCACCGCCGCGTCCTATACCGTCTTCAAGCGCCTCAATAGCGAGTTGGAGCAGCAGTTGGCGGCGATGCGCCAACTGGAAATCCGCGACCTGGCCCAGCTCAACCGCGAAATCAACCGCGCCCATATCCCGGTCATCGGCCTTCCGGCCGCACCCGCCAAGGGACGGCATCCGCGCGCTGCGGCCAGCGGCTCCCGCAAGCAAGGCAAATAAGGCTAAACGCTATGTCCATTTCTAAGCGGTTGTTTTCGCGCGCCGCGGCCGGCCTCGCGCCAGCGGCGCTGGCGCTCGCGCTCCTGCCGGGGCTGATGCTCTCCGCCCAAAATCAGAAGCCGTCCCCGCGGCAGCAGGCCCAGGCCCGCGCCCGGGCGCGCGCGAAATGGCTGCAGGCACGGGCCCGCTATCTGGCCCAACTGCGCGCCCGCGAGCGCCGCGAAGCCCAACTGGCGCCCGCCCCGCCCATGGGCTGGAACAGTTGGAACCACTTCCATCGCCGCATCACCGGAAAAATCGTCCGCCAGATCGCCGACGCCATGGTCTCGAGCGGCATGAAGGCCGCCGGCTACACCTACATCAACATTGACGACACCTGGGAAGGGCAGCGCGACGCCCAGGGCAACATCCAGCCCAACGCCAAGTTCGGCGACATGAAAGCCCTGGCCGATTACGTGCACTCGAAAGGCCTGAAGCTGGGCATCTATTCCTCGCCCGGGCCCTTCACCTGCGCCGGCTATGCCGGCAGCTACAGGCACGAGGCCCAGGACGCGCGCACCTACGCCGCCTGGGGCATCGATTATTTGAAATACGACTGGTGCAGCGCCAGCCGCGTTTACAAGCTGCAGCAGTTGCCGCAGGTTTATTTGAAGATGTACCGGGCGTTGAAGGCCACCGGCCGCCCGATCGTCTTCAGCCTGTGCGAGTACGGCCTGCTCGACCCCTGGCATTTCGGCCCCTTCGTCGGCGGCAATCTCTGGCGCACCACCGGCGACATCAACGACACCTGGAAGCGCATGTCGGCGATCGGCTTCAACCAGAGCTATCTCGCGCCCTACGCCGCTCCCGGACACTGGAACGATCCGGACATGCTGGAAGTGGGCAACGGCGGCATGACGGATACCGAGTACCGCACCCACATGAGCCTGTGGGCGATGCTGGCGGCGCCGCTGATCGCGGGCAACGATCTGCGCCACATGTCGCGGGCGGCGCTGGCGATTTTGACCAATCGCGACGTGATCGCGGTGGATCAGGACCGGCTCGGCCGGCAGGGCTACCGCGTCTGGCGCAGCGGGCGGAAGCTGGACCAGGA
Organism: Acidobacteriota bacterium; assembly: GCA_021789895.1. Lineage (GTDB taxonomy): Bacteria > Acidobacteriota > Terriglobia > Terriglobales > SCQP01 > JAKASR01. The sequence continues at coordinate 91,621 of JAJYIU010000008.1, read as the reverse complement.
TCGCGAGATCTGGATGAAGCCGCTCGCCGGCGGCGCGGTCGCGGTGGCGCTCTTCAACCGCGGCTCGAAAGCGGCGGCGATCACGGTCCACTGGTCGCAGCTCGGGCTGCAGCCGCCGCTGCGCGCCCGCAACCTGTGGACGCACAAGAACTTGCGCCTGCCCCGGCCCACCTTCACCGCGACGGTGCCCTCCCACGGAGTCATATTGCTGCGGGTGAAAGAATAGTCTTAGACGCTATGATTGCGTATGAGTTGTAGGGTTCGTTTAGCAAGAAAGTCTTGTGAGAAGCTACAATATTGTGTAGAATAAGTGAGTAGGGCAATTGAATGCCAAAGCTTCGCCGTTACACTTGTGAGAAAGAGCTTGTGCTCGCGTTGCGAGAATATCCCTGGCTGGCGTGGTTCAAACTTGAACGTTATAGCGAACGCAAATCAACCCTGGAAACAATCATTTATCACTCAATCGGAGGGAATACTTTCAGAGCCTTTCGTAACTCGCCAAGTGCACCATCTAAAGTATTTCGCACTTGGGCGCTTAAAATATTAAAAAATAGTAGACTGGAAAATTTCAAACACATTAGTTCGCAGAATGATTATTCAATTTGGTTAGATCAAATAAGCGATGACTTTAGAAGATATTGGAGACGCCGGATGCAAAAGGACATACCGTTCGGTCCATCCCTAAAGTTACCAAACTTATTAGCGAAGCGACTTTGCCTCTTTAATGGAATTTCAGAACCGAGATTTCTTCGAATTGTCCACTTTTTAGAAGTTCCCCTTGACAAATATACTATTCAGGCCATTGCAAACTGCAAAGGATCAAAAATCGGTAATATCCCGTCAAGCGCCACTATGAGTTTTATCAAGAATCGTCAGATATACAATGAATTTCAAATGCGCATCAGATCGATTACGAGAAAAGCCAGAGTACCCGCAATAGCATTAGATTGTTTGGCGTGGGATGCCAGCCATGATAAAGTTGCATCCAAATCGAATTCTCACGTTAAGCGGAATTATTTATAGCGCAGGGTTTTTCTGCGACAATATGGCGGTGAGAAGAGGTAATTGACAACTAGACTACTGTTGGCGGCGAGGATAATGATAAGGGACAGCCCGACCCATTGCAGGACTTTCTATATAGGCTATTTCAGCCGATTTCCACGAAAATTAGTAGAATACTTGAAAGGCTAAAATATACTTGGCAAGCTAGCGATAATCAACTTTTGCCCACCGACACTGTGTCAGACGACTCGGAAGTAAAAGGGTAATGTTATCTGTTCTTAGCGGATGATTAGCGGCTTGTTCCGCTCTCCCCCGCTCGCTTAAGATGAAGCCATGGCCGAAGCCGCGGAACCGCCGCCGCTCGATCTGGTCGTCGTCGCCGGCCCCACCGCCAGCGGCAAAACCCCGCTGGCGCTATATCTGGCCGAGCGGCTGGGCAGCGAAATCGTCAACTTCGATTCCATGCAGATGTTTCGCGGCTTCGACCTGGGCACGGCCAAGCCCACCTCGGCGGAGCTGGCGCGCGTGCCGCATCATTTCATCGGCGAATTCGCGCCGGAGGAAGACATGACCGCCGGCGAATACGCCCGCCGCGCCCGTCCGCGCCTGGCCGAAATTGCCGCGCGCGGACGCCTGCCGGTGCTGGTGGGCGGCAGCGGGTTCTACCTGCGGGCGCTGCTCGAAGGGCTGTCGCCGCTGCCGGCGGCCTCGCCCGAGCTGCGGCGGCGGCTGCGGCGGCGCAGCCCCGAGCGCCTGCACCGCCTGCTCGTCCGGCTCGACGCCGAAGCTGCGCGACGGATTGCGGTACGCGACGCTCCCAAGGCGATTCGGGCGCTGGAAGTGCGCTGCCTCACCGGCCGCGGCCTGGCCGCGGCCTGGCGCGAGCATCCGCGCCAGCCGCTGCCGGCGGTGCGCGCCCTCAAGCTCGGCCTGGCGCCGCCGCGCGCTGCGCTCTACGAACGCATCAACCGCCGCGCCGCCGCGATGTTCGCCGGCGGCATTCAGGAAGAAACCCGCCGGCTGCTGGCGCGCTATCCCGCCGGGCTGAAACTCTTTGCCGCCCATGGCTACAAGCAGGCCTGCGACCTGCTGCTGCGCGGCGCCGAGTTGCCCGCCGCGCTGGCCGAGGCGCAGCAGGAGCAGCGCAACTACGCCAAGCGCCAGTTCACCTGGTTTCGCCGCGATGCGGAAATTCACTGGCTCGCCGGCTTCGGCGACGAGCCGGCCCTCCAGGCCGCCGCGTTGGAATATGCGCGCCTGCGCCCGGCCGGCGATTGACTGCAGAGCTTTGGCTGCCAGGATGCGCTAAGCGTTTTCAAAACCACGTCTGGCGCCTGTATTCCCGGTAGGCGTCGCCGAATTTCGCCTCCAGCACCTGCGCTTCTTTCCGCTGGCGAAGCCACTGCAATGGAACCAGAACCGCCAATATCAGCAGCCACCACGGGCGATGCGCCCAGATGACGATGCCGGCGATAAACAAGCCGCCGAACACATAAATGGGGTTGCGAATGCGCGCGTAAATCCCCGTGGTCACCAGCGCGCTCGCCTTCGCCCGTACGCTGAAGGCTTGACCCAGTTGAATGCGCGCCAGCACGAATAGCACGAACGCCGGCGCCGCGATCGCCATGCCCGCGATCCGCCACGGTGTCCAGGGCAGCGGCCAGGCATACCGGAGAAACAGATACCCGCCGGCCAACACCAGGACCAGGGTGGCGTAGTTCAGCTTCATAGGCCACCATAGTTGGCCAATCGGCGGCAGGAAGGCAACGTTATATTGCCGGCATTACCTTAAAACGCTTCCGCTGGCCACCGCCCGCCGCAATTCGTTTCGCCGCCGCGCGCAGGAGTGGCAAAATTTCCTATTCCCTTGCATCATCGGCTAAGGAGGCATAATGCGTTATCGCAAGCTGGGCCGCACGGGCATGGAGATCAGCGAGCTGGGCTTCGGCGCCTGGGGCATCGGGCAGTTCATGTGGATCGGCGCCGACGACGCCACCTCGCTCGAGGCGTTGAAGGCCGCGCGCGATGCCGGCGTCAATTTCTACGACACCGCGCTGGCCTACGGCGAGGGGCACAGCGAGCGCCTGCTGGCCCGCGCGTTCGGGTCCTCCGCTGAAGTCTTCCTCGCCACCAAGGTGCCGCCCAAAAACCTGATCTGGCCGGCGCGGCCGGATTCGACCCTGGCCGAGGTCTTTCCCCGCGAGCACGTGCTCGCCTCGCTCAACACCTCGCTCGCCAACCTGGGCCGCGAGCGGGTGGACCTGTTTCAGTTCCACGTCTGGAACGATCGCTGGGCGGACGAGCCGGAGTGGCGGCGCACGGTGGAAGAGATCAAAGCCGGCGGCAAGGCCCGCGCCATCGGCATCTCGATCAACGATCATCAGCCGTCCAACTCGCTGCGCGCCCTCTCGACCGGGCTGGTGGACGTGGTGCAGGTGATCTACAACATCTTCGATCAGTCGCCCGAAGACGAGCTGTTTCCCGCCTGCCGGCGCCAGTGTGTCGGCGTGATCGCGCGCGTGCCCTTCGACGAGGGCAGCCTGACCGGCCATATTCGCCCGGAAACGCAATTCCCCGAGGGCGACTGGCGCAATCTCTACTTCGCCGGCGGCCGCAAGCGCGAAGTCTGGGAGCGCGTGCAGCACATCTGCGCCGATTTGGGAATCAAGCTCGAAGAGCTGCCGGCGCTGGCGCTGCGGTTTTGCATCTCGCCGCCGGAAGTCTCCACCGTCATTCCCGGCATCCGAACGCCCGCCCACGCCCGCGCCAATGCCGAAGCGGTCGCGGCGGGGGCGCTGACGCCAGCTACCCTGGCGCAATTGCGTCCCCATCGCTGGGTGCGCAATTACTATCCCGAACACTGACCCGGCGCGCCGCCTGCGCCCTCCGCTTTCCAGAAAGGATCGCCACCATGCACCAGACCGCTTCCATCGTTCCGCGCGGGCGCCGGCCGCTCCGCCTGCTGCTGCCGGCCGGGGTGCTGGCCGGCCTGCTGATGGCGCAGGCCCCGACCGCGGCGCCGCCGCCGGCCATGTACGGCTTCCTGCCCGCGGCCGCGGCGCGCGAACTGCAATGGGAGCGGCAGATGCAGGCGCTGCCCCAGGCTGCCTCGCTGCGCGCCAGCCTCGAACGGCTCACCGCCCAGCCGCACGGCGCCGGCACCGCCGCTGACCACGCCACCGCGCTCTATGTCGCTTCGGTGTTCCGCCGCGCCGGTTTGAGCACGCGCATCGTGCGCTATTCGGCGCTGCTGCCGCAGCCCCTGGAAGTGCGCATCGAGCTGGTGCAGCCCCATCCCCAGCCGCTCGCCAACTACGAAGCTCCCATCCCCGGCGACCGCTTTTCGGCGATGAAAAACGCCTTCGTCGGCTTCAACGCCTATTCCCCTTCGGGCGACGTCACCGCCCCGGTGGTGTATGCCAACTATGGGCTGGAAGACGACTACGCCGAGTTGAAGCGCGATGGCATTTCGGTGCGCGGCAAAATCGTGCTGGTCCGCTACGGACGCTCCTACCGCGGCATCAAATCGGAGCTGGCCGCCCTGCATGGCGCTGCCGGCTGCCTCATCTATTCCGACCCCAACGACGACGGCTTTCACGCCGGCAATGCCTATCCGGCGGGCTCCTATCGCCCGCCCACCGGCATCCAGCGCGGCTCGATTCTGAACAACAACTATCCCGGCGCGCCGTTGAAGCCGGGCGAGCCGCTGCCCGCCGGAGAAGCGGCGGCCTGGAAAGCGGCGCTGCCTACCGTACCCACCGCGCCGCTGTCTTACTCCGCCGCCGAGCCGATTCTGGCTGCGCTCGCCGGGCGGCCCGCCCCACGCGCCTGGCAGGGCGGCCTGCCCTTCACCTATCACCTCGGCGGCAGCCCCCAGGTGCAGGTGCATATGCGCCTGCGCATGGATTTCAGCTATCGCACCATCTGGGACGTGATCGGCCAGCTCGACGGCCGCCAGCCGGAGCTGGTGCTGGTGGGCAATCACCGCGATGCCTGGACCTTCGGCGCGGTGGATCCGAATAGCGGCACGATGGTGCTGCTCGAGCTGGCCCGCGCCCTCGGCAAACTGCATGCGCTCGGCTGGCAGCCGCGGCGCACCCTGCGCCTCTGCTCCTGGGACGCCGAAGAATATGCCCTGATCGGCTCGACCGATTATGCCGAGCGCCACTTGGCCGAGCTGCACAAATCGGCGGTCGCCTACATCAACATGGATGAAGGCGACTTCGGCCCGTATTTTTCCCCTGGCGCGGTGCCCTCGATGCGCCGCCTGATCTACGCGGTGGCGCGCGCCGTGCCAGCGCCGCCGGTCACCCCCACCGGCTCGGTCATGCCGCCGCCGGGCTGCCAGCCGCAGACGGTGTACGATCTCTGGCAATGCCAGCGCGCCGCGGGCGCGCCCGCCGGCGCGTCTGCACCCGCCGGGCCGCCGCCAATCGGCGTCCTGGGCGGCGGCAGCGATTTCGAGCCGTTTCTCGATTACGCCGGCCTGGCTTCCGCCGACATCAGCTTCGCCGGCCCCTATGGCGTCTATCACTCGCTCTATGACGATTTCCACTATTTCCGCACCCAGGAAGACCCGCACTTCGACTATGCCGTCGCCTGCACGCGCGTGATGGGGCTGCTGGCCATGCGCCTGGCCGGCGCCAACCTGCTGCCGCTGGATGTGAATGCCTACGCCACCGCCATCGGCCGCAACCTCATCCAGATGCATCAGAAGCAGCCGCCCGGGCCCGGCGCGCAATTGAACTGGGCGCAAACCGAAGCCGCGGCGACGCGGCTCGAAACCGCCGCCCGGGATTTCAGCCGCCGCGCCCAGGCGGCGCTCGCCAACGCCGGGCAGCATCCGAAACGCCTGGCACGCTTCAACACCGCCCTGGCCGATTTCGAGCAGACCCTGCAGCGGGAACGCGGCCTGCCCGGCCGGCCTTTTTATCGCAACCTGATCTACGCGCCCGAAATTACGCGCGGCTACGCCACCGCCCGCCTGCCCGGCGTCAGCCAGATGCTCGAGCAGAAAAACTGGCTGGGCGCTTCGGTGCAGTTGCGCTACCTCTACGAGGCGCTGCAGCGCGCCGCTATCCGCTTGCAGACGGTGCGCTAAATTACAAATAGTTGCGAGGCCCTGCGTTTGATGGCAAGATAGCGGGCTGGAACGCGGCCATGTTCGCAGATGCCGCGAGTTCGGCGCGGGGGCGCCTATTGATCGCCGCCCGCGAACCGCTTGGCCATGCTGACGACCTGTCCATTTTGTAATTCCCAAGACATCTTCCGGGCCAAGCGCTATTTCGGCGAAAAGCTCCGCCGCATCCCTTCCGTCTGGAAATGCCGCGGCTGCGGCCGCCGGGTCTTGGAAAAACGCGAGAAACGCTGTTGGCGCTGCGGCAGCGATCTGGACCGCCGCCACCGCTCGCAAAATTTCGATTTCGTCATGGCGCTGCTGCTGCTGCGCCCGTATTCCTGCCGCCGCTGCGCCACGCGCCGCTATCGCTGGGGCTGAAACCGGAAGTAATCAACCCTTCGCCATCAGCCGGCGGCCAGGGCTCGCAATTCGATTGTGAGCCGGCCGCATATTAATCCAGCTTGAGACGGGCGACCACCGCCGGCGGGCAGCCGTTCCAGGCGCTTTGCGGCTCATTGCCGAGGTAGGGCAGATCGCGCACCCCCATGCGGCTGGTATAGAACCCGCTCACCACCAGGTCGCGCAGCCGGTTGAAGAACTCCACGCCGGGAGCGTCGCCGGGCGCAGCCTTGGCAGGGTAGGCAATGCGGTCGAGCATGCGCTGCTGCTGCGCGCGCGAGCAGCCGGCGAAGCGGCGGCCATAGGCGCGCCGGCATTGCAGGTCGAGCCAGACCAGGCCGCCGCGGATTTGATCGGGCAGCAGGCCGCGTTTCAGTCTGAGCCAATCGTCAATGAATTCGGGCACGGCGGCCTCGCCGGCGCTGCCCGAGATCGCGTCGGCGGGCAGGATCCAGTCGGCTAACAGGCGTAGCGTCCGCCATTCGTGCGGGTTCAGCACGCGCGGATGGGCTGGGGCCGGGCTGCCGGGAGGCGCTGAAACCGGCGCCGGCGCGGCGGCCGCGCGCGGTGCGCCGGCCAGCGCGGCCGCGGGCAGGCCGGCGGCGATTCGCAGCAGGTCGCGCCGTTGCCAGCGCAGGCGGTCCGACGGAGTTGGCTTCTTCATGGGTTCCCTCCCCGGGTATGCGGCTCAGAGGCTGCCCTGGCGCATTTGCTCGGCGATGTAATCCGAGGTCCGCCAGGCCAGCGCCATGATGGTCAGAGTTGGGTTCTTGTCCGCCAGGCTGACGAACGGCGCCCCGTCGGCGATGAACAGGTTTTTGCAGTCCCAGGCCTGGCAATGCGAATTGAGCACCGACTGCTTGGGATCGCCGCCCATGCGCGCGCCGCCGACTTCGTGGATCCCCTGCCCGCCGGTCGAAATCCCCCACTGCTCGTCCGCACCGGCCGAGGCCACCACCTGCCCGCCTCCGGCGGCGACAATTTCGCGGAAGGTGGTTTGCATGTGGCGCGCCATCTGCAGCTCTTCCTCGCCCCATTGGAAATGGAAGCGCAGCACCGGTATGCCCCACTGGTCGAGCGTGGCGGGGTCGAGCTCGCAATAGCTGTTCGCGTTGGGAATCATTTCGCCGCGCCCGGCAAAGTGCACGAAGCTGCCGAAGAGGCTGCGGCAGGCTTGCTTCAAGCTCGCGCCATAGCCGCCGCCGGTGAGTCGTTCCGTGCCGCTCAGCACGCCGGGCATGGGCATGCCGGAGCGGCCGCCGTAAAACTCGATGTGGTAGCCGCGCGAAAAGGGCAGGTTTTGGCGCTCGCGGCCGTAGTTCCACCAGGGCATGTACATGTGCATGCCGCCGACGCCGTCTTCGTTGTGCGGCGGCAGGCCGGCGAGCGCGGGGAAATAGCCGGTGACGTCGCTCATCACCGTATCCATCAGGTAGCGTCCCACCAGCCCGCTGCGGTTGGCCAGCCCGTCGGGTGAGCGCGAGCTGCGCGAGTTGAGCAGCAGGCGGGCGGTTTCGCACGAGCTGGCCGCCAGCACCACCACCCGCGCGCGCGCCTGCACTTCCTGGCGGGTCGTTTTGTCAATGTAGGCGACGCCGGCGGCGCGGCCGTCCGGCCGGGTAAGCACTTCCCGCGCCATCGCATTGAGACGGATTTCCAGCTTGCCGGTGGCGCGCGCCGGCTCCAGCAGCACCACCGGCGAGGAAAAATTCGAGCCCAGGCGGCAGCAGCGCCCGCATTGCGCTACATAATGGCAGGCGGGACGGCCGCGGTGCGCGCGGGTGAGGATGGCCAGGCGCGAGGGGATGCAGGGGATGTGCAGCTTGCCGCAGGCGTTCGCGACCAGCCGCTCATAGCAGCGCGGCGCCGGCGGCGGCAGATAATCGCCGTCGGGCAGGTTTTCGATCCCGGCTTTCGAGCCGAACACCCCGATCAGATTTTCGGTTTTGGCATAGTACGGCGCCAGCTCTTCATAGCGGATCGGCCAGTCGAAGCCTTGGCCGTCGCGGCTGCGGGGCTGGAAATCGTAGGGGCCGTTGCGCAGCGAAATCCGTCCCCAGGAATTGGTGCGCCCGCCCAGCATGCGCGAGCGGAACCACAGGAAATTTTCTCCCCGCGCGGTGAGATAGGGCTCGCCCGGCACCTGCCAGCCGCCGACGGCGGCGAGGAAATAATCGAATTTGTTTTCGCAGCCGCCGCCGTGGTAGGGCGCGTCGTATTGCCATTCCAGCCACTTGGAATCGCGGGCGGCGTCGTAGGCGCCGCCGGCTTCGAGCATCAGGCAGCGGGCGCCGGCTTGGGTGAGCGCGTAGGCGGCCATGCCGCCGCCGGCGCCGGAGCCGACGATGATGGCATCGTAGATTTCAGAATTTAACGGCATAGCTGCCTGCCTTTCCCGGGTAAACGGAAACTCGTTGGCGCGTTTTGCGGTGCGCGCGCGGCGGAGAGCCCGACCCGCACCAGGTGTACGGCGCTGATGTTGTCGCCGCGATTGTCGAAGTTGACGGCGCCGGAAACGCCGGCATAATTTCGGGTTGCGGCGAGGCGGTCGCGCACCCGCGCCCGGTTCGCTCCGGCCTGGCGGATCGAGTCCGCCAGCAGCCGCACCGCGTCGTAAGCTTCCAGGGCGACGGGGTTGGGAGCGAAGCCGCACGCCTGGCGAAAACGCCGCGCGAAACGATCGCGGGCGGAGTGGCGGGCCGCGCCGGCCAGGGTGTAAATTTCCGGAGCGGGTTCGCCCGCGGGCGGCGAAAAATTCAGCCCGGCCTCCGGCTGCGCCGCCATCTGCGGCAGAAATACCGGCAGCCGCAAGCCGGCCTGGAGTATCGCGCGCAGCAAGTGGCCGGCTTCCGCCGGCTGCGCCCACAGCACGGCCGCCTGCGCCCGGCGGGCGCGCAGCGCGCGGACGAGTGCCGATCGGGCGGCGGCGGCTTGCAGCGGATGGAAACGGAAGACCGCCGCCGCCGCGCCCAGCCGGCGGGCCGCGGCTTGGAAAGCGCGTAGCCCGGCGCGGCCGTCCTGATCGTCTTCCGCCGCCAGCAGCACCCGGCGCAGGCCGCGCCGGCGGTAGAGGACGCGCGCCAGCATGCGCGCCTGCATCCGGTCGCTGGGCGCGAGCCGGAAGATCCAGGGCATGTTGATCGCGGTAGTGGCCGGATCGCCGGCTAAGGTCAGCACCGGCAGGCCGATCTTGTTGCTCACTTGCAGGCCGAGATGAGCGAGATTGCCGTTGGTATTGGTGAGCAGGGCGACGGCATGGCGCGCGAAGACGAGCTGCAGCAGGCGGTCGTCGGCGCGCCCCCAGGCCGGCCCGCCGGCGTCGGCAATCGCCAGCACCGGAATCCGGGCGCCTGCGCCGCGAGCCCGTCCGGCGTCGGCGATCGCCAGCCGGGCGGCGGCTAAAATGGCCAGGCTGGCGGCTTGATCCGGCCCGCGCATGGGCAGCCACAGCGCGATGCAGGGCCTTTGCCCGCGCAGATTGTAGGCGGCATTCCGCCCGACGCCGTCAAAATGCGTGCCGCGTGTGGCGATCGCGGCATAGGGCCCGGCTGCGGCCCGGGGCCGGACCTGAGCGCGCGCGGGCGCGGTTCCCGCCAGCAGCCATAGCAGCATCGTGGCGAGAGCGAAGCGGGGATGGATGAACGCCGGCATAGAGCTCTATTACCGCCCGGCCGCCGCGGTGCAGCCCGGCCAGCCGCGACGGCTCCAGTCGCTGCGGCGCTCGGGCCAATAGACGAAATGGCCGTGTTCCACCCGCGCCATGGTCACCGGCGCGATGTTATTCAGGGTGTAATCGAAAAACGCCGTGCCGCTGACGCCCGCATACGAGCGCATCGCGTAGGCGTGCAGCGCATCCATGATGCGCGTGCGATTGAGCCCGGCCTGGCGCACCGCCGCGATCAGCAGGTTCATGCCGTCGTAGGCGTAAGCGGCATAGGCGTCGGGGTCGGCGTGATAGCGCGCGCGGTAGCGGCGGCGGAAGGCCAGCCATTTCGGATCGCGGCGGTCGGGGTTGATGGCCGCGACCGTCACCACGCCGTTGGCGGCCACGCCCGCGGTTTGAATCAGGGCGGGATAGGTGAGGCGGCTGGGGCCGAACACCGGCTGGCGCATCCCCAGGGCGCGCATCTGCCGCACGATCAAGCCCGCCTGCCGGGCATTGCACCACAACACCAGGCCGTCCATGCCCAATTGCTGCAACTCGCGCAAGGAGCGGGTGAAACCGGTGGCATACGGCTCGAATTTCAACACCATCACCGGCTGCTTTCCCCAGCGCCGAGCGGTATTGAAAAAGACGGTGTAGCCGAGGCGGCCATAGCGATTGTTGGCGCGCAGAATCGCCACGTGTTTCAGGTGCAGTTGGTTGAATATGTAGTCGGCCAGCGCATAGCCTTGCTGGCGGTCGTCGGGAAAATCGTGCAGCAGCCAGGGGATGCGGGTTTCAGTGACGGTGGGATCGGTGGTGGCGGTATCCACGATGGGCACCCAAAGCTTCAGCGTGGCGCGCAGCGCGATATGGGTCGAGGCGCCGTCCACCGAACCCAGCATGGCCCAAACATGCTGGCGGTAGTCCATGCGAACCAGCTCGATCGCCGAGGCGCCCCACAAGGGCGAATCGCGGTGAATCTTGAGCGCGAACGGCTTGCCGTGGAAGCCGCCGCGGGCGTTGGCCCGCGCCAGCGCCAGCTCGGCGCCGTGCAGCATGGCGATGCCGTAAACCGACTCGGAGTACTGCGGATCGAGCGGGCCCAAAAAGCCCAGGTTGATGGCGCGCAGCCGGCGCCAATCGGCGTCGGGACGCGCGCGCCCGCTGCCGTCGAAGGCCAGCGAGTCGGGAGTGGTGAACCAAAGCGCGTACGGCTGGATGAAGCTGCCGAAAGGAAATGCCCGCGACGGCATATCGGCATAACGCATCCTCGCGGCGCGTGTCGGAGAAGGGCCGGAAGGACAGCCGGGGGCTTGCGCCGCCATGGGCGCGGCCAGCAGCGCGGCCGTCAAGCCGGCCAAGAGAGTGAGTTTCCAATTCATACCCGGCCTCGAGGGCGCGCTGGTTTGGGGAAAATTCATTGGCGCGCTCCCGCGGATTCGCTTTCCGCTCCCACCGCCGCCAGTTCGCTTTCCACGCAATCCGTTTCGGATTCCATCGCTGCCGTGCGGCGCTCGGCGAACGCGGTGATGCGGCTCAGGGTGGCGGGCGAGATCGCCTGGCCGGCATCGCAGAGCGGCCGGCAAGCGGATTGCGGCAGCGCAATTTCGACGATCAGCCCGTCGCTGCCGGCTTCAAGGGCGGCGCGGCTGGCCGGCTCGACCCGCGCGGAGATGCCGGTGGCGTGACTCGGATCCACGATGACCGGCAGGAAGGCGGCTTCCCGCACCGCCGGAATCACGTTCAGATCGAGAGTGAAGCGCGAATATTCTCCGGCGGAGTGCGCCCGGATGCCGCGCTCACAGAGCACGATTTGCAGGTTGCCTTCAAGCGCAATGTATTCCGCCGCGCCCAGCCACTCGCACAGGCTGGCAGCCATGCCGCGCTTGAGCAGCACCGGCTTGCCGGCGCGCCCCGCCTCCACCAGCAGCGGATAATTCTGCATGCTGCGCGAGCCGATCTGGAGCATGTCGGCATACTGCGCCACGGTTTCCACCAGGCGCACGTCAATCACCTCGGTCACCACCGGCAGCCCGGTGAGATCGCCGGCCTCGCGCAGAATCTTCAGCCCGTCCAGCCCCAGGCCCTGGAAGTCGTGGGGCGAGGTGCGCGGCTTGTAGGCCCCGCCGCGCAACATAGCCGCGCCGGCGGCGCGCGCCGCCTGCGCCAGGGCCAGCGTTTGCGCCCGGTTCTCCACCGCGCACGGCCCCGCAATCACCACCGGGCGGCGGCCGCCGAAAGTCACCCCGGCGACGGTAACCGCCAGCCGGCCATGACGGCCGTAGGCCGGATTGACCGCCCGGCTGAGCAGCGGACAGACCCGCGGCAGGTCTTCGATTTCGAGCTTTCCGGCAATCTGCATACCGCCTCCCGGCCCCCCGCGCGGCGCTCATGGGCCGCCGCCGCGGCAGACACCTAGCGCTCTTCGCCGCCGCTGTCGAAGATCGCGATCGCTTCCATCTCGATCAGCAACTCGGGACGGCACAAAATCGCCTGGATGCCGGTCGAGGCGGGCAGCGGGTCCAGCCCCTGGCGCTGGAAAAATTCCGTGCGGATCTCGTTGAAGGCGGCGTAATCGCGCTCGATATCGCGCAGGTAGCAGGTGGTGCGTACGATGTCTTTCCAGCCGGCGCCTTCGGCTTCGAGCAGCGCGGTGATGTTTTCGTAAGTGCGCCAGGTTTGGGCGCGGAAATCGCCCGCATGCAGGCTGCGCCCGTTTTCATCCACGCTGGCGGTGCCAGAGATGAACAGGAAGGTAATGCCCTTGAGGTTGATTCGCAGGCCGCGCGAGAACGAAGACGGCTTGGCGTAGCAGTAGGCCTCGTTCAGCACCTCGGGCGCGCTAATGGCGTGTTTGGCGAGCGTATGCGGCGCGGGCAGGATGGCGGTGGACTCGGTTCGGATGGGCATAAAGGATTCTCCTTGCGGGGGCGGCAAAGCCGTGGCTCAGGCCGGCGGCAGTGGCTACCCAGATGTCGTTGCCTTGAAAGGCGAGGTTGAGGATATAGTTGTGCGCCAGCGAAGTCGCGGTTTCGAGCCGGCGCGGATGGCCGCCGGGGCCGGTGATGAGGATTTCGCCGCGCTGCGGCCGCGCGGCTTTGCCGGCGTCGAGCGCCCGCCAGTTGGCCGGCCGATAGGTGACCCAGACGCGGGCGCCGGGATCGAATTCCGACAGGCCGCGCTGCGTCGCCGCCCAGACCCGGCGCCCCTGAAGGGCGACGCCGTTGATGAAATTGGAAGCCAGCCCGCTGTCCTGGCGCATGTAGTTGTGCCAGCGCGCGCCGTCGTAGCCGCTTAGGCCGAAGTAAGTACCCGCCCAGAAGGCGTTCGATTCCGCGCCGTGGGTCAGGCTGCTGACCATATTGCTGATCAGCCCCTGATTGCGGTAGAGCACGATTTCCGGCGCGCCGTCCGGATCAAGATAAGGGCGCCAGGTCTTCCGGCGCAGATCGTAAACCACCACCCCGCCGCCCCAGAGCCCGATGTAGGCCTTTTTCGGCCCGATCGCCAGCGCGTAGGCCCAGGGCTCCTCGAAGGGAGCGCTGGGCTTGCCGACGACGCTGAAAATGCGCCAGCTATGCGTCCAGGTGTTCAGCCGGCTGACGCCGGCGGCGGTCGCCGCCCAGACGTATTTGCCGCGCACGGCCACGCTGTAGACCAAATCGTTCGCCAGCCCGCTCGACAGCACCGTATAGTTGATGAACTTGCCCGCCGAATACCGGCTCAACCCGCCCAGCCCGCCAATCCAGAGATCGCCGGTGTTGGGATCCACCGCCAGCGACATGATGGCGTAGGCGGCCAGGCCGTCGGCGCGGGTGAAGACCTTGCGCAGCCGTCCGTTTTCGATCAGCGCCAGCCCATGCTCGGTTCCCGCCCAGACGCGCGGGCCAGCGATCGCCACGCAGTACACTTCGCCGCGGGGGAAGCCGTTGGCGGGGGTGTAGTTGATCCAGCGGGAGTAGAGTGGGGGCGTTTGGGCGGCCGCGGCGGCCGCCAGCAGGGTGAAAGCCAACAGCCCGACGCGCAGCCGCGCCGCCGCCCGCGGGGAAATTGTGCGCGCCGCCACGCTGGGAAGATGCGGTTTCATAACGTGTCCAGGTACGCGATCAGCTCGTTCAACTGCACCTTGTTCATGTCGGAGGTAATGCCGTGCCGATCGCGGGGATTGAAGCGGGTCCAGATTTCCTCGAGTGTCTGCGCCTCGCCGTTATGGAGGTAGGGCGGGCGCATGTAGATGCCTTCCAGCGAGGGCACCTTGAACGCTCCAGTATCGTCGAACCGGGTGGCGGTGCCGACGTTCATCAGCACCCGCGAGGTGAAATGGGTGAGCGGCGCGTGGCAGTAGTAGCAGCGGTCGTGCAGCGGAATGATCTGGCCCGTGTTGGTGCGGGTACGGAAAAACAGCGCGCGCCCGCGCGCCTGCTCCGGGTTCAGCCCGCCGGGGGCGAGATGGGGGTTGGGCGGCAGCGGGCGGGCGTTGATAAACGCCACCAGGTCTCTGACCTGGACGGGGCTGAAACCCTGGGAGCGGAAGATATACATCGCGGTGCGCGGCCCGTCTTGCGTCGCCAGGTTCGGATTCAGCCCGTTCCATTTGAACGGCGAGGTGCCGCGAATCGCCAACAAGGTTTTGTTTTCGACGACGTCGCGCCCCAGCCGCGGGGTCTCGAAACTCCACACCAACCCGTCTTCGAAGCCTTCGTAGGGATGGCAACTGGCGCAGGCAATCTCGTGATCCTGCGAATGCAGGGCGCTGAAAAAGAGCTGCTGGCCGCGGCGCCGGGCGGTGAGGGGGCGCTGCGCTCCCAGCCGGATGAGGCCGGCGTTGCGCAGCCCCGCGAGGTCAATCACACTGATGGTGTCGTCGGCGCGGTTGGCGACATAGGCGAAATGGCCGTTGGGCGAAGCCGCCACCGCGGTAGGGTCGCGGCCGGTGGGCAGCCGCCGCGCCACGAACTGCGGCGCCGCATCCAGCCGCCGCGCCAGCTCATCTGCATCCGGCGACTGCAGCAGGCGATGCAGCCGCTCGAGGTTCAAGATCGCAACCTGGTTGGCGCCGGAGGCGGTGATCAGCGCCCAGGGCGTGTGCGGCGCCACGGCCGCGCCGTAACCGTTGGCAAAGGCGCGGTCGAGTTCGTCCAGCAGCACTTCCCGCACCCGCGGCGCCCGCCGGCCGCGTAACTGGACGATAGCCAGCCCGTTGGAGGCATACCAATCCCGGCGCAATTCGATCAGCGGGATGAGGTTGTGCGGCTGCAGGAAGGGGATCAGCAGGTAGCCGCCGAAACGGGGTGGGGTCTGGGCGATATGGCGCATCTGCACGGCGCCGGGAATCGCCACTTGCCAGCGCACCTGCCGGGTCGCGGCGTTGATCAGGGTCAACTGGCTCGACGGCGGCGTGTCGGGCGGCGCCGGCTGCGCCAGCAGGTTGGAGATGCCGATCCAGCTGCCGCGCAGGCGGGCCGCAAATTCGGGGAAATGGCCGGCGGCCAGGCGGGTGGTTTCCCGGCCGCTCGCCAGGTCTATGACCGAGATATCGTTGCCGAGCGGGTTGGCGGCGTAGAGGTAATGGCCGGTGCGGTCGGCCGCCATCCCTTCTACGCCCCAGCCGGCGGGCAGCGTGCGCGTCACCTGCAGCGCGCGCGTGTCAATCTGGCTGATGGCGCCGGACCAGGCATTGGCCACAAACAGGCGCCGTCCGCCGGGCGAAAGCGCCAGCGCCTTGGGCCGACGTCCGACCGGAATCGCGGCAATCACGCGGCGGCTGGCGGTGTTGATGGCGAGCACCTCATTGCGGCCTTCGCAGGCAACGTAAAGGCGACGGCCATGCGGCGACAGCTTCAAATCCACCGGATCGTAATAGCGCCGGCGGGAATAAACCGCAGCCCAATCGCGGGCCTCATGCCGCGGGCCGCGCATCGCCAGGGTGGCTGCGACCGCGGCAATGGCCAGGGCGACCCAGAGCGCGCGCCGCAGTGCGGCTTTCTTGCCGCCTTCGCGCTGGAGCCGAGGCGTCATCGCGTCTCCTTCCGCGCCGGAGCGGCCGCGCCGGGTTCTTTGACGTGCAGGATCTGGTCGGCGGGGATATTCTTCAGCACCTGCACCGCGCCGCTCGGCCAGCGCAGCGTCAACTGGTCCACCTGCGTGCGTTCGCCCAGCCCGAAGTGCGGCCGGGGATCGGATTGCGACAGATAGCCGGAGGCCGAGACCACCTCCACCGTCTGCTTCCGCCCGCCCGCCACCGCCTCCAGCCGCGTGCCATAGCCGTCGCGGTTGCTGCGCGTGCCTTCCAGCTTGACCATCAGCCAGTGCCGCCGCGCACCTGGCGGCGGGGTGTTTTGCAGCAGGATGCCAGGACCGCCGAGCGTGGTCAGAAACGCGTCCACGTAGCCGTCGTTGTTGAAATCGCCAAAGCAGGCGCCGCGGCAAACCTCGCGCCGGGCGAAAAAGCTGTCCGCCGCCGCCGGCGCCAGCTCAAACTCGCCGCCGCCGCGGTTGCGCAGCAGGATGCTCTTCATCGGGATTTCCCAGGCCAGTCCGCCGTCGCCGATGAAGATGTCTTTCCAGCCGTCGTTGTCGAAATCGAATACTCCGTCGCCCCAGGCGACATATTGGCCGCAAACTTTCCCGATGCCCGACTCGTTGGTGCGGTCGAGGAAATAGCTGCGCCGGCGGCTGCGCTGATTCTGGTAAAAGCGGTGAAAGCTGGCGTCGGAGACAAACAGATCGAGCCAGCCGTCGTTGTAGAAATCGGCGAACACCGGCCCCATCGCCGTGGTCGCTTCGCCGTTCTGCCCGTAGGCGACGTTCTGCTCCATCGCCACGTTGGTGAAGGTGCCGTCGTGGTTGTTGTGGTAGAGGAAGCTCGGCATGGTGTCGTTGGCGACGAAGATGTCAGGCCAGCCATCGTTGTCGTAATCGCCGGCGGTGACGCCCATCGCCCGCCCCGGCGCGCGCGCGATGCCGGAATCGCGCGAGACGTCGGTGAAGGTGCCATTGCCGTTGTTGTGCAGCAGGCGGTTGAATTCCGGTTCGTAGTCGAGCGGGCCGGGATAGTTGTCGCCGGGGTAGTAGTTGCGGTAGCTCGGCACGAAGCGCAGATAATTGCCGATGAAGAGATCGAGCCGCCCGTCGCGGTTGTAGTCGAGAAACGCCGCGCCGGTGGCATAGAACGGGTTTTCCACGCCCGCCTCGCGGGTGACGTCGGTGAAGGTGCCGTCGCCGTTGTTGTGGTAAAGGACGGATTGCAGATAGCCGGTGACGAAAATATCGGGCCGGCCGTCATTGTCGAAGTCGCCCACGGTCACGCCGATGCCGAAGCCTCGGCCGCCCACGCCGGCTTCGCGGGTGACGTCGGTGAAGGTGCCGTCGCCGTTGTTGCGGTAGAGGTGGTTGGTGGCCTCGCGGCCGTCGGGCGCGGAATGATTGGTGACGCCCTCGAGATAGCGTCCGTTGACGACGTAGAGATCGAGCAGGCCGTCGTTGTTGTAATCCAGCCAGGCGCAGCCCGAGCCGGTGCCTTCCAGGATCGAATTGAGCTGTTTTTCCCCGAACGAATGGCGGAAGCGTATACCGGAGCGGGCGGTGACATCGAGAAACTGCGGCGTCGCCGCGGCGGGCGGGCGCGCCCGGGGCAGCCGGCGCAGCGCCAGCCAGGGGGCGCCGGCGGCGGCGCCGGCCAGCAGTTGCCGTCGTGAAAGTTTCATCGGGGCCTCATGGGGGCGCGGTTGGAGGCGGTACGGCCCAGCCCGAGTGCAATTGCGCCGGCCTGGCGCTTCAGCGCCAGCGGCCAGCGGTTCACCGGCGCCAGCGCCGGATTTTCATGGCAGCCCTGGCAGCCGGCGTCTTCGCCCGGGCGCAGCCAGAACCAACTCCGTTGCGCCTGCACCAGCGCGCCGCGGGCGTCGAGCAACTCGAAGCTCAGCGGCAGATCCGCCGGCAGGCGGAGATAGAAGGAACCATCCGGCTGGACCGGTGCCGCGCCCAGCGTCACCCTCCGGCCGCCGCGCAGCGCCAGCACCCGCACCTGCGCCAGCCGGCCGCGCCGCCAGCTTCCCCCGGGGGCTAAAGTCGAACGATAAGCGTTGAGGCAGACCACCCGCCCGCTGGCCATTTGCAAATGCAGAATGCTGTGATAAATCCACGGCGCCGGCTGCGCCTCCAGCGGCGTCGCCTGGGCGCAGGCCATGCGCGGCGCTTGATAAACCCGCGTCACCAGCGCCTTCGCAGCCGAATCATAGATGTAGATGGCGCAGCCGGACGTCGCCGCGCTGCCGCTCAGCAGCCAGCGGCGGCCATCGAGCAGCCGCACCGAATCCAGGCCCGGCTTCGCTCCCGGTAACAGCGCCGCCCTCGCCGCCTGCGGCGGGAACCAGGCCAGCTTGCCCATCTTGGCTGCCGGCCCGGCTGCGGGGCGGGAGGGCTGGGCGACGAAAATCACCGTGCCATCCGGCAGCTCACGCGCGCTGGTGGGCGCCGCATGAGCCGGATATTGCCAGCGGAACAGCCGCAAGGTGGAACCATCCGGACGCAGCGTATAGAGCGCGCGCGTGGGTGCCGCCGCCGCGCGGCGGTCGAGCGGCGCCGCGGCCGAGACCAACAGGCGCCCGCTGCGCAGCACCGCTTCCAGGCGGAAATTGCCGGGACCGAAGGTGATGGGATGGGGGTGCGCGCCGTCGGCGCGGGCTCGGTAGAGCTGCGAGCCCAGCCGCGCTGCCCGCCCGCCGCTGAGGGTGTACACGATGTGTCCGTCGGGCAGCCAGGCCGCGCGCTGGCAATCCGCGGCGCAGCGGGTCAATTGCCGCGCCGCGCCCCCCGCCGCCGCCATGCGCCAGATCTGCCAATGCCCCCGGCGCCGCCGCATCGCGGCGAAAAGCAATTCCTTGCCGCTGGGCGATACCTGGGGATCGGCGGCAGCGTAGAATTCCGGCGTCAGATCCACCGGCTCCGATCTGCCCGGCTGCCATCGCTCGAGCCGGCTGCCGCCGGGGAAACGGCGGGTGAAATTTCGCGGGGCGTAACTCGGGGCTGCAATAAAAACAAAGCTGGGCGGTTGCGGCGCGGATCCATTACGGAATCCGGAAGCAATCAGACCGACACCGGCGATTAAGGCTGCTGCCTGAAAACGAAACGTCAAACGTCACACACCTGACACTGCAAAACTACCCATGACGATTTAATAAACGCGCCGCGGCGCCAGTCAATGGGAACCAGCATTCGATAGCATGATTGAAGGCCTGTGAATACAATCGTTTTACTAGGGTGGGCTAATCGGTTTCAATTAACGCCAGTCGCAGCTTTCAACCGCCGGCGGCATGCATATTTTTACCCTGCCGGCTGGAGGCCGGGGCCGGTGGCTGGTAGCTTCTATATATGCTGAAATCCTGCCGATATGCACGCATCATCACCCCAGGCCGCTGCATGCTCGATGGGCTCTGGTACGGCGCCGGACGCCCCCGGCGCGTCCTCATCTTCGTCCACGGACTGGGCGGCTCCGCGTTTTCGCATCATGACTACCTGGTCTCTGTCGCCGGGCGGAAAACCGCGGTGCTGTTTTTCAGCAACCGCGGACACGATACCGTCGCCGGAGTGAAGCAATTGCGCCCGGGCTGGCGCAAGGGCTATGCCTATAAAACCGCCGGCGTCGCGCATGAGGTCTTTACCGAGTGCGTGGATGATCTTCAGGGAGCGGTCAATTTTTGCCTTCGCCAGGGCGCAAGAGAGATCGTGTTGATCGGGCATTCCAGCGGATGCCAGAAGATCATTTATTATCTGAGCCGCGCGGGGAAGCCGCGGCGGATACATTCCGCCGTGCTGATCTGTCCGATCAGCGACTATGCCGGCGCCCGGCATCAGGATGAAACCCGGCGCCGGCGCGCCGAAGCGGCCGCGCGCGCGCTGCTCCGCCGGCGCAAGCGCTTCGAGCTGCTGCCCGCCCGCGTCTGGCCGCAGCCGCTCGACGCGCAGCGGTTTTTGAGCCTGTACACGCCCGCGAGCCCGGAGGAAATCTTCACCTACGCCCAGCCGGGCAAGACGCCGCGCACGCTGCAAAAGGTAAAGCTGCCGCTGCTGGTGGTGCTCGCCGGCCGGGATGAATACGCTGACCGGCCGGCTGCCTCCCTCGCCGCCTGGTTCCAAGGCCATCTTCGCTCCCGGCGGTTTGATATTGAAATCGTTTTCGGGGCGCGGCATGGATTGAAGGGAAAGGAAGCGCAGGTCGCTGCCGCAGTGCGCCGCTGGCTGGCGCGCCGCGGATGATGCGGCTTTGGGCGCGAGTGCGCTATAAAGGTGTTTTCCCGGCTATCCATTCCTAATTTCCGCAGGAGGAGACCGATGCGCCCTCTCAAGTTGGCTTGCTTC
The DNA here is from genome assembly GCA_021789895.1 of Acidobacteriota bacterium. Lineage (GTDB taxonomy): Bacteria > Acidobacteriota > Terriglobia > Terriglobales > SCQP01 > JAKASR01. The sequence continues at coordinate 71,096 of JAJYIU010000008.1, read as the reverse complement.
TTCGCGATGGGGTTGGCGCTGCCGCAGCTGCGCGCCGCTGCCGCGCCCGCGCCGATTCATTTAAAAGATTTTCGGGCGCTGGTTCGGATTCAGTCGCTGCGGTTCTCTCCGGATGGGCGGCAGCTCGCCTTTCTGACGGTGCGCCCGGATTTCGTGCACGACCGCTATGCGGCGACCTTGCGTGTGCTGGATATCGCCAGCGGAAAATCACGAGTGCTGGCGCGCGGGCTGCGCGGGTTGAGCATGCCGCGCTGGTCGCCGGATGGGCGGACGCTGGCCTTTCTCGCGCGCGTCGGCGGGCAAAAGCCGCAGGTTTATCGCGTGCCGGCTGCGGGCGGCACGCCGGCAGAGCTCACCGACGCGCCCCAGGGCGTGCAGCAGTTCGCCTGGGGACCCAAGGCGGAACTCGCGTATGTCACCCCGGACCATTCCCCGCTGAGCGCGAAAGCCCGGCGCACCCATCACGACCTATTCACCATCCACGATGACGATTACATGATTCACCAGCCGCCCGTGCCTTCGCACATCTGGCTGCTCTCGCTTAAAACCGGCCGGGCGCGGCAGCTCACGCGGGGCCCGGCGAGCGTGCTGGAGGCGGCGCCGCCGTTCGGCGGCGGGGTTTCGGCGCCTTCCTGGTCGGCCGATGGCCGTTGGATCGCCTATACGCAGCAAGCGAATGCCCACGACAGCGATTCGGACCGGACCACGATCGCGGCGGTTGAAGTGGCCACGGGCGCCGTGCATTTGATCACTCGCCAGCGCAGCTATGAATACACTCCCCGCTTTGCGCCGCTGGGCGAGGCGGTGGCCTACCTGTACCCGCACGGGCCGGGACCGGTCAGCGACATGGATCTGATGCTGGCCACCGCCGGCGGCGGCGCGGCGCGCGACTGCAGCGCCGGACTGAACCGCGATCTGTCGGCGGAATTCGCCTGGCTGCCCCGGGGCCAGGGACTCGTGGCGATGGCGAACGATCAGATCGGCGGCAAGCTATATGTACAACCGCTCAACGCTCCCGGATATGCGCTCGATCTGGGCGGCCTGAATGCACTGCACCTGGCGGTTTCTTCCGGCGGCATGCTGGCGCTGGTCGCCGACGGCGCCGCCCGGGCGCCGGAGCTTTATCTGCTGCCTTCGCTGCACAGCCATCCGATGCGAGTGAGCGATTTCAACCGCAGCTTCGACGCCTACGCCTTTCCGCGCAGCATCGAGGTGCGCTGGCAGGCGCCCGACGGGCAGGAGAACGACGGCATCCTGACTTACCCCAACGGCTACCAGTCCGGCCGGCGCTACCCGCTGGTGGTGTACAGCCATGGCGGGCCGGATGCGGCTTCGATCGAGGGTTTCGACACCGGCGAAATCGGTCCGCTGCGCGACCTCTTCGCGGCGGATGGATATCTGGTTTTCGAGCCGAACTACCGCGGCAGCGACAACCTGGGCAACGCGCACGAACACGCGATTTTCCGCGACCCCGGGCAAGGCCCCGACCAGGACGTGATCTCCGGCATACAAAAGCTGGAGCGGCAGGGGATCGTGGATGAGACGCGCATTGCCGCGGTCGGGCATTCCTACGGCGGCTATATGACCGCCTGGCTGATTTCGCACCATCGCTTCTGGCGCTGCGCGGTGGTGGCGGACGGCGCGGTGGACTGGACGGAGGAATACGAGCTTTCGGCCGCGGGCAACCTGGCCTGGACGCGCGATTCGCTGGGCGGCAGTCCCTGGGATCCGCAGAGCGCCGCGCTCTATCGCAGCGGTTCGCCGATTACCTATGCCGGCCGGATCACGACGCCGACGCTGATTCTTTCGGGCACGGCGGACACCACCGTGCCGATCACGGAATCATTTGCGCTTTACCATGCCCTGAGCAGCCGGCGGGTGCCGGTGAAGTTCATCGGCATTCCCGGGGCGCACCATTCGCCGCAGGATCCGGTGCACCGGGAGCTGTACTACCGCGCCATCAACCGTTGGGTGAGGCAGCACCTTGGGCGCTAACGCTTCCGGAAATGCCGCGGCGCGGAGTAGGTTTTTTTATTCTTCGATAAAGGTGTCATCCACGCCGATGAGCTTCTGCTGCGGAAGGCGCACGGACTTGCGTTCGTCGTGAACGGTATGGCCGATGATCTGGCCCTCAAAGCCTGCCTCGCGGGCGATGGCGAGCACCTGCGGGGCGTCCGCGGGGGCGACGACGATGCAGAAGCCGATGCCCATATTGTAGGTGTAGTACATATCGGGCTTGGGGACCTGCCCGAGGCGCGCGATGAGATCGAAGACCGGCGGCGGCGCGGGCAGGGCATCGAGCACATAGCCGGCCGGCGCATCGGCGCGGCTCAGGTTCAGAAAGCCGGTGCTGGTGATATGGGCTAGCGCTTTGATTTTGAGGTCCTGTGCCAGCATGCGCAGCACGGGTTGGACGTAGATGCGGGTGGGCTCGAGCAGTGCTTCCCCCACCGTCCGCCCCAATTCGGGGACCCAATGATCGGTGGCCCAGCCGGTTTGTTCGAGCAGCACGCGGCGCGCGAGGGTGAGGCCATTGCTGTGTACGCCGCTCGATTGCAGGCCGACGATGGCGTCGCCGGGTTCGGTTTTGCTGCCGGTCAGGATGCGGTCGGTGCGCACGGTGCCGACGCAGGCGGCCACCAGATCGAAGGCGGCGCCGGGGCGGGCGCCGCGGATCATCTCTTTCACTTGCGCAACCTCGCCGCCGGGGATGGCAACCTGGGCCTGCTCGGCGCCGCGATAGAGGCCTTCGGCCAGTGGTCCGAGCAGCTCCGGCGAGGGGAGTTCGACGGCGATGTAGTCGAGGATCGCCAGCGGCTCGGCGCCGACGCAGAGCACGTCGTTGACGTTCATCGCCACGCAGTCTATGCCCACCGTGTCATAACGCTGCATGAGCTGCGCCACGATCAGTTTGGTGCCCACCCCGTCGGTGGAAAGCGCCAGCCCCTGGCCGCGGCCGAGGTCAATCACGTTGGCGAAATAACCGAGCGGCAGGAGCACCTGGCCGAAATCACGGCGCAGGGCGAAGCTGCGCTCGACCCAATGCGCGAGGCCCGGCATGGCCCGGTCCTTCATGGCGCTGTCCACGCCGGCCGACTGGTAGGAGAGGGCGGCGGTCGGGGTCTTTTCCGGGGTCGTCATGGGGCGGGCCTCCACCAAGCATTTGCGGTCGGAACAATTACCCTTAATGATCCTATAGGCAACCGTGGAATCCTGTCCATTTTAGGCAAGTGGTTTCGCGGCTGCTGCAATCGAGCTGAGAAGGGCCGTTAGCAGTTTTCGAAAGACCCGCGTGAAGATCGGTCTCTTGCTGACCCAGGCGTGTGTTGACTAAATTGGGCACACGGAAATTTTCGACGATCTAAATCGATGTATTTAAAGCGATTATTTTGGCTGCCGGGCAGGGACTCGAACCCCGATAGGCAGATCCAGAGTCTGCTGTCCTACCATTGAACGACCCGGCAGTGCGGCTAATTCATCCCGCGGGACGCGCTGACGGCGGTTCCCGGCGGACGTTTTTAGTATAGCCCGCGGCAGGCCGCCCGGGCAGCCGCGACAGGACAGGCGGCGCGTCGGCAGACGGCAGCCGCCGCCGGCCGGTTTTAAATTCGCTCCTGAATTCATCCCACCTTCAGGCCACGCTAGTATAGAATTCTTCCGCGATGGATTGGAATTCCCGCCGCCTCACCGCTTTGATCGAAGCCGCCCTGCGCGAAGACCACGCGCTCGCCGACCGGACCACCCTGGCCACTATCGGCGAGCGGGAGGAAGCGCAGGCGGAGCTGTTTTCCCGCCACGGCTGCGTGCTGGCCGGCTTGGGCCTGGTGGCCAGAATTTACGATGTGTTTGCCAGTCTGCAAATGCCCGCGCCCAGCGGCCCGCTGGTCTTTGTCGGCAGCCAGGCGGAAGTCTTCGACGGCGTGCGGCTGCGGCCCGGGCAGACGGTGGCCGTGCTGCGCGGGCGCGCCCGCGCCCTGCTCGCCTGCGAGCGCGTGCTGCTCAATTTCCTGCAGCACCTGAGCGGCATCGCCACCCTCACCCGTCAATTTGTGGACGCCGTGCGCGCCTCCGGCGCCGCCATCCTCGATACCCGCAAAACCACTCCCGGGCTGCGGCAACTCGAAAAATATGCAGTCGTCTGCGGCGGCGGGCAAACCCACCGCGCCGATCTTTCCGACGGCATCCTGATCAAGCGCTCGCATGTCGCCCTAGCCGGCGGGGTGGCGGCGGCGCTGGAGCGGGCGCGCACCCACCGCCGTCCCGAGCAGCCGCTGGCGATCGAGATCGTCTCGCTTGCGGAAATGCAGCAGGCGCTGGCGGGCGGCGCCGTCCACGTCATGCTCGATCATGTCTCGCCCGAACTCGCCCGGTCGGCGATCGAACTGGCCCCGCCGGCGGTGATGATCGAGGTGGGCGGCGGGCTGAGCCTGGAAAATATCGGCGCTTACGTCAACGCCGGTGTGCGGCGATTCAGCATTGGCGCGCTGACCCAATCCGCGCCCGCCGCCGATTTCGGGCTGCGCTGGCGACCGCTGTAGCCACGCTCCCCTAGCTCTCATGAAATCGCCCCCGAAAGATCCCAGCGAACACCTGCTGCACGGCCTCTTGGGGGAGTTAACCGCCAACGCCACGCTGGTGATCTCGGGCGCGCGGCTGGCGCGCCAGCTCAAGGTCAGCCGCTGGGCCGTCTGGCGGGCGGTCGAACATCTGCGCCGGCTGGGCGTGCAGGTGCGCGGGCACCCGGCCACGGGTTACCAGCTCGCCGCCGTTCCCGACCTGCTGCTGCCCGAGCTGCTGCGGCCCAACCTGCGCTCGCCGCTTTTCGGCCGCCACATCGCGCACGCCTTCCGCATTGATTCCACCCAAGCCGCCGCCCAGCAAGCGGCGCAGCGGGAAGAGCCCGAAGGCAGCCTGTTTCTCGCCGAGGAACAGACTGCGGGCCGCGGCCGCCAGGGACATCGCTGGAATTCGCCCGCCGGCGCCGGGCTCTACCTCAGCCTGCTTTTGCGGCCGTCCGGCCCGCCGCCGCTGCTGCTGCCGCTGATGCTCGCCGCCGGACTTGCCGTGCGCCAGGCGATCGCCGAAGCCTGCCCGGTCCAGCCCGATCTGCGCTGGCCCAACGACGTCCTGCTCGAAGGGAAAAAATGCGCCGGCATCCTGCTGGAAATGCAGGCGGAAGCCACGCGGATTCATTGGGCCGTGCTCGGCATCGGCATCAACGTCGGGGCGATGGATTTTCCTGACGAGCTGCGCCCGCTGGCCACGTCCCTGGCGGAGCATTGCCCGCGCCCGCCCACCCGGGTGGGCTTGTGCGCCCGCTTGCTGGAACTGCTCGAAGCGCGCTACCGCCAGGCGCAAGAGGGGCAGAGCGCCGCCATCCGCGCCGAATTCGAGCGGGCGTCTTCCTATGCTCGCGATCGCCGGCTGGTCATCGGCGAGGAGCCCGAGACCTGGCGCGGGCGCTCGGAGGGCCTGGACGAGGCCGGCTTTTTGCGAGTGCGGCGCGAAGCCGATGGCGAGCTGATCACGGTCGTCACCGGGCCGGTGCGTCCCGCAGGGGATAATCGAGAGTGGGAAAATTCAGCGGGCGCGGCCGGAACGGGCGGCGAACCGCAGGGATGCTGAAATGCTGCTAGTGCTCGATGTCGGCAACACTAATATCGGGCTCGGCGTTTACGCCGGGACGCGGCTGCTGGCGTCGTGGCGGCTGAGCACCATCGCTTCGCGCACGGAAGACGAATATGGGCTGCTGCTGCGCGGCCTGCTGACCGGCAAGCCAGCCGCGACTGCCGACGTGGACGCGGTCATTGTTGCCTCGGTCGTGCCTTCGCTCGACGCCACACTGCGCCAGGCGCTGGAGCGCATTTTTGCGCTGGAACCGCTGTTTGTCGGGCCCGGGCTGAAAACCGGCATGCCGGTGCACTATGAGCCGCCGGCCGACGTCGGCGCCGACCGCATCGTTAATGCGGTCGCCGCCTACGAGCGTTACCGCGGCCCGGTGATTGTGGTGGATTTCGGCACGGCCACCACCTTCGACGTGGTTTCGGCGCACGGCGAATACGAAGGCGGCATCATCTTGCCCGGGGTGGCCATCGCCGCCGAGGCGCTGTTCACCCGCACCGCGCGGCTGCCGCGGGTCGAAATTCGTCCCCCCGCCCAGCTCGTCGGCAATACCACGGTCAGCAGCATACAATCCGGTCTCTATTACGGCTATTTAGCTATGGTGGACGGCTTATTAGAGCGCCTGCTGGCCGCCAGCGGTCCTGGCACCCACCTGCTCGCCACCGGCGGCTGGGCGGAGACCCTGCTGGCGCAGTCGCGCTACCTGCGCGAGTACGATCCGCATCTCACGCTCGAAGGCCTGCGCCTGATCTGGGAAAAGAATCGCGAGGCGCGCCCGTCCAAGCCCCGCCGCGCCAGCGGCGCCGGGAAAAAATAGCCGGCCGGCTCTCCTGCCGGAGATGCGCGAAGTTGAGGCTCGGGCAATTCCGGCTAACGGCAAGCCGGTACTTTTCAATTCAAGCAAATAGAAAGGGCTATGCCGGCTCGACTTCGATCGCGTGTTTTTCAGTGTCGAGCGCGGTGAGGCGGAATTTGCGGGTCTCGCCCGGCTTCAACTGCACGCCGGCCGGTTGCACGGGCTGGGGCTCGGCGCCGGGCTTTTTCCAGACCGCCGAAAGCTTGGCGGCGAGGGTGCCCGCTTCGAATTTGGGCTGCGGCTGTACCGCCGAGGGGCACAGCGCTTCCACCCCTTCGTCCAACTGCACGCGGCCCGGGTAGGCGCGCACCACGCGGCCGCTGACCACCTCGCCGGCTTGATGCGCGGCGATGTAGAGGTCCACCGGCTTGGGCGCCAGTTGCTTCATGCCCAGGCGGATGCGGCGCTTGCCGCGATCGAATTCGAGCACCTGCACCCGCACGGTCTCGCCCAGCTTGACCGCTTCGCTGGGATGCTTCAGGCGCTGCTCGCTCATGTCGCCGATGTGAATCATGCCGTCCACGCCTTCGCTCAGCTCGACAAATGCGCCGAAGGCTTGCAAGTTGCGCACCCGGCCCTCGACGATAGTTCCGGGCGCAAAGCGCTGCTCGGCTTCTTCCCAGGGATCGCCCAGCGCCTGCTTGAGGCCGAGGGAAATCCGCCGCTCCTCGGGCTTGACTTGCAGTACCACGACTTCCACCACTTCGCCCGGCTTGACCAGGTCGCCCGGGCGGGGCTGCTTGCGCGACCAGCTCATTTCGCTGATATGCACCAGGCCCTCGACCCCCGGCTCGATTTCGACGAAGGCGCCGAAGTCGGTAGTGCGCAGCACCCGGCCGCGCACCCGCTGGCCGGAGGCGTACTTGTTGGGCACGTCTTCCCAAGGGTCGCGGCCAAGCTGCTTGATGCCCACCGAGATGCGCCGCTTCTGCGTCTCGATTTTCAGCACGCGCACCTGCACCGCGTCGCCGATGGCGACCAGCGCGGCGGGGTTCTCCAGCCGCTGCCAGCTCATGTCGCTGACGTGCAGCAGCGCCTCGATCCCGCCCAGATCCACGAAGGCGCCATAATGCGCCAGGCTGGTGATGCGGGCCTCGACGATGTCGCCTTCGTGCAGCCGCTCGATCGCGGCCACTTCCGCCGCGGCGCGCTCCGCTTCCAGCACCGCGCGGCGGTCCAGCACCACGCTATTCCGCCCCGGTTCCAGCTTCAGGATGCGGGCGCGGACTTCCTGGCCCACCAGGGCGTGCATTTCTTCCTGGGTATGGGCGCCGCTGCGGGCCGCGGGCAGGAAGCCGCGGCTCTCGCCGAATTTCACGCTCAGGCCGCCCTTGCCCAGCCCCATGACTTTGCCGCTCACGATGCGGTTTTCCTCATGCGCCAGGCGCAGGTCTTCGAAGTTGCGCGGATGGCTGGGGCGCAGCAGGCTCAGCTTCAGCGTGCCTTCCGCGTCGCGTCCTTCGACGATGACCGGCACCCGGTCGCCCGGATGGAGGCTGAGTTCGCCTTCCGGGCTGCGCACCTGCTCGATGGGAATGAACCCTTCCGCCTTGGCGCCGATATCCACCAGCACCGCGTCGGCGGTCAAGTTGACCACCACGCCTTCCATGCGGTCGCCGGTTTTGGGGCCCGCGGCCGGCGATTCCGCGCTGTATTGCTCCAGCAGTTGGGCGAAACTGGCATCCTCATTCGCCGGCGCCGGGGCAGTCTGCGGCGGCGGCAGAGTTTCGGGCTCAACGGCGGCGGGAGGTGGCGTGGGTAAGGAATCCGAATGCGGCATGTAGAACGAGATAGTTTGAAAAAGAATGGTGGGATTTATTTTCGCATATTCGAGGCCGGCCGTCGCCGGTTCACGCGCCGAGCACCAGGGGCGAGCTGAGCGCGGCGGGATGCGCCGGGAAACGATCATTCATCCAGACCAGGAAGCCGCGGGCGCGCGCCCGCATGCTGCTGTAGGTGCGCAGGATGCGAATCAGCCAGACGTAAGCCACAATGCGCTGCTCGCGGCTGGCCGCCGCGGCCGGCGCCAGTGCGGCGGCCTGGATCGGGGTCTGTTCGATAGCCGCCAGTTGCCGGTACAGCTCGCGCCGCAGCCCGCCGGCGGGAGAGGCGTCGTAAATCAAGCCGCTTTGCTCGGTTTCGAGCGCTTGCAGCCGGCTTTCCAGGGCGGCGGCGACGTCGGCGTCGCTGAGATCGCGCTGGCGGCGATGCAGCGCTTGCACGGCTTCGAGCAGCGCCAGCAGCAGGGCTTGATTCTCTTCCATCTGACGGCGGGTCAGGTGAAAATCCGGGCGAAACTGCTGCGCTGCCGGCAGCGGGCGCTGCCACTCGTAGCGGTAGGCGGCCACCAGGTGGGGGCAGGTGGCGGGGCAGTCGAGCGTCAATTCGCGATAGCGCCCGCAGCAGGCGCCGCAGATGCTCCGGCTCAGCGCGGGGCAATCGCGGCGCGGTTTCCGGCGCTCGCACAGGGCGCAGCTCATGCCCGGCCGGCCTCCGCGAAGGCTTCCTTGTTGACGACGTAGGGCATGCGCGCGGGATTGCCGCCGTAGTTGCCCTCGAGTACGTCGCGCAGCGCCTGCACGCAGCGCCCGGCCATGCCCCGGCCGGGGTCTGGCGAGAGCCGGGTTTCGACGGTGGCGCTGGCAAAATGCGGATATAGCCGCACCCGCTCGGCCAGATCGCTGGCGCGCAATCCGCTCGCTTCCGGCAGCGGCTCGGTTTCGTACACGTCCAGCGCCGCCCCCGCCAGCCGCCCGGCGCGCAGCGCCTGCAGCAGCGCCGCCTCGTCCACCACCGGGCCGCGCGAGGTGTTGATCAGCCAGGCCCCGGCGCGCATCCAGCCCAGGCTGTCTTCGTTCAGCAGATGATAGGTGGGCGTCTCGCATTCCCCGGCGCGCAGCAGCGGGACATGCAGGCTGACGAAATCGGCCTGCGAGAGGGCGCTGCGGAAATCGGTGTAGGCGATGCTGGCGCCGGGCCGCAGCAGCCCCGAGCGCCGCCCTTCCGCCAACAGGCGCTCGACTTTCTCAACGAAGGCGGCATCCTGCCGCACCGGATCGTGGCACAGCAGCCGCACCTCGAAGCCCAGGCTTTTGCGGATGAAGGCCTGCCCGATGCGTCCCGTCCCGATCACCGCCACAGTTTTGCCGGTAACCTCCGCGCCCAACAGCGGATGGTAAGGATGCCAGAAGCGCCACTGTTTTTCCCGCACCAATTGCTCACTGGCCCAGAGCTGGCGCGCCGCCGCCCCCAGGATGAACCAGGCAAATTCCGCCGTCGCCTCGGTCAGCACATCCGGCGTATGGGTGAACGGGATGCGGGCGCGGTTAGCGGCGGCGCGGTCAATGTTGTCGAAGCCGACCGCGTCCTGCGCCACCACGCGCAGCCGGCCGCGCCCGGCTTCGAAGACTTCCGAGTCGATGCGGTCGCGCAGCGTCGTGATCAAAGCATCCACGCCGTCCCGCACCTTGGCCAGGATGATCTCGTGCGCCGGCGCTTCCAGGTGTGGATGCACCTCGACCGCGTAGCCCTGCTTTTCCAATATCGCCAGCGCTTCCCGCCCGATATCGGCGGTGGCGAATACCCGTCGCGATGGTTGTGTCCCGGTCATGGATTCTGCGTTCAAGGGCGCGGATGGGCGGCGATCCAATTGCGGATGCGCTCGATGGCCTGTTCGATATTTTCCAGCGAGTTGGCCACCGACAGCCGCAGGAACCCTTCGCCGTTGGCCCCGAATGCCGTGCCCGCCAGCACCGCGACTCCGGCCTCCTGCAGCAGCGCCTGCTGCAGCTCGCGCGCGCCGTAGCCGGTGCCTTCGATGTTCGGGAACAGGTAAAACGCGCCGTGCGGCGGGCGGCAGCGGAAGCCGGGAATGGTTTGTATCCCGGCCAGGCAGGCGTCGCGCCGGCGCCGGAACTCGCCCACCATCGCTTCCACCGCCGACTGATTGCCGCGCAGCGCCTCCACCCCCGCCATTTGCGTAAACGCGGCGGTGCAGGAATTTATGTTGATCATCAGCCGGGTCGCGGCCTGCGCCAGCGCTTTCGGCATCACCCCGTAGCCCAGCCGCCAGCCGGTCATGGCATAGGTCTTGGAAAAGCCGTCCAGCAGCACCGTGGATTCCCGCATGCCCGGCTCGGAAATCAGCGAATGGTGCTCGCCCTCGAACAGAATCCGGCTGTAGATTTCGTCCGAAAGCGTGACCACGTCGCGTTCGGCCAGCAGGTGCGCCAGCCGCTGCACTTCGTCGCGCGGCAGCACGCCGCCGGTCGGATTTTGCGGCGAGTTCAAGATCAGCAGCCGCGTGCGCGGGGTCAGCGCCGCGGCGACGTCTTCGGCGGTCATGGCGAATCCGGCCTCTTCGCGCAGCCGCACCGGCACGGGCTTGGCGCCCAGGAAGGCGATGACCGATTCGTAAATCGGAAAGCCGGGATCGGGATAGATGACTTCGTCGCCGGGCTCGAGCAGCGCCGTCAAAACGATGTAAAGGATCGGTTTACCGCCGGGAGCGATGACGACTTCCTCCGGCTCGACCGCAATCCGGCGGGTGCGGCTCACGTATTCGGCCACCGCTTCCCGCAGCGCCGGCAGCCCCTGCGCCGGAGTGTAATGGGTATAGCCGTCGGCGAGGGCCTGGACCGCCGCCGCCTGGATATTGGCCGGGGTGGGGAAATCCGGCTCGCCAATTTCCAGGTGAATGATGGATTTACCGGCAGCTTCAAGCTGGCGGGCGCGCGCCAGCACTTCAAAGGCGCTTTCCGTGCCCAGGCGGCCCATCCGCCCCGCCAACCGCACAGCATGCATGGTTTTCATGCGCGTAAATCCTGCAGCGCGAATCGTTTTATTATAATTCGAAGTCATGCCCGAAGTTCCACCTTCACCGCGCCGTTCCAGCCTCACCTGGCGCAATCCAATGCGGCTGGCATTTTATCTTGCGGTTCTGGGCGCGGCGCTGATGTGGGCGCGCGGCTTCCGGCTAGCCCTCGCCGGGGGCGCCGCGACGGGCCTCTGGTATCCCCATTGGCTGGCCGTGGCGGGCGCTTTGCTGGCCATTGCCGGCATTTACTGGCTGGAGCAGTTTCCCCTGCCCGGCGTGCTGGCCGCCATTTTGGGTGTGCTGATGGCATTTCCCGCTGGCGGCTGGTTGATGTTACCGGGGCTGATTTTAGCCAACGTCTGGGCGGCGCGCCGTCATGCGATCGTGCGCCTGCTGCTGGGCTTCGGCTTGCTGCTGCCGGGGCTGATGGCGATTTTTTATGGCCTGGAGGATTGGATTGGCCGCCTGGGCAGGCTGCCGCTGGTGCATGCGTTCAACCGGCTGCCCGGCGCTTCGCCGCTGAATTGGATGCTGCTGGGCCTGCCTCCGGCCTGGCTCGGCGCCTGGATTCTGTTGCCGGCGGCGCGCACTTCAGGCGCCGCGCAAACTCCCCGCAGCGCTGCTAACCCTTTGCCGTAACGCCAGGAACCTGCGCCGGGCAGCGGGCGCTGGCGTCGCCGGCGGCCAGCCGGGCACATACGCCCGCCAGCGCGTCTTCCTGCTCTGCCGCCACGGTCCGCAAATCCAGGCCCAGGCGGTCGTTTTGAATCCGTGCCAGCACCGCCGGCTCCGCCAGCCGCAGCCTGCGAGCCAGCTCTTCGCAGCGGATGCTTTCCGGGTGCAGCCATATCACCCAGCTCCGCAGCCGGGTTCCGGGCAAGGCGCCGCCCCCGACGGGCGAATCGTCGGCTTCCACCGCGGCGCGCCATGCCGGCGCCAGGCGGAGGGCAAAGGCGCGCGCGCGGGCTTCCAGATCGCGCGCCCGCAGCATGCGCCATACCGGTACCTCCTCTGCGGACTCGCGCGCATAGGCGTCGAGTGTGGCTTCCAGCGCTGCCAGCGTGAGGCGATCCACACGCAATGCGCGAAACAGCGGCTCGGCGCGCAAGCGGTCGAGCCAGATTTTCCGTCCGCTCAGTAGACCCGCCTGCGGGCCGCCTAACAACTTGTCGCCGCTGTAGGTGACGATACTCATGCCCGCCGCCAGACAGGCGGCCACCGTCGGCTCTTGCGGAAAGCCGCTGGCCTCCGGCGCCAGCAGGCAGCCGCTGCCTAAATCCTCGGCCACCGGGATGCCCAGCTCGGCGCCGAGGGCGCACAACTCCGCGCGCTCGGGACGGCTGGTGAAGCCGCTCAACTCGAAGTTGCTGCGGTGTACGCGCAAGATCAGCCGCGTGGCCGGGCCGGCGGCCTGGCGGTAGTCGGCCAGGTGTGTGCGGTTGGTGGCGCCCACTTCCCGCAACCGGGCCCCGGCCGCCATCAGGATCTCCGGCACCCGGAAGCCGTCCCCAATTTCCACCAGTTCGCCGCGCGAAATCAGAATTTCTCCGTCCGCGGCCAGCGCCTTCGCCAGCAGCAGCAGGGCGGCGGCGTTGTTGTTCACCACCAGCGTGCGTTCCGCGCCGGTCAGCTCGCAGGCCAGCGCTTCGACATGGCTGTCGCGCTTGCCGCGCCGACCGGCGGCCAGTTCGTATTCCAGGTTGGTATAGGCGGCGCCGATTTCGCGCAAGCGCGCGCAGGCGGCGGGGCTCAAGGGCGCCCGGCCCAGATTGGTATGGAGAACGACGCCGGTGGCATTGATGACCACTCGCAGCGACGGCCGCAGCCGCGCCTGCGCCCGTGCGGCCAGCGCCGGTTCGAGCTCCGCCAGCCCCGCCGCCAGCGCGGCCGGCGCTGTTTCCGGCGCGCCAGTGCAGCGCGCGCGCAGCTCTTCAAGCGTTTGCCGAATGACGATCCGCGCCTGCCGCGGCCCCAGTGTACGCCATAGCGGCTGCAGGGTGGCGCGCTGCAGCAGCTCGTCCACCTGGGGAATGGCCTGGAGCGGATTGTCCTCAGCGGGACTCATGGCCAAACCGGCTCGACGGCGATTTCCAGGACCGGAAATGGCAGCGTGGCGGCCTCACGGCTGCTCCAAAGGCAGAGTTCCGGCGTGGGTCCGAGCACCAGTTGCCGCTGCCAGAGCCGGCTTTCCGGCCGGCTCTGCGCCATCGCGTCATTCAGCCGAGCGTAGCTCCAGCCCTCGGGCTTGCTGAACCATATATGCCGGGAAAAATCGCCCTGCACCGCGTTGATTGGACGATAGAGCCCGGCGGCGCCGCCGGCCACCTGGCGCGCTACCGCGTCGTGCGGGTCGCGGCAGCCGCCGGAGACGGCGGCGGAATTGAGCGCATCCAGCGCGGCACTGTTTTCCAGCCAATACCATTCTTCATAGCTGGTTCCCTGCGCGGTCCAGGGGGCGCCGCGCAGACGGAAGACTTGCGATTGCCGCCACCCCGGCGGCCGCGCCGCCGCGAGCGCGGCTTGAAACCGGCGCAACCCCTCTTCATAGCCCGCGCCGGAGACGCCGGAGTTGGGCCAGTGCCAAAACACATAGGCCAGCATAAAAAAATGCGAGCGGCTGCGTCCGGCTAGCGCACCGCAACCTGGGCGCGATAGCCGGACTGAGCGATGATTTTGTAGTCGACCTTCTTGCCCTTGGTGTTCACGATCCGCAGTTTTTTGCCGTCGTTGCCCACGACTTCCACCTTGATTTTACGGTAGGTGCCGTCCAGCTTCGTGTTCGTGGGCCGATAGGTGACGATGTACTGATTGCGCACCGAGGCGGCGATGTCGTGAAACACGTCCGGGTACGCGCCTTCAAAGCGCGGTTCATAAAATCGCCCGCCGGTCCATTTGGCGAAGTAGCGCAGTTGGTTGTTGGCAACGATGTAGTTCATCTCGCCCATCGGCCCGATATAACCGTTTTCTTCCATGTATTGCCGGATGGACCAGCCAATCGCCACGGGATAGATGGCGATATTGTGCGCGCTTTGCACTTTTTTCTGGATATCGCCGAAGTTGATGCGGCTGAAGGTGTTGATTCCGGTGCTGATCAGCACGATCACCTTCTGTCCCTTGATGCCGTTCAGCCGGTCAATGACCCAGGAGAGCGAATCGTATAAATCCGATTCGCTGAAGCCGGGGTAAAAGAGCGAATTCAGCCCGGCGAAGACCGCCTGCTTGTTATGGGTGAAATCCACTTTGATATGCGGGCGCAGATCGTAAGTCACCAGCGCCACCCAATCGTGCGGCTCCAACTGGCTGGTAAAGTCGTAGCTGGCTTCGAGGATGTGGTAGAGGAACGGCCACCACTGGGCGTTGCTGTACTCGATCATTTCCACTACGGTCATCGGAGCCTGGTCGGTGTAGTTGACGGCGGTAATGGGCTGCAGCTTGTTATTTTCGTACACGCGGAAGTTGTTTTTGCCCAAATGGCCGATGAAGTTGCCATTGTCGGTTTCGACGATAACCGGGATGCGCACTTCCGGCACGTTGACGTGGTAGCGGTAAGCGGGAGTGGTCTTTTTAGGGGCTGGCGGCGCCGAGAGTGGGCCGGTGGAGGGCGCCGGCTGTTTTCGCGGAATCACGATCGGCCCGGAGTTGCCGGTCGGGCCCCCGCTGGCGGGAGGGGGAGCGGGATTTTGCTGCTGGGCGGCGCCCAGCGCAACCAGCGCCAGCACGAACAGCGGTATGGCGAAACAGGCGCGGTTTTTCACGCGAAATACTCCTCTCGCCGTCCGGATGCGCGGCCGGCGGCTGCCACTTACATGCTATAACAGTCGCCTGCCCGGCCGCGACGTGCCAACTTCCCGGCAGCGCTGATTACAGATCGCGCCGGATGGAGGCGCTTACAGCCTTTTTAGATACGATTCCGCTTCCCGCCAGCGGGGATAGCGGCGCTCGTCGGCCTGAAATTCCGGGGGATGAATGCGCCGCCGCGAGCCTTCATGCCGGATGGGATGCTTGATGTGCAGCATTTCGTGATAGATCACGTAGGCCAAAACCCAGCGCGGCACCTGTGGCTGATCGAAGATGCGGCTGACCAGAATGGCGTTATGCGTGGCGTCGAAGTGCGCCAGATTATGGCGTGAACGCACCTGCCCCCAGCCCAGGCGTGGCTGCGGCAGCCACCCCTGGAAGTATTCGGCATTCAACTCGGCAAAGATTTCGTCCAGATCGTAAACGCGGCCGCGCGCCCCCGCCAGGCGCTTGCGTCCGCGGCTGCGGCGGATGGTCTCGATCCGCGCCGTCATTTCGCGCCGGTTGATGAAGCGGCGGTAGCGTTCGCTGTAAAGCGCCGAGGGCGGCTTACGGTACAGCTTGCGCAGTAGGATCTGCGCCAGTGCCTCCAACACCGGTTCCGGCGCATTCGCCATCAGATCGCTGATGCGCACCCGCAGCCGCCCGTTCCTGAGCCGCAGGGTGTGGTTGAGGTGGGCGAAGGCATAAAAGCGAATCTCGATCTGCGGCAGCGGTGTGCGCGGCTTCAATTCACGGTGCACGGCGGCGAAAGTGGGGTAGAGGTCGCGTCCCGCGCCGGCATTTCGGGGTTGCGGCGGGGTGTCGCGGCGGCGGCGATGGTTGCTGCCGGGCGGCTCGAGCCCGGGCAGGAAAAGTTGGCGGCCGCCGCGCCCGCGCGCCAGGGAAACTCCGGTTCCGCCCTCAGCCATGCTGCGCTTTCTTCTTCTTTTTCTTGCTTTGGACGGTCTTCAAGTCGTCTTGTGCGTTGGCCATGCTGTCGTGGGTGCTATCCATGCAGTTTTGCAGTTCGAAATGATAACTGGCCAGGTCGGAGGGCGAGGAATCGGCCCGGATGCGGCGCAACTCGGCCGCAAAATGCTGCTCGGCGGCGATTACCCGGCGTAGAGGTTTTTGGGGCTTGACCTTGCCCATGAAGGAGTTACGCGGCCCGCTCACCATATTGTCCAGGTTGTCATCCAGCTCGCGCAGTATCAGCCGGTACTCCCGCAGCATGCGGTACATCTGCGGCCGGCGGCCGGTGCTGTGGCCGTGCCGTAAACGCTCGAAATTGCCCAATCGCCGCGCCGCGTCGCGCAGCAGCAGCATCACCTTCTTGCCCGGGTTGTCGGCGGCATTGCGTAACTGGGCCGCTTCTCGCGGCGTCAGCGGATCGCGATAGAAGAGCTGGCCCGAGGCGCGTGCGGCCGGCAACAGCAGCAGTAGGCTCAAGCCCAGCATCGCTCCCCATCCTAGAGCGTTCGGCCTCGGAGGCTGCGGCCCGGGAGTGAAATGCAGCAGGCGCGCGCGAAATGCGGCGGGCATGTTTTGAGTTTAGACCGGCTCCGGCGATTGTGAAACTGTTCTTAGATTGCGTTCAGTGCTTTTGTGTCTGCAATTTGGGAGCGGGACCGAACATCCACTGCAGCAGTTTCGAGCGCAATTGGCTGAAATAGTTACGCACTGCGCGAATACGCGGCGCCGCCTGATAGGGCGCGATATTCATCAGCCCTCTCAGCCCGAAGGTGATCTTGTGAAATTGCAGCTCCACTTTGCGCATGTTCTTGCTTTTGCCATGCGCGGCTTCCGTCGCCAGGGCTTGCATGGCCGCTTGCGCATGCTGCTGCGCCAGATTCAGGGCCTGGCTGCCGGCCATCAACTTCTGCAACTGAAAATTGGCGTAGGCCTGATCCACATCCAGCCCCGCCAATCGAGCCAGCAATTGGGCCCGCTTGGCGCCATGCGTATGAGCCAGCTTGGTTTCCAGCTTGCGGTATTGCTGCTGCATCTTGGCCGCAGTGAGGTGGCCGGCTACGGCCGGCAACGGCGCCAACCCCAGAACTGCCGCCAGCGCCACAACCTTGATGTGAATCGCGGAACTCACGGCCATAAACCTCTCCGGCGAGGCTTGGGTTTCTACCATAGCGCGGCTACGTAGAAAATCAAGCTTTTCGCCCCTCCTGGCCTCCTAAGATGCAATTGCGAGACCAGATTGCAGGGTGCGGCCGGGAGTTTTCAGCCTGCGCTCAAAGCCTACTGGATGTATGAGTTCCGGCAATAGGGGGATTAATTATTACTTTCAGCCAGTAACATCGCCCCGGGCAGGAGTGTGTTTGTTACATTACATTATGAAAATGCTGCGCCAGCGCCCGTCCGGTATGGGTAGAAAGCCGCGCGACTTCCTGCGGCGTTCCCTGCGCGACTACCCGGCCGCCCTCTTCGCCGCCCTCCGGACCCAGGTCGAGAATGCGATCGGCGGCGGCAATCAGATCCAGATTGTGCTCGATCACCACCACCGTAGCTCCGCCGGCCACCAGACGGTCAAAAGCGGATAGCAATTGTGCAATATCGTCAAAATGCAAGCCGGTGGTGGGCTCGTCGAACAGGAACAAGGCGTCTTTCAGCTCGTCGGCGGCAGCCAGGTGCGCGGCCAGCTTCAGCCGTTGCGCTTCTCCGCCCGAAAGCGTCGTTGCCGGCTGGCCCAGGCGCAAGTAGCCCAGGCCAACTTCCGCCAACTGCTGCAGCGGAGTCAGCACGCGGGCATGGCCGGCAAACACCCGCAGCGCTTCCGCCACCGTCAATTGCAGGGTTTCCGCAATATTGCGGCCTTGAAAACGCGCTTCCAGCACCTCCGGCTTGAAGCGCGTGCCGTGGCAGATCTCGCAGGGCAGCTCCACGTCGGCCAGGAACTGCATCTCCACCGTGACCACCCCCGCGCCGCGGCAGGTTTCGCAGCGGCCTCCGGCCACATTAAAAGAAAAATGACCCGGCTTCAGCCCGCGCCGCCGCGCTTCCGAAGTTTGCGCATACAGCGCGCGGATCCCGTCATACGCGCCGGCGTAAGTGACCGGATTCGAGCGCGGCGTGCGGCCGATCGGCGATTGGTCCACCAGATGGGTTGCGAGCACCCTTTCCCATCCTTCCAGCGCGCGGCAATCCTCCAGTTCGGCATGCGGATTCCGCCGCAGACGCTCCAGATTGGCGTACAGCACCTGGTGCACCAGCGTACTTTTGCCCGAGCCGGAGACTCCCGTCACCGCCATCAGCACGCCCAACGGGAATTCCGCATCGAGCTGCTGGAGATTGTTGCGGCAGGCGCCGAGCAGTTGGATTCCGGGGCGCGGCCGGCGCGCCCGATGCGTAGGCAACTGAAGCCCGCCGGCCAGATAGCGTCCGGTGCGCGATGCCGGCGACTGCTGCACGCTTCGCCAGTCGCCCGCGGCGACCAGGCGGCCGCCGTGTTCGCCCGCCCCAGGGCCCAGATCGAGCAGTCGGTCGGAGGCACGCATGATCTGCGGATCATGCTCCACGACCAGGATGGTATTGCCCTCATCGCGCAGTTGTTGCAGGATGCCGATGAGCCGGCCGGTATCGCGGCTGTGCAGCCCGATTGAAGGCTCGTCCAGCACATAGAGCGTGCCCACCAGATGCGAGCCCAGGCAGGTCGCCAGTTGGATGCGCTGGGCTTCGCCGCCCGAGAGGCTCGATGCCAGCCGGTCCAGCGTCAGGTAATGCAGGCCCACTTGCTCCAGAAACTCCAGCCGCTGCCGGATTTCCTCCAACAACGGCGCCGCCAGCATGGTTTCGCCGGGCGAGAGCCGCAAGCGCTTGAAATATTCCCGCGCCGCGCGCACGGTCAAGCCCGCCACCCGTCCCAGGTGCCATCCCTGCCAGCGCGGCTCGGCTTCCGGATCGGGCAGCTCCACCCACAGCGCCTCCGGACGCAGCCGGGCGCCCTGGCAGACGTCGCAGCGCGCATAGCTGCGATAGCGGCTGAGAAAGACCCGCACGTGCAGCTTGTATTTTTTGCGTTCCAGGTAATGGAAGAAGCCCCGGACGCCGGGAAAATCGCCGTTGCCCTCGAGCACCAGCGCTTGCTGCTCCGGCGTCAGCCGTTTCCAGGCGCGGTCGAGCGGCGCGCCCGCGCGCCGCGCCGCCTCGCGCATCGCCCGCGCCCAGCTCCGGTAACGCGGCTTGGTCCAGGGATCCACGATCCCTTCGCTCAAGCTCAGCTCCGGATTGGGCACAACCTTGTTCAAGTCGTAATCCATGGTGTTGCCGAAGCCCTGGCAACGCTGGCAGGCGCCGGCGGGATGATTGAACGAGAAAATTCGGGGCTGGGGCGCATCGAACTTGCGTCCGCATTGCTTGCATTCAAAGCGCTCGCTGAAGCGCAGCCGCGCCGGCGCCCGGCCCTCTTCGCCGATCAGCTCCACGCTCAGTTCGCCGGCTTCGCGGTAGGCGGCCTCGATCGCCTCCGCCAACTGCGCGCGGTCTTCCGGTGCGAGCGTCATCCGGTCGGCCACCACCCAGACGGGTTGAGAAAAATCCAGCTCCAGCAGCGATTCGGGCGTGGCGAATTCCGCCAGCCGGCCGTTCTGATACAGGCGATGGAAGCCCTGCGCGCGCAGCATCGCCAGCCTCTGCCGCTGTGCCTCGCCCGGCAGCCGGGAGCCGGCGGGGGCGGACTTCTTCCGCTTTTTTTTACTCCCGACCACGTCTGCGATCACGGCCTCGACCAGCGGAAACAGCAGGTAAGCCCGGCGTCCGCGATGCTGTCCGAGCAGGGCTTCCACCGCCTCGTCCACGCTATCCCGCTTGGCCTCCAGCCGGCATTGCGGGCAGATCGTCCGCCCGGCGCGGGCGTAGAGCAGCCGCAGGTAATCGTAAATTTCCGTAGCCGTCGCCACGGTCGAACGCGGGTTGCGGCTGGTGTTCTTTTGCCGGATGGCGATGGCCGGCGCGATGCCCTCGATGGCGTCCGCGTCGGGCTTCTCCAAGCGCTCCAGAAACTGGCGCGCGTAGGCCGACAGCGACTCGACATAACGCCGCTGGCCCTCCGCATAGAGCGTCTCGAACGCCAGGCTGCTTTTGCCTGAGCCCGAGACGCCGGTAATCACCGTCATGCGGCCGAGGGGGATATCGGCATCCAGGTTTTTCAGGTTGTGCACCCGCACGCCGCGCACGCGGATCGCGTCTCCCGCTCCTGCCGGCGGAGTGGCGGCCGTTCCGGGCGCGGATGCCGCCGGCGCCGGCGTGTTTCCGGTCGTGGCGCTCATACGGCGCGGGCGGCCGGGCCGGTCAGCGCCGCCAGGAAGGATTCACCCCGATGCAGGGGAACCTGGAAGTTATCTGCGATCGTTTCGCCGATATCCGCCAGGCTGCGGCGCGTGCCCAGCGGGTGCGCTGCCCGTCCCGGCGCCAGCGCCAGCAGCGGCGCGTACTCGCGCGAATGGTCGGTGGACGCGGTGGTCGGGTCGCAGCCGTGGTCGGCGGTCAACAGCAGCAGATCGCTGGCGTGCAGCTTCGCCTCGATCCGTTCCAGGTAGGAGTCACACTCTTCCAGCGCCCGGGCGTAGCCTTCCACATCGTTCCGGTGCCCATAGAGCATGTCGAAATCCACCAGGTTGACGAAAACCAAGCCTTCGGCCACGCGATCCAGCAGCGCCAGCGTGGCTTCGAGCCCGTCGGCGTTGGATTGCATCGACACGTGCTCGCGGATGCCCCGGCCGAGGAAGATGTCGAAAATTTTGCCCACTGCGTACACCGGCACGCCGCCCGCCGCCAGACGGTCCAGCAGCATGCCCTCCGGAGGCGGGATGGCGTAGTCGTGGCGGTGCCGCGTGCGCTGAAAGTTGCCGGCGTGGGTGCCGAGGAACGGGCGCGCGATCACCCGCCCGACCCGGTGCGGCCCCTGCAGCAGCTCGCGCGCGATTTCGCAAATCCGGTACAGCTCCGGCAGCGGGATGACCTCTTCGTGCGCCGCGATCTGAAACACGCTGTCGGCCGAGGTGTAGACGATCGGCCGGCCGGTGCGCAGGTGTTCTTCGCCAAGCTGCTGGATGATCTCCGTTCCGCTGGCCGCCACATTGCCCAGCGTGCCCCGCCCGATGCGCCGCTCGAACTCGCGCATCAGTTCGGCGGGAAAACCGTGCGGATACAGCGGAAAGCCTTTTTCCAGGATGATGCCGGCCATCTCCCAATGGCCGGTGGTGGTGTCTTTGCCATCCGACAGCAGCGCGCATTTGCCATAGCTGGCCAGCGGAGGCTGCGCCGGCGGCACTCCGGCCAGCGGGCGAATGTTGCCCAAGCCCAGCGCCTGCAGCCGCGGCAGCCGGGTGGGCCGTGCCGCCAGCAGATGCCCGAGCGTGTCGCTGCCGGCGTCGCCGTACTGCGCTGCGTCGGGCATCTCGCCAATGCCCACGCTATCGAGCACGATCAGCGCCACCCGCGCAAACTTCACTGGTTGCTCCATCCGGCCGCGTGCTCCGCTTACGCTTCCGCCATCCGCAGCGCCAACTCCACCAGGCTGGCCACCGCGATTCCGGTCGGGCCTTTCGGCATCCACGCCTTGCCCTCATCCCACCAGGCCGTGCCCGCGATGTCGAGGTGGATCCAGGGCGTGTCTTCGGCAAAGGCATGCAAAAATTCCGCTGCCGTGATCGCGCCGCCGTAACGCCCGCCGGAGTTCAGCAGGTCGCCCACGCTGCCGCGAATCTGGTCGCGGTATTCTTCATCCAGAGGCAGCCGCCAGACTTTTTCTCCCGCCGCCGCCGCGGCCTGTTCGAACTCGTGGTAAAACTCGTCCTGGTTGGCGAAGGCCCCCGCATAGACCGCGCCCAGCGCCACGGCCACCGCTCCGGTCAGCGTCGCCACGTCCACCAGGTGGGTCGCGCCGAGTTGCCGGGCGTAACTCAGCCCATCCGCCAGCACCAGCCGCCCTTCCGCATCGGTGTTGAGCACTTCAATGCTCTTGCCCGACATCGCAATCTGCACGTCGCCGGGTTTTTGCGCCCGGCTGCCGGGCATATTTTCCGCCGCAGGAATCACCGCGATCACTTCCAGCCGGGGCTGGAGTTGCGCCAGCGCCTGCATCACCGCCAGCATCGTCGCCCCGCCGGTCATGTCGTACTTCATCTTCTCCATGCCGTCGGCCGGCTTGATGGAAATGCCGCCGGTGTCGAAGGTGATGCCCTTGCCCACCAGCCCCAGCACCCGGCGCGCTTTTCCGGGGTCGGAGGGCGCCGCTCCCCGGTAGCGCAGCACGATCATGCGCGGCGGCTCGGCGCTGCCCTGCGCCACGCTTAAAAACGCTCCCATGCGCAGTTCCCGCGCCCGCGCTTCGTCCAGCAGCTCGAATTCCAGTTGGTAGCGCCGCGCCAGCGCTTCCGCCTCTTCCCCCAGCCGCCGCGGCGTCAGGTAATTTGCCGGCTGGTTGGCCAGTTCGCGCGCCCGCTCGACCGCCGCTGCGATCGCCTGGCCCTTGTTCAAGGCCGGCTCTATTTCCGCGCCCGGCACCGTGGCCGGCACCAGCAGCGTCAGCCGCTCGATGCGTTTTTCGGGCTGGCGGTCGCTTTTGTAGGCGCCGGTTTCGAAATTCGCCGCCCAGGCGCCGGCAATGGCCGCCGGCAGCGCCGCCGCGGTGGCGGCTTTGGTTTGCGTCGCCTCCGGCGGCAGCGCCAGCGCCATCTGTTTCACGCCTTTGGCTTTCAGCAAGCGCGCCGCCGTTCCCGCCAGCCGCCGCAGCTCGAACGGCCCCGTCGGGTTTTTGCCGCAGCCCAGAAGCAGCAGCCGTTCCGCTTTCAGGCCCGGCGGGTGGTGCAACAGCGTGCTCTCCAGCCAGCGCCCGCTAATTTCCCCCGCCTCCTTCAGCTTGCTCAACCAGCCCTGCGTCGCCCGCTCGAGCGCCTCCAGCGGCGGCGCCCACGGACCCTCCTGCTCCGGCGCCAGCACCACCAGGGCTTGCGTGGCAAACAGCGCCGGCGCGGCGCTCTGTGCTTCGATCTCCATGCGGCTTGCTCCGGTTGTAGAGTTGGTCTGAAGCCCGATTCCGGTTCAAAATTCTAGTGTAGCGCCGGGCGCGGCCAACGCTGCTGCCGGCGATCCGGTTCCGGAAAGGGAATTTATTTTTTTACTACCGTGATTTGAGCGATGCGTTTTTTCCCGGATCTGCCGATTTGAATGTTGATGGACTCGTTAAAATTAATTTGTTCGGAAATATTGATCACAGTCCCGTTATTTTTTAGTACGGCGCCTGCTTGAATGAGGCGTTCGGCTTCGCTGCGGGAATTCGCCAATCCCGCTTTCGCGATGACTTGAGATAAATGTATTTTCCCGGTTGCCGATGACATGGTTAAAGTCACGGGTTCGATTCCATCCGGCGCCTCTTTCCGCTGCACTACGCGCTCGAACTCCGCCCGCGCCGCGCGCGCCCCCTCGGCGCCGTGGAAATCGGCGATGATCCGCTCCGCCAGGTCTTTCTTGACTTCCATCGGGTGCCGCTCGCCTTGCGCCACTGCGTCCCGCAGCGCCGCGATTTCGGCCTCGCTCAGGCTGGTCAGCAGCAGCCAGTAGCGCCACATCAGCTCGTCCGAGATGGACATCAGCTTGCCGAACATCGTTGCCGCCGGCTCGGCGATGCCGACATAGTTGTCGAGCGATTTCGACATCTTCTGCACGCCGTCCAGCCCCTCCAGCAGCGGCATGGTCAGCACCACTTGCGGCGGCTGGCCGTACTCCTGCTGGATTTCGCGCCCCATCAACAGGTTGAATTTCTGGTCGGCGCCGCCCAGCTCGACGTCCGCCTGGAGCGCCACCGAATCGTAGGCCTGGGTCAACGGGTAGAGGAACTCGTGAATCGAAATCGGCTGCTGCTTCACCCAGCGCTGGTGAAAAAAGTCCCGCTCCAGCATCCGCGCCACCGTGGTCTTGGCGCACAGCCGCACCCATTCGTAGGCGTCCAGCTTGCCCAGCCAGGCGCTATTGAACTCCACTCGCGTCTTTTCCGGGTCCAGTAGCTTGAAGACCTGCCGGCGGTAGGTTTCGGCGTTCGCGGCAATTTGCTCCCGCGTCAGCGGCGGGCGGGTCGCCGAACGCCCGGTGGGGTCGCCGATCAACCCGGTAAAATCGCCGATCAGAAAAATCACTTCGTGGCCGAGGTCCTGAAAATCGCGCAGCTTGCGCAAGAGCACGGTGTGGCCCAGGTGCAGGTCGGGCGCGGTGGGGTCGAAGCCCGCCTTCACCCGCAAACGGCGCCCCTGCCGCTGCGCCTGCTCCAGCCTCGCCGCCAGCTCGGGTTCGCTCAGAATCTCCACCGCGCCCTTGCGCAGCCGCGTGAGCTGTTCCGCGATCGCCGGTGAGGGAAGGGAGGGATTCATGGCACGGTTTTTCTGTCATTCAGTGGACTGCTTAATTACTATACAATTTGATCCGGCTCCGCATGCCTACGCCTCATCGTCCGCTTCCGGAACCCGGCCCCCGCGCGATGCGATCGCTGCCGTTACATTCAGCATGGATTTGAGCGTTGAAATTGCCGGCCTGCGTCTCCGCAATCCCGTGCTGGCCGCGGCCGGCACCTTCGGCTATGGCGTTGAGTTTGAAGATATTGTGGAGATTGCCCGCCTCGGCGGCATCGTCACCAAAGGGCTCTCCTGCGAGCCCCGCTCCGGGAACGCCGGGCTGCGACTGTTTGAAACCTCGGCCGGCATGCTCAACTCCATCGGCGTGCAAAACATGGGCATCCCGGCGTTTCTCGAAACCCGCCTGCCCCGCCTCCGCCGCCTCGGCGTCCTGGTCATCGTCAATGTCTATGGCGAGAGCGTCGAGGAATATGTGCGCGCGGTCGAGATGTTGAACGAAGGGGAAGGCATCGCCGCCTACGAAATCAACGCCAGTTGCCCCAATACTCGCGCCGGGGGCGAGCTGTTCGCCTCCGATCCGGCTCCGCTGGCCCAGTTGACCGCCGCGGTGAAGGCGGTCACCCGCCGCCCGATCTGGATCAAGCTCAGTCCCAATGTCACCCGCATTGGAGAACTGGCGCGCGCCGCCGAAGCCGCCGGCGCCGACGCCCTATCGTTGGTGAATACGTTTCTCGGTATGGCGATTGACGTCCACACCCGCCGGCCGCGCTTCGCAAACCGCATCGCCGGACTCTCCGGTCCGGCCATCAAGCCGCTCGCAGTCCGCCTGGTCTATGAAGCCCATCAGGCGGTTGGCTTGCCCATCATCGGCCTGGGCGGAATTGCCTCGGGGGAGGATGCGGTCGAGTTCCTGCTTGCCGGCGCCAGTGCCATCCAGGTTGGAACGGCCAATTTCTGGGACCCGAAGGCGACCGAGTCGGTGCTGCGCGGCCTGGAGAAATTCTGCCGTCAGCGCGGTATTCCCGCCGTGCGGTTGCTGACCGGCGCGCTGGAAAATGCCCCGCCGGGCGAATCGGAGCCTCCGGTATGAACATTCTGCTGCTCGGCGGCGGCGGACGCGAACACGCGCTCGCCTGGCGCCTGGCCCAATCGCCTCAGCGCAACCGTCTTTATGCCTTGCCTGGCAGCGATGGCATGCGCCCGCTGGCCGCCTGCCTTCCGGGTGATCCTTGCGATCCCGATGCCGTCGCCGCCGAGGCCACGCGCCTCGGCGTGGACCTGGTCGTCATCGGCCCCGAGGCGCCGCTCGCCGCCGGCGTCTCCGATGCCTTGCGCGCCCGCGGCATTCCCGTCTTCGGGCCGAGCCGCGCTGCGGCTCAACTGGAAACCAGCAAGTTCTACGCCAAGCAGTTCATGCAGCGCCATCGCATCCCGACCGCCGGCTTCGCTCTCTGCGATTCATTGGCCGATGCCGAACGCGCCCTCGCCCGCTTTCCCGCTCCCGTTGTCCTCAAGGCCGACGGACTGGCCGCCGGCAAAGGCGTGGTCGTCGCCGCGACCGGCGCCGAGGCCCGCGCCGCGCTCGCCGAACTGTTCAGCGGACGCCTCGCCGGCGACGCCGGCCGGCGCGTGGTCATCGAAGAATGCCTGCGCGGCCCCGAGCTCAGCCTGCTCGCTCTCTGCGATGGCGTCCGGGCCGAGCTGCTGCCGCCGGCGCGCGATCATAAACGCGCCGGCGAGGGCGATCGCGGGCCCAACACCGGCGGCATGGGCGCGATCTCCGAAGATGCCCTGCTGCCCGCCCGCCTGGCCGCGCAAATCCGCCACGAAATTGTCGAGCCGGTTCTCGCCGGCATGGCCGAAGCCGGCGCTCCCTTCCAAGGCGTGCTCTATTGCGGCCTCATGCTCACTGCCGCCGGCCCGCGCGTACTCGAATTCAACGTGCGCTTCGGCGATCCGGAAACTCAGCCGCTGATGCTGCGTGCCGAAGGCGATCTGGCCGCGGCCCTGGCCGCGGCCGCCCAGGGCCGGCTGCAGCCCGGCGAACTGCGCTGGTCGGGCGAGCCGGCCGCTTGCGTCGTGCTCGCCTCCGAAGGCTACCCCGGCCCGTATCCTCGCGGCCGCGTCATCGCCGGCCTGGAAGCGGTCGCCGCCGCCGGCGAGGCGGTCGTTTTTCATTCCGGCACCCGCTTCGTTGCCCCGGCCTCGGAGCCCGGCGTCGGGCAGTGGCAGACCGCCGGCGGACGCGTCCTTGCCGTCGCTGCCCGCGCGCCCTCGCTTGCCGGCGCGCTCGCCCGTTGTTACAAAGCCGCCGCCCAAATTCACTTCGACGGCATGCATTATCGCCGCGATATCGGCCGCGTTTCCGCCGGGGCTTGAGGCCAGGCGCGCCCCGGATTTTTACCACGCATCCAACTGCCAAAAGGGAGGATTCATGCCTGCTACCGACAACCACTCAACCCCGCTGGTCGGCATTCTGATGGGCAGCGATACCGATCTGCCCGTGATGACGCAGGCCGCCAAGCTGCTCAAGCAGTTTGACGTGCCCTGCGAAATCGAAATCACTTCCGCCCACCGCTCCCCCCAGCGCACCGCCGAATATGCCCGCCAGGCGGCCAGCCGCGGCCTGAAGGTGCTCATCGTCGGCGCCGGCGCTGCCGCCGCGCTTGCCGGTGTCATCGCTGCTGAAACCATTCTCCCGGTGGTCGGCGTCCCCATGGCGACCTCGCCGCTATCCGGTTTCGACGCCCTGCTCTCCACCGCCATGATGCCCGCCGGCGTTCCCGTCGCCACCATGGCCGTCGGCGATGCCGGCGCGCGCAATGCCGCCATCCTCGCCGTTTCCATCCTCGCGCTCGAACGCGCGGAC
The DNA here is from genome assembly GCA_021789895.1 of Acidobacteriota bacterium. Lineage (GTDB taxonomy): Bacteria > Acidobacteriota > Terriglobia > Terriglobales > SCQP01 > JAKASR01. Next base: position 43,797 of record JAJYIU010000008.1, on the reverse strand, counting down.
CTGCGCAATCGCCTGCTCGCTTATAAACAGGACCTCGAACGCTCGGTGCGGGAAAAATCCGAGCGGGTCAAGGCGGAGTTCAAATTTTGAGCCTGCGCCGCATAGCCCCAACCCCTTTACCAGGTCAAGAAAAAAGTTGATCTCAACTGCAGATTTTTCTTGACTCTGTTCACGAGCGGGCACTATATCTTGTATGGCTGATCCGATAGCCCTAAATATCGGGGCAGCCATTGGGTTTAAGCCCACAAGGAGGAGAAATGGCAGCGAAGAAAAAGGCAGCCAAGAAGACCGCGAAGAAAAAGAAGTAAGGAACCTTTCGGTTCTGCTTTCGAAAGAAGGATGCGCTGTGTGGCGCATCCTTTTTTTGTTCCCGCTGGTTCCACCCCCGGCTTGACCGCCGCGCCCGGGGACGGATAATATAGCTGGTTAACGTCGTTGCTCAACGCCTAGACCCCTCCTTATCCGTTGTCGGAACTTCGGTGTGCCGGGTTCAAATTTGGGGAGAAGCGCGTCACCGGGGCTGCGGACGCTCCGGTGGGATGGCGGCGAGCGTTATCAACATCCCTGTCGCATGCATACTTTGACGGCATTGGAGCGGTTGTTTCTCGGCGCGGCACCGACCGTGTTGATTTTCCTGCTGCTGCATTTGTATCTGCGGGCGGTGCTTTATCGCCCGCTCCAGCGCGTGCTCACGGAACGCCGGCAACGCTCCGCCGGGCTGATGCAGGCCGCCCAAGTCCGGGTTGGGGAAGCGGAAAGCCTGCTGCGCCAGGTTGAAATCCGTCTGCGAGCCGCCCGCCTGGAAGGGTATCAGCGCGTTGCCGAACGCCGTCAGGCGGCGCTGGCCGAGCGTGCCGGCATGCTGGAACAGGTTCGCAATCACGCCAAAGCCGAATTGGAAGCGGTGCAGCGGCAACTGGCGCACGAAACCCAAGCCGGCCGCGATCAAATCGGAGCTGCCAAACAGGAACTGGCCGAGCAATTGATTGCCCGGCTGCTGAGGCATCAGGCCGGGCCGCAGTATGGCGCGCAACCGGGGGTGAGCGCATGAGCGCAGCCGCCGCATGCTGGCTCTTTGCCCAGGGCGAAGGCGGGCTCGATGTGCTGGCCCTCAGCCGCTGGTGGTCGCAGCATTCTTCCACCATTTGGCAGCTTGTTCTCTGGCTTAATTTTGTCGCGGTGGTCTATGTGCTCTACCGCTACATGCCTGCCATCATGGCGCTGATGGGGATCGAAAACTGGTCCTGGGGTGGCTGGTGGCGCCGGCGCGGGGAGGACATCCGCCGCGGCCTCGCCGACGCCCGCGCCGCACACGAAGGCGCGGAAAAGAAATGGGCGGAAGCGCGCCAGCGGCTGGATGCGTTGGATGCCGAAATTGAGGCTCTGGGCCGCGAAGCGGAAGCAGAAGCCCACCGCGAACATGCCCGCCTGATCGAAGAATCCCGCGCCGAGGCGGAGCGTATTGCCGCGCTCAGCCGCCAGGAAATCGAAGCCGCCGGCAAGCTTGCGCGCCAGCAACTGCGCGATTATGCCGCCCAACTGGCGCTGGAAGTTGCCGAGCAGCGCCTGCGTTCGCATCTCAGCCCGGAACTCGACGCCGAGCTGGTGCGCGCCGGCATCGCCGCCCTGGCGGGCAACGGCCGCGTTCCGGCGGGGAAGTCCTGACCTATGGCGCTCGTGGACCAGCGGTATGCCCAGGCGCTGTTCGAACTGGTGGAGGCTGGACGCATTGCGCCCGCCGCCCTGGAACGCGATCTCGCCGCTTTTACCGCCGAGCTCGACGCCGTCCCGGCGCTGCGCCAGGCGCTTGAAAGCCCCGCCGTGCCTGCTCCCGCGCGGGTTTCCATCATCACCCTGTTGGCCGGCCGCCTCGGCCTGGATCCGCTCAGCCGCAATTTCCTGCTGGTGCTCTCGCATCACGCGCGCCTGCCCCGCCTGAGCCTGGTCTGGCAAGCTTTCGAAGAACTGCAGCGCGCCGCCCAGGGCCGCGTGCGCGCCGTCATTACCTCTGCCCGCGAACTCTCCGGCGCCGATCGCGAAGCCCTCGAGCGCCGCCTGGCCGCGCTCAGCGGCCGCCGGCTCGATGCCGGCTACCGCCAGGATCCTGGATTGCTCGCTGGCTTCATCGCCCGCATGGGAGACACCGTGTACGACGCCAGCCTGCGCGGCCGGCTGGAGCGCCTGCGCCGCCATCTACAGCAGGCTTGACCGCCGCCCGCCTATCAGGAATCTATTTATGGCCATCATCCAAGCCGACGAAATCACCCAGATACTGCGCAGCCAGATCGAAAACTACGACTCCGTCATGGCCGTGGACGAGGTCGGAACCATTCTCACCCTCGGCGACGGCATTGCCCGCATCCATGGCCTGCGCAAGGTGATGGCGGGCGAGCTGCTGGCCTTTTCGCATGATGTGGCCGGCATCGCCATGAACCTGGAAGAAGACCAGGTGGGCGCGATCATACTCGGCGACTACACCGAAATCCGCGAGGGCGAACAGGTGCGCCGCACGGGACGCATCATGTCGGTGCCCGTGGGCGAGGCCCTGGTCGGAAGGGTGGTCAATTCCCTCGGCCAGCCGCTCGACGGCAAAGGCGCGATTGCCAGCGAGCGCTTCAACCCGATCGAGCGCATCGCCCCCGGCGTGCTCGACCGCCAGCCGGTGCGCGAGCCGATGCAGACCGGCCTCAAGGCGATTGACGCCATGATCCCCATCGGCCGCGGCCAGCGCGAGTTGATCATCGGCGACCGCCAGACCGGCAAAACCGCCGTGGCCGTGGACGCCATCATCAATTCCCGCGGCAAAGACCTGATTTGCATCTATGTCGCCATCGGCCAGAAACGCTCGACGGTGGCCCAGGTCATCGCCACGCTGGAGCGCTATCAGGCGATGGAATATACCATCGTCGTCGCCGCCACCGCCAGCGATCCCGCCCCGATGCAATACCTCGCCCCCTATGCCGGCTGCGCCATGGGCGAGTTCTTCCGCGATTCCGGCCGGCATGCGCTGGTCATCTACGACGATCTTTCCAAGCATGCGGCCGAGTACCGCGAAATCTCGCTGCTGCTCCGCCGCCCGCCCGGCCGGGAAGCCTATCCCGGCGACGTCTTCTATCTGCACTCCCGCCTGCTGGAACGCGCCGCCAAACTCAATCAGGAACTCGGCGGGGGGTCGCTAACCGCCCTGCCGATCATCGAAACCCAGGCGGGCGACGTTTCCGCCTACATCCCGACCAACGTCATTTCCATTACCGACGGCCAGATCTATCTGGAAAGCGATCTGTTCAACAGCAACATTCGCCCCGCCGTCAACGTGGGCCTGTCGGTCAGCCGGGTCGGCGGCAACGCCCAGATCAAGGCGATGAAGCAGGTGGCCGGCACCCTCCGGCTCGACCTGGCGCAATTTCGCGAACTGGCCGCCTTCGCCCAGTTCGGCAGCGATCTGGACAAGGCCACCCAAGCCCAGCTCAATCGCGGCCAGCGGCTGGTGGAACTGCTTAAGCAGAACCAGTACTCGCCGCTGCCGGTGGAAAAGCAGGTGGCCTCGATTTTCGCCGGCACCCAGGGCTTTCTCGACGAGCTGCCGCTCGACCAGGTGCGCAGTTTCGAGCCAACCCTCTACGATTTTCTCGAAACCTCGCATCCGGCGCTGCTCGAGGAAATCCGCGTCAAGAAGACGCTCAGCGACGAGCTGCGCGCCCGCTTGCGGACCGCGGTGGAAGAGGCCCTTGCCCGCTGGCGGGCCGGACAGGAAGCCGCCGCCGCGAAATAATCATGGCCAACCTGCTCGATATCCGGCGCCGCATCCGCTCGGTGCGCAACACCCGGCAGATCACCCGCGCCATGCGCATGGTGGCGGCGGCCAAGCTGCGCCGCGCCCAGGAACAGGCGCTCGCCGCCCGTCCCTACGGCGACCGACTGGCGCAGTTGTTGGCCGCGCTCGCCGGCCAGGCGCCGGACCTGGCGGCCGTTTCCGATCCGGCGCTTGAGCCGCTGCTGCGGCTGCTTGCCCGCCGCGAGCCGCCCCGCAGCGGGTTGATCATCGCCGTCAGTTCCGATAAAGGCTTGGCCGGCGCCTTCAACGCCAATGTCGCCAAGGCGGTTGCCGCCCTGGCCGCCGAGAGCGGCTGCGAGGCGCTGCGCTTCGAGCCGGTCGGACGCAAAATTCGCGATTTTCTTCGCCGCAGCGAGCCCGGGCGCATCGCTTCCAGCCCGGTCGAGGCGTTTTCGCAGGGAGTCTCGTTCGACGCCGCCCGCGTGCTGGCCCAGCGCGCCGCAGGCGCCTTCATCGCCGGCGAGGTGGACGCCGTCTGGCTGGTCGGCAACCGCTTCCTCTCGGTGCTGCAGCAGCGGGTCGAGCGGCAGCAACTGCTGCCCATCGAAACCTCCGGGCCGCAGCCGCTGTCCCGGCGCGAAAAGGCCGCCCGCGAAACCGTCGCCGCCGAGTTCCGTCCCGCCGGCGGCTTCAGCTTCGATCAGCCGCCGCCGCGCGTGCTGGCCGCGCTGCTGCCGCGCTACCTGGAAACCTTGATCTACCGCGCCCTGCTCGAATCCTTCGCCGCCGAGCATGCCGCCCGCATGAACGCCATGGACACCGCCTCGCAAAACGCCGCTGACATGATCGACTCGCTGACGCTCAATCTCAACCGCGCCCGCCAGGCCGCCATTACCAAGGAAATCATCGAAGTGGTTTCCGGCGCCGCCGCGCTGGAGGGAGAAGCCCGGGGCTGAGGCGAATTTGCCCGTCGAGGAATCGTTTTTATGTCCACTGCAGCCGTTACCCCGAAAGCCGCCGGCACCCTGGTGGAAGTCACCGGGCCGGTGGTCATCTGCCAGTTTCCCGAAGCCGCGCTGCCGCCGCTCAACCAGGCGTTGCGCGTCTCCAGCGAAGGCTTCGACGTCCCCCAGCCCATTTCCATCCTGGTGGAGGTGCAGCAGCAGCTTGGCGAGGGGCGGGTCAAATGCGTCGCCATGGAACCTACCGAGGGGCTGGTGCGCGGCATGCCGGTCGCCGATACCGGCGGGCCGATTACGGTTCCGGTCGGCGCGCCGACCTTGGGCCGGGTGATGAACGTGATCGGCGAGCCGGTGGACAAGCTCGGCCCAATCGTCTCCTCCACCCACTTCCCCATTCGCCGTCCCGCGCCTTCGCTCGAGGAACAATCCACCGAGTTGGAAATGTTCGAGACCGGCATCAAGGTGATTGACCTGCTCGAACCCTATTTGCGCGGCGGCAAGATTGGACTGTTTGGCGGCGCCGGGGTCGGCAAAACCGTCATCATCATGGAGCTGATCAACAACATCGCCACCAAGCACGGCGGGGTTTCGGTCTTCGCCGGGGTGGGCGAGCGCACGCGCGAAGGCAACGACCTGTGGCTGGAGATGTCCGAATCGGGCGTGATCACGCCCGGCGATTCCTCCAAGAGCAAGGCCGCGCTGGTGTATGGGCAGATGACCGAGCCGCCCGGCGCCCGCTTGCGCGTCGGCCTGACCGGCCTTACCGTCGCCGAATATTTCCGCGACGTCGAAGGCCAGGACGTGCTGCTGTTCATCGACAACATTTTCCGCTTCACCCAGGCCGGCTCGGAAGTTTCGGCGCTGCTCGGGCGCATGCCTTCCGCGGTCGGCTACCAGCCCAACCTGGCCACCGAAATGGGCGAGCTGCAGGAGCGCATCACTTCCACCCGCAAGGGTTCGATTACCTCGGTGCAGGCCATCTATGTTCCCGCCGACGACTACACCGATCCCGCTCCCGCCACCGCCTTCGCCCATCTGGACGCCACCACCAACCTCTCGCGCCAGATCTCGGAGTTGGGCATTTATCCCGCCGTCGATCCGCTCGCCTCGTCCTCGCGCATTCTCGATCCGCGCATTCTGGGCGAGCGGCATTACAACGTGGCCCGCCAGGTGAAGCAGATCCTGCAGCGCTATAAGGACCTGCAGGACATCATCGCCATTCTCGGCATCGACGAACTCAGCGAAGAAGACAAGCTCACCGTCGCCCGCGCCCGCAAAATCCAGAAATACCTGTCGCAGCCCTTCTTCGTCGCCGAGCAGTTCACCGGGCTCAAAGGCAAGTACGTCAAGCTGGAAGACACCATTGCCGGCTTCGAGGAACTGGTCGCCGGCAAGCTCGACGGCCTGCCCGAGCAGGCCTTCTATATGCAAGGCGCGATTGACGACGTCAAGGCTCGGGCCGCCGAGTTGGCCAAGAGCTGACGCCGCTTAGCGCGAATACTCCTATGGCTGCAACTTTCGCATTCGAACTCGCCACCCCGCGCCGCCCGGTGGTGCAAGTGCGCGCCCGCGCGGCGCAAGTGCCGGCCGAAGGCGGCTTGCTCGGGTTGTTGCCCGGCCACGAGCCGCTGATCTCGCTGCTCGGCACCGGCCCGCTCACGATTGAACCGGAAAGCGGTGAGCCGATCCGGTTCTTGATTTCCGGCGGCTTCCTCGAAGTCACCCCCGAGCGTGCCCTGCTGCTCGCCGATCTCGCCGAGCGGCGCGGCGAAATTGACGTCGAGGCCGCCCGCCGCGAGCTCGCCGATGCCGAGCGCCAGGTGCGCAGCGCCGATCCCCAAACCGATTACCCCGCCGCGCTCGCCCGCCTGGAACTGGCCCAGGCGCGTTTAGATTTTACGAAGTGAGCCATTCAAAAGGCTTGTCTTGATTTGATTCAATGCCCCGCGCCGCGCGCCCGCGCCTCGGCCCGGCCGGGCGTCTGCGTCGCCAGCCAGAACAGCAAAAAGCGCGCCAGCATGAGCGCCAGCAAGCCGAGCAACAGCGGCAGCGACGATAAACCGCGTTGAATCTGGAACCCGGCCCCGCGTGACCAGGTTTCCAGCCGAAGCAGTTGCGGCCAAGAAAAGATATGTTTCAGGGGCCGGAACCGCAGCCGAAGTAGGCGTTCGATGAAAGCAAACGCCAGCCACCCCAGCAAGGCGAGGTAAAGCAACACCCCCGGGCCCGCGAGGGCCTGCCGCCATGCGGCGACGAGGGCCGCTCCGGAAAATTTGCGGCGAGGCCCGGCCTGCGGCCGCGGCGGGGCTGGTTTGCCATCCGGGACGACGGTATAAGCTTCCGGCAGGCGAGGGGAATATTGGCAATCCGCGGCGGCTTCCCGGCGCAAGACGCTGGCATGAATCGCGGCGCCGGCGGGGATGGAGCGCGGCGCCCCCAACGGAATGCGCCAGCGCTGTCGCCGCGAGCGCCATTCGTAATAGCGGTGCGGCAGAAGCTCGAGCGGCCACCATTTCCAGCTCAGGGAATTGTGCAGCCGAGCGGTGGCGCAGGGCCGGGCATGTCGCCGTTTGCATGCGGGGCCTTCGCCCAGCTCGCAGGCCCAGCGCCCGGCATCCACCAGCAACCCTTTCGTCACCGCTTCCTCCACCATCCATTCCAGGGCGATCTTCGATAAACCGCTTTGGAGCTCCGGATAGCTGCCCCCGATATCCGAATGCACCCCGGCAAACCACGCCTGCTGCAAGTTCTGGCCGTCTTCCGCCGCGCCCCAAAGGTTATCGCGAAAAAAGCAGCGCCGTTCGTCAATCGATATCGCATGGCGTCCGTAGCGCAGAATGGGGTTGCGGGCGGTAAAGGGGAATTTGACCGGATCGTAAATCCAGCCGATGGAGCTGACGGTATCCCATAAGCCACAAAAGTGGATAGTGACGCTGCGCGCGAAGGTTTGCTTGAATGCTTCCGCGACCTGGAACTCTTCCCTTGACCGCCTTGCCTTCCGGCTGTCGCCGGTGAACATGCGTGTGAGGTAGGGGATTTGTCCCTCGTTGCCGCGGTGCATCAGTCCGTACATGTACAGCATGGCGGCGAGCACGCGCGCGGTGTAGGCGCCGCGGCTGAAGCCGAAGAGGAAGATGCGATCGCCATCGGCGTAGGCTTCCATCAGGTAGCGATAGGCGTCGCCGGCGTTGGCGAGCAGGCCGGCGCCAAACGCCAGCCCGAGGGCGCGCGACCACTGTTTTTCCAACCCGTTGCGCGCCAGCGGCGAGCCCATCGTGCCCACGCCGGGGTGGTAATAGACCCACTGTTCCAGGTCGTCTTGTACCAGCACCCGGCACAGTTTCACCACATTGGAATGAGTGTCACTGGCGCTGAATTGATTGCCGGTGCCGTCGCAGCAGATCACCAGGTTTTTGCTCATCGCGAGCCTCCATAACGCCGGAAATTTTCCGGCGCAATCCCGGCGGCTACGCTCTAAGCCGTGCCGGCCGGCGTGACGGCGAAAAACAAAGGCAAATATGCGTTATCGGCCTGGGTATAGCATGCGGCGGGGCGAAGATTCCAGCATTAAAAAAACCGCGCTGCCGGTTCGTTTGGGGATGAACCGGAATGCAATCCAAGCGCCGGCGAGCTATTTGATCGTTTCCGGAGCGGCATCGCGGCTGGAGTGGCGAGCGCGCCGGAAAAATGCGGGCGGCTCGATGCCGATCTGCTTCAGCCATTTCCGGTCCCGCGGGCTGAGCTCGTGCATTTCCCGCACCCTGGCCTCGTGCTCACGCGTCGTCTCGCGATTCATGATCGCCGTACCGCAGAGCCAGTCGCCGAGGGATTTCTCATGCCGCTGATGCAAGGCCATATAATCTTCCAGCACTTTGCGATTGTGCGGATTGAGTTCGTCCTTAAACTCGAAGAGCTTCGTTTTGAATCCCGGCAGTCCGCCCTTGCGCCAGCTCTCCAGCATTTCCGGCAGATGCAGCAGCAGGTGCAGATCGTGTAAATCCAGCAGAAACGGGGTATCGCCGAAGGTAAACATATGCAAGCTCCTTTGACCGGCTGTCGCGCCGGCGCGGAGAAATGCGCCACTTCAAAGATGCCGCGGAGGGTGCCGCGGTTCCCCGGAAAGCAGCCGGAATGTTCGCCATCAAGACACGCCGATTCAGGGCGGAACGATTCCTGCCTAATTGCCTTGTAGGAATAGGCTTAACGTCTATCCCGGGCGGAATCACTTGGCCGGATTGAGGCCGCGTGCCGCGCCTGCCGTTCGGCCTGGGATTTTTCCAGACGCCGCCGGCGTCGTCCCGCAAGTTTCTCTTCCTGGTGAAAGAGCCAGTTGTCCTGGCGGCTGTGGCCGCGCGTTATTCCCTTGTCGCTTTTGCCTTTACCCCAGCCCATGCAGGTATTGTAAAGGCAGGCAGAATCCGGCGGGACAGCGCCAGTTGTTTGCTTGTGAAGCGAGACCTTCATGCAACGCCGCCGATTTCTCACTTCGCTGCTGGCTGGCGGAGCAGGGAAAGCGGGTCTGGGTCCTGGCGCTCCCCGGCACCGGCCGCCCGCAAGCCTGGTCGGTGAGCTTTGGAAAGGACGATGCACGCCCGCCGCAAGCTGCCTTACCAATTTCATTACATACCCGACGGGAACTTCATCAATGCCTTCGCGCTGCCGGGCGGGCACGTCTTCATCGGCGCCGGGCTGATCGCGCGGATGAAGTCGGAAGATGAGTTGGCCGACGTGCTCGGGCACGAGATCGAGCACATTGACCACTATCACTGTGCCGAGCGGCTGCAAACCGAAGCCGTGCTGCGCCACATTCCGCTGGGCGGCCTGGCGGCGATGCCGGTCGCGGTGTTTCAAGCCGGCTACAGCAAAGACCAGGAGTTGGAAGCCGACCGCGAAGGGGTGCGATTGGCGGCGCAGGCGGGCTACTCGGCCCAAGGCGCGATTCAGGCCTTCCGGATGTTCGAGCGTCTGGATCCGGAGCGCCGGCCGGCGCCGGGAACGCCGGTGGAAGAGCTCTCGCGGGTAGCGGCGGAAGTTTTGACCGGATATTTCCAAACTCACCCGGCGACGGCGGAGCGGATCGAACAGATCCAGCGGCTGATCGCCAGCAACCCGGCCCTGGCTGCGGCGCCGGAGCGGGCGTTGGCGGTGCGCTATATCTTCCTGGGGCGGCGAAGCCAGGCGGCGATACAGGCAGGCAAGTTTATCCGGGCGCTGGCGCTGGCGCGAAGCTCGCTCCGGCTGGCGCCGGACTTTGGCCCGGCGCTGGCGGCTGAATGCGAAGCCCAATTCGCCTTGGGCCAGCCCGCCGCGCGATCCAGTTTTCAGGCGCTTTTGCAGCGCGGCCGGCTGGCCGCCGGCGCGGTCGAATCCTGGATTGACGCCGGCGCGCCGGAGCTCTTCCATCGCCATCAATATGCCCGCTTGGCGGCAGAGGAAGAGGCCCGGCTGGCGGCCAATCCGGCACGGCCGGAATCGCTGAAACTCGAGGCCTGGGCCCAGGCGGCCCTGGGGAACGCCAGCGGCGCTGCGGCGGCGGTGAAACGATTGCAGCAAACCGGCGCTGGCGAGGCGGCGAAGGCTGAATTATCAAGCGCCGCTCAAGCTGCCGATGCTTACCGCGCCCGCGACTTTACCGGCGCGGCCGCGAGCGCGGCGGTGGCGCTGCTGATCGCTCCCGCCGATGCCGGCGCGCTCTCCACTGCCGGGCGGGCGAAATTCGCGCTGGCCGATTTTGCGCAAGCCGCCGGCTTATTCGAAAAATTGCTCAATCTGCATCTGCAGGCGGCCGGCCCGCGCGAGCTGCAGGATCTGGCCGATGCCTTGGCCAACGTGAATCCGGCGACGGCGGCGGCCGAATTCGGGCGCGCGCTGCCGCCGGCCAAGGCAAAGCTGGCCAACGGGAGCGGGCTACCGCAATCCGCCATTGCCGTGGAGCGGAGCGGGTTGCAAATGCTGGCGGCAGGCCGGCAGCAGCCGCCGGCGCTTGCAGCCGGCGGCGCTTGGCCGGCCGCGGCGCTCACGCGCCTGGGCTGGTGGTATTTCCGCGCCGGCCGGTATCGCCAGGCGGAGACGATCTTGCGCGCCAGCCTGAATTACGATTCGGGCAACGCGGAGCTGCAAAACATGCTGGAGTGGGTCGCATTAGCCCAGGGCAAGGCGAAGCCGGAAGATTTCCAAAAGATTCCCGCGACCGTCGGCGACGTGATGAACACCCCCTCCGCCGGACTCACGCTGGCGGAATGGGAGCGGCGCCAAACCCGGGCCGCGATCGAAGATTGGGCCGCGGTGCGGCGGGAGTCACCGCAATGGCTGAATGCAGCGTGGCGGCAGGCGCTGTATCCGGCGGCAATTGCCGCGGCGGCGGGGGAGATGGAAGCGGCGTACCAGCGGGAACAGGCGAAAAAGCGAATGGAGAAGCGCAGCGGCTGATTTCAAGCAGGTGATGATGCGTCTCGGCTGCGGCGGTGCAGCCATGGACGGCCGATTGCGCTTGCATGGCTGCTGTAACCAATTCGCAAGCGGAAGACCCTCGATGCGTGCGAATTCCGCCTCGTTATCCGTAATCAGGACGCAATGGAACGCTAACGCCTGGGCGGCGATGAATAGATCATTGCCGCCGGTGGGCGTGCCAAGCTGTTCCAGCCGGGCGCGGGAATTAGGGGGTCCCAACCCCAGCTTAGGGCCGGTGGCTGCCGGCGGCCGATTGGGCGGCGGCCGGCGCCGGGATGGCGGTTTGGGCGGCGAGCTGGGCGGCGTCGTCGAGGCGGTGGAGGTAAGGGTGCTGGGGGGTGACCTGGAAGGGCATTTTTTCCGCCGCCGAGGTGATGGTGATGGGCGGCGTGTGCAGCATGGAAACCGCGTCGGACCAGGGATTGACCTTGAGCCGGCTGCCGAGCGGCAGCGCCTCGATCTGGTTGAGGGCGGCAAAATTCAGGCGTGGGGCCTGGAAAGCGGCCAGGCCGGTGGCATAGCCGCCCTCGATCAGCGGGTTGCCCCAGAAGCTCATGCTCATCAGGTGCGGCAGCGCGGCGGCGCGCGCCTGCAGCGCTTCCAAAAACAGGCCGGCCGAACTCAACTGATTCCGGTAGGGCGAGTGGTAGATGAGCTTGATCGCTTCCTGCTCGACGATGGCTTCCTGGTCCGGGGTATAGCCGAGCTGCAGCGCCTGGAGCAAGTGATCGTTCGGCACCAGCATGCGGTCATAGAAGGCGAAGCGGGTGTCGATGGCGATGTCTTTGGCAATCGCGGCGAGGCCGCGGGAGATCATCATCGCCAGCGAGGCTTCGTCGGGCAGCACGTCAATCAGCCCGCGGCTGAGCACGATGGTGTGGCCGATGTTGAACGAAACCAGCGGCGAGACCAGCAGCACGCGGCAGCGCACCGGCGGCGCGATATTGAGCTGGTTGGTGATTTCCAGATTGTTGGCCACGGTCTCGAGAACCTTATCCACCGGGCCGGGCGGGGCCAGCATGCCGGCGCGCCAGAGGCGCTGCAGCACGTTGTTTTCCGCCTGGCGCTGCCAGGCGCGCTCGGAGGCGAGCGGCGACTGGCGTCCGGAGCTGGCATCGCGCACCGAGCCCGCGACCTGTATCTCCGCCGAGGTGGAGAGCCGCTGCGGCTGCAGTCCATAGCCCCAGAGATGGGTCTCGGCCATAAAGCGGGTATGGCCGGCGAGGCCGAACAGGCTGGTGCCGGAGACATCGGATTCCTCGCTGTACACGAAGACCGGCAGCCAGGAGCCGGGGCGCACGTTCGCGCGCCAACTGTCGAAATGAAAATAGCCGCCGCCGAGAAAGGCGCCGTTGAAGCGCACCAGGTGATCGTGCCGCGCTTCGATCCAGATGCGGCCGATGAAGGCCCCGCTGTGGCGGCGGCGCGGCTGGACGTTGAAGGCGTAGCAAAGCACGCTGCCGAGGAATTGCCGCCGCACGAATTGAAAGCGGTAGCGGCTGGCATCGAAGCCGCGCGCGTCGGGAAACAGCATCGCCACGAAGCCGGCGGAGTGAAAGTGCATCGAGTAGAAATGCGCCAGCCCGCCGGCGGTGGCGGCAAAGGGTCCGACGATCAGGTCGTGGGCGAGGCCGTGCGGCTTCTTTTTCAAATACGAGGTGTCGCGCGTATCGCCCTGGTAATTGAGCTGGCCGAGGTAGTAGTGGTCCATCACCGGCACCAGGCCCAGCACGGGATCGAGGTGGGTATTCTGAACGTAAGTTTCGACAATAGGATGAAATTTGCGCATGCGCCGCACCAGATTCGCCTCGTGGCCGGCCATCGCGGCAACGACCTCGCGGGCGCTGAGGGCCGCGCCCGCCGGCGCACGGGAGGTGCCGGCGGCACGCGGCATCGCCCCCAACGCGGGTAACAGGCCAGACGCCAAGACCAGGCACAACAGGCGCATAGAACGCATAGATCACCTTTGCCAATGGGCGCTAACCGGCAGGCCGCCCGCCGCCGCAGCGAGGCCGCCGGCTCCCCGCTGCGGCGTTAAGCGCAAGATGGGAATCGAGACTGCAATCTGAATTCCAGAGTGCAGGCGGGGCCAATTTCGCGCCTTGCGTTAGGTTGTCTTCAGTCAGCCATCAACGGATGCCAGCCGGCGGGCGAGGATTTCGGGGATTTCCCAGACCGCACGGTTGTCGAACGCGGCGGCGCGGGCGCGCATGCGGGCACGTTCATTTTCGTCGAGCAGGCGGCGGGCCGCGGGCGCGATCCGGCGAAATGAGCGCACCACCAGGCCCAATTCATGTTCGCGAATCCATGCGGCGTTATAGCGTTCTTGCGGGAGCGTCCAGGCGTTCGACATGACGATGAGCGGCAGGCGGGAGCGCACCGCCTCGCTCAGGCTGCCCGGGCCGGGTTTGCCAATCATGAAATCGGCGGCGGCCATGAGGAGGGGGATATCGCGCGAGAAACCTTCGACGCGCATCGGCATAGGACTGCGGACGGCCAGCCGCCGCAGGCGGCGCTCGAGCCGGGCATTATGCCCGCAAACGAGGATGAGCTGCAGCGGAAGTCGGGCGCGGCGCAGCCGGCGGACGATGGTCAGCATGAGATTGGAGCCGAAGCCGCCAAATAGCACCAGCGCGGTGGCGAGGCTGGGTTGAAGCCCGAGCTCGGCACGCACTTCGCTCTGTTTAGAGCGCGGTGCCGTGGCGGTTTCATCGCCGTCGTAGAGCCGCGGGTCGAGGATCATTCCGGAAACGGTGTAGATCCGCTCCGGCGGCAGGCCGACGGCGGCGGCCTGGGCGGCGGCGCATGGGGTGCCGCAGATGACGGCGGGAGTATCGGGCTCGATCCAGAAATGCGGCGGATAATCGGCAAGGTCGGTGAGGATGGTCACGCTGGGAACCCCGGGCATGGCCTGGCGGACGCTCTGGTGTATGGCGCGATTGAAATTGGGCACCAGCGAAACTACCAGATCGAAGGGACGGGCCTGCCAATAAGTCCCCAGACATTGGACCAGGGCGCGATGCCGCAGGCGTATAAGGCCGTGCAGCAGCTTGAGCAACTGGGGCGCGCCCAAGGTAAAGCCGCGGCGCAGAAGCTGGTTATAGATCTCCTGAAGATTGAGGCCCAAGAGGCGGCGGAAGGGATCGAGTGGGAGCAGAATTTCCTGGAGATTGACCAGGCATACGTCCCAAGGCCGCTGCTGGAGCGCGATGGCGCGCTGGAGCGCCTGGGCGGCGGCGCGGTGTCCTCCGCCGGCGTCGAAGTAGAGCAGGGCGATTTTTTTTAATCCGGATGCAGTAGCCACTGCGCAGCAATATACCCGAATGCCCGGCCAGTGGAACATTTCCGGAAAGCCGTTCGCAAGAAAGGGATGCGGCCTGACGATCTCAAATTGCTCGTCCACCGCCGGCTGAGATATTGCGCCGGCTCAGGCGGCGAGGGATTCGATCAGGTCTTCCAGCCGCTCCCAGGGCGTGGTGGTGACGGACCAGGGCGAAGGCTGGCGGATGAGGCGGAGCTTGCCGCGCTGATCGAGCACCTGATAATGCGTGCGGCCGTCTTCGCCGCGCTCGAAGCGCAGGCTGACCTCGGCGGCGCCGACGTGGAGATGGTATAGCTCCAGCTCGGGCAGCCAGGCGGGGAGGGCGGGATCGAGGAAGAGGAGGGCGGCGGGGGCGTAAGGATAAAGCCCGAGCAGCATTTGCACGCTGAGAATGATGGCGCTCGCCGACCAGGCCTGGGGCGAGCAGGCGCGGGGATAGACGGCGGGGAAGGGATGGCGGCGGTCGCGGGCGTGTCCGCTGAAGACCTCGGGCAGGCGGCGGTGTTCGAAGATGGCGGTAATGTCGAGCAGCCCGGCGGCCAGGCGCTGGAGCTGTTCGTAATAGCCGTAGCGGCGCAGGCCGACCATGATGGCGGCGTTTTCCGCCGGCCAGACCGAGCCGCGATGATAGCTGTAAGGGTTGAAAGCGGGGTGACGGTTCGAAAGTGTGCGGACGCCCCAGCCGGAATAGAGCTCGTCGGAGAAGAGGCGCTCGACGACGGGTTCGCTGCGCTCGCCGGCGATGATGCCGGTAGCGAGCGCGTCGCCGGCATTGCTGGCGATCGAACGGATCTGGCGCTTGCGGCGATCGAGCGCCAGGGCATAAAACTGCTCGTCTTCCATCCAGAAGGCGTCATTGAAGCGGGCTTTCAGGTCGCGGGCGTGGCGGAAGGCGCGCAACGCCTGCCCGCGCTCGCCAGACATCCAAAGCAGCTCGGCGGCGCGCAGCCAGGCTTCGTAGGCAAAACCCTGCTGCTCGCAGGTCCCCAGAGGAGGTTCGGCGACGCGGCCGTCGGGCCAGACGATGGCGTCGCCGGAATCTTTCCAGGCCTGATTGGCCACCCCCTGGCGGGAGCGGGTTTGGTATTCATAGAGCCCGTCCCCATCCAGGTCGCCATAGCGTCGCAGCCATTCCAGGCAGCCCTGGGCGGAGGGCAGCAGTTGCTGCAGGCCGGCGCGATCGCCGCTCCAGTGGTAATACTCCGAGAGCACCACCGGAAAAAACGGAGTGCTGGTGAATTCGCCGTAATATCGCCCGAGGGGGATGTAATCCAGCACCGAGAGCGGGCCGGTGTGGGTTTCGTGGGGCATGCGGCCGGGCAGCTCGTCGCGCCAATCGTTGCGCTGCTTGCCCTGCAGTTCGGCGACGCAGCGCAGCGCGCCGCGCATCATGCCCCAGCCGGCGAGCGCGGCTTGCCAAGCCACGGTCAGGCTGTCGCGGCCGAACAAGGTGAGGTAGTTGGGTACGCCGGCTGCGGGTACCCAGGCGTTGGGTCCACGATCGAATTCCGGCAGATGCAGCGAAGCGAGATCGTCGAGCGCGCGCGCATAGGCGCGCTCCAGCTCATTGCGGCGCGAACGCGGCTGGGGCGGCTGGGCGGCGTGGGCATAGAAGCTTTGCCGCTGCCGGTCGCGCGCGCCGGCGCCGCCATAAAATTCGAAGCAGCCGTACACCGGCGCCTGCCACTGGCGCTCGATCCGCGCCCGCGATTCGATGCAGAGATGGCGGCGCTCGCCGGGCTGCAAGATGGCGCTCAGGCGCAGGCGGCGGCGGTCGGCCCGCCATTCGCCCCATAAGCCGTGGAAGCGCAACTCAAAGCCGCGGTCGAGCTCGCGGCGATGGATGCCATGCCAGTGATGGGCGCGGTAATGCCAGCCGATGCGCAACTCGCCGGCGCCGCGCTCCACCGCGGCGCTCAATCGTCCGCGCTGCTGCCGGCGATCGTCAATCACCTCGCGCAAGTCGGCGAAGTCGGCGTCATATTGAATTTCCAGCGCGATCGGCTGCGGCTGGAGGGTGTAGTTGCAAAATTCGGCATCCTGATGAAAGCCGTCGCTGAGCAGAGTGGCCAGCGTCAGCTCCAGGTTTTCTTCCGTATCGCCGCCGGCGCTGCGGGCGTGATCCTTGCCGGAATAGGCTTCAGTCAGGCGGCGCGGGGCGGCGATATAGTAGGCGAGCTGCGAATGCTGGCGCACCCCGCTCAATTCGACGCAATACAAATCGCCGTTGAGCTTCCATAAATAATGCGAAAGCAGGCGAGTATCGTGCAGAAAAAGACCGTGGAAATGGTGATCGCTCATCCAGCCGTCGCGGTCGGAAATCCACACCGTGCGCGAATGCGAAATGATATGCAGGTGCGGATTGGTTTTCAGTTGTATGCGGTCCATCCCGGGATGCATGCGCGTCTCCAGGCACTTTAGATGCCGGCGGGGGGCAGAAGGGGGCTATGCCGCCGGACTGGTGGACGGGAGGATGGTGGCGGCGGCCGACCGGCTGCCTAACACGCCCCGTAAGCGGCGGCGAGGGTTTCAGGCTTGGGGATTAAAATGCCAGCGCGCGGTCGAGGCGGCGGGCAAACTCATCCACATCGCTTGGGGAGATATTCATCGGCGGCGAGATGCGGATCACGTTGCCGTACAGCCCGCCTTTGCCGACCAGCAGGCGCTCGCCGCGGCAGCGCTCCAGCAACTGATTGGTTTCGGCCGGGGCCGGCTCCTTCGTCTGGCGGTCGCGCACCAACTCGAGCGCCTGCAGCAGCCCCATGCCGCGCACGTCGCCGATGCGCGTATGTTTTTCCTGCAGCTCGAGCAGCTTGCGGCGAAGATAGGCGCCGGTGGTTTCGGCGTTTTCGCGCAAGCGGTTTTGCTCGATAAACTCCAGCACCGCGCGCGCGGCGGTGGTGGCGATGGGGTTGCCGCCGAAAGTAGAGATGGTCAGCCCCTTCCAGGCCTCGGCGATTTCCGGCCGGGCGATGGTGATGCCGATGGGCAGGCCGTTGCCGAGCCCTTTGGCGGAGGTAATGATGTCGGGCTCGACGCCCCATTTTTCGATGCCGAACCAGTTGCCGCCGAGCCGTCCCCAGGCGGTTTGCACTTCATCGGAAATGAACAGCCCGCCGTGCTTGCGAACGATCCCGGCGACGATGGGGAAATATTCCTTGGGCGGGGTAATGAAGCCGCCGACGCCCTGTATGGGCTCGGCAATCATCGCGGCGACGCGGCCGGAAGTGGAAGTCTGGATCAGCTCTTCGAGATCGTGGGCGCAGCGCAAACCGCAGTCGGGATAGGCGAGTCCGAAGGGGCAGCGGTAGCAGTAGGCGTTGTGGGCATGTACGATGCCGGGCAGCAGCGCCGGCCCCAGCTTCCAGTTGGCGTGCGCGGTCAGGCCCATGGCCAGCGCGCTGCGCCCGTGATAGCTGTGGCGCAGGGCGATGATTTCGCTGGCGCCGGTGTAGAGCCGCGCCGCCAGGATGGCGGTCTCGTTGGCCTCGGTGCCGCTGTTGGTGAAGAAGCTGCGGGTCAGCTTGCGCTGCGGGGTGAGGCCGGCGACGGTTTCCGCCAGCCGCACCTGGGGCTCGGTGACGAAGCAGGTGGATACGTGGGTGAGCTTGTCGAGCTGCGCCTTGATGGCGGCGTTGACCTGGGCATTGGCGTGGCCGACCGAGACGGTGACGATGCCGCCGAAAAAATCGAGATAGGCGTTGCCGGCGCGATCGTAGCAGAACTGGTCTTTGGCATGATCAATGACCAGCGGCTGGCGGAAGTAGTGAAAGACGGCGGGAAAGAGGTAGGCGCGGTCGGCCAGCACCAGGGCATCGTCAAAAGCCTGTGCGTCGGAGGGTGCAGGGGCGGCGGAAGCCGCGGCGGCTTTGGGTTCCGAACGGAGGCTGCTCATGTGGTCTCTCCCTTTTCCCTTTTTAGCGGGCCTAAGCGGGACTAAACTCCAGCATGCCACAAGGCGCGCGGCAGCGGCAGTCGGAGCCGGCGCGGATTTCGAGCTGGCAAACCAGCGCGCCGCCGCGGTCACGCGCGCGCGCAGCGGCGCGCCGAATTGTGCGATGCTGGCCTGTTCGGAAAAGCTCATGCGACGCGGGTATAGAGATTGCGCACGATGGGGGCTGGTGCTGCTGGCGGTGCTGATCGTGCGTCCGCCGGCGGGCGGAGCGGCAGCGGCGCAGGCCAACGGCTTGCGTGTGGCCGGGCGCTCCGCTGCGCTGCGCTTGGCCGAGCGCTCCGCTGCGCTGCGCTTTGCCCTGCGCATCCCGGCGGCGCTCGCGCGGCGGCCGCTCAATGGGCGGATCTACGTGATGCTCTCGACCCAGGCGCACCCCGAGCCGCGGTTTTTAATCAACGATTCGCCCGCGACCCAGCAGTTCTTCGGCATGGAAGCGCGCGGATGGCGCCCGGGGCAAACGCTATGGCTGGATGACCACGCGCTGGGCTACCCCATCCAGCACTTGCGGCAAATTCCGCCGGGGCGTTATTGGGTGCAGGCGCTGTTCAATATTTATGCGACCTACCATTTGCCCGGCGGGCGGGTGCTGCGCCTGCCGCCCGACCGCGGCGAAGGCCAGCAGTGGAACCGCAAGCCGGGGAATTACTACAGCCGACCGCAGCCGGTGGAGATCGAGCCCGCCGCCAACGCGGTGATCAAGCTGACGCTCGATCGGCGCATTGCGCCGCTGCCGCCGCCGCACAGCCGGGGCCGGCTGCGCTACCTGCGCTATCGCGACCGGCGGCTCAGCCGCTTCTGGGCTCGGCCGGTGTATCTCGGCGCCTGGGTGCTGCTGCCGGCGGGCTGGCATCGCCATCCCCGGGCGCATTATCCGCTGATCGTCTATCAAGGGCATTTCAGCCGGAACTTCCGCGTGCCAGACACCTGGCGCGCGCAGCCGCCGCAGGCCCACGCGCGCGGCCGCCGGCAGGCATATGAGGCTGCCAGTTATGCCTTTCACCAGGCCTGGCTCGACGGCCAACTGCCGCACGTGCTGCTGGTCGCCATCCAGCACGCGAATCCCTACTACGACGATTCCTACTCGGTAAACTCGGCCAACCTCGGGCCTTACGGCGACGCCATCGTCAAAGATCTGATTCCATATATTGAGCGCAAATACCGCGGCCTCGGCCAGGGTTGGGCGCGGGCGCTCTACGGCGGTTCGACCGGAGGCTGGGAAGCGCTGGCAACGCAGATTTTTTATCCCGGCGATTTTAACGGCGCCTGGGGCGCCTGTCCCGACCCGGTGGATTTCCGCTCATACCAGATCGTGAATATCTATCAGGATAAGAACGCTTACTGGCTGCTGGGGCCGTGGTCGCGAGTGGCGCGGCCTTCGATTCGGCGCCCGAACGGCGAGGTGACGACCAGCATGTTCCGCGAGATGCTGCGCGAGCGGGTGCTGGGCTCGAAGGGGCGCTCGACCGATCAGTTCGATATCTGGCAGGCGGTGTTCAGCCCGGCGGGGCGCGACGGCTATCCCGCCCCGATCTGGGATCCCAAAACCGGCGCCCTCGATCCCAAGATCGCCGCGTATTGGAAGGCGCATTACGATCTGCGCGCCTGGCTGGCGCGCCATTGGGCCGCGCTGGGGCCGAAACTGAAGGGCAAATTGCACCTCAGCGTAGGCGAGATGGACACGTATTACCTGAACAATGCCGTGCAACGGTTGCAGAGTTTTCTGGCAAATACCCGCGCGCCGCACGTGGCGGGAGATTTTGAATATGGGCCCGGGCTGCCGCATTGCTACTTTGGCGGGAATCCGAAGCTGCCGGTCTGGCAAACCGCCTTCCAGGCGCCGCTGCGGATCATCCCCATCCTGGTGAAACATATGCTCGCCAGCGCGCCGGCGGGCGCGGATACGCGAAGCTGGCGCTATTGACCGCGAACGCTCTTCCACTTTTTGCGGCGGCGGTTTTGGAGGTATGCTCGACCATCATGAAACACTTGGCGGTAGCCTTGCTCATCTTGTGGACGGCGGCGGTCTGGCGACCTCGGCTGGCGGCGCAGCAATCACTGCCCCTGGCGCCGGCCTATCCGGCGCCGGACGCGCGCGATAAAGCCGACATCCTGGTCATCGTCGCGCATCCCGACGACGAGACCATGGTGGCGGGTTACCTGGCGCAGGCGGTTGACCGCGGCCGGCGGGTTGCGGTGGTGTTCTGCACTCGCGGGCAGGCCGGCGGCAATGTGGAAGGCGCCGAGCAGGGATGGGCGCTGGCGATGGAGCGGACGCTGGAAGCGCGCCGGGCGATGGCTGCGCTCGGCATACACAACGTATGGTTTCTGTCGGGCAAAGACACGCCGGGCAACGGCGATCCGCTGCACTCGCTGGAAAGCTGGGGCCACGGCCGGGTACTGGAAGAAGCGGTGCGCGCGATCCGGCTGACGCGGCCGGAGGTGGTCATAACCTGGCTGCCCGATTACGTGGTGGGCGAAAACCACAACGACCACCAGGCATCGTCGGTGATTGCCACCGAGGCGTTCGATCTCGCCGGCGACCGCACCGCCTTTCCTGAGCAACTCGAGCCGGCGGAGAACCGTTTCGGCTTCGCCAACCTGGATGAAGGGCTGCGCCCGTGGCAGCCGCAAAAACTCTATTACTTCAGCGACGCCACCGATCAGTCGTTTTTAGACGGCTGGGGGCCGCGGTACTCGAATGCGTCCATTTCGCCCCGCCGCCGCGTCAGCTACGCCGCGCTGGAGCTGCGCTCGGCGGCGCGCTATTTGACCCAGGAAGGCGTCGGCTTCGAAGCCGCGGCGGCGCTGCGGCAGCGGACGCCGTATGCCAGGCTGCCCGGCATCGTGCGCTACAACCGTCTCTTGCTGGCGAAGTCGTGGGTGAGCGGCGCCTGCCACCGGCGCCGCGCGCCGGCCTGCGCGCAGCCGGTGATGGCCGGGGTGCGGGCGGGGCCGATTGCGTTTCACCCCGCGCCCGGCTACCGGCCGCTGCCGCGCCCGGGCATCTCGCTGCGGCTGGGGGATCCGTGGGCCTTTTATCACCGTTTCTGGCGGGCGCACGGGATCGCCAAGCTGTTTCATCTGCTGCCGCCGGTGCGCGGCGTCTCGCCGGGCGAAACCTTTCATGTCGCCTTGCTGCTGCGCAACGGCACGGCGCGGGCGGCGGTGGTGACGGTGCGTGCGCAATTGCCCTCCGGATGGTCGGCGGCGGGCGCGGCGCGATACCAACTGGCGCCGGGCGAGGTATATCCCATCGAGGCGGTGGTGAAAATTCCGGCGCCGGCGGCGCGCGGCTGGCAGGTGATCGGCTTCAGCGCCCGCGCGGCCGGCGGCGCCCGGCCTAGCCTCGTCACCGCCCGGCTGCGGCTGGACGTGCGCTGAGGCGCGGGCGCGATGCGCGGCAGCCGGGCGCCGGCCCAAGCTAAAAACCGGGAGCGCGTATGATGAACAGATGCCGCTCCGGGGTTTCTGCCTAGGGCTGCTCCTGCTGGCGCTGCCGCTGGCGCTGAAGGCGCAAACGGATGAGATACAGGTTTACGACGCCTCCATCGCGCCGGTGGGAAAATTCAATCTCACCCTGCACAACAACTACATCGCCGACGGGCTGCAGACGCCGGCCTTTCCCGGCGCGGTCGTGCCGGATCACTCCTGGAACGGGACGGCGGAGTGGGCCTATGGCGCGAAAGCTTGGCTGGAGCTGGGGCTGTATCTGCCGCTGTACAGCGTCTCGCAGCACCGCGGCGCGACGATCAACGGCGCCAAGCTGCGGTTCCTTTTCGTCAGCCCGCACGCGGCGCAGCGGAAATTTTTCTACGGCATGAATTTCGAGTTCAGCTACAACGCGAGCTGGTGGGACCGGCGGCGCGCCACCTCCGAGATTCGTCCGATTGTGGGGGTGCATCTCGGCCGGGTGGACCTGATCTACAACCCCATCCTCGACAACTCCTACACCGGCGGGCCGCTGGGACTGGATTTCGCGCCCTGCGGGCGCATCGCCTACCATTTTTCTTCGCGCTGGGCGCTGGCGGCGGAAGAGTACGACGATTTCGGCACGCTGCGCCATCCGCTGGCCGCGGGGCAGCAGTTTCACCAGCTCTGGAGCGTGGTGGATTTCAGCAGCAAGCTGGTGGACATTGAAACCGGCATCGGTTTCGGGCTGAATGCCGCCACCGATCCGGTGACGCTGAAGCTGATGTTCTCGCGCGATCTGAATTAATACTCTCCGCGGCGCATCTGCTCGAGCAGGTAGTCGGACGACCGCAGCGCCAGGGCCATGATGGTCAAGGTGGGGTTCTGGCAGGCGGAGGAGGGAAAGCCGGCGCCATCCATGACGAACAGGTTGGGCACGTCGTGGGCCTGCTGGAATGCGTTGAGCACGGAAGAGCGGGGAGAGCGGCCCATGCGCGCCACGCCAACTTCGTGGATGCACCAGCCGGGCTCCGGATCGGGGTTGGTCCAGGTTTGTATGTTGCGCGCGCCGGCGGCAGCCAGCATCTCGCCGCAACTGGCGCCCATGTCGCGGCACATCGCCAATTCGTTTTCGCCGAAGCGCATGTGGAAGCGCAGCACGGGGAGGCCGAAGGCGTCCACGCGCTCCGGATCGAGCTCGACGTAGTTGGACCAGCGCGGCAGGCATTCGCCATACGCGGTGAGCGCAAGCGCGAAGGGGGTGCGGGACTGCCGTAGCCGGTTGAGATAGTTTTCGCCCAGGCCGGGGCTGGCCCAGTCCAGGCCCGCGCCCGACCAGCCATAGATGCCATAGCCGCGCAGAAATGCCGGCCAGCGCTCGCGGGTATTGCGGAAGCGCGCAATGTAAAGCCCCTGGCCGTTGGGGCGGCGCGGGCCAAAGAGCGCGCCGCCGGCGGGCAGGTCGAACTCGCCGCCGGCGCCGCCGCCCTTGTAAACGTGGTCCATCAGGTAATGGCCGAGCACGCCGCTGGAGTTGGCCAGGCCGTTGGGATCCTGGCGGGTGGCGGAGTTGAGCAGGATGCGCACCGATTCGAGCGACTGGGCGCAGAGCACGACCGCGCGGGCGCGCAGCTCGCGGGTGCGGCGGGTGCGGCGGTCGAGGTAGCTGACGCCGCGGGCGCGATGCCGGCCGGAATCCATCTCTACGCGGTAGGCCATGGCCTCGGGAATGAGCGTGCAACGGCCGGTGGCGAGGGCGTCGGCGACGGTGGTGAAGGCGGAATTGAAATAGGAATGGGTGACGCAGCCGCGCTCGCAGGGGCCGCAGTAATGGCAGGGCGCGCGGCCGTGGAGCGGGCGGGTGAGATTGGCGAGGCGCCCGATGGTGACGGTGCGGGCGAGGCGGGCGCGCACGCGGTCGTGAAACTGCCGCTCGACGCAGGTGAGCGGCATGGCGGGCTGAAACTGGCCATCGGGGAGTACCGGATCGTTTTCGCGCCGGCCGCTGACGCCGATATAGCGTTCGACCTGGTCGTAGTAGGGCGCCAGGTCGCGATAGGAGAGCGGCCAATCCTGGCCATAGCCGTCATGCGAAGCGGCGTGGAAATCGAGATCGCTGAAGCGCAGGCTCCAGCGGCCCCAGACGTTGGTGCGCCCGCCGACGGCGCGCATGCGGCCCAGCCAGGTAAAGGGCATGCCGGCGGCGCTGGTGTAAGGCTCTTCGAGATCGTTGGCGAACCAGCCGGCATTGTATTCGCTCAGGGCATAGCATTGGCTCTGCACCGGGCGATTGCGGCGGAGCAGCTCGGGAGCGAGATTGCGGAAAGGCAGTCGCGCGGCAGGCAGATGCTCGCGGTAATCGGCGTCGGCGAGCCGGCGCCCGGCATCGAGCAGCGCCACTTTCAAGCCGGCCTCGGCCAGGCGCTTGGCCGCCCAGCCGCCGGCAGCGCCCGAGCCCACCACGGCCACGTCATAAGCCCCGCCCGCGTGCGGGCTCACGGCTTGGCCCCAAACCCGCGCACGGCGCAGCGCACCAGCGCGTCAATCTGCGCCGGCTGGAGGACATTAGCGTAGGCGGGCATGTGTCCGGCGCCGCCGACGCCATTGCGGATGGCGGCGATGAGCTGCGCGTCGGAGTGCGCCTGCTGCCAGGCGGAATTGGTGAAGTCGGGCGTGCCGATGCTGGAAAATCCCTTGCCGTTGGCGCCGTGGCACATGGCGCATTCCTGATCGAAAAGGCGGTGCGCCGGGCGGCAGGCGGGCAGGCTGGCGGCGGCGGGGGGAATTGGGTGCGCGGCGGGGGCAGGGTGATTCGCCCGCGGCGCGGGCGCGCCGGCGAGCGGCGGGACGATGCGCAGCGGCGGGACGGAATGCGGCGCATGCAGGCCGAAGGCGTACACGGTGCCGCCGTGAGTGGCCAGAAAGACCCGGCCGCCGGCCAGGGCCAGGCCGGTAAAGTGCATCCAGCCGCGAATGGCGCTGCCGCTCGACCAGAGGGTGCGGCCGGTGCGCGCATCGAGCGCGAACAGCTCGGCGTGGCCGTGCTGCAAATTGGCGCGGTGGGCGATGATGCGATGGATATCGCCGCCGTGGACCTGCTCGGTGTTTTCGCCGGTGGCCAGGGCGAAGACGACTCCCGCGCCGGCCGCCACCGGCTCGGGCACGGCGAGGTCGCGCGACCGCCAGGCGGGCTGCAGGACCGGATGTCCGCCGGCGCCGGCGGCGACCTGAAAAGCTAAAACGGCCCCATCCGGCGCTGCGCCGTGACGCAGCGGGAAAGCAGCAGATGCGGCCGCGGGCGGTCCCCAGGTGGGGACGTAAAGGTAAGTCGCGCCGTTGGCGGAGTCGCGCCAGACGCTCATTTCGCCCCAGATGCCGCGCTGCTGAAAGGTCGCGACGGCGTTGGAATATATCGGCGAGGTGTACAGGTCGCGTTGATGAGTGGAGCCGCCGGGGCGGGCGGTGTTGACGAGATAGATCAGGCCCTGCTTGCCGCCGAACGCCGCCAGTTGGAGTCCATGCCAGGGAAAGAGTACCGGCGTGGTGGTGGCGATATCGAGATCGAGCCGGGTGACATAGCGCCAGTCGGGCGGAGTGAAGTAATCGCGCAGCTCCAGCGTGCGCGGAGCGAGGCGGAGAAAGCTGTCGCCGAACTCGTTGCCGGCGGGGTTGAAGGGGGCATCGCCGGTGGTGGCATAGATATCGCCCTGGCGCCCGATGGCGACGCCGCCGCGCCCCCAGATGCCGGCGCCGCAAAAACCGGTGGCGCAGGCCTGCGAGCTCCAGAAGGTGGTGACCGGGTGCCCGGGTTGATCCGGGTTCATGGCATAGACGCCGGAGCGGTGCTGATTGCAGTCCTGCGAAACGCTGGTATAGAGCCAGCCCTGGGAGTAATTGAGGCTCCACATTTTCGAATAGGGAGGCACGAAGCGCAGCGGCGGCTGCAGCGGGCGCCCATCCGCCAGGCCGAGGGTGAAAAGGCGTCCGTCGGCGGCGATGACGAAAAGGCGCTGATGGCCGGGATCGAGCACCGGCGTGTCGTTGGCGCTATTGGGGCAGAGCCACATCGGCGGCCCGGGCAGGGGCGCGGTGACCGCCAGATCAGATTGCCAGAGCAGGCGTCCGCCGGCGGCATCGAGCGCGAAAACGCGATTGGAGCCGCCGGAGACAATCACCACCGTTTGCGGCTTCCCGTTGATCTGCACGGTGGCGGCCAGCGGCGCCATCAATCCGCTCAGCGAGCGCGGCGGATTGGGCAGGCGCGTGCGCCAGGCCAGGCGCAGCCCGGCGACGGCGGCCGGGGTCAGCGCGTGGTTCGATTGCTCCCAGCCGCTGCGCTGCGGATCGTGTCCAAAAGTGGGCCATTGCCCGAATAATCCAGGGACAGACGCCAGCGAGACGGCGCAGAACGCGGCGAATGCCGCATGCCGGGTTTTCAAAACGAGCCTCCTGCCGGCGCCAGCATAATGGCTGCAGCCGGTTGGATTTCAAGCCCTACTTTTCGAGTCAGGCAAAATGCCATAGTACTGCAAACCATCTACCCGGCCGCGGCGATGGAAATTCCTGGCAGCGAGCGCACCGTCGCCAGCGGCTGCGGGTAAAATCCTGGTGGGCGCGGCGGCGCAGGAGATCAACTTGAGCGGCTGGCGAAAATATCTTTTCGGATTCCCGGATGGCGGCGCGCTGCCGGCCGCCCTGCCGGCGCGGCATCGTTTTCACGGCGATTACGGGCTGCAACTCTACAGCCTGAGAAACCAGTTGCCGGGCCATCTCGACCGGGTGCTGGCCTGGGTGCATCGCCTCGGCTATCGCGAAGTCGAGCCGCTGGGCTATTACGGGACCACGCCGGCGGGCCTGCGCCGGGCGCTCGACCGTGCCGGGCTGCGCTGCACCAGCGTGCATTTCGACGCTTCGCTATTCGAACGCCAGTTCGCCGGCGTGGTCCAGACCTGCCACGCTCTCGGAGCCGGCTATGCCATCTGCTCGTCTTTCGACTGGCAGCGGCGGTATCAACTGACGCCGGCCGACATGCGCCTTCAGGCGCAGCGGTTCAACCGCTGGGCGGCCCGGCTGCGCCGGAAGGGATTGCGGTTTGGCTATCACAATCACGATTTCGATTTCCGCCTGGCGGGCGGGCGCCCGCTCTACGATCGACTGCTGGAGCACACCCGGCCGGAGCTGGTGGATTTTGAAATGGATATTTTCTGGGTGGCGCGCGGCGGGCAGGACCCGGTGCAATATCTGCAGCGCTATCCGGGGCGCTTCCGGCTGATGCATTTGAAGGACATGCGGCGGGGCACGCCCCGCGGCTTCGCCACCACCCAAACCGCCGGCGACGCCAGCGTGGCGCTGGGACAAGGAGTGCTGAACCTGCCGGCGATACTGCGGGCGGCGGCGGCAGCGGGGGTCGAACGTTACTATGTCGAGGATGAAAGCCCGGCGGCGCCGCGCGAAATCGTGACCAGCATTCATTATTTGAAAACGGTGCAATTTTAAATATTGGGCGCTGAAAACTGAAAACAGACGATACGGTCCATACGCAGGTTCGTGAAATTGCTTGCACTGCCGCCACAGGCCACTTAAGCCTTTTGCCTTCTATGTTTTGCGTGTGGCGGCAAATGAAAATTTGCCGCCACATTGCCACCGCGCTCCCGATGCAAGCCGCCCGGCGGCAAGACATGGACGGGCGCATGTCTTGTATTTAAACTTACAAAAGGCAGCCGGATCGCATGGGCTGGGACACTAACTACAGCCCTAAAAAGCGGTTTAGTGTCACATGTAATCTATTGATTTGTTTTGGTTTAACTGCTGTGGGACACTAGCGCAACTAAGATTGCAACGGTCTTTTTATCAATGTTTCCACTGTTGGGAGCTTGCGCGCATTAATTCCAGAACATTTCCACCAGGCTGCCGGCAGCGATTCGGTCGCAGCCTTCCGGCACGAGCAGGAAGGCATCGGCGGCGGCGGCGGCAACGAGATCGCCGGAGCCATGATACGCAAGCGGCGCAAGGCGCGGCCGCGAGCCGCCGGCAAGCGAGCGCACCGGCACGAAGCTGACCAGCGGCAGCGCGGGGCCGCGAAATTCAGAGTCGAGTTCGGCCAAATCGAAGGGGCGCAGCCACGTTTCGGGCGGCTCGCCGGAGAGCGCCGCCAGCGCCGGCCGAACCAGCAACTCGAAGGTGACCAGCGCGCTGACCGGATTGCCGGGAAGGCAATAGAAAAAAGCATTGCGGGCGCGGCCGAAGACGGCGGGCCGGCCGGGGCGGATGCGTACGGCGTCAAAGTAAAATTCGGCGCCGAGTTTCTCCAGCGCGGCGCGGGTGAAATCGTAGCGGCCGGCGGAAGCGCCGCCGCTGATGACGAGCAGATCGGCCTCGGCCAGGCCCCGCGCCAGGCTGGTGGCCAGCTCGCCGGGGTGGTCGCGGGCGATGGGCAGCGGCAGCGGTACCGCGCCGCAGGCGGCGACGCGGGCGGCGAGCAGGGCGGAATTGGCATCCCGAATCTGCGCGCCGGCCGGAGTTTGCCAGGGCGCAACCAACTCGTCTCCGGTAACCAGCAGGGCGACGCGCGGGCGGTCAAACACCATCGGCGCCACGCAGCCGATCGAGGCGAGCAGGCCGGCGCCGGCGGCATGGAGGCGGCGCCAGCGGGGCAGCACGATCGAGCCGGCAGCGGCCTCCTGGCCGGCGGGCACGAAATTGTCGCCCGGGCGGGCGGGCCGCGAAAAGACGATGTCGCCGCCCTCGGCGCGGGCATGTTCGAACATGACCACGGCGTCGGCGCCGGCGGGCAGCGGCGCGCCGGTCATGATCTCGATGCAGCTCTCCGCCGGCAGTTCTATCGTTTCGCCGCCGGCGCGAATTTCTCCGGCCAGGCGCAGGCGCCCGCCGCGGCTCGCGAGCGCGGCATCGAGATCGGCGGCGCGCAGGGCATAGCCGTCGCGGGTAGAGCGGGCAAACGGCGGCAGGCCGCTGCCGGCGCGCAACTCGCGCGCCAGCACATGGCCGGCGGCTTCGGTGTAGTCCAGTTTTTGCACCCGCAGCGCGGCCGGGTGCGACCGTAACTGCTCCAGGATGCTCGCGCGCGCCTCGGCCAGCGGCACTTCGCGGCGCGGCGCGGCAGGATTCTCGCGCATGCAACGAATGTACCAGCAATCCGCGGCAAGCCGGTCGCCGGGTCCGCCGGCGCGCCGCCGCGCGCCTATTCAGCGCCAGGAACGGGCGAGTGCTCCGCCGGCTCAGGCGGCTTTGGCCTGGCGCGCGGCGGCGAAGACGCGCAGCATCTCGCGGTTGAAGGCGGGGATGTCGTCGGGCTTGCGGCTGCTGACGAAGTTGCCGTCCACCACGACTTCCTGATCCACCCACTGCGCGCCGGCATTGCGGTAGTCGTCTTGCAGCGTGGGCCAACTGGTGAGCTTGCGGCCGACGACCAGGCCGCTGGAGATCAACAGCCAGCCGCCATGGCAGATCACCGCAACCGGCTTTTCCGCCTCCACCAGTTCGCGAGCGAAGCCCTGGGCGTCGGGCTGGAGGCGCAACTGGTCGCCATTGATGACGCCGCCCGGCAGCAGCAGGGCGTCGTAGTTGGCGGCGCGGGCGCGCTCGAGCGGCTGATCGCAGCGATAGCGCCCGCCGGGTTCGAAATGCCGCATGGCCTGTAGTTCGGGCTGTGAGGAAACGATTTCAACCTTGGCGCCGGCTGCTTCCAGGGCCTGCTTCGGCCCGACCAACTCGGACTCCTCGAAGC
This sequence comes from Acidobacteriota bacterium, assembly GCA_021789895.1. GTDB lineage: Bacteria > Acidobacteriota > Terriglobia > Terriglobales > SCQP01 > JAKASR01. The sequence goes on along the minus strand of JAJYIU010000008.1, from coordinate 14,178 downwards.
GGTCCGACACCAGCGCGGCGACGCGGAAGCCTTCGAGATCGGGGTTGGGCATGGCAATTCCTCCCATTCGGGATACGGATGGCGGGGAGGAAAATTTAGTTGTCAGTGCGGGCGGCGAACCGGTGAAGTTCCCGGGCGCGGGCGCGCACCTGGGCGGGAGCGGCGCCGCCGAGGATATCGCGGCGGGCGAGGCAGCGGGCGGCGTCGAGCGCGCGTACATCGGCGGCGGGGAGTTGCGGCAGAAAGCGTTGCAGTTCGGCCTCGGGCAGGGCGCGAAAATCGGCGTCGCCGGCGGCGAGGGCGGCGGCGATGAGGCGGCCGACCTGGGCATGCGCCGCGTGGAAGGCCACGCCGCGTTCGACCAGCAGGTCGGCCAGATCGGTGGCCAGCAGGGCGGGGTCGGCGGCGGCGCGGGCGGCGCGCCGGGCGTCCACGCCGGCGCTGGCCGCGACCCCGGCGGCCAGCGCCAGGCAATCGCGGGCGGTATCGAGCGAATCGAACAGCGCCGGCTTGTCTTCCTGCAGGTCGCGGTTGTAGGCCAGCGGCAGGCCTTTCTGCAGCACCAGCGACTGCATCAGGTTGCCGGCGAGGCGGGCGGCTTTGCCGCGAATGAGCTCGAGCGCGTCGGGATTTTTTTTCTGCGGCATCAGGCTGCTGCCGGTGGCGTACTCGTCGGCGATGATCAGCCAGCCGAATTCCGCGCCGGCATAGAGGATCCAGTCCTCGGCCCAGCGCGAGAGATGGATGCCGAGTTGCGCCAGGACAAAATGGATTTCCGCGACGAAGTCGCGGTCGCCGACCGCGTCCAGGCTGTTGCGGCTGGCGCGCTCCAGCCCCAGCTCGCGCGCCGCCAGCTCGCGGTCATAGGCGAGGGGGGCGCCGGCGAGCGCGCCCGAACCCAGCGGCGAGACGGCCAGGCGGCGGCAGGCCTGCTCGAAGCGCTCGCGGTCGCGCAGCAGCATTTCGGCGTAAGCCAGGGCGTGATGGCCGAGCGAGATCGGCTGGGCGCGCTGCCCATGGGTGTAGCCGGGAATCACGATTTCGGCGTGGGCCTCGGCGAAGCCGGCCAGGGCGGTCAACAGCGCGGCGAAATGGCGCTCGAATTCCGGCCGCAGGTCGAGTAGATAGAGGCGCAGATCGAGCGCCACCTGCTCGTTGCGGCTGCGCCCGGTTTGCAGCTTGCGGGCGGCGTCGCCGGCGGCGGCCAACAAGCGCTGGAAAACGTAGGTGTGGACATCCTCGGGGGCGCCGGCGGCGGGCGCCGGCGGCGGGCCGCCGTCGAGTTCGGCGGCGAGCTGGTCGAGCCCGCGCTCGAGCGCGGCCAACTCGGCCGCGTCGAGCACGCCGGCCTGGCGCAGCCGGTGGGCATGCACCCGGGTGCCGCGAATTTCCGCCCCCGCCAGGCGGCGGTCGAAGCTGAAGGATTCCGAGATCCGTTCCAGCTCCGCCGCCGTGGGCCGCTGGAAGCGGCCGCCCCAGAGCTTTTCCGCCATAGTCGTTTCCGCGCCGGGGCTCAGGGCCGCCCCGCCGATGCCGGCTTCGGCCACTCCCGGCTGAGCAGCGCCTGCATCTTGACCGGCAGGCCGACGCAGTTGATGAAGCCTTCCGCGTCTTTTTGATCGTACAACTCGCCCATGGTAAAGGAAGCGAGCGTGGTGGAGTAGAGCGAATACGGCGAGGTGCGGCCGGCGGGCAGCGCCTGCCCCTTGTGCAGCTTCAAGCGCACTTCGCCGGTAGTGCGCGCCTGCGCCTGCTGGACGAAGGCGTCGAGCGCCTCGCGCAGCGGGGTGAACCAAAGCCCGTTATAGACCAGGCGGGCATAATCCTGGGCGAGGTGCTGCTTCATGTTGGCGGTCTCGCGGTCGAGCGTGAGCGCCTCCAGCTCCCGCAGCGCGGTCAGCAGCAGGGTGCCGCCGGGGGTTTCGTATGCGCCGCGGGATTTCATGCCGACGAAGCGGTTTTCGACCAGGTCAATGCGCCCGACGCCGTGCTTGCCGGCGAGCGCGTTGAGCTGGCGCAGCAGCTCCGCCGGCGCCAGGCGCTTGCCATTGACGCTGGCCGGCGTGGCGCGCTCGAAGCCGAGGGTGACGTACTCGGGCTGGTTGGGGGCGTCGGCGATGGAGCGGGTCAGCAGCCAGACGTCGTCGGGAGCCTCGAGCGCGGGGTCCTCGAGCGCGCCGCCTTCGTGGCTGATGTGCCAGATATTCTGGTCGCGGCTGTAGATCTTCTTCACCGTCTGCTCGACCGGAACCTGGTGTGCGGCGGCGTAGGCGAGCGCGTCTTCCCGGCTGCGGATTTCCCACTCGCGCCAGGGGGCGATCACCTTCAGCTCGGGGGCGAGGGCCTTGTAGGTCAGCTCGAAGCGCACCTGGTCGTTGCCCTTGCCGGTGCAGCCGTGCGCCACCGCGTCGCAGCCTTCGGCGCGGGCCGCCTCGATCTGCGCCTTGGCGATGATCGGCCGGGCGAACGAAGTGCCCAGCAGGTACTTGTGATCGTAAACCGCGCCGGCGCGCAGCGTCGGCCAGATGTAGCCGGTGATGAACTCCTCGAGCACATCGGCAATCACCGCCTTGGCGGCGCCGGTTTTGAGCGCTTTGGCTTTGACCTGGTCGAAGTCGTCGTCCTGGCCGACGTTGGCGATGACGGCGATGATTTCGCCGCCGTAGTTTTCCTTCAGCCAGGGAATGATGATGGACGTATCGAGCCCGCCGGAATAGGCGAGGGCGATGCGGCGTACGGAAGAGGAGGAAGGCATGGGAGAACGTCCTTTGGCGAACAAAATAAAATCCATCAAACCGCGCCGAGCAGGGCGGCGAGCACCGCTTTCTGGGCATGCAGGCGGTTTTCCGCCTGGCGATAGACCAGCGACTGCGGCGCATCGATCACCCCGCTGGTGACTTCCTGGCCGCGGTGGGCGGGCAGGCAGTGCATAAAGCGGGCGCCGGCGGCGGCCTTGGCCATGACCGCCTCGTTGACTTGAAACTCGGCAAAGTCGCGGATGCGCTGCGTCGCCTCGGCTTCCTGGCCCATGCTGGCCCAGGTATCGGTATAGACGGCGGCGGCGCGGCGCACGGCGGGGGCGGCGCGGTGGTGCAGCTCGAGGCGGGCGCCGGTCGAGCGCGCGATTTCCTGGCAGGCGGCGAAGATCGCCGGCTGCGGCTCGTAGCCGGGCGGGGTGGCGACGCTCATCTCGATGCCGGCCAGGGCGGCGGCTTGCATCAGCGAATGCAGGGTATTGTTGCCGTCGCCGACGTAAGCCAGCTTGAAGCCGCGGCGGCCGGGGCGGAAATCGCCGAAGGTTTCGCGCAAGGTGAGGAAATCGGCCAGCGCCTGGCAGGGATGGCTGAGGTCGCTGAGGCCGTTGATCACCGGAATGCGCGCCGATTCGGCCAGCAGTTGAATGGAGGCATGCTCGAAGGTGCGGGCGACGATGCCGTGCAGCCAGAGTTCGAGATTGCGGGCGACATCCACGATATCTTCGCGCTCGCCCAGCGGCGAATCGGTGAAATCGAGGAAGACGGCGTAGCCGCCGAGCTCCTGCATCGCCACGTCGAAGGTGACGCGGGTGCGCAGCGAGGGTTTTTCGAAGATCATGGCCAGGCCGCGGCCCTCGAGCAGGCGGCGGTAGCGGCTGCGCCCGGCCTTGAGCGCGGCGGCGAGCTCGAGCAGGCGGAAGAAGTCGTCGCGGCTGAGGTCGGCAATATCGAGAAAATCGCCTACCCCCAGGCGCGGCAGGATCAATTTGGCGCCGTTGGCCGTAGCGCGGGGGGCGGCGGGCGCGCCGGCGCGCGGGGCGCGGGCGGCGGCGCCGTTTTTCTTCAACGCGGCGGCAGCGGCAAGGTGGGCAGTTGGAGGCATAACCCCGTTCCTCTCCCCGCGGGCGGGGACATCAGGCGGCCAGGATTTCGCGCAGCCGGCGCCACAGGCGCCGGCCGGTGGCGGCGTCGGCCGAGATCAGCAATACGGTATCGTCGCCGGCGAGCGAGCCGACCACCTCGCGCCAGTTTTCGGCGTCCAGCGCCGCGGCCACGGTGGGCGCGGCGCCGGGCTCGGTTTTAATCACCACCAGATTCTGCGCCGGGCGCAAATCGCGGACGAACTCACGCAGCACCCGCGCCAACTCGGCGGCGGCCTCGCGCGCAGGCGCGGGGTCGGCCCCAGCGCGCGGCACGGCGACGTAGCCGGCGGCCGATTTCACCACCCCCAGGTCGCGCAAATCGCGCGACAGGGTGACCTGGCTGATGCGCATCCCCCGCCGCTCCAGCGACGCGGCCAGCTCGGTCTGCGAATGCAGCCGCTGGGCCCGGATCAACTTCAGAATCTGTTCATGCCGATAGGCTTTGCTCATCGCGGGCCGCGGCGAATGAATAAATAACCATCCAATGAATATTTATACAACCCCCGGCATGGCGGGGTCAAGCCGGGGGGCGTGATCCCGCCGCGGCGCGGGCGGCGGCAGGGGCCGCGGGGGGGCTTGTTCCCGGCTGGGTTTGGGTGTTGCCGTACTGCGCCAGCTTGCGCCAGAGGTGCGCCTGCAGCCAGCGCGGATCCCACCACTCGAGCGGATTGACCATGATGCCATCCACCAGCACGCTGAAGTGCACATGGTCGCCCAGCGCCAGGCCGGTCGAGTCGCTGTGGCCGAGGGTTTGCCCCTTCACCACCGATTGCCCCACCTGGACGGCGAAATCGTTCATGTGGCCGTAGAGCGTCATCAGGCCGTAGCCGTGGTCGAGCACGACGGTATTGCCGAAAATGCCGAAATAGCCGGCCAGCATCACCCGCCCGGCATTGGCGGCGGGAATGGGCGTGTGCGCCACCGAGGCGAGGTCGTCGCCGAGATGGACTTCGCGGGTGAGCACCCGGCCGTGATAGACGAACTGGCGCGAGTCGGCGAAGCGGGCCTCGAGCTTGGCATGCGGCAGCGGCACAAACGCCCCGCGCCAGAGAAAGCTGTGGCGGCTGTGCCGGCTGAGCAGGCGCAACTGCTGCAATTGCTGCTGCGCCAGCGTCTGGTCAATCAAGGTAAAGTTCGCGGCCAGGCTGGGGCCGGGCTTGAGCCCGGGCGCGTGCGCGAGAATCGGCGGCACCAGGCGCTGCAGCATCGCCCGGGTCAGGACGAACGGCGGGCGCTGGCGAAAATGCTGCGGGAAGGCGTGCAAGGGGAACGCCGCCTGGGCGCGGTTGCCGGCGTCATCCACCGCCTCGAGCCGCGCCGCAAGCGGCGGCCGGGCATTGTACGGGTAGGCGAACAGACAAAAATCGGTGCCGTCCGGGGCGCCGGGCAGGTGATGTCCGGAGAAAAAGACGCCGCCCAGGCTCACCCCGGAGCGCGCCACGCCGGGAGAAACGCGATAGACCACCAATTCGGCGCCGCCCTGCACGATGTACTGCTGGGCTGTCAGCGCGGTGATGCTGGGCGGGCGGGAGCGGACCACCACCGGGCGCCGCAGGGTCAGGCTCGAGTGGCGCAGATTGGCGGCGCTGACGCGCACCACCAGCGTGGCTGGGCCGTCGTGCAAGCCCGGCACGTCGCCGCGGCCGAGGGCGAGCGCCAGCCTCGCCTGGCGCGGCTGCGCCGAGAGCCACCACCGGCGCCCGTTCCAGCGCCGCTGCCAGACCGGGATTTCGCGGCCGGCCTGTTCGTACCATACCCGCGCGGAGCCGAGTCCCATGCCGGCGGCGGCCTGGATGGTGACCCTGGTATGCAGCCCGACGGCGCGCGGCCAGGCCGCGCGCACGCGCGGCGTCCCGCCCCGCAGCCAGGCCAGCGCCAGCGCCGCCAGCGCCACGGCGAGCAGCAAAAATAATAGATGGCGGAGGCGGTGCGTGCGCGGAGGTTCGTAAAGCGGCATAGCGGGGGCTCCCCGGAGCGGCGGCGCGGCGGCCGGCCGCGAACTCCGGCTTAGTGGAAAAAATTATCGCACACGCCATCGAGCGGACCCATCGCGCAACCACCCGCCCGCCGCGCTGAAAAAGCCTGAAGACATGAGGATGGGCGGGCGGCGGCGGCGTTCAGTTGCGCGCGGCGAAGCCGAGGCGGGCCAGCAGGCCGGGCTTTTTGCGGGACTCGCTCGGGCGGGGATGATAGGGCAGGTCCTGGTTGCGCAGCATCGCCTGGGGATTGCCGCAGCTCAGCACATCGGCCAGTCCGAGCTCGCGCAGTTGGGCGATCCGGCCGGCGGCTTCGGCCAGCCGGGGCGCGCGGCCGCGTGGCGAATGGCCGTCGGAAGCGATCGCATGCACCAGGTCGCGGCGCAGCAGGTCTTCCGCCATTTTTTGCGCGGCGCGTCCCCAATCGCCTAAAAACGCCGCCGCGGTCACCTGCACCACGCAGCCCAGGCGCACGAAATCGTCAATCAGCCGGGGCGTGTTCTGGAATACACGGTTGCGCTCGGGATGCGTCAGCACCGGCACATAGCCGGCTTCGAGCAGTTGCCGCAAGCCGTCTTCGTGGGCGGCCGGGGGAAACGGGTCGGGAAATTCCACCAGCAGGTAGCGCCCGCCGTTCAGGCTGTATTTGCCGAAATGAGCGGCGGCGTCTTGAATGTTCTCGATCGAGAGATGAAAATCGCAGCCCAGGTACAGGCGCAGCTTGCCTTCCAGGCGGCTTTCCAATTCCGCCTTCAACTCGCGATTCCGCTCCGGGGAGAAGTCGAACTGGAAGTTGGCATGCGGGGTGGCGGCCAGGTCGGTGGTGCCATCCTCGATGGCGATGCGGGCCATGGCGAGCGAGGTTTCCAGGTCGAGGGCGCCGTCATCCAGGCCGGGCAGGAGATGGCAATGGATATCGGCGCGTCCAAGCTCCGGCTCAGGGGTGGTTGGAGTGGCGTCCACGATCGGCTCTGAGTGCAGTTTAGCATTGCCGTTTGCGGCGGCGCGGCGGACTGCCGTAATCGTTTATCCCTTGGCTTGCCACAATCGCTGGCAGCCGCTGGCAAAGCGCAGCTTGAAGCTCTGCCCGCCGGTGAGAAAATCGAACCCCCGGCCCTCGGCCACGCTGGCGCGCAAGACGGCATAGAGCAGCTTGATGCCGGGGGAGTGGCGGGCGGCGGCAGCCTCGAAGGAAAGGGTGTAGCCGTAACGGAGCTGGGGCTGGGCCCAGGTCAGGAATCCGGACCAGGGTGCTTCGGCGGGGCCGAGCCGCCACAACTCGCACAATTCGGGATGGCAGCAGGCCATTTCCTCCAGCCAGGCGGCTTCCAGCCGCCCCAGCACGTTGGCGGCTCCGAGCTCGGCCAGGCGCTCGGCCTTGCGCCGCAGGATCCAGGCGAGCAGCCGCTGGCGCTCGCTGGCGCCGGCGACGGGAGTGAATTCAATCCCTTGCGCCAGCAAGCGCGCCAGGCGTTCGGCGATGCGCTCGTGTTGACGGTCGAGCGCGGCGAGGGCGGCGGCGGCAGAGCCGGCCGCCGGCCGGTAAAACGGAGCGTCGGCGAAAAATTCCAGTTGCCAGGGCTGCGCCTGAAACCAGCGCCACCAGGGGCAGCCTTCGCGTATGCCCTGCAGCGCCGCCGGCTGGGGAAAACGCGGCAGGCGGCCCCAGGCCGGGGCGGCGGCGTCGCCCAGCGGATCGCAATAATCCCACAGTCCGTCGCCCAGCCAGTGCAAGCCGCCGTCGCGCTCGGCCAGGGGCAGGATCAGCGGCGGATCGTCGCAGTACCAGACGCGCAAGCGGTACGGTCCGCCGGCGCCGGCGTAGATGCGCGCCCAGGCGGCGGAGAGCTCGAAACGCTGGAAAATATGTTCGGCCCCGGCCGCGCGCCAAATCGGCTCGAGCGGGCTTAAGTCGGCCTCGGTGTGCAGGCGCCACACGATCAGTTCTGAACCCGGAGAGCGCGCCGGAGGTTGCATGCGCCGGCCGCCGGCCGCGGCGGGCGGCCATCAATTCCTTCGCCCACTGCATCAACTGCCAGTCGAAGTTTTCGCATGGTGAAGGAACGAAGGCTTTATTTTTACAATCATTAGCTGCGCGTCATTTTCAGCCGATTGATAGACTGAGCGCATGACTCGCCGTGAGTTGCTGATTTCCGCCGGCACGCTGGCGGCGGCAGGGCCGATTCCCGAAGCTTTTTCGGCCCCCGCCGGCGCCGGTCTGGATTTTATTCCGGCGCTCGATGCTGCCGCCGCAATCCGCGCCAAGCGCGTTTCCTCGCTTGAGTTGACGCGGCACATGCTTGCCCGCATCGAGCGCTACAATCCGCAATTGAACGCGTTCGTTTACTTGATGCGGGAGCGGGCGCTGGCGCAGGCCCGGCAAACCGATGCGGCGCTCGCGCGCGGCGTTCGATTGGGCCCCTTCCATGGGGTGCCGATCTGCGTAAAAGAATCCTTCGCCGTTCAAGGCGAGCCCGATACCTGGGGAATCGTCGCTTTTAAAAACACCAGAGCGCCCGCCAATGCCGTCGCCGTCCAACGCCTATTGCAGAGCGGCGCCATTTTGCTCGGGGGGACCAATGTGCCGCTGAATTTAATGGATTGGCAAAGCTATAACGACATTTATGGAACCACGAATAATCCCTGGGACCTGGCTCGCACCCCGGGAGGATCCTCAGGCGGAAGCGCCGCGGCGCTGGCCGCCGGACTCGCCTATCTCAGTCTCGGCAGCGACATCGGTGGATCTTTGCGAGTTCCGGCAAGTTTCTGCGGCATTTATTCCCACAAGCCGACCCTTGATCTGGTCAGCCTGAACGGCCAGGTTCCCGGGGGCGCGCCGGGTTTGCCCGGTTTCACGACCGGACTCGCGGTCGCCGGCCCGCTGGCCCGGAGTGCGCGAGATCTGATGGCGGCGCTCACGGTGCTGGGCGGTCCCAACGGCTATCGGCGCAAGGCATGGACCTGGAACCTGCCGCCTCCGCGCAAGCGCGCGCTCAAGGGGTTTCGCATCGGGTATATGTTCGAAAGTTCCATGGCGGAACCGACGACAGAAGTGCAGCCGGTGCTGGAACGGGCGTTACGGGCGCTCGAACGCGCCGGGGCAAAGCTCGCGCAGGGTTGGCCGCCGGGCTACGATCTGGGCGAAGCCTCTAGAATTTATTTACTCTTGCTCGACGCGTTCAACTTCAGTACAGAAGGCGCGGCAGCACAGGCCAGGGATCGGGCGATATTTCGGAAAAATCCGAAGCATCCCGTTGCAGCCGGCGCGCTCATTTCCTATGCAGACTGGCAGCAATTGCATTTCCGGCAGCTTTTCTACCGCGCGATTTGGCAAAGATATTTCGAGCAGTTCGATCTATTCCTGATGCCGGCGAGCTTTACCGTTGCCTTTCCGCACGACCATCAGGGCGACCTGTTCAGCAGGGTGATTCCAACGCCCGCCGGCAATCGCCCTTATATGCAGATGATGCCGTGGATGGTGACGGCAACATTGACCGGCTGTCCCGCGACCGCGATGCCGATCGGCCAGTCCTCCTCCCGGCTGCCGGTGGGGTTGCAGATCATGGGTCCCTACTGGGAAGACGCCACGCCGATCGAGTTTGCCCGGCTCTTTAGCGAAGACATCGGTGGGTTCAGCGCGCCCGCCGGCTACGGCGGCTGAAGCCAGCGCGGGCCAATGCCGGCCAGGTCATCGCTTCCGCCCTAACTGCCGCGCCGCCGCGCGCTGCCGCGCCGCGGCCTACAATCGCAGTGTGGACGTTATCTTTCTCGGCACGCCGGCATTCGCCGTGCCCGCGCTGGAGCGCCTGGCCGCCACCCCGGGGCTGCGGGCCGTGGTCCATCGCTATGACGTAATGCGATTGATCAGTTGCGCATGGAATAATATGTAAAAATATTTATGCTCGAAATCCACCCCAAAAAAATCGCAGGTTCCTGGGATGAAGGGTATGTCCTGGACGTGCATACGGTTTCAAGCACCATGATTGGGTTTAACGAATTTGGACATCCCGAATTCGATATAGTGCGATCACAATTAGGAGAACTCGTTTATCAATTAAAGTATAAGAATAATAAGGCTGCCATTGTCCCAATTATCGAGGCGGTAGAAGCATTTTTGAAAACTTGGGGCATCCATCCCGATGTCATTGTCCCCATACCACCTTCGAAATTTAGGAGTTTCCAGCCGGTATTCGAGCTTGCAAGGGCATTGGCGCAATCGCTCGATATCGTTTTGAATACAGAAGCATTAATTAAGATGAAAACGACGCCGCAGATGAAGGATATCCGCGACTTCTCAGCACGCGTGAACGCGTTAGAGGCGACATTCGCCAGCAACGAAACCCTTGCAGACAAAACGGCACTACTTCTCGACGACCTGCTGCAATCAGGCGCAACCCTGAATGTGGCGGCCAAAATTCTAAAGCTTCAAGGACGCGTGCAAGCAGTTCATGTGCTTGCATTAACCCGTACGAGGAATTGAATATGCAATCAGTCTTTATTGCCGGGTCGCGTTCATTATCGAAACTAAACGCACAAGTAAGGGAACGTTTGGACAATATCATGAAGCAAAATTTAACCGTACTCATTGGCGATGCGAACGGAATCGATAAAGCAGTACAGCGGTATTTGGCTGCTCACAAATATCAGCCAGTGCATATATATTGCATGGGCGTATGCCGGAATAATATCGGCAATTGGAATACCTTGATGCATAGAGCCGCGCGGGGCATTCGGCATGGCCGAACTTATTATGAAGTAAAAGACTTGGCCATGGCGAAGGATGCAAGCTGTGGCTTTATGATTTGGGATGGTATCAGCAAAGGAACATTAAAAAATGTCATCAATCTTATAGGGATTCATAAAATAGTGTTGCTCTATATTGATCCCAAAAAAGATTTCTATTCGGTGCGAACGCAGGATGAGCTTGACCGCGCACTGATGGAAAGCGGCATCGAAAACGTGAAGAAACTTTTAGCGTCATTAGAAACTAAGGAAGAGAAATTGTTAATTCATTTTTAATGAATTTAAATCATGAATGATAGCAGGAAGAAGCGTAGCTGCTTTCACGAGTAAGCGTGAGCCGGAGGTTGCATGCCGCCGGCCCCAACCGCCGCCGCGCCGCCGCGCGCTGCCGCGCCGCGGCCTACAATCGCAGTGTGGACGTTATCTTTCTCGGCACGCCGGCATTCGCCGTGCCCGCGCTGGAGCGCCTGGCCGCCACCCCGGGGCTGCGGCTGCGGGCCGTGGTCTGCCAGCCGGATCGGCCCGCCGGCCGCGGCGGGGCGCTGCAATCGCCGGCGGTGAAGCAGGCGGCGCTGCGGCTGGGGCTGGAAGTTTTCCAGCCGGAAAAGATTCGCGGCGATGACGGGCTGCAATGGCTGGCGGCAAGGCAGCCGGAGGCGCTGGCGGTGGTGGCCTACGGTCAACTGCTGCCGCCGCGGGTGTTCGAGCTGCCCCGGCTGGGAGCGATCAACGCCCACGCCTCGCTGCTGCCGCGCTACCGCGGCGCGGCGCCGATTCAATGGGCGCTGGCGCGTGGAGAACGCGAGACTGGCGTGACCACGATGCGCATCAACGCCGGCATGGATACCGGCGACATGCTGCTGCAACGCCGCTTGTCCATCGGCGAGGAGGAAACCGCGCCCGAGCTGAGCCGCCGCCTGGCCGTCCTCGCCGCCGAGCTGCTGGCCGAAACGCTGCTCGGTTTGGCGCAAGCCCGGCTTTCGAGCATTCCCCAGGACGATTCCCAGGCGTCGCTCGCCCCGCGCTTGAAAAAGGAAGACGGGCTGGCGGACTGGCAGCGGCCGGCGCGGGAACTTTACAACCATTGGCGCGGATTTCAACCCTGGCCGGGACTCTATACCTTCTTGCGCGGCGAGCGGCTGAGCATCCATCGTTGCCGGATCCTTGCCGAAGCGGATGCGCCCGCGCCCCCGGGCACGCTGCTGCCGGAGGCGAAACTCATGTCCGTCGCCTGCGCGCCGGGCGTATTGCAATTGCTGGAAGTGCAACTGGAAGGGCGCAAGCCGCTCAGCGGCGAGGAATTTTTGCGCGGCGCCCGCCTCGCGCCGGGCGAGCGGCTGGGTTCATAGAGCTGAAATTTATGGAACCAGGCTGCAGTTAACTTCCCTTTCGCTTCGCCACCAGGGTCACGCGGGACCCATCGTGGTATTCCTTCAACCCATCCCATCGCCGGATGCCGAAACTGCGCCAGTCGAGAAAACGACAGTCGAACCCGGCATGCTTGAGCATCAGCTCCAGCGCCGGCTGGCTGGGATGGCCCACCAGGATGGCGCCTTCGGCGCCGGCATCGGAAAACGCGCCTGCATATTCCTTCTCCACGCCCTCGGCGTGCACTTTCACGATGGCGTCCGGGTCCAGATCGATTTCGGTGTCGCAGATCAGATAGTTCGGTTTTAAGCGGGCAATCTTATTGAGTAGCAGCATGTGGTGCATAGTGTGGTAGAAAAAACCAAAGCAGAAAACCGTATCGAAGCGGGCCGGCTCGAGTTGATCCAGTTGCTCGAAGATATCGCCCTGGATGAATCGCACCGCCCCTGCGGGCACTTGATACATCCGCAAGCTTTCGCGCGCCGCGTTCACCAGATGCGCGCGCGCCTCGATGCCCAGCACCTCCCGTGCCCCTGTTTTCTGCGCGGCCAGGCTCCAGCGCCCATCGTGCGAGGCGATATCCAGCACCGATTGGCCTCGAATGAGGCCGGCGTTGGCCGCGATCATGACCTCGTAGCGGCGGTTCAGGCGGTTCGGCCTGGCTTGCGCGTAACTGGTGCTGTAAAAGCGCGGATAGGCGTCAAAGAAGCCCGGCTCGACGCTCGCGATCCGGCGGGCGATCCCGCGGCGAAACTGGAGCCACGGACTGCGCAAGCGATACGCAATCCTGCCGGCGGCCAAAGGGATTAAACCGGCTTTGGGAAGCAGCCCGACTTTCCCCATTTAAAATTCCTCCGTGCAAGCGGCAGCGATTGGATTTTACGCGCTGGAAGAATAGCACATGGAAACGCTCCTGCCGCGCATGCGCTGGTTCGAAAAGCTGATCCGGGTTCCAGATTTTTTAACCGGCCAGCCGTGCTTGCGCCGCGGCCGGCATCCGGGGCGAAGACGGAACGGGTGCGGAGTGGCGTCAAAGGGAATGGTCTTTTGCGCTATGCTGTGTGTAATGCGCCGCCGTTCGCCCATTCTGGTGCTGCTGGCCACGCTGGCGGCCGTTTATCTGCTGCTGGCGCCGTTCAAGCAATGTTTCGACCGGATGGGCCGGGCGCGTCCACTGAACACGCACGATGGTGAGCTGATGATCTGCTTCGCGCTGGTCGCCGCCGGCGCGGCCGTGGCCCTGGCGAATGCATACCAGGTTTTGCGGCGGCGGGCGCAGCGCCGCCTGGGCGCGCCGGAAGTCTTGTGCGTTGAAGGGACGGCGCGCGAGCTGGCTGCGGCGCCGCTCGATCTTTCCCCTCCGCTCGCATTGCTGCGCATCTAACCGCTTCGCTGAACCTGGCGGGAAGTGTATCCGGCGCCGGAAGCGCGCGCCGGCAGATCCGGTTTTTCAGCGAGGCGGCAATTGCGAAGCCCAAGCGGCGCATGGAAATTCATCGTTCTCACGGCAGTGTCCGGCCTGGCGCTGCTGCCGGCCGGCTGCGGTTTCGCGCGCTATCATTCCGTGCCGCTCGCGCCGGCGGCGGCGGCGCGGCGGTTTTCGCGGCGGTCGCTGGCGGCGCCGAAACTGCGCGCCTACCTGGAGCGTGAGCTGGGCAAACGGCTGCCGCACTGGCCGCTGCGCGTCTGGACGCCGCGCCGCCTGACCCTGGCCGCGCTCTATTACAACCCGCAACTGGCGGCGGCGCGGGCCAATCTCGCGCTCGGGCAGGCGGGCATCAAGACTGCAGCCGAGCGGCCCAACCCCAGCCTGAATCTCGGGCCGGGGCTCGAAACCTTTCCGGAGAGCCCGTGGGCTTTCCGTCTGGCGGCGCTGCTGCCGCTGGAGACCGCGGGCAAGCGCGCCGCCCGGATCCGGGTGGCGCGGCGCGAGCTGGCGGCCATCCGGCTGCAGGCGGCGCTGGCGGCCTGGCGGGTGCGCGCCGATGTGCGGGCGGCGCTGCTGCAACTGCTCGTCAGCGAAGGGCAGCAGAAACTGCTGCAGACCGCCGCGCGGCATCGGGCGGCGCAGGCGCGCGTGCTGCGGCAGCGCTGGCAGGCCGGCGAGTCGGCCCGTCCACCCTGGCTGGCCGCGGCGCAGCGGGCGACCGCGGCGCGGCTGGCGCTGGCCAATGCGCGCGGGCAAACCGCACA